>CALWZG010000001.1 GCA_944385965.1 uncultured Anaerotruncus sp.
GGGAAATCCGGTGAACCGGGACACTTCCGAAATCGCCGGATTCATGCGGGTTTGCGGGGTATCGGAGCGGCGGGGTGAAACACCATTTCGAGTCGTTCTCGTTACGACCACTTCGATACGTCTCCAACTGTATTTTAGATGGGCTTTGCTTATTATAACAGGAAAAGTGCAGAACGTCAACGAAAAATACAGGAGAAAACGGGTTTTTAAAAAGTATAAAAGAGGCTTTTAAAAAGGAGAGAAACGTGTTATATTAATACATATGTATTGTGTAAAGGAGCGGCTGGGACAGCCGCTAGAGAGGATTGTTAACGACTTTATGATCAGAGAAAAATCTTGCGGCGCGTTGGTGTATCGCAAACGGGATTGTGGAAAATATGATCTTTTATTGATTAAACACCGGTGCGGGGGACATTGGTCCTTTCCGAAAGGCCATGTAGAATTTGGAGAAAATGAGATACAAACCGCTCTAAGGGAGATTAAAGAGGAAACTGGACTGGAGGTTTGGCTGCACAGAGGGTTTCGTGAAAGTGTGGAATACTATCCGAAGCCGAAAGTGAAAAAGCAGGTGGTGTATTTTTTGGGGAGTCCCATTGAGGATGACACGGTAGTGCGTCAGGAGGAGGAGATTAGTGAGTATCGCTGGTCCCCTTTGGAGGATGCGGAAGATTTGGTTACCTTTAAAAATGACAAAAACCTGATTAAAGCGGCAAAACGTTTTCTGGCTATGAACCAGGATGAACAGTCCAAGACTTAGGAAAGCAGGCGAATGATATGATTTCTCCACAGCTTTCGAAGAAATTTTGGAAAAATAAACTCACCTCGTCTCCGGCGCGCATCATCAGTTTAAGTTTCGCAGCGGTAATCCTGTTTGGAACCTTTTTGCTGATGCTGCCTTTTTCCAGTCGTGAAGGGGTGATCACCCCTTTTTTAGATTGTCTTTTTACAGCCACTTCGGCCACCTGTGTGACCGGCCTGGTTGTCCATGATACCTACCATTATTGGACCCCTTTTGGGCAGTTTGTGATTATCGGTTTGATTCAAATTGGAGGGCTGGGGCTTGTAACCTTTACCAGCTTCTTTAATCTGATGATTGGCAAGAAGCTGGGGCTCAGAGGCATCCATCTGGCGCAGGAGTCCACCAACTCCCTGGGGGAGGATGTAGGAAAGCTGCTGAAACTGGTGGTTGGTACTTCTCTGGTGGTAGAGGGGACAGGCGCTCTTTTGCTTTCCACCCAGTTAGTTCCTCAATATGGCTGGAAAGGGCTGCCTATGTCGATTTTTACATCCATCTCCGCTTTCTGCAACGCTGGATTTGATCTTTTTGGGCAGCAGGGGGAATACAGTTCCCTTACCAATTATAATAATAACCCGGTTATCCTGTTTACAATCGGTTTTCTGATTATCATTGGAGGAATCGGTTTTATTGTAATTTCCGACTTGATGCAGTACCGCCGCACAAAGAAATTGACCCTGCATACCAGGGTGGTACTGCTCACCACCTTAATCCTGATTTTTCTGGGCATGTTCATCACCGCCCTGCTGGAATGGAACAACCCCGCCACATTGGATTCCCTGCCCAACCTGTGGCAGAAGCTGCAAGCTTCCTGGTTCCATTCGGTGAGCTGCCGCACCGCTGGGTTTAATTCCATCTCCATGTCGGAGCTGACCAACCCCACAAAAATCTGGTCTTCACTCCTGATGTTCTGCGGCGCTGCTCCCGGCTCCACAGGAGGCGGAATCAAATGCACCACGGTGGCGGTGATTATGATGACCGTGTTCAGTGTGGTACGAGGGGGAGAGGATACTGTAATTTTTCACCGGAGGGTGGACAAAAGTGCTGTCTATAAATCCCTGGCGGTGATGGTGCTGGGCGCTATCTTGGTGGCGGTGACCAGCGGAGCCATTGTGGCCACCATGTATGAAACCCATCAGGTTTCTGCTGTGGACGCTTTCTTTGAAAGTGTTTCCGCTTTCGCTACTGTGGGCCTTTCCGCCGGAATCTCAGAGAACGCCAACCTTTTGTGCAAATGCCTTTTGATTTTCTCTATGTATTTAGGCCGGTTGGGACCGGTATCCTTCTTCCTTTCCTTGGCCATGCGCTCCTCGGTAAGGCGCAAGGAGATTGTTCCTGAAGGTAAAATCCAAATTGGATAAAGGAAAAGAGTTTTCCACCCATTTTTCAAAAGTTGTGGAAAACTCTTTTTCCTCAATTTTTGCCCAGAAGAATCAGCTTCACAAAGCTCACTCTGGAAAATAGGGTTCGCTGGCCCCAAATTTGACTGGCAGGTTACCGCATCATCTGTTCCACACTGTTCAGCACGCTGCCCAAGGTTTTGATGGTTTTGGCGGCGTTTTTCTTCAAAGCCTTTCCGGTGTGGTTCTTGTTGCGGCTGAGCATATAGGCGGCGGTTCCGGCCGCCATAGCCACAGCGGCTCCTGTCATAGCGGTAGTGGTTGCTTTGTTCATGCAAAAGTCCCCCTATTTGAAATTCTGTTTGCGATGCTTCGCTCTGTTAGCTTGCCCAGGAATCTTGAAAAATCCCTTGTTTTCAGCTTCCAAAATTGGACGATTCAAGAAATTTTTTCAAAATAAAAAGGAGTTTTTCCTATGCTGCAACGACCTCCCCGTGTGGCCGCCGTTCATGGTTTGGCAGGCTTTGGGCGCAGTTCCCTGGCGGTGGTAATTCCCACCCTTTCCGCTATGGGGGTCCAGGTCTGCCCTATCCCCACCGCTGTACTTTCCACCCATACAGGGGGCCTTGGCGATGTAGAGATGCGGGATTTGACCGACTATATTCATCCCTGTGCCCAACACTATAAACGCCTGAACTTGAATTTTGAGGGGATTTATTCAGGCTTTTTGTCCAATCCTTCTCAAGCGGGGGAGGTGGCGGAGCTGATTGCCGCTTATCCCCAGGCGCTGGCGGTGGTGGACCCAGTGATGGGGGACCACGGCCGCCCTTATCGAACCTATACCCCTGAACTTATCCGCTGTATGCGCAGTCTGGTGAAGGACGCCACTGTGATTACCCCCAATCTTACTGAAGCCTACCTGCTTCTCAAAAAGGAGTATCGTTATGAGCCTCTCAGCACGCAGGGCCTGAAAAGTATGCTGGCCCGTTTATCCGAGCTGGGGCCCCGTTATGTGGTGATTACAGGGGTGGAGCTGGCTTCCGGCGGGTGCGCCAATGTGGGATATGACCAGGAGCAGAATTCCTACTGGCGGGTGGACTATGACTATGTACCTGCCGCTTATCCTGGAACCGGGGATATTTTCGCGTCAGTACTTACCGGCTCTATGATTACAGGAGACAGCTTTCCCATGGCGATGGACCGGGCGGCTCAGTTTGTAGAGACAGCTATTAAAATTACATTTAGTTATGGAGCGGATACACGGTATGGGGTGATGCTGGAAAACTGTTTGGAATGGCTGACCCACCGTGAGGTTATGAAAAACTATCGGCTTCTTTAAACCTTTTTGGAAAACAGAAAAGGCGACCCTGAAATACAGGGTCGCCTTTTTTCGCAAATTATTCTCAGCGTGGAATCAGATAAACCTCAAAAGGCTCCTCTCCTACCTGATGCAGATATTCCTCGGTTCCTTCCGGGTCAATGGAGAAAAAGTATTTGCCCCCATCAGATTTTGGAAGCCTTATGGCGCAGGGAATCTCCTGGGCCACCGTAAAGACCGCTGTTTGCTCCTGGGGGCCAGGGTCTTTGATAATGGTCATTTCGGTTTTGGGCTGCTCCACCATCTGCTGAAAAATTTCCGGTGGGGAAAGGGGCTGGTCATAGGTGATGGCGCATTGATAGATGGTGGTGGGGGCCTGTCCTGAGTTGGCCATGGTAACAGTGTACCCGTACAGCTCATGGGAAGTGGGGTCTACTTGATAGTCCACTTCAACAGTCCCATCTCCATACACAAACCAGGGGTCTATGGATTCGGATACATCCGGCAGGGTGGTATGGAGGGTAATGGGGCTTCCATCTTCAGGTACCTCCCAGGACACCAGCTCCTGCCCGCTTTGGGGGAGGAAAAGATGGGTGGTCAGATTTTGGGAAAGGGTCTCGTCATAGGCGGTGCCCAAATAGATCGCTTGGGTTATCAAAGGTTCTCCTGTTTCGGAATTGTGGATAATGGTTCCAGTATTTTCCTGATAGAGGACCTGCAGTTGGTCGGTGTAAGAAACCCAAAGGGCAGGCTTGCCTCCCTGTTGGAAAACGTGAAATGTTTGCTGTTCCGCCACTCCTTCCTGGGGATTAAAAACGTAATCCAAGGTATAGCAGCTGTGTCTTCCTAAAAGAGCTTCCATTTCGTTGGCCTGGAACAGCTCTCCCAAACTGACAGGGCTTACCTCCTGAACCTGTTCCTCAGAGGTGGAGGCGTTTTCTTCTGTGGAGGGCGCCTCAGGTTCCTCCCCTTGTCCGCAGCCGGTCAGCAGGCTGGCCATAAGACATCCTGCCAAAAGCACCGCCTGAATTGATGGTTTCATGGAAATGCTCCTTTCATTGGTCTGGTAACAGGATAACACCCAACCCACACACTGTCAATCACAATCCTGCCAGGCTGTTGGGAAATTTGTATTTTTTACCTCATTATGCACAAAATTTAAGCCGGGTCCCGATGGCCCAGCTTAAAACAGGTTTGATTATCCATGGGAAAGCTCATCGGCTGGAGGCAAATCCCAGGCCGCCAGCTCCAATCCTCTGGCTCGAATCTCATCAATGAGAGCGGGGAGAATCTCCGTGTTGGTTTTGCTTACCGCGTGAAGGAGATAGATGCCTCCTTCGTGAATGAATTTGGTGGTTCTGGCCAGAGCGGTGTCATAAGAAGGCTGGTCATCCACATTCCAATCGCTGTATGCGAAGCTCCACAGCACCGTCTGATAGCCAAGCTGCTGGGCCATAGCCAGGGTCTGCTGGCTGAAAGCCCCCTCTGGGGGACGGTACAGGTACATTTCGTAGTTGAAGTTTTCCTTCACATATTCATGCAGGTCCATAATATCCTGGCAGGCTTCCTCCAGGCTGACCTTTGTGGGATTCAAATGGCGGTTGGTGTGGTTACCTACCACATGGCCCTCGTCTATCATCCTGCGCACCAGGTCAGGACAGGTTTTCACAAAGGGCATGGTAACAAAAAACACAGCTTTGGCGTTTTTTTCTTTAAGTACATCTAAAATCTGAGGTGTGTACCCATTCTCATAGCCCTCATCAAAGGTGAGGTATAGCTTTCCGCAGCCCTCAGGGGCGATAAACCAAGCCCCAAAGTCCCCATATTCCTGCTGGTGCAGCTCCGGCTCTGTGGTGCGGTTGGTTTCAGGGTCCACAATGACCCCAGGTCCCCAGGGTACCTGGGTGGAAGCCAGAGCACCGATTTCTTCAAAATCGGTGCTCATGGTAGGAGTTACGGCGCTTTCCACATCGGATACCATATCGGAAGCCGTGTCGGAAATATCCTCTCCAATCTCTTCCATGTCTTCCTTAATTCCACTGGAACTGGGTTCAGAGGAGGAAACCATGGAGGAAGAGGAGGAGGAAACCGGCGGCGGCACGCTGCTGCTGGAGGAACTGGAAGAAGACGAGTTCCTGGAACTGCAAGCCGCCATGGAAAGGCAAAGCGCCAGCGCCAAAGAGGTGCTGATAAAGGCTTTCATTGGATTCTTCCTTTCTAAAGCTAGACTGAAAAAATACAGGAAATAAGCGACACACCCGCTTATTTCAAGCTTATTGTGTGCAGGGCAGCCAGAATTAACACTTAAAATCCAAAGAAAAATTTTCCAATGAAAAAATAAGCGGTTATTGTTCCTTGCGCACCCCGGATACCACATACAGCTCAGGGCTGTCAATCACCATATCCACATCAAAATAAGCTTCCAGCGAACGGGATAGGGTGTGGGCGGTGGGCAATGGAAGGACGCCCGCTTCCTTTTGACACCGGGTATTTACCGACCGGCGGCTTTCCGGGAAACAAATCATCATGCGCCCTTCCTGCCGAAGCAGATGGTGAGCCTGACGAATCAAGCTCCTTTGGTTTTCCAAATGATGAAATCCGCCGCAGACCAAAACACAGTCAAATTCCTTGTGGGGCAGTTCCATCACATCCCCCTGGCGAAGCTGGTATCCAGGGTCCTCACAGAAGCTTTGGGCCAGTTCCAATATTTTTTCGCAGTTGGACAGCCCCAAGACTCTGCTGGCGCCCCACCGCAGAAAAAACGGCGCCATAAGCGCTCCGCCGCAGCCTACATCCAGCAGGACCCCCTGCTCCGGCAGACAGCATAGGGAGGCCAGGGTCCGAAAGATTTCCTTGTCCCGCCCCTCCGTTTCCAAGGCGTGTTCCAAAAATAGTCTCTGTGTGTCGTTATACATAATTGCTCCTCACTTTATGTTGGTAAAACCACCCAAAGGGTTATAGTCTGCCCTCCTGCCGCAGAGCCATATATTTCAGGATACCAAGCTGGGTTTTTCCATCAGGGATTTTTCCCGCCAGGGCCATCTCATATGCCTCTTTCACAGGCAGCCTGTGGACGGTCAAAAATTCTCCCGGGTCCAGCTTCTGTTTGGCTGGATGAAGTCCCTGGGCTAAAAATATATGAATGGTTTCGGTATCATAAGCACAGGTGGGATACATTTTCGCCAGAAGCTGAAAGGAATCCGCCTTCTGTCCACATTCTTCCTCCAGCTCCCGGATACCGCAGGCCATGGGGTTTTCCCCCAGCTCCAGTTTGCCCGCCGGCAGCTCCAAAAGCTCCTGGCCAACGGCGTAACGAAACTGGGTCACAAACAGAATCTCATCCTGGTCATTCACAGCCAGCACCGCCACACCTCCATGATGCTCTATTACTTCCCGATAAGCGGTACCGCCATCCTCCAGCTCCACCCGGTCCCGGCGGAGATTCAAAATTTTACCCTCATAGATTCTCTGGGAATCCAGTTGTTTCTCAAAATGCGCCATAACAACGCCTCCTCTTTTTCTGTCTGTCACCCGCATAAATCTTGGCCTGTCCCTCATAGAATGGTTGGGAGGTGAGCGGTGTGTTGGAACAATTTTATGACTCCCCCCCAAATGAGACCCAGCGTGGATACGCCAGAACCAAGCTGGGGGAACGATATCCGTTTTTAAAGGGTTTTTCCCTGGGCCGCTCGGTCCTGGGACGGGAAATCACAGCCTTCAGCCTTGGAGGGAAGCTGAACCGGTGCAGCCTGTATGTAGGGGGCGTCCACGGTATGGAATGGCTCACCACCCTGTCGATGTACCGGTTTTTGGAGGAGCTGTGTGAGTCCATCCTTCGCCGGGTTCCTCTGGATGATATTCAGGTGACCAGGGCGGTGGAGGAACGGCCTTTGGTCATCATCCCATGCCTGAATCCCGATGGGGTGGAAATCTCCCTGGAGGGGGCCGGTTCCGCCGACAGACTGTCCGGCTTTGTGGAGAAAGCCAGCGGACAGGATACCCTTCACTGGCAGGCCAACGCCCGGGGGGTAGACCTGAACCACAATTTTGACGCGGGCTTCACCCAGCTGAAGGTTTTGGAGCGGGAGCAGGGATATCTGGCCCCTGGCCCTACCAGGTATGGAGGCCCCTGCCCATTCAGCGAGCCGGAAAGCCGGATGCTGGCGGCCTTGTGCCATCGTCTGCGTCCCCGCCAAGCCTATGCTTTCCACTCCCAGGGGGAAGAAATTTATTATGAGTATGGGGAACATACCCCGGAATGTGCCCTTTTAATGGCCCAATTGATGGCCGCAGCCTCCGGTTATGAGGTGGCTCGGCCGGATGGAATCGCCTCTCATGGAGGGTTTAAGGATTGGTTTATTCAGGAGTTTCACCGCCCGGGATTTACCATAGAGATGGGGAAGGGGGTAAACCCGCTGCCCATTCAGGAGTTTTGGAACTTTTACCAGCCTCTGCGGGAACTGCTGCTGCTTTCCCTCCTATTATAATAGGAAGCGCCACCTGTACGCAGGAGCCCTATTTTTATTACTTAGTATATCCCTTTTTTTGTCAAAAGAAAAGGGGGATTTGTCGAACTTGTGGGAAAAGGACAGTTGTTTGCGGAGCAGGGAGTGAGTTTTCTACGAAATTTGTCCGCTTTTTTTGCTCGTATATTGTTTCTTTCACTGTAATATGCTATCATTTAAAATTATAAAAGATGATAAAAAATTTTAAAAACTAGGATTCATGCTACCGGCATAAAATTGGGAGGATACATCATGAACTATTGCAGTACGCGAAACAGTGGGTATTCCGTCAGCGCCGCTCAGGCGATTGTGGCTGGTTTGGCTCCCGACGGAGGGTTGTTTGTACCGGAAAGTCTTCCGGAATTTACACCGGAAGAACTTCAAAGCATGGTTGGGATGGATTACACAAGCCGAGCAGTTCTGGTGCTTTCCAAATTCCTTACGGATTTTACCCAGGAGGAACTGAGGGAGTATGTATCAAAAGCCTATGCTTCTTCCAAGTTTCAGCCAAAGGAAGTGGCTCCCCTGCACCGTCTGGACAGGGAAGCTTATGTTTTGGAGCTGTTCCATGGTCCCACCTGCGCTTTTAAAGATTTTGCCTTACAGCTTTTGCCTTATCTGCTCACCGCCTCCATGCGGAAAACAGGAGTGGACCATCAGGTGGTCATCCTGGTGGCTACCTCCGGCGATACTGGAAAAGCTGCGCTGGAAGGGTTCGCTGACGTACCCGGCACCCGCATCTGTGTCTTTTATCCAGATGGGGGCACCAGCAATATCCAGCGTCTCCAGATGACCACCCAGCAGGGAGAAAACGTGATGGTCTATGGGGTGAAGGGTAACTTTGATGATGCTCAAAATGGGGTGAAGCGGATTTTCACCGACCAACCCTTCCAGAAGGAATTGGAACAGAGAGGTTATGTGCTGTCCTCCGCCAACTCCATCAACTGGGGAAGACTGGTGCCTCAGATTGTTTACTATTTCTCCGCCTATTGCCAGCTTGTGGCTCAGGGACAGCTGACCTTCGGGGAAAAGGTGAATTTTGTAGTTCCCACCGGCAACTTCGGCAATATTCTGGCGGCCTATATCGCGAAAAAATGCGGGCTTCCGGTGAATAAGCTGGTATGTGCCTCCAATCAAAACAATGTGCTGACAGACTTTATCCGGGATGGGGTTTACGACCGCAACCGGGAATTTTTCCTCACCATGTCCCCCTCCATGGATATTCTGATTTCCTCCAATCTGGAGCGGCTGCTTTATCTGCTCTGCGACCGGGATGACAGCCAAGTGCGGGATTTGATGGGGCAGCTGGCTGAGAAGGGGCGCTATACCATAGGAGCGGACCTGCTGGCCAAACTAAAGGAAGATTTCCAGGCCAGCTATGCTGACGACTGGCAGACCGACCACTCTATCCATGAAACCAACAAAGCCTATCAATATGTATGTGACCCTCATACAGGGGTGGCTTTAAAAACCTATATGGACTACACCGCTTATTTTGGGGACCATACCCTGACGGTGATTGATTCCACCGCCAGCCCCTTCAAGTTCCCAACCTGTGTGCTGAAAGCCATTGGACATCTGCCTCAGGGGGACGATTTCCAACAGTTGGAGCAGCTTTCCCAAGCCACCGGGCTGCCTGTCCCTGAAAATCTGGCCAAGCTGCGGGACCTTCCGGAGCGCTTTACCCAAACAGTGGCCCCTGAGGATATGAAGTCCGCTGTTGACAGTTGGCTGCGGTAACGGAGGTGTTGTGGTGAAATATCTGGTCATGCTTGGGGACGGAATGGCGGATACCCCAGTGGAAGCTTTGGGAGGGAAAACACCGCTGCAAGCGGCGGAAAAACCTCATATGGATTTTTTAGCTCAGCATGGGTCCTCGGGGATGGCTCAGACTGTTCCCGAGGGGATGCCCCCAGGCTCAGACACCGCCAACCTGTCGGTGATGGGATATGACCCAACCATCTATTACAGCGGGCGCTCCCCGCTGGAAGCGGTCAGCATGGGAATTCAGCTGGCACCGGATGATGTGGCCTTCCGGTGTAATCTGGTAACCCTGTCGGAGGAAGCCCGGCTGGAGGACTGTGTGATGGTGGATTATTCCGCGGGGGAAATCTCCACCCAGGAATCCACCCAGCTTATCCGTTTTCTGGCGGAGCAGTTGGATACCAGCCAGCGGCATCTTTATCCCGGCATCAGCTACCGCCATTGTCTGGTGCTGAACCAGGCTGAGATTGGCACGCCATGCACGCCGCCCCATGATATTACCGGTAAACCGGTCCAGGGCCATCTGCCCCAGGGAAAATATGGGGAGGCCCTTTTGGAGCTGATGGAGCGTTCCAGAACCCTTCTGGCCAATCATCCTGTGAATCTGGCAAGAATCGCCCAAGGTAAAAACCCCGCCAACTGCTGCTGGTTCTGGGGGGAGGGGACCCGTCCCACTCTGCCTTTGTTTGAGGAGAAGTTTGGAGTCAAGGGAGGCGTCATCTCCGCCGTGGATTTGATTAAAGGAATCGGAATCTGCGCCGGTCTTACCAGTGTGGATGTTCCCGGGGTTACCGGAAACTGGGATACCAATTTTTCCGGCAAGGCCCAGGCTGCTCTGGAACTGTATCGGAAAGGGTATGATTTTGTTTATATCCATGTGGAGGCCCCGGACGAGTGCGGCCATCATGGAGATTTGGAGCATAAGATTCAGTCCATCCAGTCCATTGACCGGGAAATTTTGGGGCCGGTAATGGAAGGCTTGCGGGAAATGGGGGAGCCGTTTCGGATTTTGCTGGCCCCCGACCATCCCACCCCTCTGGCCATCCGCACCCATACCCCCGACCCAATTCCATTTGTGATTTATGACAGCCAATCTGAGGGAAAGTTCCCCACAGAAAGTTATTGTGAGGCGCAGGCTTCCAGTACAGGCTGGTTTGTTCCCAAAGGCTGCCAGCTCATGGAGACCCTTCTTCAGAGAAGGTAACACCCATTCCAAAGGCGTATTTTTGGATGCGCCTTTGGAATTTAAATTTTTTTGAAGTTTTTTGCAAAAAACAGTTGACAACAGGAGTAGCCGATGCTATAATAAACAAGCAACGTCGAGAGACGCTTCCGATACGCGGGTATGGCGGAATTGGCAGACGCGTTAGATTCAGGTTCTAATGGTCGCAAGGCTGTGCAGGTTCAAGTCCTGTTACCCGCACCAAAAGAAAAGGACACCGAAAGGTGTCCTTTTTCGTTTCTGTCATAAAAAGGCAAACAAGTTTCTAGGATTGCTCATAAAAGCAGAAAAGCCCGCTCTGGATAGATTTCCAGAGCGGGCTTTTCATAATTGGTTTGGTTTTATCCAACGTTTATTCTCACAGGGTTGGTTTATAAAGTGGAAATCACATAATCAATTGCGGCGATTTCCTTCCCATCCCGCATATAAACCCGGGGGACCCGCCGGCCAATCAGGCAGCACTCCTCATAGTTAATGGTGTTGTTGATGGCGGCGAAGTCATCCAGGGAGATGGACAAATCCCCTTCTTTTCCCAGCAGGGTAACCACATCTCCAGATTTCACATTGGGAATATCGGTTACATCCACCATCAGCTGATCCATACAGACGCTGCCGATAATGGGAGCCTTATGGCCGTGAACCAACACATGCCCCTTATTGGTGAAGTTGCGGCGGTACCCATCCGCATATCCAATAGCCACCGAGGCCACCACCGTAGGCCGCTGGGTGGAGAAACGGCGGCCATAGCTGAGGGCCACACCGGCTTCCAGCTTTTTCACCATGGTCACAATAGCGTACAGGGACATAGCGGGACGAAGGTCCGCTTTTCCCACACATTCCTGAGAGGGGTCCAGCCCATACAGCACATCCCCCAGCCGCACCATATCCAAATGGTATTGGGGGTAGGTCAGGGCCGCCGCGCTGTTGCAGCAGTGCCGCAGGGAGAAGTGGATGCCCTGCTCCTCCAAAAGCTGGATGACCCGCTGGAAGGTGTGAAACTGGCTGTGGGTAAAGGCCTCGCTGTCCGGGCTGTACTCGTCGGCGCAGGCGAAATGGGTAAAAATCCCCTGGCAGTCCAGATTTGGCAGGGCGCAGGCGGCGGCAATTTCACGGGCCGCCTCGGCTTCGTGGCCGTGCTGAGCATAGAAGCCGATACGGCTCATGCCGGTGTCCACCTTGATGTGACAGTCCAGCCGTACCCGTTGGGCTTGGGCGGCTTTGGACAGCTCTTTGGCATATTCAGAAGAATAAACCGTTTGGGTAATGGTCATGGCGGCCAGCATCCCTGCCAGCTCAGGAGGGGTAAACCCAAGAATCAGGATGGGTTTGGTCACATCCTGCCGCCGCAGGGAGATGGCCTCGTTGATATTGGACACAGCGAACCAGTGGGCGCCTTCTCGCTGAAGGGCTCGGGATACATACCCATCTCCATGTCCATAAGCGTCTGCCTTCACCACTGCCATGGTGCGGCAGCCGGGGGACAATCGTTTTTTCAGTTCGTGAAAGTTGTGGGCGATGGCGTCCAAATCAATTTCCGCCCAGGTGCGGCGCAGATAATCCATAGGAAACACTCCTTTATGTCAAAACTTATCGCCGGATCATCAGAAGGGAAAGCCCGGTGGTATTCAGAAGAACGGATAAGCCCAGGCTGACCAGCGCCCAAGGGCTGTTTGTGTTGAATAAAAGAAGCAGGGCGACGAACAATACTACCACGCCTATGGCGAGAAATCGAAGCCCCAGTCGATTTTTTTTCATAAAGCGCTCCTTTCAAAGGGGTGGGGACCCTGTCAAATAAGGGACATTCCTTACTATACACCAACAAGAGGCGCTTTACAACCGGACATAAAAATTTAAGAATTTTGTAATGGATGCAAGGAGGAACTTCCCATGAGACTCTTTCGGACTGATTTGGCGGTGGAATCCGCCGCCCTTTTTCGGGAGCAGCTTCCCCAGGGGGTTGAGGTGGAGGAATATCAAAAAGAGGGGGTGAAGGTCAGCTCGGTGCGGATTTTCTCTCAGGAGGGAGCCAGCCAGCTGGGGAAAGCCCCTGGGCGCTATGTGACGGTGGAGCTGCCCCCGGTTTCCGGTTCGGTGGCCCCCTCTGACGATGTGACCCATCTGGTGGCCCAGGAGTTATCCAGCCTGCTTCCCCCAGAAGGAAGCGTGCTGGTGGTGGGGCTGGGAAATGAGCAGATGACCCCGGATGCTTTGGGCCCCCGTACCGCCCGGCAGATTTTGGTGACCCGCCATATCCCGGCTCAGATAGCCCGTCAGACCGGACTGGGGCAGCTTCGGCCGGTGGCCGCCATAGCCACGGGGGTGCTGGGGCAAACCGGGATTGAGACAGGGGAACTGGTCCGCTCGGTGGTACGGGACCTGTCCCCGGCGGCGGTGATTGTGGTGGACGCTTTGGCGGCCCGCTCCCTTTCCCGACTGGGGAACACCATTCAAATGGCAGACGCTGGGATTTCCCCAGGCTCTGGGGTGCAGAACGCCCGGAAGGAGCTGAGCCGGGAGACCTTGGGGGTTCCGGTGATTTCTATGGGGATTCCCACGGTAGTGGATGGGGCCACCCTGGCCTGTGACCTGCTGGGAGGGGACGAGCGGAACCTGACCTTCCAGGCCAGGTCTATGATGGTGACCCCCAGGGACATTGATGCTGTAATTGAGCGGGGGGCCAAACACCTGTCTCTGGCCATTAACGCCGCCCTGCATCCCAGGCTCTCCTTGGAGGATATCACTTATCTGGTGTCGTAAGGGGGCGGATTGTGCCTTTGGAGGCAAAGCTTAAAATTTCTTTCTGGAGAAAAGCCCCGTAGAAATTTCAGGCTCTTGGTATCCCGCTTTTTGAGGGAAAATGCGAGGAATCCCCTTGCTATCTGATTGGGAAGCGCATATAATGGTAAGGTCAATCAAAGAGTATCAGCCTGGAATCCCCAGGCTGAGTCAATATAGGAGGCGGGACGCATGGACAGCAGGGTGCAGCGTTTTTTTGATGAAATTAAAGGGCGGCGGATTGCCGTAATTGGCATTGGGGTGAGCCATACCGATTTAATCACCCGGTTTCAGGAGCGGGGCGCCAAAGTGGTAGCCTGTGACAAGCGGGACCGGGAGCGTATCGGAACCGCCCTGTGCGAGAATTTTGAGGCCATGGGTGTGGAGCTGCGGCTGGGGGAGGACTATCTGGAAGGTCTCTCAGCGGATATGGTGCTGAGGACCCCCGGCATGTATTTTTATCATCCGGTTTTGCAGGACCTCCGTCGGGATGGGGTGATTGTCACCAGCGAGATGGAGCTGTTTTTCGATTTATGCCCCTGTAAAACCATTGCGGTCACTGGCAGCGACGGAAAAACCACAACCACCACGCTGATTGCCGAAATGCTCAAGGAGACAGGACATCGGGTTCATCTGGGGGGAAACATTGGGCGTCCCCTGATGCCCCTGCTGGCGGATATTCGCCCCAATGATTACGCTGTGGTGGAGCTGTCCAGCTTTCAGTTGATTTCCATGCGGGAAAGCCCGGATATTGCGGTCATCACCAACATCGCCCCCAACCATCTGGATGTGCATAAGGATATGGAGGAGTATGTAAACGCCAAGCGGAATATCCTGTTACATCAGCATGCCTTCTCCCGCTCGGTGTTTGGAGTGGACAACGCTTTGGCAGCTTCCTTGGAGGGAGATGCCAGAGGACAGATTATGGAGTTCTCAGTGAATCATTCGGTGCGCACTGGAGCCTATCTGGGAGAAGATGGGATAATTTATATGGCGGTGAACGGTCAGGCTGAAAAGGTGATGCGCCGGGAAGACATTCGGTTGCCGGGCATCCACAATGTACAGAACTATCTGGCTGCTATCAGTGCTGTATGGGGCCACGCCGACCTGGATGCCATCAGGAACGTGGCCTCCGAGTTCGGTGGGGTGGAGCATCGGATAGAGCTGGTGCGGGAGAAAAATGGGGTGAAATGGTACAATGATTCCATCGCTACCTCCCCTACCCGGGCTATGGCCGGTCTGGACAGCTTCCAGCAGAAGATTATCCTGCTGGCGGGTGGGTATGACAAGCATATCCCTTATGAGCCTCTGGCCCCCAAGCTGATGGAGAAGGTAAAAATCCTGATTCTCAGCGGCCCCACTAGTCCTAAGATTGAGGAAGCCCTCAAGTCCTATGAGGGCTATGACCCCAGCAAAATCGAAATTCTTCATGTAAAGGATTTGGAGGAAGGTGTGGGACGGGCTAACGACTTGGCCCAGCCGGGGGATATTGTTTCCCTGTCTCCAGCCTCCGCCTCCTTTGACGCTTATCCCAATTTCGAGGCTCGGGGCCGCCACTTCAAAGACCTGGTGAAGGCCCTGTAAACCAGTCAAAACCACTTTTTATCTTAATAACCCGGATTGAAGCGAGGTGTTTTTTATGGAAGTTTCTCAATTGCTTTTGGAGTTGGCCCAGCCCCCAGGGGTATCAGGCTGGGAGGCTTTAGCCCTGGAGAAGATGCGAACCTACTTAGAACCCTTGGGGACTTGTCAGGTGTCCCCTCTGGGAAGCCTGTATTGCTTTGTGAAGGAGGTTCCGGGAAAACCTCATGTGATGCTCAACGCCCATGTGGACGGCATTGGGATGGTGGTCAGCTATATTGATGAAAAAGGATTCCTGCGGGTGGGAAACTGTGGCGGCCTGGACCGCTCCACTGTACTGGCGGCCCAGGTGATTGTGTATACTCCGGAAGGAGAGCTTCCTGGGGTGGTCTGCACCATTCCTCCCCATCTCAACCCAGATGATTCCAAGCTGCCCAAGATGGAGGAACTGGCCATTGATGTGGGCCTGAGCGGGGAAGCCGCCAAGGAGAAAATCCCCTTGGGAAGCCGTATTACCATGAGAAGTCCGGGAGGATGTCTGCTGGGAGGCAAGGTGGCTTCCCCGGTGCTGGACGATCGGGCAGGCTGTGCCGCGGTGATTTTGGCGGCCCAGAAGCTGGCGCCCCAAAAGCTGAACTGCTCTTTAACAGTGGCGCTCACCTCTATGGAGGAGGTGGGCAGCCAAGGAGCCAAAACCGCCGCCCAAGCTCTGGCACCAGATATGGCTTTTGTGGTGGATGTGTCCTTTGGACAGTGTCCTGGGGTAGAGCCACGGAAAGCCGGGAAGCTGGGGGCCGGGCCCATGCTGGGGATTGCCCCCATCCTGGACAACGCCCTGATTCACAGTCTGCGGCAGATTGCCAAGGAGTGCCAGATTCCTTATCAGGAAGAGGTTATGGGAGGCTCCACCGGAACCGACGCCGACGCCATCGCCTCGGCGGGAGCCGGGGTGCGGTGCGCTATGCTTTCCATCCCCCAACGGTATATGCATACCCCTGTGGAGGTGGTGGACGCTGCTGACGTACAAGCCACAGCGGATTTGATTTGCGCTTATCTTTCAGAGGAGTTTGGCGAGGGGGAATAAGGAATGTTATTTGAGAATATCAAAACCTTGTGTCAGCTGTCCGGGGTATCGGGCGAGGAAGCCCCTGTCCGCCATCAAATCCTTGAGATGATAGAGGGACACTGTATCTGCCAGGTGGACACGATGGGAAATATCTTGGCTTTTAAAAAGGGAAAAAAGGTTCCAGCCCACTCTATCCTTCTTTCCGCCCATATGGATGAGGTGGGGCTGATTGTCACCTATATTGAGGAGGATGGGATGCTCCGCTTTTCTACCGTTGGGGGGATTGACGCCCGCACAATCCCAGGCAAGGCGGTGCGGATTGGAGAGAAGCAGGTTCTGGGTGTGATTGGCTCAAAACCAGTGCATTTGAAGTCCTCTGAGGAGCGGGACAAAGCTTCAAAGGTGGACAGCCTTTACATTGATATTGGGGCCGGCTCCAAAGAGGAAGCCCAAGCCCAGGTCCTCCTGGGAGAGCGGGCGGTGTTCTGCTCCGATTATCAGGAGATGGGGGAAGGCTTCCTGCGGGGACGGGCCCTGGACGACCGGGCGGGCTGCGCCCTGCTGGTGGAGCTGCTGCGGGGGGAGCCCTTGGAGTTTGATGTCCATGTGGCCTTTACCGTTCAGGAGGAAACCGGCACCACCGGTGCTAAGGTAGTGGCCAATCAGATCCAGCCGGATATGGCCATTGTGGTGGAAACTACCACCGCCTGCGACATTCCCGATGTGCCGGAGGAAAAAACCGTTTGCGCCCTGAGAAAAGGGCCGGTGCTTTCCTTTATGGACCGGGGGACCATCTACCATAAGCCCCTTTATGAAAAGGCGATGGAGGTGGCTAAGGCCCAGAAGATTCCCTGCCAGCCCAAAGCAGGGATTTATGGGGGTAACGAGGCCCGCTCCATTCAAACAGGGGCGGGGGGAAGCCAGGTTCTGGCGGTTTCCATCCCCTGCCGGTATCTCCATACCCCTTCCTGTGTGGCCCACAAGGAGGACATCGAAAACACTGGGAAGCTGCTGTGCGCTTTGGTTGGCGCTTTCGGCCAATGATACGCTTTCTGTCCCCGGAGGACGACCAGGTCCTTCGGGGGCTGCTTTTGAGCCAGGGGATTTATGGGGTCAAGGCTCTGTCACAATATGAAACCTATGGCCCTTTCACCGGGATTGTGGACTTCTGGCTGTTGGGAAAAAAGAATGAGCCCACAGGGGTCCTTTTCCGCCAGGGAAGCCTGTTTGGGGTCTGCGGCCAGGGGGACCCAGAGGAGCTGTCTGATTTCCTGGGGGCGATGGCTCCCCAGGAGGTGGAAGGTCCTCCCGAACTGCTGGATGACCTCAGGATCGAGGGCGTCCGTCGGGATGGATGGCTGTTCTCTGTTTCCCCGTTTTTGAAAGACTGGAAGCCCCGCCGGGAAATGGTTCGTCCCCAATCCCTGTCCCATGTGTACCAGCTGCTCTGTCAGGGGGAGCCGGGCTTTGGGGAGCGGATTCCTTATGAGGGATGGCTTACCGAGAATTCCCACAAGGTCCGGCATGGTCTGGCGGATATTTGGGTGGCTTACCACCAAGGGGTGCCGGTGTGTACCAATGGGGTGTACTACAAAAGCCAAGAGATTGGGCTGGTGGCATCCGGCACCACTGCCCCTTCCTGGAGGGGGAAAGGGTACTTTCAAGATATTTTGGGCTGGACCGCCTATCAATCCTTAAAACAGGGACAGGCCCCCTGGCTTGTGGCCGCCACCCCTCAGCTGCGGGAACTTTATACCTGCCTGAAATTAGAGGAAAAGGGCGGCTGGGGACGGCTGCTTCTGGAAAAACCATAAACCACGCTACATAAAAGGAGTTATCCAACGGTTATGATACAAGAATTCTTTCACATTGACCCGTATATTCAAAAGATGGCCCAAGAGGCGGAAGAACTCTGCCGCCCCGCTTTCCAGCGCATCGACGAGAATGCGGAATACAACGGCTGCAAGGTGCTGTCCGCTTTTATCAAGAAGGGGGTCAGCGAAAGCCATTTCGCTGGTTCCACCGGATATGGCTATGGGGACCGGGGCAGAGAGGTGCTGGATGAGGTGCTGGCCGAGATATTCGGCTGTGAGGACGCTCTAATTCGGCACAATTTTGTTTCGGGAACCCACGCCATCACCACTGCCCTGTTTGGGGTGCTGCGTCCTGGGGATGAGATGGTCTCTCTGACAGGGACCCCCTACGACACCCTTCAGCCGGTGATTGGCATTGTGGAGGGGAGCAGCGGTTCCCTGAAGGAGTTCGGAATCCGCTACCGCCAGCTGGATTTGCTGCCGGACGGAACCCCGGATTTTCAGGGGGTGGCCCAGGCGGTCCAGGGGGCAAAGGTGGTTTATCTCCAGCGTTCCAGAGGTTATTCCCTCCGGGAAACCCTGTCCATAGCCACTATCCAAAAGCTGTGCCAGCTGGCCAAACAGGCCAACTCTCAGGCCATTGTGATGGTGGATAACTGTTATGGGGAATTTGTGGAGCGGCAGGAACCTACTCAGGTGGGAGCGGATTTGATCATCGGTTCCCTTATCAAGAATCCCGGCGGCGGAATCGCCCGTACAGGAGGCTATATCGCCGGCCGCAGGGATTTGATTGAACAGTGCGCCTGCCGCCTGACCGCCCCAGGGGTGGGCAAAGAGGTGGGCTGCACCCTGGGAGAAAGCCGGGAACTGTTTTTAGGCCTGTTCCATGCTCCCACCGTGGTAGCCTGCGCCCTGCGTACCGCTGTGTTCGCAGCCGCTTTGTTTGAGCGGCTGGGATTCCAGGTGTTCCCAAAATGGGATGTTCCCCGCTCTGACATCATTCAGGCGGTGCGCTTGGGTACCCCGGAAGGGTTGGTTGCCTTCTGCCAGGGGGTGCAAAGAGGGGCTCCTGTGGATGCCTTCGTAACCCCGGAGCCTTGGGACATGCCCGGCTATGACAGCCAGGTGATTATGGCCGCTGGAGCCTTTACCTTGGGGGCCTCCATTGAGCTGTCCGCTGATGGCCCTATGCGGGAGCCTTACGCTGCCTGGATGCAGGGGGGCATCACCTGGCCCAGCGGAAAAACCGGGGTGGTACTGGCGGCCCAGTCCCTGCTGGAAGCGGGGCTTCTCCAGCCCCAGTGAAATTGGGGAAAGCTGGTTGACAAACCAGAAAAAACCGGATAAAATAAAGCTTGTCTCCGGCAGAGAGAACTGCTCTCCGCTGGAACATTGAGAAAAATAGAATCTTTCATCGCCGGGTGAAAATAAAGCGTTGGGGACCATGTCGGTAGGCCGTTTGAAGACATGGGGCACCAACGCTTTTTGTTTTGGAGGTTTTATGGAATACAGAAGCTGCCTGACCAACTACATCAAATACACAACCCTGAATGTTTTGGGCATGATTGGCCTTTCCTGCTATATCTTGGCGGATACCTTCTTTGTGTCCAAGGGACTGGGGGCCCAGGGATTGGCCGCTCTGAATCTGGCCATCCCATTTTACAGCTTTATCCATGGCAGCGGCCTTATGCTGGGCATGGGCGGGGCCACCCGATACTCCATCGCCACCAGCCAAGGCAGGCACCAGGAGGGAAACCTGTTTTTTACCAATACCCTGTGGATAGGCCTGGGGCTGGCCTGTGTATTTTTGTGCTGTGGGCTGTTTTTTACCGGGCCGATGGCACGTCTGGCGGGGGCCAATGAGGATATTTTCCAGATGACCCAAACCTATCTGCGAGTGATTCTCCTCTTTTCCCCTATGTTCATTCTCAATGACATTCTCATCGCCTTTGTGAGAAACGATGGCCAGCCCAGAATCGCCATGCTGGCTATGCTGGCAGGAAGCCTGTCCAATATTTTTCTGGATTATCTTTTAATTTTTCCCTTTCAGCTGGGGATTTTTGGAGCGGCCTTCGCCACCGGCCTGGCCCCTGTCATCAGCATGGGGGTACTGTCCACCCATCTGTTGGGAAGCCGAAGGGGATTCTCTGTAAAAACCGGGAAACCGCCTTTGAAAAACAGTTCCAAGGTGTTAGCCGCTGGATTCCCCTCCCTGGTCACAGAGGTTTCCTCCGGGCTGGTGATTATGATTTTTAACCTGATTCTTTTGGGTCTGGAGGGGAATGTGGGGGTAGCGGCCTATGGGGTAATTGCCAACCTGTCCTTGGTGGTGGTAGCGATTTTTACGGGAATCGCCCAAGGGATACAGCCCCTGCTGAGCCAGGCTTATGGGAGACAGGACCTTCAGGGAATTCAGTGGACCATGAAATTTGCGGCGGTGAGTATCCTGCTGCTTTCCATCCTGATTTATGGAGCGGTTTGGATGGGAGCGGAGCCAGTAGCGGCGGTCTTTAACAGTGAGGGAAATCCTCAGATGCAGCAAATCGCTGTGGAAGGACTGAGGCTCTATTTTATAGCGGCGTTTTTCGTCAGTGTCAACATTATTCTGTCAGTCTTTTTCACCTCTACTGAGAACCCTCTGCCCGCCCATATTGTTTCCATCTTGAGGGGCTTTGTGGTCATTGTGCCTATGGCTTTTTTCCTGTCCTGGATTTTGGGGGTGCGAGGAGTATGGCTGGCTTTCCCGCTTACTGAGCTGTTGGTAGCGCTGGTGTCCATAGGATTTTTGATTCAGCGAACAAGAGTCTGGAATCAAGGGGGCGGCTTGACTTCAAAATAAGGGCGTGCTAGAATTTCTATCATCAGGCCAAGATTTGGAAATAGAAAACAGAAGGGGAGCTTTTCTTATGGGAATGACTGGATATTTTCTTGCCGCCGCACCGGAGGAAATCCAACAGGTTCAGCGGGGGGATTTGCCGGTGAGCCGGTTGATTTACCGCCCCAACCAGAAGAAATTGGATGTGGACAAAACCTGGCACGCCATCCACTATCTTTTGTCCAACAAGTTGGCCAAGGATGATGAGGACATTTTATGCAGGGTGGTTTTCAGCCGGCCGGTGAGCCAAGAGGACTTGGGAATGGGCCCGGCTACCTTTTTAACCTCAGATGAGGTGAAACAGGCCGCCGAAAGCCTGTCTCAAATCCAGATGGAACAGTTCCGCCAAGTGTTTGACCTGAAGGAGATGCTGCGGGAGGAAATCTATCCCGTTATGGAGAACGATGTGGAGGAGGAATTCTTCCAGTATGTATGGGATGGGTTCCAAAGTCTGCGGATGTTTTTTCAGCAGGCGGCGGACGAGGAAAAGTGTGTATTGTTTTATTTATCATAAGAAAGAAAATCCCCAGGTTTTCCTTTGATGGAAACCTGGGGATTTTCAATGAGCGGATTTTTAAACCCGCAGAAGAAGGTCGGTGTAGGTGGGAATTGGCCAGCGTTCGCTGTCCATGATTTTTTCCACTGCGTCGCAGGCGGTACGGAGGCTTTCCATACAGCCGGTGATGGTTTTGCACATGTATTGGGCATGTTCATGCACATCCTCAATGGAAAGACTCTTGGCGTAGGCGGCCCGCAGGGCGGACAGCTCAGAATCAATTTGGTCCGCCAGGACGGTGAGGTTTTCCAGCAAGGTCACAACCGAAGCAGCAGTGCATCCGGCGGAGCGCATCTGATTCACCGATTGGGCCACATCTCCAATGTATTTGACCACAGCGGGATAGATTTGCCGGCGCACCATCTCAATCATGGTAGCCGCCTCAATGGTCAGCACCTTGGTGTAGTTTTCCAGCGAAATCTCGTGACGGGAATGGCACTCGCTTTCATCCAAAACCCCAAACTTTTGGAACAGGGCGATGTTTTTGGGGTCGATTAAAGCGTCAAAGGCTTCCACAGAGCTGCTGAGCATGGGGAGCCCTCTCCGTTTCGCTTCCTCCCGCCAAGCGGCAGAATAATTGTTGCCGTTAAAGATAATGCGGCTGTGCTGGCGCACCACATCCGCGATGATAGCGTCAATCTCCTTCTCCACATCCTCAGCCTTCTCCAACCGCTGGCAGAACTGGGAAAAGGCCTCTGCCAAAGCGGTGTTCAGCACCACATTGGGCATGGCAATGGATTGGGAGGAGCCTACCGTCCGAAACTCGAACTTGTTCCCGGTAAAGGCGAAGGGGGAGGTGCGGTTCCGGTCGGAATCGTCCTTTTCCAAATCCGGCAGAGCGGAAACCCCTGTGTGAAGCAGGGAACGTTCCTGGTCCTCCGAGGAGGCCCCCTGTGCCACATTCAGCAGGGTTTGGGTCAGCTTCTCCCCAAGGAACACTGAGATAATAGCGGGAGGTGCCTCGTTGCCTCCCAGACGATGGTCGTTGCCGGCGCAGGCAGCAGAGGCCCGCAGCAAATCCCCGTACTGGTCTACCGCCTGCAAAAATCCGCAGAGGATGAGAAGAAACTGCTTGTTCTTGGCGGGGTCCTTGGAGGGGGACAAAAGATTTTTCCCATCATCGGTGGAAAGAGAATAGTTGTTATGTTTTCCAGAGCCATTCACCCCGGCGAAGGGCTTTTCGTGGAGCAGACAGGCTAACCCATGTTTCTTGGCCACAATCCGCATTACCTCCATGGTCAGCTGGTTGTGGTCGCAGGCGATGTTGGCGGAATCGAACACAGGCGCCAGCTCATGCTGAGCGGGGGCTGCCTCATTGTGCTTGGTCTTGCCGGGGACCCCCAAAGACCAAAGGGCTTCATCCAAAGCGTGCATATATTCCGAAACCCGAAGCCGGATACGTCCGCAGTAATGGTCGTCCAGCTCCTGTCCCTTTGGGGGCTTAGCGCCCAGGAGGGTTCGTCCACACACCTTCAAATCCAGGCGCTTCTCGTAAAGGGCACGGTCCACCAGGAAATACTCCTGTTCCGCTCCTACGGTAGGGGTGACACAGTGGGTGGTGGTGTTCCCCAGCAGCCGCAGCAGCCGCAGAGTCTGTTTGTTGATGGCTTCCATAGAGCGGAGCAGAGGGGTTTTCTGGTCCAGGGCCTGACCGGTGTAGGCGCAGAAGGCGGTGGGAATGTATAAGGTGCCATCCCGTACAAAAGCGGGGGAAGTGGGGTCCCAGGCGGTGTAGCCTCTGGCCTCGAAGGTAGCACGCAGCCCCCCTGATGGGAAGCTGGAAGCGTCCGGCTCACCCTTCACCAGAGCTTTTGAGGAGAACTCCAGGGTAATCTCTCCATCTCCCGTAGGCTCAATGAAGGAATCGTGTTTGCCGGCGGTGATATTGGTCAAGGGCTGGAACCAATGGGTATAGTGGGTGGCGCCCATCTGGATAGCCCATTCCTTCATCCCGTTGGCGATGATGGGGGCCAGTTTGGGGTCCAGGGGAAGCCCTTCCGTCTGGGTGCGGCGAAGGCTTTCATAGGCTTCTGGGGCCAGATATTTGCGCATGGCAGCCTCATTGAAAACCTTGCAGCCATACAGTTTGGTCAGGTCGGTCATTGGGGAACCCTCTCTTTCACATAAACTGGGGAATTACAGCAGGTGGATGCCAGCCGCCTCACAGGCGTCATGCATCTCATGGGACCAGACAGAAGCCTGGACCTCACCAATATGGGCTTTCTCAAGAAGGGCCATGCAAATACGGCTTTGACCGATGCCTCCTCCAATGGTGAGAGGCAGGCTTCCCTCCAGCAGAGCCTTATGGAAGGGCATCTCCGCCCGCTCTGGGCAGCCCGCCAGTTCCAGCTGGCGGAGCAGGCTTTCCCGGTCCACCCGGATGCCCATGGAGGAAATCTCCATAGCCCGGTTCAGCACAGGATACCAAATCAGAATATCTCCATTCAGGGACCAGTCGTCATAGTCAGGAGCCCGGCCATCGTGAGGCTGTCCGCTGCGCAGTTTGCCGCCGATTTGAGAGATAAATACAGCGCCGTATTTTTTAGCGGCGGCGTCCTCCCGCTGCTTGGGGGTCAGATCGGGATACATGTCCTCCAGCTCCTGACTGGTGAGCAGGGCGATGTCCTCAGGAAGATAGCGGTGAAGGGCTCCAAACCGGTCGGCCAGAACCTCCTGGGTTTTCCGCAGGACCCCCATAATGGCGTGAACGGTGGAATGGAGCATCTCCATGGTCCGGTCCTCCTGGGTGATGACCTTCTCCCAATCCCACTGGTCCACATAGATGGAGTGCAGGTTATCCAAATCCTCATCCCGCCGGATGGCGTTCATGTCGGTGTACAGGCCGGTCTCCGGGGCGAAGCCGTAGCGGGCCAGAGCCATCCGCTTCCATTTGGCCAGGGAGTGGACAATCACCACATCCCCCTGGATTTCCGGCACATCAAAGCGCACAGGACGCTCTACACCATTCAAGTCGTCATTGAGTCCGCTCTCGGGGCGCACGAACAGGGGAGCCGAAACACGGGTCAAGGTCAGGGCCTTGGCCAGCTCCCGCTCAAAGGTGTCCTTCGCCAGTTTGATGGCGATTTCGGTTTCCACAATATCCAGCTTGGAAAAATAGTGAGAAGGCAAAATCAGGTTGCTCAATGACATAAACGACAGTCCTTTCAGAATCCGCTGAAAACAGCGGCATGATAGTCAAGATGAGGAAATGGGTCGTGATTTTACACAATTTAAATACTTCTTTATTGTAACAGCTAGCAAGAAAACTTGCAAGAGAAAAAGCGTAAAATCCAGGAATGGGACCAGAGGAAGGCCGCTTTTTTCCAGTGGGATTGTTGAAAAAGGATATTGACGAAAAAGCTAACACTTGTTACAATTATTCTAACAAATAATCCAAACATAAAGGAGGCGCTTGCATGCAGAGAACCCCATGGCTGGCTTTATCCTATACCGTTCCCATCAACCCATCCAAAGCCAGGGTCTATGTCTGGCGGAAGCTGCGGGAATTCGGCGCGGAATACCTCAAACAGAGTGTGGCGGTTCTTCCCAATACCGCTCAAAACCTGGAAAATTTAACCAAATTATCCCAACGAATTCGGCAGCAGGGAGGGGAAGCCTCCTTATTGGAGCTTCGGTTTTTGGACCCGGCGGATGAGGCGGAAATGACCGCCCGGTTCAAGGCCCAGATTCAGCGGGAATATCGGGAACTGCTGGACGACTGCGCCCACGCCATAGGGGAACTGAAGGACCGCCTGCCAGGGCCTTTCTCCCAGAAGGAGAACGAACGGGTCAAACAGATGATTAAGCGGTATCAAAAGGCCAAGGCCAGGGATTATTTCCAGTCCGGGGAGGAACGGGAGCTAGAAGCGGGTATCCATGAGATTTTGGATACCATGCGGGATTTAGCGTCGGATGTGGGAAAACCATTTCGGGGCCTGGGCCTGTAAGCCTTGCCGGATAGGATATACTATATATAAATAGGTATAGAGAAGTCCAGTGTTTTTCTCAGCAGAAAAACACTGGACTTTTTGAAATGGGTCTCAGGAAACGCTGTGGCTCTCAGCGTTGAAACACTTAACCCAGCTCAGTTTGGGCTTTCAGATGCTGGGAAGCCGGGATGGAAGCCTTGGAAGGGTCCCGGGAAGCGAAGAAGTTGGCCACGATGGGCCCCACCACCTGATGAATCACAGTGGCCAAAGCGCAGGGAAGGATGGCCATAGTGTTGGGGAAGGCGGTATTGGCCAGGGTGCAGGAGAGGCCGCTGTTCTGCAAGCCAACCTCCAGGGACAGGGCCCGCACCTTAGCTTCCTCCATCCGCAGGGTGCGGCCAATGAGATACCCTGCCATCAGCCCAAGGATATGATGGAGCAGCACTGCCAGGGAGGTGACAATCACCAGCAGGATACCATTTTCCAGGAAGCGGGACTGATTAGGTGCCACACACATGGCCACCACCAACAGGATGCAGATGGTGGAGGTAAACACCAGTCCTTTTTTGAATCGCTCCACCAAGTCCCCCAGAATGGTATGAACCGCCAGTCCCAGCAGGATGGGCAGAAGCACCACCATCACGATGGAGAAGAACATATTCCAGAAGTCCACCTCAATCCATTGACCAGCCAAAGCCAGGGTGAGGGAGGGGGTCAGGAAGGGGGCCAAAAGGGTGGTACACATGGTCAAGGTCACGCTGAGGGCCACATCACCCCGGGCCAGGAAGGTCATCACGTTGGAGGCGGTACCTCCAGGCACACAGCCCAGCAGCACCAGGCCCACGGCGATTTCCGCGCAGATTTGGGGTCCGCCGATGCCGGTGAGCTGAAGCAGCTCAGCGCATAGCCAGCCGAAGCCCGCCATACAGGCGTACTGGCTCAGGATGCCGGCAAACACGTCCCGGGGACGTTTGATAATCAAAAGGAAGTCCTGGGTGCTGAGGGTCATGCCCATGCCGAACATAATGATGCCCAGCAGCAGGTTTACCATGCCCAGGCTGGAGAAGTGGCTGCCCAAAAAGGGAATCCAGGACAGGTCAATGGCGATTTTGGAGAGATTCACAAAGGGCGCCGGCAGGGTCAGGGCGACTACGGCGATCATCACCGACAGGAGCGCTAAGTTTTTGTTCAGGATATCCGCGATTCGATTGATTGCTTTCATCACAAAGACCTCTCTTTCTTTTATAATTGCCGGGCGGCTTTGAAAGCCCGCCCTTTGGCGTTCAGTGTGGACATGGAAGCCAGGAAGCTTTCCCGGGTGACCTCTTTGGGCAGATGGGTCCATTCGGTAGTTTGGGTGAATTTATCGGCCATGGCCGGGAACTCGCTCTCCTGAATCTGAATATCGTCAAAGCAGATGGGAAGCCCGATGCTGGCGTTGAAGGCCATCAGCCGTTCCAGTTCTTTTTCATCCTTCATGTATTCCAGCAGGCATAGCACCCCAAGGGAAACTACCTCACCATGCAGATGCTTGTGACCTCCCGGTGTGATGGTGGCCCCATAATAAACACAGTGGGCCAAAGTGGAGTTATAATAGTAATCGGAAGGGGTGGTGGTCATGTTGGAAACGATGCCAGTGGAGATGATGATGTCCAGGGTGACCTGGTCCAATTCATAACTGGTGCGCTTTGCCCGAATATCCTCCAGAGCCTTTGCGCCATATTCTACCAGGGGGTCGGTGCAGATTTGGCTGAGCTGAACCCCCATCATTGGGGTGTGGGACAGCTGGTCATCCTTGGAGGAGAAGATGGCCTCACATTCTTTGGAGAGGGCGTCTCCGATGCCCGCCCACAGGAAGCTTTCCGGGGAGTCCGCGATGATGGCGCTGTTGATAAAGCAATGATTGGCCAGCTTGGGATAATAGTATTCCTTCATGGAGCCATCCGGGTTATAGATTACCGAAATCCCTGTTACCGCCGCGCAGTTGGATGCCAGGGTGGGGAAGGTGAATAAGGGTTTATCCAGCTGGTCTGCCACATATTTGGCGGTGTCACAGGCTCTTCCGCCGCCGATACCAAAAATCATATCCGCCTGCTTGAGCAGAGGATTCTCAATCAAAGCGTCCCCATTCTCGTAAGTGGAGTTGCCGCCGTACCAGAGAAAGTCGGTAATCTCCAGCTGGGAGCCCTGAATACCTTCCAGCAGATAGGGTTTGGCTTTTTCCATGGCGGTTTTTCCCCCGATGGCGATGGCCTTTTTTCCGAAATAGCGGGTGATATAGGGAATTTCCTTGTAGCAATCCTCTCCGATGCTGTAACTGGGCAAAGACACGGTGTAGGTTGACATGTTGCATTCTCCTTTTCAAAATTAGCTGGGGAATGTTTGGCCGGTGGGACGGGGGAGGACGAAAAAACGCCCCGAAGGTCAATTGACCTTCGGGGCGTGCAAATTCACGTGGTACCACCCGATTTCGGGATATAAAAATCCCGCACTCACTGGATCCAACAATCCATTCTTCTGTAACGTGAAGACCACGGCAAATACCTACTTGTAAAACTACGTTCAGCTTGCGGCTCAGGAGCGACGAGTCAAACCACGATTCCTGCAATGCTTGCACCATCCATTGCTCGCTGTGAAGAACCTGACTGGGTTTGACGTTCTCCGTCAAAGCCTTTTGGGTTTTGTTTGATTGCCTCAAAGTATAGCATCTGAGAAAAATCTTGACAAGTGTTAAAATGTATAAAAACAGAAGTGGAAAACATGGAAATATTTAGGTAATATTTTTATAAATTATAAATAAGGAAAGTTTAAAGCCATGCGCATAATAATAAAAAAATTGAATAAATATTCCATAAAAAGTAAAAAGAAGCAAAAAGCGATGGGGAGAAGCAATAAAGCAGACGCAGATAAAAGATATATTTTCGTAGCAGGTGACATTTTAACCAAAAAGTGCCTGAAAAATTTTTAATCTGTTTTTCATATAAATGTGATATATTAAAAATGCTGAAAACCCCTTTCCAGAAATGTAGAGTAAGTTTCAGGAAAATATTGGTATAATTTGGTTGATGAACGGAAAATAGCGGAAATTTAAAAAGAAAGATAAGGGCTTATCTTCCGGCCTGATATTGACATTTTGGCTAATTAGAGGTACCATATACACTAGATTATTACCCAATAAATAATACAGAGGTTTTGAGGCTGATATTGGCAGATTGGTATGGAAAGAGGTAGAGGTATGTTAAAGCAGAAAAAAAAATCTGGGACTCTGGAAGCACAGATTATAAAAGGATGCAGCAAAATGATGCTGTTTTCGTGTATTTTTGGAATCCTGATACTTGTATTTTTATACGTTTTGAATAAAGACTATCGTATTATATCCCATTTAGAGCAGCAAAGGCTTCAAATCCAAAGTACAATTACCGCCCATTATTCCTGGAGGGCGAATTTGGGCATCAGTTTACAGACATCCAAAAGCTTTACAGGCAGTTTGGATTCAAATACCTGTTCCTTTGGTAAATGGATTATCGAGAATAGTGGGCCTTCCACAGACTCAAAAGTATCAGAACTGATTTTAGCGGCAAAAGTGCCCCATGATCAAATACACGCCTTAGCGGCGGAACTGGTAGAATTGGGGGCTACCAACTCAAACAGCGCCTATAATCGGTTCGTTGAGGAGCTATCCCCCTTAACAGATGAGGTTATAAAGCATTTAAATAATTTGGATGTCTATTATAACCAACAGATTAACGAGGCTCAGAGAGAGTTTGAGTGGCTGTTGATTGGCATTATTGTTTTAACCATTTTAGTGACACTTCTGATTGTCCTATTCTCTTTGATGTATTCTAAGAAGCTCGCCAGAAGCATTTCTAGGCCTATTATGCGGGTGGTCGAATGGGCCAACCGGTTGGCTTTGGGCGCTGAGAATCTGGACGTAGATGAAGACTTTATGAAACTCTATGAGGAAAACCGTGACAACGAGATTGGCACGATGATTCAATCTTTCCAGGATATGGCCACGAATATTCAGGAAAATGTTGAGGTACTCAAACGGGTTGCCAATGGGGATATGACTGCGTTTGTCAATATCCGTTCTCATAGAGATAGTCTGGGCAAGAGCCTTTATCGTTTGGTTCAGTCCAATGACGCCCTTTTCAATGAGATTGTGGAAGCTGCGCATACAGTGGCAGCAGGCGCCGGAGAGATCGCCAATGCCAGCCACTCCCTGGCGGAAAGTGCTACTGCTCAGGCTACGGCGGTTCATAACCTGTCCAGTACAGTACAGCGCGCCAGTGATTTGATCCATGAGAATAATGAGCAATCCAAGAATGCCAGCAAAATCACAGAAGCGATTAAAGAGGAGACAAAAACCAGCAATGAGCATATGAAGATGCTCATTGACGCAGTCAATCAAATCCATGATGCATCCCAGCGTATTTCGGTGGTTATGAAGTCCATTGATGACATCGCTTTTGAGACCAATATTCTGGCGCTGAACGCAGCCATTGAGGCGGCCCGGGCAGGAGCGGCCGGTAAAGGATTCGCTGTTGTGGCCGATGAGGTACGGGCGCTGGCGCTCAAGAGTGCGGATGCCGCCAAGGAAAGCAAGATGCTGATTGAGAATAGTATCCAGCAGACTCAAAAGGGTAGTGAAATTGCTCAGGAGTCAGCGGCCATCTTCGCTACTATGAATGAGGAAATTGATAAGATTGTTCAGATTGTGGAACAAAGTGCGGCACTGTCAGCGGAACAGCTGGAAGGAATTAATATGGTAAATCGGGAGATTGCAGAAATCTCTGATTCCGCTACCAGCAACGCTGCCATTAGTGAGGAATCAGCCGCTTCCAGCCATGAGATGAGCCAGCAGGCGGAAATTCTCAAGAAAGCTATGCAGCGGTTCAATCTGCGTAAGAGAACAGAAGGAATGGCTTACATCCCATCAGAGAAACAGGGGGACGAGGACTTTATCAAGGCGGCAAACGAAGCTTATAAACACAAAGAACGTACCGGCCACTTTGGACATGGATATATTGATCCAGCAGGGCAGCAAATGGAATCCGCTATATTTGGAAATTTCCAAGACCCCATTTCTTAAATTATCTGTGTAGGCAATCGTAATTTAAAACAGAAAAGCGCCTGATTTCCAGTTTATATACTGGAAATCAGGCGCTTTTTCAAACTGTTCAATCCCCCAATTTATTTTGGAGATTTGGCTGTACCTTTCTCTCGTTGAACTAATAGTGCGGATATTAAAATCAATACACATCCAATCACGGCGATAAACGAGATTTGTTCCCCTAAGACCATAGCTCCTCCAATTAAGGAGGCCACCGGTTCCAAGGTACCTAGCATGGAAAGTTTGACCGCTCCAATTTTTCTAACAGCGGCGGACTGGGTTAGATAAGCCAGCATGGAAAAAAAGCCAGCAGGCAGAAAACAAATCAGCAATTCCCAAAAAGGAAGCTGTGAGGAAGGAAGCAGAATACCTTGGTAAAAAAAGAGATACACCGCTCCAAAGCCATTCAGCAAAAAAGAAAAGATAGATGGTTCTATTGGGCCTAATCGGATTTTGTTCATAAGAAGAAGGTATCCGCTGAAACAAATAGCCGACAGGAGAGCAAGGAGAATTCCCATAAATGGGATGAGGTCTTCTTGTTTAGGGTTGCATAGGAGCATCATACCCCCAAAGGAGAAGGGAATGGCGGCCAAAACCTCTTTCTTTAACCGTTCTCGAAAGAGGATGGTGCTGCCTGAAATCACAAACAAGGGATAAAGATAGTGGATGGTGGAAGCGATTCCAGTGGGAATGCGTCCATATGCTCCATACAGAAACAGTGCGGTCAGCGTGCATAAAAGCGCGTCCAGTCCTATCATGCAGACGGTCTTTTTTTCCAGCTTGGTTTTGCGCAGGCTGGCCAGTCCTAACGGCGCCAGAAAGATAGTGGCGGTCACATACCGAAAAAACAGTCCTGTATAGATGGACAGACTCTGTTCCGATACCACATATTTAACCGCCACAGGAATCAAGCCAAACATTATACCGGAAAGCATGGCATATCCAATTTCCTTTTTCTGCTTCAACCTGCTTCCCCCTAACCACAAAAAATAATAAAAATAGCGCGGTGTATCACCGCGCTATTTTGCCCTAATAGTTTAAAGCGCGCCGGTAATGGAAATGACCTGGGACTTGCGAATGGTCTCCTCGGAAACCTCTTGTCCGATGCCTGGAAGATCTGGCACTGTAAAAGCCCCATTTACTGGCTGGTAATCGTATTTGCACATCTCAATATTTTCTGGAATCAAAGCGTATTGATGCTGTTCATGAATTACAAAATTGGGGATGACGGTTTCCAATTGGAGCGCCGCGGCGGTGGCGATAGGGCCTCCGCAGATATGTAGCTGGACACCCACATCATAAACCACAGCTTGGTCGCAAATCTTCTTCCCCTCTGTGATGCCGCCGCAGTTGCCTAAATCCGGCTGAATCACCGAAAGGCTTCTCTGTTCCAAGAAGGGCCGATACCCCCATCTGCTGTAAATACGCTCTCCACTGGCCAAAGGAATGTTGACTTTGTTGGCGATTTCCTTAAAGAGGGAGGCGTTGAGGGGTTGTGTAGGCTCCTCATAATACATGCAGTGGAAGGGCTCCAATTCACGGCCCAGCTGTATGGCGGAGTTTACATCGGTTTGAGAGTGAAGCTCGATGATGATGTCCATATTGTCCCCACCGGCCTCACGACAGGCGGCTACCCGATTGACCGCCATAGCAATTTCTTCCTGAGTCAGGATACCGCAGCAATTGCAGCGCCATCCTCCATCGGCTGTGACCCCCAAAGGTCCACTTTAACGCAGTCATATCCCTGCTCTTTGGCTTTTAGAGTGGTTTCGGCATATTCCTGAGGAGTTACAAGGTTTTTGCTCACCGGCCCCCAGTCAAATTGAATTTGGCTGGCGTAAGCCCGCAGGCGGTCATTAGTCTTTCCCCCTAGCAGCTGATATACGGGAGCATTATAATATTTGCCCTTGATGTCCCATAGGGCAATGTCAATGGCGCTGATGCCCCCAAAGACAACACCGCCGCCTCCCTGTCCCCAGAAGGTATTGCGCAGCAGGGTGTTCCAAATCTTTTCGCTGGCCAAAGGATTCATCCCAATGATGATGGAGCAGAAATCCTTTAAGATGCCGGCGGCGGCATCAATGGCGTCAGAATAAGCCAGACCGATTTCACCATAGCCGCAAATCCCCTCATCGGTGTTAATGCGGATAAATGTGGGATTCCACCGGGTTCCGTCGCTGGCCCGCCCGCCTGTTTGGGGGCGGATAATATCTACACTGATAATCTTCATAAGCGAATGACCTCATTTAATTATAATTCGTCATTTGATTAGCTGAAAAAGGATACCAAGCCTGTGGAAACGCCCGGCACAAAGCTGATGATAACCAAGGCTACAAACATAGCCAAAATGAATGGAATAGCCTCTTTCACGATTTTTCCCATAGGCAGGCCGGTCATGGTGGAAGCCACAAAAATGTTATTGGCCACCGGCGGGGTGATAAAGCCAATCGCCAAATTCACTGTGATGACCAGACCAAGCTGAACGGGGTCAATTCCCAAGGGTACCAGCGCTTTATACAGCAAAGGAGCGAAAATAATGATTGCCGGGATGGTATCCATCACCATACCTATCAAAATCATAAACAGGTTTACAATGAGCATAATTACGTAGAGGTTGCTGCTGACTGACAGCAGGAAATTGGCAATGGTATCAGGGATACCCAATAGCGCCATTACTGCGCCCACCGCACTGGCGGGAACCGCTGCCAGCATAAAGCCGCCGATAAAGGAGGCGTTGTCATCCAAAGTTTTGAGAAGATCTTTGAATTTCAGCTCCCTGGTGACAAACAGCCCAACTACCACACCGTACAGGATGGCCACCACAGCGGCTTCAGTTGGTGTAAAGGCGCCGCTGTAAATACCGCCTAAAATGATGACTGGCATTAAAACAGACCATTTGGCGTCCCAGGCCGCTTTCAGCAGCTCCTTGAAGCTGAAGCCGCTGGGTTCTCCCCGATAACCCCGTTTTCGGGAGATGACATAGGAGACCAGTACCAACGCTACCGCTACCACCACAGCTGGCCCAATACCTGCCAGAAACAGGTCACTGACAGAGGTATTTGTGGTGGCTCCGTAAAGAATCAGAGGAATACTTGGAGGAATGATAACCCCCAGACCTCCCGCACAAGCCACCAGCGCGGTTGCGTAATGCTTGTTATAGCCGGTTTTGACCATATAGGGCAGCATAATGGCTCCGATGGCGGCCACAGTGGCGGGACCAGACCCAGAAATAGCGCCAAAAAGCATACAGGCCAATACTGTCACTGTTCCTAAGCCGCCATACACATTGCCTACGATTTTGCTGGCGAAATTCACCAGCCTTTTGGACAGGCCCCCGGTTTCCATCACCGCTCCAGCCACAATAAACATGGGAATTGCTACCAGTGGGATAGAGTCCATTCCGGTCCACATCTGCTGCGCGATAAATACCAGGGTGGTTGTCCCAAACAAGGTGGCCACCAGGATAAGCCCCAGACCGAAAGCGATTCCGATAGGAACCCCGATCACCAGAAACAGAGCCACAGAGCCCGCTAAAACAATACCTTCCATGGGGATTATTCCTCCTTTCCTTCATTATCCAAGGAAACTTCTTCTGTCTCCATCTCATGCTTTGCCTCTGGACACAGGAACTCATAGGACTTTGTTTTGATAGCCTTTACAATGTCAATCAGCTCCTCAATGATTCTCCATGCCAGCATGGCAAAGGTCACCGGCATAAACAGATAAAAAATCCATTTGGACCATTGGGTAACTGGGAGCTTCATACCAGAGGTGTAGTTGCTGGATACCAAGGTACACATAGCGGGGAAGATGATCACACAGAAGGCGAGGGTCAAAAGGTCGGATACAATCCGCAGATAACATTTTACCTTGGGGGAAACCCGGTCGGTGAGCACTCCCAAAGCCAGATGCTGGTTGCGGTGCCAGGCACCCACCGACCCAAAGAATACAGACAGGATAAAGGCCATTTTCGCCAGTTCTTCTGTCCAGGTGATAGGGCTGTGAAACACATACCGGGAGATAACCTGGATGCTGAGGAATACAATCATCAAAAAAATCAGAACAGCCCCAATGATATTTTCGATATTTTGAGAAAGATATTTGATTGGTTTTTTCATGACTCCTCCTGTTCTAACATGAGTCCTTACCATTTCACAAAATATTTGGATGTCTTTTTATCATTCCATGGTGATACCCGCCGCGGCCATTACCTGGTCGAAATATTCATCACCACAATACTCTCTGGCCTGGGGCCACATGGTTTTAGCGGCATCAATGAAGGTTTGCAGCTCTTCCGGGGTTGGCTCGTATACGTTCATTTCCGCCTTCAAGGTGTTCATGTAATCTTCCTCGCAAAGCCTTAACGCCTCAAGGGTCATCTCCTCACAGTCTTTTGCCGCTTTGTCGATGGCTGCTTTAAACTCGTCAGACAGCCCTTCATACCAGCTGTTGTTGCAGGACATACCGGAGATGGTGGGCATGTGATTAGTGAGGGTCATATAATCCTGCACCTCATAAAGCCGGGAATCGTAAATGTTGGTGATGGGGTTCTCCTGACCATCCACCACACCTTGCTGTAACGCAGTGTACAGCTCGGTATAAGCCACAGGGGTAGCTCCGGCGCCCCAAGCGTCCATCAGCGCGATAAACATGTTGTTCATCTGCACCCGGATTTTCTTGCCCTTGATGGCATCAACTGTCTTAATCTCTTCCTTGCTGTTGGTCAGCTGCCGCATACCCAATTGTTTCATAGCTACCACCCGGATGCCGGTGTCTTCAATGCAGCGCTGGCGCATCAGCTCTCCCATCTCGCCGCTCATGCAATCATAGGCTTGCTGAACATCGGAGAATACATAGGGCACATCCAACGGGTTAAAGGCTTTGGTTAATTCAGCGTAACTGCCCAAAGAAAAAGAGCTGAACTCAAAGGAACCATTGATAAGTCCTCCAAGAATGTCGTCGGTGGTACTTCCCAGGGTACCGGAGAAATAGGGCTGAATCTCAATTTTATCCCCCAGGGATTCCTTGAGGGAGCGGAAAAACTCCCTCTCTCCACGGGTTTCCGCTGTATCCTCAAAGTTTCTTTCTGTACAGGAGAAACGGATAAGCACCTTGTCTGGATTATCCGATTTAGCTGTAATAAAATCGTAGATTTCCTGATCCCGTTCCCCTTTTACGGCGGAAGGCTCTGGAACCTCTCCCTCCGCTAATGAGGATTGTCCCTGGCTGGCGGCACTGGATGAGGAGGATTCTGAACAGTGGCGCTTCCCAGACCACAGCCTCCCAGAAAAGCTGCTGCGGTTACAACGCTGAGTATACGGATGAAACCTCTCTTTTGCATAGTCTTACCCCTTTCTCTCACATTTCTGTCTTTTTTGTTCTTTGAATTGGGCCCAAAATCACTATATCAAAAAGAAAATAGCCCCTCAATATAGGATGAATTTTTATCCTATGCAGAAATAGTACCCTATTATATTTTGGTATTTGATAGTTTGAACATGATTTGACTATACAATTGAGAAAAAACGCTGATAGTTCATCCTGTTTTCCCCATAGACACTTAAAACAAATTGCAAAAAAATGCTGTGTTTCCATTATTTTTCAACACGCTCTATCTCTTTTTTTGATAAGATTTTTATAGAAAAATCTAACAATTTTATATAGATTCACACCATTCCATTTCGTGCGAACTTGTCATTTCTTAAAATCCATGGTATATTAAATGAAACAAAAAGGGAGGGGAAGAAGGTGGATCATGCAACCTATATTTCCTCGGACCGCTTTCCCCTGAATCGAACCCATGACATCCTCAATTCCAAATGGAAGGTGTATATTCTCTATACCATTGGGGACCATGTGTACCGGTTTGGAGAGTTGAAGCGGATGTTCCATTTTATTTCCCGCTCCACCTTGACCAAATACCTCCAGGAACTGGAACGAGATGGTCTGCTCTACCGGGAAGAAGGGTCCCGCCTTCCGTTAAAGACAGAATATTCCCTTACTCCATTGGGACAGAGCGTTTGGCCCATTTTAGAGGAATTGATGGTTTGGGGTGATTTTTGAGAGCAATCTGTATCAAGTGGATTTTTAGGGAGGAACATGTTTGTGGAAGCAAATGAATTTACACTGATGCAGAAACTAATTGACTGCACCAGCAATAATAGCCGAGATAATATCTTTGGGGATATTGCCTACTATCTGCTGCTCCACTTCAATCGTATTGATCAGTTAACCACTACGGACCTGGCCAACGCCTGTTTTACCTCATCCTCCACCATCCGGCGATTTTGTGAAAGCATTGGGTATCGGAGTTTTACAAATTTAAAGGTGGCCAAGGCTGGAAATCCGGAAGATCAGAGGCAGATTTCCATTCTCAACGCCGCTAAGGGCAGATTTTCTGCCAAGTATATGCAGACCCAGATCAATGAAAATCTGTACGCCATTGCCCGTTCGGTGGATAGTACACAGATGGATCATGTCATTGATATTGTGATGAGAAAACAAAACCTTCTGCTTTTAGCCATTCGTCCCTACGCCCTGTGGTTGAAAGAGTTCCAAAGTCAAAAGCTTTTTATGGGGAAGCCCACTTATATTATTGATGACCTGGAAAATTATGCTAATCTTTTTAAACGTATTGACAAGAATTATTCCTGTATAGTAGTCAGTCCAACCGCAGGAATTGCCAGCACAATTTCACAGCAGGTTTGTGGTCTGGAGTGCGAAAAGTATTGATTATTTGTAAGAATTATTATCGGCCTGAGCTTCTGGGAGATTCTTTCAATTGTTATGATTACATATTGCAGCTGAATATGAATACAATTGATATCAACTATTTAGAGTTATTTGGAAAATATGGCATTGCCTATCTCTTCGACCTGTTATATGGATGTATTGTGAAGCGTCGGTTTTTAAATGACCCTCTTATACAAAGCAAATAGCGGTATGCTGTCTTGTAAGAACAGCATACCGCTATGTTATTATCAAAAAGATATTCCAGGCAGAAAGCCTGGGTGGCAGTTGTATTGTTTTTCAGCAGTTTTCCTCCTGAACACGCTCCTCCACCACAAACATCATAATAAAGGCCAGGGCTAAGGCGCCGCAGCAGACGAAAACCGAACGGATTCCCCAAAGATGGGTACAGTAGGTTCCAAAAGCAGCCCCCAGAATAAAGAACAGAATAATGGCAAAGTATCGCAGGCTTTTTAAAGCCAGTTCTGGGTCCTTTAACTGAAGCCACCGCGCAAACAATTCTGTGCCTGAGCGAAGATTTCCGGTACACATGGTGGTAGCAAAAGCGCTGCCTCGTACCTTGCGAAAAGCTTCTACCTGAAGGGCACAAACAAAGGAAATGATAATGTTGGCTAAGGTATCGGTTTTGCCCCCTTGGGGAAGAAAAGCGATACCTCCCAACAGGATCAATTCTCCTAAAACAATCAGCTGGCGCCAATGGATGGTGAGCCCTTCCTGTTGTTTACAGTGGCTTTTTACCAGCTCCGCAGCCAATACACCAAAAGCAAAGGCGAAAATAGGAGGTAGGTAGGAGAAGGCAGTGGAAGCGTGTCCCTGGGCGGCGTGGAGCCCCAGCAAAACAATATTTCCTGTTTGAGCGTTAGCGAATACTCCTCCCCTCGCCAGATAAGAATAGGCGTCCAAAAAACCGCCTACAATGGCTAATAGCGCTCCAAGCCTAAAAGATTCAGACATCTGTCCTTTTCTGGTTATCACAATCAAAAGCCCCTCTTCCAGACCATCATATGCCTATGAATCATACAAATCCAGCAAATGGTCATAAAATAACCCGTTAAACCATCCTTATTTTAACATAAATCTGTTTCATTTTCAAATTACTTTAAAATCCCTTAAATATGGGAAAGAAGGGCAGTAAAGAGGCAAAGGGAGACAACTTGAATTCTATTGGAAAAGAGGTATAATGAAACTGACTTTACAAATATTTTACAAGAGAATATCCAGAGATTTGATGACGCTGGAAGAAAGAGGATGAATTGGATGGCTAGATCTTACGAGATTGATATGTGCAATGGACCCCTTCTAAAAAAGATTTTGATTTTTTCCCTGCCGTTGATGGCTTCAGGAATCCTTCAGCTGTTGTTTAACGCGGCGGATTTGATTGTGGTGGGAAAATATACTGGAAGTGACGCGATGGCCGCGGTAGGAGCTACCACCGCTTTAATTAACCTGTTGGTGAATCTCTTCATTGGTATTTCGGTGGGAACCAATGTGCTGATTGCTCAATTTTATGGAGCGCAGAAAGCGGATGATGTGGAGCAAACAGTACATACCTCCATTTTGGCCGCCGCCATCGGTGGGGTTATTATGATTTTTGTGGGCATTGGGGTGGCCCGGCCTGTATTGGAATTGATGGGAACACCAGAGAACATTCTGGATCAGGCTGTCCTGTACATGAGTATCTATTTCGTAGGGATGCCCGCCAGTATGCTCTATAATTTTGGAGCAGCCATCCTGCGCGCTATAGGTGATACCAGACGTCCTCTGTACTTTCTTGTTGTAGCGGGACTGGTGAATGTAGTATTCAATCTGTTTTTTGTTCTCCTGCTGCATATGGGTGTGGCTGGAGTAGCCTGCGCTACGGTAATTTCGCAAACAATTTCTGCTGGACTGATCCTCTTATGCCTCCACCATACCCCAGGCATGTGTCATTTGGAATTTTCTCAGCTTCGGATTCACAAAGGAAAACTGGGAGATATTTTGCGTATAGGGCTGCCTGCTGGCCTGCAAAGTGTAATCTTTAACATTTCCAATATTCTGATCCAATCCTCAGTCAATTCCTTTGGCTTTATTGCGGTGGCTGGCAATACCGCCGCCAGCAATATTGAGGGCTTTGTGTATACGTCGATGAACTCCATTTATCAAACAGCCCTCAGCTTTACCAGCCAAAACTATGGGGCAGGCAACTATAAACGGATTGACCGAATCTTAGGGCAATGTCTTATCATTGTTTCTGTGATTGGTCTGGTGCTGGGACAGGGAGCCTTTTTAGCGGGGCATCAGCTTTTAGGTATATACTCCTCCGACCAAGAAGTGATCACCTATGGAATGTCCCGTTTGGGAGTGGTTTCCGCTTCCTATTTCTTATGCGGTTTGATGGACGTACTGGCGGGGACCATTCGTGGAGTAGGATATTCTATTTTGCCCATGCTGGTTTCTTTAACAGGAGCCTGTGCTTTTCGTGTGTTATGGATTTTTACCATTTTTCAATGGGAACACACCCTATTTATCCTTTATATTTCTTACCCGATCTCCTGGATTCTTACTGCCGCTACCCATATGCTGTGTTACCTGATCATTCGGAAAAAACGGTTTCATCTGCCTGTACAGTAGGTTATAACCCAATAAATCAAGCGGAAAAATTACTTTTTCTGTCTCCTTGAAAATAGATTTTTTCTGGCAGGAATCTCCTTTAATCTGGCCAAGGTCGTTCTTTTTTGGGAATCCCTCCAATATATATGTGCTAGATGAACATGTAGGGGAGGGTCTTTGTTTGAAAGGCTTGCCAGAGGAACGGGCTATTGTATTTGCCCATTATATCATTGACCACAATACAACTGTCAGAGCTACCGCCAAAGAATTTAAAATTTCCAAATCAACTGTACATACAGATGTAATAAAATAGAACGGTTCGTTTGGGTAATAGAGTAAGAAAACCAAGGACAAACATCCAACTAAATAATGGTTTACAACACAGCGCCCGCCGGTTAATAGACCAGCGGGCGCTGTTGTAATTGCGCTTCATACTCCCTATATAGGCAGCGAGTATCACTTCGCCCCATTACATCAGGTAAGCTTTCAATTCACGCCCCTGCGAGGGGAGCGACCCGCGCTTAAAAGGGCGCAGTTATACCGCTTGTTTATTTCAATCCACGCACCCCGTGGGGGGGAGCGACCTGTACGCAGTCCCAGCTCGGCGCAGCGGAGCATGTTTCAATCCACGCTCCCCGTGGGGGAGCGACCCAATATCCGTAAAACAAACATATACATAGGCCGATTTCAATCCACGCTCCCCGTGGGGGGAGCGACTTTCGCCGCTGCGATATGCTGCCGCTGCCACTGATATTTCAATCCACGCTCCCCGTGGGGGGAGCGACGAAGTCGGCCACGAACCAGCTCCGTCGCATCTTATTTCAATCCACGCTCCCCGTGGGGGGAGCGACTATGCGTCCCGATGTGTGCGCCCCCCAGGCGCACACGATTTCAATCCACGCTCCCCGTGGGGGAGCGACACGATGAATCCAGGCAGCTATTACCCCTGGAAAGG
>CALWZG010000002.1 GCA_944385965.1 uncultured Anaerotruncus sp.
CCCACAACACAAGGCGCTCCAGCGTATACATCCTTTTGTCCATAGGCCCCTTGCAGCAGAGAGGAGACGGTCAGAATACTGTTCTCATGCCCCAGAATCGCCCTGGTCACACGGGCCAGGGACATTCCGATTCCATAATAAGTGGCGCCCTTTGCCTGAATAATCTTTTGAGCCGCTTCCCGCACCTGAGTTTGAATCTCCTTTAAAGGCTCCATGGACCAGGGACCATCCTGCTGGCAAATCTCCAGCACCGGTTTGGTGGCAATCATAGCTTGGGACCATGGAACAAATTCGCTGTCCCCATGCTCTCCCATTACATAAGCGTGGACATTTCTTGGGTCCACTTGGAAGTGAGCGCCCAACAGATACCTTAAACGGGCTGTATCCAATGTGGTTCCTGTCCCTAAAACCTGCCGGGCAGGCAGACCCGATAGAGTATAGGCAATCTGTGTCATAATGTCCACAGGGTTGGTGGCTACCAATAGAATTCCCTTGAACCCGGAAGCCATAACCGGCCCAATAATGGATTGAAAAACTTTCACATTCCGCTGAAGCAGGTCAATCCGGCTTTCTCCCGGTTTCTGGGCGACTCCTGCACAGATAACAGCCAGGTCAGCGTCAGAGCAATCCTGATAGGTTCCCGCTTGAATTCGCATATGGGAACTGGAAAAAGCCAACCCATGATTTAGGTCCATAGCTTCTCCTTCCGCTCGCTGCTGGTTAATATCCACCAGCACCAGTTCATCACATAGACTTTGGTTCAAAGCCGCATAGGCGAAACTCATTCCCACCAGGCCCGCTCCAATCAGTACAACCTTTTTTCTATCCAATTCCATAAAATCATTCCACTCTTTCTATCATACTTTTTTAAGGGTATCAAAGCTCCTCCACCAAGGAGATTCCGTCCACAATCCGCTTAAAGATTGGTCCCGCTACATCTCCGCCGGATTTCCCGTCCTCCACCAGGACAACTACCGCGTAGCGGGGCTGCTCCGCTGGGAAATAGCCGGCAAACCATGCATGAACAATTTCACTGTCTTCCTCCCCTGGTGTCTGATAGATTCCAGTTTGGGCGGAAGCGGTTTTTCCGCCAGCCGTTGTGCGAAACGGATTGGCCAGTTTACCGCTTCCCTCTGTCATATTGGCTTCCAGAGCTTCCCGCAGCACATTGGAGGTGTACTCCGAAATGACCTGGTGGGGTGTATAAGAGATGGTTTTCTCATAAAAGCTTTCCCCATCATCCGTAAACCCCTCCACCAATCTGGGGGTTACTGCGTATCCTCCATTGGCTACCGTGCTTATCATCTGGGCGATTTGAATGGGGGTGGCTGTAAGAGAACCCTGTCCAAAAGACAGATTGGCTACGCCGGCGTCCAGCTCCAACTCATTCCCCTCTGGAAGGGTTCCTGTCTGGGTTCGAATATCGGGTGCCAGTTCCGCCGCTCTCCCAAATCCAATTTCTCTGGCCAGGGAAACAATCTTCTTGCCTCCCACCGAAAGGCCCATGTGAATGAAATACGGATTGCAGGACACCTCCATCGCCTTTTTTAAATCAATGGCTCCATGGCCTGTACGCCAATGGCAGTAAAAAATGTGTCCGTCCACATCTGTATATCCTTCACAGGTATAAGGCGCGAACCTGCCATATCCATTTTCCAGGGCAGCCGCCGCTGTCACCAGTTTAAAGGTGGACCCCACATTATATTGGGAAAAAGCCCGATTTACAAAAGGACTGTTGGGGTCGTGGAGGCTTTCCGCCAGATGATTGGCGTCATAGGCTGGCATGGACACTGAGGCCTTAATATCCCCGTTGCTCACATCCATTACCACTGCGGCCCCCTTCTCTACCCCCGCCATAGCCTGTTGGGCAATCTGCTGAATCTCCCGGTCGATGGTCAGGGCCACCCCACCGGCGTTCCCATACCCATCATTGATGATTTCCGGCACACTGGATTCCAACGGCTTACCAACCGCGTCCATGGTATAACGAACCTTCAGGCTTCCATCATACTGCCGCAGCAGGTCGTTATAGGCCAGCTCAATCCCAGCGGTTCCGTCCATTTGGTCAGGAGACAGATACCCTATCAGATGGGGGGCCAGTTGATTGCTGGAATACCGCATCTTCACATCAAACATCTCCACCCCTTTGGAATAAACCTCCGCTTCCTCCAGGGGAATGGTATAGGGTTTGGTAACCTCCCGGTCTGGCTGAATGGGGTCGCCTGTTTCCTGCGCCGCCTGAGCCAAAGCTCCATAGGCGTCCGGGGAAGGCATCACCGCCGCCAACTTTTGGGTTTCAGTGGCCACCAGGGGACAGAACTCACAGTCGTAAATCATTCCCCTGCTGTGAGCCACCTCCAATAGATAGGCGCTCTGCCCATTGGCCGCTTGAGCCAGGGTGTCGCTGGCCACTGACAAGGCATAAAACCGGCATAACATTCCGGTAAACATCAGCACCAGCACTGCGTAAATCATAACCGCCCGTTTTCCCACAGAAATCACCTCTTGGGATAGTGTAGACCAACTACGGGGATTTTACTCAATCCCAAAGTATATTTTCGTCCATATCAGCAAAAACGCCTCTCCTGAGGGCATCAGCCCAACAAGAGAGGCGTTTAAAAGTTCTATCAATCCTATGGTTCCGCAACTTACAGCAGATGGGCTCTCAGTTCCTCCGGGCTCTCCATAGAAAGCAGGGCGGGCGCTACATCAAACACCGATTTAGCTCCCTTATCTTCCCCTTTGGCCATGCGGACAGCGGCTCTGGCATAGCAGACCAGCACGCTGGCGGTAAACTCCGGGTTGGAGTCCAGCTTGAGGGAATACTCAATCACATGCTTATGGCCTTCCTGGCCAGTCTCCCCAGAACGAATCACAAATCCGCCATGAGGCATTTTGCTGTGGTCCCGCTTCAGCTCTTCCTCTGAAATGAAATGAACGGTGGTATCATAATCGGAGAAATAATTGGGCATGGTCTTGATGGTCCGCTCGATTTCAGCCTTATCGGCACCCTCCTCAGCTACTACATAACATTCCCGAAGATGTTTCTCACGGGTGGACAGTTCAGGCTGGCTGCCGCTGCGGGCGGCTTCCATGGCTTTTTCAATGGGAACGGTGTATTGAATGGCGTTCTTTACGCCAGGCACCCGGCGCAGGGCATCAGAATGGCCCTGGCTCACGCCCCGGCCCCAGAAGGTATAAGTGCTGCCTTGGGGCAGAATGGACTGGGCATAAATCCGATTGAGGGAGAACATACCTGGGTCCCATCCCACGGAAATAATGGAAACTTTACCTCCCTCCAAAGCTTTAGCGTCCATAGCGGCAAAATACTCTGGAATACGGGCATGGGTATCAAAGCTGTCGATGGTGTTGAAACGGCCGGCAAAGTGCGGGCCCATCTCCGGCAGGTCGGTGGCGGAACCGCCGCAAAGAATCATCACATCAATCTGGTCTTGGTAGGAAGACGCCTCATCTACATGAAGCACCGGCACACCTTGGGTGGCAATACGCAGGCTCTTAGGGTCCCGGCGGGTAAATACCGCAGTCAGTTCCATGTCGGGGTTGCGGCGGATGGCCTGTTCCACCCCTCGGCCCAAATTGCCATATCCTACGATGCCAACCTTCATTTTCTCACTCATTGTGGACTCCCCCTTGTCTGCATTTTTACAAATCAAAGTTCAGAACGTTCCAGACTTTTCCGATAAAACATCCCGTTTTGTCTCTCTTACCGCTCTGAAACTAAACTCCTCTGGGCCAAATCCCAACAGTTTAAGGAAAAACCCTGTCACCTCACATCTGACCCAACAAAGAATATTTTAGCATACCACTTTTCAAATTTAAAGTAATTTTTATAAAATCTTAGAATTTTGCAAGTTCATCCAGAACTCCCTGCATTTTGTCAATCTCTTTTAGTAAATTACGCTGGGTTTCCCCAAACAGGAGGTTCTTATTCAGCCGGTAGAATGGCTCGCTGCCATTTTCGTCAATGAATTTGGCGCTGTAATAGTTGGCCGCCAGCTCGGTAATAAACACCACCAGCTCTTGTCCCTGCCCAAAAGCCTCCTCCAAAAATCCAAAGGCTTTTTCCAGTCCATCCGCCGCCCTCTGAATCGCCTGCTGGCGGGCTTTGGGCTGCTCCTGAAACCACTCCCGCACCAGCCCAAAGGCTTCCTGTCCATCCTTCGGACGGGCCTGGGCCAGCTTCTGTCCATAGGCTTCCAGCAGCGACAACTCTTGGCGGCGGGTGCGCTCCTGCCAGCGGTCCAGCTGGCCAGCCTTTTTCAGCCGCTCCAGCTCCTCTCCACGCTGGGAAATAGCCTGTGAAAGCTGCTGGAGAGGGTCTGATTCCGCCATAGGCTGCTTCAGGGCTTTCAGCGTCTCGAACAGCTCCACCGTCAGCAAGTCCTGCCCGTAAGCCTCCTGGAACGCCTCTCCCAGTCTGGCCAGCACCAGACCAATCACGCTGAGCCGTTCGTCGAAAGGCGCTTCCCGCAGACGGAGGGCCGCTCCCTTCCCACCATCCCCAAACAGGATTTCCTCCACGTTGTAGTCCTTCTGATACTTATAGTAAAGCTCCAGATAATTGGCGAAATCTTTGGCGATTTTCTCGTATTGGATGTACTGCTGGATGACCTGACGGTCCACCGGAATTCCCAGTTCCTCATACACATAAATCAGCTGGGAAAGGTCCTCCCATCCTCTGGCGGTGGCGAAGGCAAGCCCGTCCACTGTGTTTTGGATTTGATAGAAGGACTCTTTGCGGGCTTCCAGGTAGGCCATGATGGCCCCATGGATTCCCTGCCGGTAGGCGTACTCCTTCCAAACCTGGAAATCCGCCTCCACATCCAACCGCTTCACCCGGTCCAGCGTCACCAGGTCAAACTCCTTCACCGATTTGTTATACTCCGGCGGGTTTCCTGCCGCCACAATCAGCCATCCCTCCGGCATCTTCTGATTTCCGAAGGTCTTGCATTGCAGGAATTGCAGCATGGTGGGGGCCAGGGTTTCGGAAACACAGTTGATTTCATCCAGAAACAGAATCCCCTCTTTCAACCCAGTGGCCTCCATCTTCTCGTAAACCGAGGCGATAATCTCACTCATGGTGTACTCTGTGACCGAATATTCCTGCCCCCCATAAATTTTCTGCCGGATAAAGGGCAGGCCCACAGCGCTCTGCCGGGTGTGGTGGGTGATGGTATAAGCCACCAGCGCTACCCCACATTCCCGGGCAAGCTGCTCCATAATCTGAGTTTTTCCGATTCCGGGAGGCCCCATCAGCAGAATGGGCCTTTGCCGGATGGATGGAATCAGATAATTTCCATAGGTGTCTTTGGCCATATAGGCTTGAATGGTATGCGCGATTTCCTCTTTCGCCCGTTTAATATTCATAACAGTTTCCTTTCCTCTGTCTCTCTGTCAGCCCAAGGGGAAGCTGGTTCCAGCTCCCTCAGCAGGTTGATTTTGGCCGGTGGGTTCCAATTCCTCCTGGGACAGCATCAGCTTGATGACCCAGGGAGGTGCCTCCGGTTCCGCCTGGCCCTCATCGGGATAAATAAAGGCGGTTTCATAAGGCGGCCGCTTTTTGGGATACTGTCCAAGCCCATCGGAAAAGTAAATCAAGCCCCCAAGCCGCTGAAACTCTCCCCGCTCCAACAGTTCATCCACATAGGCGAAGGCTGGACGAAAATCCGTTCCGCCCCCTCCCCGCAGCTCCAAACACTCCATATACTCCTTCAATTCTTTTCCGTTGGTAATCTTTTGGTCCCCACGAACCTGCTGGTCACATTGCAGGACGCGAATGTGTACCTTGCGGAAAAAGCTTTCTGTATCCTTTAAAATCGAGTAGGTCTCCTCCAAAAACCGGTGGACCAGTTCCCCGGAGCAGGACATGGAGGTGTCAATCACAATGACAAAATCCTGGATTTTGCGCACCTCCCGGAATTCCGGCGGCTCCACCAAGGGCATATTTCCATACAGACGCAGCCCATAGCTGTAAAATCCATAGTCAAAGGCGTCCAAATCCAGCTGGTCCTCCTCCCGGCAAACCGCGAATTTCCGCAGAAAAGCCCGGTAATCCTGCCGCTGACGGGTGGCCACCCGCACCTGCTCCATCAAATCCCCCATACCGGGAGCCATCCCTTTTGAGATGGTGGCCATGCCGGTTTGAAGCTTTTCCCCTATCTCCTGCCACTTTTCATCCTGACCCCCCTGGTCCTGAGGGTCCTCCTGCTGAAGCCCCCAGAATCCATGGTCATCCACCAGAAACTCCCTGGCGTATTTTTTCAGTTCCTCCTGTTCCAGCGTCTCCTCCATCAGCCAGCGATAAACCCCCTCTGCCGTCAAAACCGGCATACTGGACCGCAGCCTTTGGTAGACGGATTGGCGAAACACCCCCACCGGACGCCTCACCCCTCGTTCCGGCAGGTCGTCCAGCACCGACTCGATGGCGATGTCACAGGCCACATCCCAATAAGCCCGTTCCTTTCCCTGGGCTTTGGCCAACTGCCGGAACAAACAGTGAAACAGGCTGTGCAGATAGGCCCGGTTCATCACCTGCCTGCCCTGACGGTACAGCCGCATCAAATGGCTGGTTTGATAGAAAAGCTTTTCCCCGTTGGTTCCCAGGGTTTGGGTTTTTCCGCTGGGCTCCCAGGCCAGGCTGCTCAAGGCCAAATCCAGAAAAGGCATTTGCAGGTAAAGCTCATTGCGGGAGGCGGTGAGAATCTCCTCTCCCAGCTTTTTCAGCCGTTCCCCCAGTTCCAATTGTTCCATCAATGCCATTCCGCCGCCTCTCCTTTAAAGTTCAAAATTCTTCTCCTCTTTTACGGAACCCTGATGACGGGCATCCATCAACAGGCTCACACATTGGGTATGGCCCAGCTTTCCGGCAGTTTCCAGAGCCTTCCCTAAAGCCTCCCGAGACAAGGGCGCCACCCTCAGCAGCAGCTCCAAGCCCTCCACATCATCCCGGCTGGCCAGCCAATCCGCCACAGGCTCCCCTTGCTCCTGCAAATACTGGATATAACGCTCTTGGGCCAGGTCTGACAAGCTCACCGGTGCCCGCAGACGCCCCAAAGCGATTTCCGCCAGCGCCCGAAGGTCTTCCCTCTGGCGGGCCATAGGAAACAAACTGTCATATTCCAGCAGATTCAATACCTGATTCTGAAAACACTGCCGGTAGCTGTATCCCGTTCCCTGGATGCTGGAACCAAAAATTTTCGCCGGCACATTCTCCCAACATTCCTCATAGAACTCTGGAAACAACAGGTATACAGTATGTTCCGGGCTTTCCAGCTCCACAGAAAGGCTTCTTTGGGATTGGGCAGCCACCGCCATCAGGCAGCTGGACCCGTCCGGGGCGGTTTTCACCCGCAGCCGGCTCAAAGATTCGCAGTTCATAAAGGCGCTGCTCCCCACCTGGGACAAGGTACCAGGAAGCTCCAGCGCAGTTAAAGCCCGGCAATTGTAAAAGGCGTAGCCTCCAATGACCCTCACTCCCTCAGGAAGCTGAATCTCTCTCAAAGCGCTGCCGCACAGGGCCGTTCCCGTTTCCCCTTCCGGCCACAGCCCCACTTCCCCCTTAGGGGCCTGCTTGCGGGCAGACTCCTCCGGCGCGAAAGCATACTCCCCAATTTCCACCAGAGGAAACCCATCCAGTTGGGGCGGCAGCGCCATCCGGGGTCCTCCGCCATAAACCCGAAGCAGCTTGGCTCCCCCTTCAATCACTTCATACCGGAATCGCAGCCCTTCCATTCCCCATCCTCCTTTACCAAAAAAGTATACCATATCTTTTTTCTGAAAAACAGCCCTTTTGCCTGTTTTCTCTGCTGGTTTTTTGTGTATGGTGGAAATACTTTTCGCTGAATCAACAAATTTTATCTCAGCTCACGGCAATCTATACAAAAAAATAAATCGTGACCACCGGCTATGCCGATGGTCACGATTTTAAGTTTTACGTTTCAGCGGGCTAACAGCTGCATGGCGTTATAAGACATCAAATTCTGGGCATTGCGCATCATGGCCACAGAAACCTGATCTAAAGTTTTGGACATGGTCATATTCAACATTTCCTTTCCCATATCCGCGTCACGAATACTGGACAGGCTGCTGAGCAGGTTTTCCTCCATGGTTCCCAAATTGTTGTATGTATGCTCCAAACGGTTCTCAAAAGCTCCAATTTCTCCCCTGCTGGCGGAAACCTGATTGGATGCGTTTTGAATTGCCTCCATAGCGGCGTTGGCTCCTGCCGAAGAGGTTAAATCCACCTTATCCAAGCCTAATCCCTGAGAGGACAGCTCCGGCATGGAAATATCCATTGTTTCGTCAGCGGAAGCCCCAATCTGCATGGTGTAATCGGAACCATCCAGCACCTTTTGACCATTAAAGTTGGTGGAAGAACCAATATGGTCCAACTCTTGAGCCAATTGGTCATACTCTGCCTGGAGCATCTGACGTTCCTCAGTGCCCAAAATACCATTGCTGGCCCGAGTAGCCAACTCACCCATTCTGTTCAGGATGTCCTGAGCAGAACCCATAGCTCCATCCGCTACCTGCACCATAGAGACAGCGTCCTGGGTATTCTGACCAGCCACCCCTATGCTGGTAGTTTGGCTCAGCAGCTTCTGAGCGATGGCCAACCCTGAGGCATCATCCGCAGCGGAATTGATTTTATAGCCAGAAGCAATATTTTTCAGGCTTTTTGCCGCCGCCAGATTGGTGGCCTGAAAATATCTTGCCATCATATTATTAACAGAACGATTATTTTGAATGTTCATATCAAGCCCCTCCTTATTTTCTTTCAGAAAGCAATTATAGATAATGGTAATATTTCCTATATCTATTCTACACGCTTTCCGTATTGATTGCAAGTGTTTTTCTATTGCTTTTACAGAATAAGAACATTATCCTAAATTATTCACGGAACAGTATCTGAATTGATAACAGTACCATGAATCTGAAAATTGATCCATGCAGCCATAACATCACTCAATTAACCCGTCAAAAGGGTATAAAATCCCTGTGGCAGA
>CALWZG010000003.1 GCA_944385965.1 uncultured Anaerotruncus sp.
GGTCTGACCATTCTGGAGGATAAGAAGAATGGTGAAGAGGACGCCATCATCACCTATACCCCAACCTTCCACAAGGATATGGATGAGGGGGATTATTATGAGGTCAATATCCCTTATTCGGTGAAGAATATTAAGGTATCCGCCACACCCACCGATTTGGGCGCTTATCTTCAGTTCGCCCACGCTAAGGTGAAACCGGATGGGTCCTCAGGCATCTCCAATGAGACCAGCTCCTGGGTAAGCCTGAGCCCCAATACCCCTTCCAAAGTCTTTACTCCTGAGCCCTATGACGAGGATAACGCCGAATATACCTATTATGAGGCCATTGTGGAGGTCTGGCCAGAAAGCACACCTCCTCCGGGAGAGGAAGACAACAACCTGAACCGGGACCCCAATGATGCCAGATACCAAGAGAAGGTGGTACGGTATCCCATCCATATTTATCGGGCGCCGCCCAACACCGACGCTACCTTGTCCAGCATTGTGCTGACCGACCAGGATAACCAGGCGGTTCCTTTCCTGGACTTTGAGCCGGAGACTTTTGAGTATGCCTTGGATGTGGATTATGAGGTTCGCAAGATTGTAGTGACTCCCACAGCCACCGATGCCAATGTCACCTCCATTCTGGTAAATAGCAAAAAAGTGAACAATGGTCAGCCTTCCAAGGAGATTACCCTGGAGGAAAAGACTACAACTGTCACAATTGTTGTAACCGCCGAGGATGGAAAAACCACTTGCACCTATAAACTGGCGATTACTCGTTCTGACCCCAGCAATGACGCACGTCTGGTAAAATTGGAAGTCCAGAATATTGTGGATAGGCTGAAGCCTGTGTTCAACCCGGACGAAACCGATTATACCGCTGAGGTAGCGGAAGGAGCGGAAGGAGTTATCATCACCCCAACCGCCAACCATCCCAAAGCCACTATTGAGGTGGATGGCAAACGTGTGGAAAGCGGCCAGCCCAGCGAGCTGATTCGGATTTTGAAGGTGAAGCAGAAGGTGAACATTGTGGTCACCGCTCAGGATGGAAAGACCACCCGGACCTACACCATCAACTTCCGCAACAACAATCTGGTGGAGAAAACAGATAACGCTGACCTGGAGAGCTTGGATGTGACCCCTGGTTCCATGCAGCCCACCAAATTCAAGTCCTCTGTCACCACTTACGAGGTGGCCGTGGATGAGGAAACCTATGATGTGATGCTGGATCCAGTACCAGCGGATTCCCTGGCTACCATGAAGGTTTATCAGGAAGGCAAGGAAATCGGGGATGACGATGGCAACTATGGCGGATACATTGAGGATGGGGAAAATGAGTTTACCATTGAGGTAACCTCTCCCGACAAAACTAAAACGAAAACCTATACCGTTTTGGTTTATCGGAATGAGGAAGACAAGATGGGTAAATTGACCCCCATCGAGGCAGAGGACATTGACTTTGAGAATTCCTCTGATGTCATCATTGTGGATATCAGCAAATACTCCAGAGTAGGCAGCAGCGTTTTTGAGGAGTTGAAGAACTGGCCGGAGAAGACCATCATCTTCCAAGGGAATGACTACTCCCTGCAATTCAGGGCGAAAGACCTGCCAGAGGTGATTCCTCATACAGATGCTTTTGACTTTGGCATGAGCTTCCGTTCCCCTGAGGAGGACGACATTATCGACGAGATTTATTCCCATTCCGGGAACCGCGGCGTGGATTTTGTGATGATTTACTTTAAGTATCATGGAGACCTGCCTGGGCCCGCAACCTTGAATTTCCATCTGGGGAATAAATACGCGGATGAAAACCTCTATTGGAACTGCTACAATTCTGAGCGGGACCGGATAGATTACTATGGCCGAATCCGCACCAACTCCAAGGGAACTTTCAGTGTAAAGATGACCCATATGTCCACTTGGATTGTTTCTCGGGATATGTTCAATGGTGCCAATAATGTGAACAACGCCAACGCGAATCTGGATTTGAGCGCGGAGGCCATCACTGATAAGCTGATTCCCAATACCGGCGCGGAGGAGGATGAGCCATGAAAAAGTTTTTCTCCTTCCTATTAGTATTGGTACTGGTAGCGGCGCTGGGGGGCTTGGGTTATGCAGCCTATGTGCTTCTCAGTGAGGAAGGTCTGGGGGAGGCGGCGCAAGCCAACGCCTCCTCCAGCCAAGGCGGAAAGGGTTCAGGAACCGGTTTTGGCAGCGCTTCCATCAATCAGAAGAAGGAAGAGGAAAAACCCAGCGGAGCTGACATCCTTTCCTCAATCGCTTATGAAAAGGAGCAGAATCGGGATACGGTTGGATGGCTGATTGTGCCAGGGACAGATATCAATAACAGTGTGGTACAGGGATTTGACAACTCCTACTACCTGCGCCGGACCGAACGCAAGGAAGACGATATTTATGGCTGCTACTTCGCGGATTATAACAACGCCTTCGGAACAAGGGAAGAACTTTCCACCAATACGGTTATCTATGGGCACAGCGATTTGACCGATAGTCCCGATGGACCCAAATTCTCCCAGCTGTTCCGGTTCACCGACCAGCAGTTTGCCAAGGAACATCCTGTCATTTCCTTCTCCACCCAGGAGGATTTAATGGATTGGCAGATTGTGGCAGTTTACTACACCGACCTGAACCTGGATTTTACCAATACCGAGTATGACCCAGCGGCACTGGCTCAGGAAGCGGCGGCCCGTTCCATTTGGAACTATGGGGTACCGGTTACAAGCCAGGATAAACTTTTAAGTTTGGTTACCTGTACGGTCAAGTATGGAGCGGAGGAAAAAGACCAAAGATTGGTTATTTTGGCAAAGCTCTTGCCTGAGGGTGAAAATTCTGTTAAACTAGATGTGTTGGAAGCCAACCCAAATCCTCAGCAACCGGTTTTTAATTGAAAGGAGCGGACAAAATGTTTGACAGCCTGTCATTTCGGGCGATGGAAAGCGGTATCGCCGCGATGAAAATGCGGGAAGAAGCCATTGTCCATAATCTGGCCAACGTGGAAACACCAGGTTTTAAAGCCCAGGAAGTTAGCTTCCGGGATGTGCTGGAACAGGAGCGCAACGGTGGGACAATTGGCCGGTATAACTTTGTGGCCACAGTATCCACCGATGAAACCACCGAGATGCGTCCTGATGGGAATAATGTGGATGTGGATAAACAGAATGTAGAGTTGGTGAGCACTTATTTCCAGACAGCGGCCCTGTATCAAAAAATCAGCGGTACTTTTTCAAATGTCCGCTATGTGCTGACCAATGCCTTCAAATAAGGGAGGGATAATCAATGGCTTTTTTAAATTCTTTTAATATCGTTGGTTCCGCCCTAACCGCCGAGCGTTTTCGCAGCGATATTATTCTGCAAAACCTGGCAAACGCCAATACCACCAGTGGACCTGATGGGGAACCCTATCGCCGGCGTCAGGTGGTGTTTGAGGAACGGGCTATGGATTTTCAGACCGCGCTGCGGGATGAGCAGAAGAAGCTGCAATCCGGTGGGGTTCGGGTAACGGAGATTGTGGAGAATGAAAACCCGTTTATTCCTGTGTATGACCCCTCCCATCCAGATGCCAATGAGGAAGGATATGTGATGTATCCCAATGTGAACACTGCTGAGGAGGTTATTGATTTGATGGCGGCTCAACGCGCTTACGAGACCAATGTGACCGCCTTTAATATCGTAAAATCTTTGGCACAAAAAGCGTTAGAAATTGGTAAATAAGATAAAATCTTCTCTATTCTGTCTGGAATAGAGAAGATTTTTTGTTTTATAATTGGAGATTTGCAATAATTAAATGGAAATTTGAAAGAAGAAAATGTTAAATTTATGAAATAACTCTGAATAATGGTTTATGGATTTATGTCGAAAAGGGGAAATTATTGTTGACGAATATTTAAAAAAATAGTATACTGATGAAGGTACACAGGGGAAAAGTATTTGTTTTTACCCCCCTTTTTTTTATTTCAAAAAGATTGAAAATTTTTACATATAGATAAGCATAGAATGTTGTGGGGAAGGAACTCCATGATAGTAATTTATGAAGGAGAACAATGATCCTCTCTTGATGTATTTTTGAGAATGGGGAATTTTTTGCGAGCCTTTCTAATTCTAAATAGTATTATCAATGTGTTATAAATTCCTGACAAAAATTTGATACACAGGTGAAAAAATCCAATAGATGAAGGAGCAATGAGAAATGAATATTACGCCTATTTCTGGATTAACGCCATTTATAGAACCCCAGGGAATCCAAAAACAAGAAAACACTCAAACTGGGGGACTTCCTTTCGCGGATGTACTTAAAGAATCCATCGCTCAGCTTGAGGAGACCCAAAAGGTATCCCAACAGGATGCTTATGATTTGGCGATGGGACGTACGGATGACCTCGCCGCAATTTCCATCAATAGCGCAAAAGCAGCCGTAGCCTTGGAAATGACTGTTCAGGTCGCTTCCAGGGCTGTTACTGCATACAAGGAGATTCTGCAGATGCAGATTTAAATTGGCCGAACCGTCACAACATCGCAGTAAAAATCGTGGTTTTAAAAGCCGGGGGCTGCGGTGTGAAAAGCGGTTGATTGGGGCGCTGGAGATTAGGAGTTGAAATAGGGCGAATGAAAGAGCAAATCACCAAGGTGGTTGCCCCCATAAAAGAGTTTTGGGGGAAGCTGTCATCAAAAGCAAAAAAGTTGATATTGATTATCGGCGGAGCGGTGCTGGCAGGAGCTATCGCGTTGACTGTAATGCTTAATATCTCCTCAGGGGATATGCGTGTACTGTATCCTGGACTTTCGGCATCTGATTCCACCCAGGTTTATAGCGCTTTGCAGGAAATGGGTGTTCCTTTCCAAACCAATCAGAATGGAGAAATCACCGTTCCCAAGGAACAGTGGGGAGAAATTCAGCTGCAGCTGGCAGCCAAGGGTTACCCGCAATCTCCGCCGGCTTATGGAATCTATTTGGATAATACGGGATTTACCCGCACTGAATCCGAACGGAAAGAGATTCAGAAGTTCCAGACCCAAGACCGTTTGCAGGAAACCTTGATGCAGACCAAAGGTGTAAAACTGGCTACGGTTACTTTGGCCATCCCAGACGACAGCACCTATGTGTGGGATACCCAGAAGGAAGAAAGTTCCGCAAGTGTCACCATTACTATGGAGCCTGGTTATGAATTGTCTGAGGAACGGGTGCTGGGTATTAAAAACCTGGTGGCTTTTGGTGTTCTTCCGCAAATAGACCCTGACAATGTAAAGGTCATTGACGCCGCCACAGGTGTGGAGCTTATGGCGAATCAGAGTGAGTTGGAAGCCAACGGTTTAAGCGAGAAACGGTTGGATTTTGAGCAGCGGGTTCAAAAAAGCATTGAGGATAATATTAAGCGGCTTTTAACCCCAATCTATGGTTCGGATGGGGTGACCGCTGTGGCCTGGGTCACTCTGGATTACGACAAGATGCTGACTCAGCAGCATCAGCTGGCCCCGGAAGAAGATGGGAATGGAGTTAAAACCCACTTTGATGAACATTACACCGTAGGCGGCAATGTGCCAGTATCCGGTGTGGTAGGCGAGGAAAACAATACCGATACACCCAGCTACCCCAATCAGACAGGGGATGGCACGGATGGTGCTGTCACTGATTATGACCGGAATATTGATTGGGATATCAGCTATATTGATACCCAGATTGAAAAGGGCCAGGCTATTTTGAAAGATGCGTCGGTAGCTGTTTTGGTGCGGGACTCTGATTTTACCCAGCAGAAACATGATGACTTGCTGGAAATGGTATCCAAAAGTGTCAATATTCGACAAGATGCGATCTCTATTAAGAATTATGATTTGGGTATCAGCGAGGATGATGGAGAGCAGCCCACCGTGGCGGAACCCAATACCAATAAGCGCCTGCTGTTGATTATCATTATTGCGGCGGCAATCCTTCTGATTCTGATTATACTGCTGGTTGTATTCTTGATGCATCGCCGCAACAAGAAGCGCTTGGCTATGGAAGAGGCGGAATCCGCTAACCGTATCAGGGATTTGCAGACCGAGATTGAGCAGCATAAGAAGGAAATTCTGGAGAACGCTCAGGCCGCAAGCCAGAGTCCTGAGAATGTAATCACCAACGAGGTGCGGCAATTTGCGAAGGAAAATCCTGAGATTACGGCGAACCTCATTCGTTCCATGCTGAAGGAGGAGGAGTGAGCCATGCCTACACGAACCGGAAAACGTACGCCCCTTGAAAAAGCGGCGGCGGTAGTCATCGCTCTGGGGGCGGACAACGCCTCTGAAGTCTATAAGTATCTGCGGGAAGATGAGGTGGAGCAGCTTTCCCTGGAGATCTCCAAAATGAACCGGCTGTCCCCAGAGGACATGAAGTCCATTATGGATGATTTCTATGGGCTGTGCCTCACCCAAAAGGTCATCGCGGAAGGCGGCATCGCCTATGCCCGTGATGTTCTGGAAAAAGCTTATGGTCCCCAAAAGGCCCTCAGCCTGATGGAGCAGGTTTCCAAGTCCCTGCGGACAGTGGCCTTTGAGTTTGTCCGGAAGGCGGACTACAAAAACTTGCAGATGATGCTCCAAAATGAGCACCCCCAAACCATCGCCCTGATCCTGTCTTACGCCAGGGCGGAGCAGGCTTCCCAGATTATCGCTGAGCTGCCTAAGGACCTGCAAATCGATGTGGTTGAGCGTATTGCCAACCTGGATCGGGTTTCTCCAGAGATTATCAATATTGTGGAGCGCTCTTTGGAGCAGCGGTTCTCCTCAGTGGTTTCCTCCGAACTCATGGAAGTGGGCGGCGTAGGATATGTGGCGGACATCATGAACCATGTGGACCGCAATACCGAGAAGTACATATTCGACGAACTCAATGCCAACAACCCTGTGCTGTCCGACGAGATTCACAAGCTCATGTTCGTTTTCGAGGATATTGTTTATCTGGACAGCATCGCAATCCAGAGGTTCATCCGGGAAACCGATTCCAAAGATTTGGCGGTGGCCCTCAAAGCCGCTCCAGAGGATGTCAAAGAGGTTATCTTCCAGAACATGTCTCAGCGTATGCAGGAGAATATCAAATCCGATATGCAGTACCTGCGTAATGTGCGTATGCGTGACGCTGAGGAAGCCCAGCAGCGTATTGTGGGTACCATTCGTCAGTTGGAAGAGGCCGGCGAGATTGTGATTTCCAAGGGCGGAAAGGATGAGATCATTGCTTAAGGTCATCAAGCAGATCCCACAACACACGCAGAAGGGAAATGGGTTCATTGAGATTCCTGCCGGACGCCCATCCGCTTCTATGATAGAAGGTGAGGAGACTGGGCAAGGGCAAGGACGCAGCCAGTCCATATCCTATTCTGTTCAAGCCGCCTATGATGAGATTATTGGTAAAGCCAAACAGGACAGCGAGGTATTGGTGCGGCAGATGCTGGACAACGCCAAACGTCAATGTGAGGAGATGAGCCGAAACGCCCGGAGAGAGGTAGCTGAGCTGCGTCAGCAGGCTTGGGATGATGGCTTCCAGGAGGCAGTGAAAGAGCTGAGGGAACAGGTCACAGGAGAGTTGTCCAGTATGAACAACCTGCTGGCGGAGATGAAGCTTCAGCATCACCAGTTCATGGAGGCTTACCAAAAGGCCCTCCAAGATTTGGCGATTGATGTGGCCTCCCGTATCCTGTCCCATCGGATTGAGGAAAACCCAGTGGAAATGGTGGATTTGATCAATGAGGCGGTAGGCTCGGTAAAGGACGCCGAGTGGATGTCGGTGGACCTGTCCAAACAGATGACTGGATTGGTCCAGGAGATGGAATCCGTTCTGGCGAAGGAAAATCATCGGTCCATAGAGGTGAATGGACGGGAACTTCCAAAGGGTGCCTGTCTCATCACTACCCCGGAAGGACAGATAGATGCCTCCATTGGAACCCAGTTGGAAAATCTCCGCAAACAGTTTCAGAAAGTGTGACAGGCCTGGAGAAAGGAGTTGAGAGGTCATGCCATTAAAAACTGCGTATCAGTTTCCCAAGGTGGAAAGGTGCCGCCAGATTTTGTCTATGGCGGACCTCTATACCCGCAAAGGCATGATTGATAAAATTGTGGGTATGACAGTGGAAGCCACCGGCTTGGAGTGCAGCATTGGAGATGTGTGCAACATTCTTTTGGATGGAGAGGAAAAACCCATTCTGTCCGAAGTGGTTGGTTTCCGTGAGAATAAGGTGCTCCTGATGCCCTACCAGGATATTGAGGGAATTGGATACGGGAGTACTGTACAAAATTTAGGCACGAAATTGATGATTAAAGTTGGGCCGGACCTGATTGGCCGGACGGTGGACGCTTTGGGAAATCCCATTGATGGGGGTCCGCCTCTGGAAGCGGTAGGGGAGTATTCCATCAATGGTACCCCCTCCAATCCAATGGACCGGCCCAGTATTGATACACCCATTGAATTTGGAGTGAAGGCCATTGACGGGATGCTGACCATCGGTAAAGGCCAACGTATGGGTATCTTCGCCGGAAGCGGCGTGGGCAAAAGTACCTTGATGGGAATGATTGCCCGCAATGTGAAAGCGGACATCAATGTCATTGCGCTGGTGGGAGAGCGTGGCCGTGAGGTTGTGGAATTTATCAACAACTGCTTGGGCCCGGAAGGGGTCAAGCGCTCGGTGCTGGTGGTGGCTACCTCCGACCAGCCAGCCATGATGCGGTATAAATGCGCTTTGACCGCCACCGCTATTGCGGAATATTTCCGGGACCAGGGCAAAGATGTGCTGTTGATGATGGACTCCCTTACCCGGTTCGCCATGGCCCAGCGGGAAATTGGCCTGAGTATTGGGGAACCCCCCGTAGCCAGAGGATATACCCCCTCCATTTATGCAGCCCTTCCCAAATTGTTGGAACGCTCCGGTAATTTTGAGACGGGCTCCATCACAGGGATTTATACGGTTCTGGTGGAGGGCGACGATACCAATGAGCCTATTGCGGATACCGTTCGAGGTATCATTGATGGACATATCATCCTGTCCAGAAAAATCGCGATGAAGAACCACTATCCCGCCATCGATGTGCTGGCCAGCGTCAGCCGTTTGATGACAGAGATTGTAACACCGGAACATCGGGACGCCGCGGGCAAAATCCGCAATATGATGTCTGTGTACCGGGACAATCAGGACCTGATTTCTATTGGCGCTTATAAAGCGGGTAGCAACCCGGACTTGGACAACGCCATCGCTCATATAAATGGAATCAATGAGTTTTTGCAGCAGAGTGTAGGTTCTAAAGTGGATTTTGATGAAACCATCCAGCAGCTGTTAAAGCTGGTTTCCTGATAAGGTGATAAAAGGTTATGCAGAAGTTTCATTTTTCACTGGACAAAGTTCTGGAGCTGAAAAGAACGGTTCTGGACAAGGAAAAAGGGTTGTTGGCCAACCTGCGCCAGGAAGGGCAGCGAATTGAGGATGCCTTGGAGGAAGCCCATAAGGAATTCCAGGATTTGAACCATCAAATCGGTAAAAAGTCAAAGGAAGGGCTTACCGTGATTCAGCTGCGGGCCATGCAATTCGAGCTGGACCACATCCGGTACACCATTGAGCAGCTAAAACAGGACAAAATCCGCCAGGATAAATTGATTGAGAAACAGCTCCAGGTGGTATTGGAGATGTCTCAGTCGGTTTCTGGCTTAGATAAACTGAAAGAAAAGCAGTTGGAAGAATACAACGTTATGGTGGCAAAGGCTAACGAAATGGAAGTCGCCGAGTTTGTCTCCGGAAAATTGGTCCGGCAAGGCAGCCAGAACACCTTTTAATTTGTTGAACGCCGCCTTTGGCGGATGTTCATAGATAGTTTTATTGAAGGAGGTGAATATGAGATGGATATGACAGCGGTTGCCACAGGGCAAAGTCAAGTGGTTTCCACCCAGCAAAGCCTTGTGGGCGGACAGCAGCAACAGCAGGCCTATGGTTCAGACGCGTTCGCTATGATTTTGCAGCAGATGGCCGCTGGGATGCAGGAGGAAAACGCACAAGGCATGGACGCTCTGTTGGCGGCCAAGCTTCAGATGGACCAGGACAGCATGGAACAGAGTTCTTTGATGGGCAGTCAGTTATTGGCTGAACTTTTGGGAAACTCGGGATTCCTGATGGACTATCTGGTGGGTAATCAGCTCCCGGAGGGAATGACACAGGCGCTGCAGCAGCTTCCCAAGGATGCGGCTTTGCAGATACAGCAGTGGTTCAATCAGCAGCAATCCCAAGGAGTACCAGCGGGAGAACTGTTTGGCCAGCTGATGGAAATGGTAAAGGTTCAGGCGGATGCCCAGCAGGCCATGAATACCCAACGTTCTCCGCTGATTGTGGTGGAGCAGGGTGTAACTGACCAGGCGGCACCCCAAGCAGAGAATAAGGACAATCCAGCCCAATTCCTGAACGCTGTGTCCGAAGCCAAAAAAGCCCTTCAGGAAGATGGGAAAAGCATTGAGAACCCAGTCCAGGCGGTGGATTTGGAGCAGCTGCAAAGGGATGTGAACGCTGGAAAGTTTAATCAGGTGGAAGCCTCCAAGGAGAACCTGATGAACCGGGAAATCCTTTCCCAGGTGAAAACCGGCATTACTCAGAACCTTTCCATGGGTAAGAACGAGTTTGTGGTAAAGCTCAAACCGGAAGGCTTGGGTGAGATTACCGTGAAACTGGTGGAAACCGGCGGGAAGATGGCTTTGAGCATCATGACTTCCAACGCCCATGTGGCCAGCTTGTTGAATAACAACATCAGCGAGCTGCAAAATTCCCTGCGGCAGTACAACACCGAGGTTCATGAGGTGGTAGAGCAGCAGGCTTACGCCCAGGACAGCGGTTTTCAGCAAAGCTTCGCCGAACAGCAGCAGCAGCGGCCTAATGAGCGGCGCTCCAACGGGATGGTTGGAATGGACGCTTTCCGGCTGGAGGATGAGGAGTTTGCTCCAGAGACAGTTCTGAGTTCAGAGCTGGACACTTATATTTAAGAAAGGAGGAAAACGTACAGTATGACAAGTGTACAGGCTACCGGCGGTGTAGATTACGGCGATACAATATTCACCGATAAAAAGGAGAATACAGTAACCGCGGAAGATTTTCTTCAGCTGATGGTTGTGCAGCTCCAGAATCAGGATTTCATGAACCCGGTAGACGATACCCAATATGTAACCCAATTGGCCCAGTTTACCACCATGCAGCAGATGACAGAGCTGGCTGAGTATTCCAAACAAAGCTATGTGATGTCCCTGATTGGCAAGGAAGTGACCGCCGCCAAACAGAAAATCAGCGGTGAGCTGGATGTGACCACTGGTACCGTGGATAAAATCAGCCTTGTGGATGGAGAGTACGAAATTTACATTGGCGATAAATCTTATAATCTTTCACAGATTATGGAGATTGGCAAGGACAGCAGCGCCAGCTCAGGCAATTCTGATGGCGGTATGGATGATAAAGGATTCCTGCTTTCCCTGATGGGCCAGACTGTAACCGTCAAAAATGACGATTTAGAGGTCACCGGTGTGGTGGAAATGGTTCAGATGGAAAATGGAAAAATTATGGTAAACGGAGATTGGTATACCATAGATTCTTTGGTGTCTGTGGGAAAAGAATCCGAGGATTCCGATGATGAGAATGAGGATTCCGGGTCGGTAGAAGATGTGGAAAAACCTGGTGACACAGACAATACGGAGGATACCAGCGGCACAGAAGGCTCACAGGAAACTACCGGGAGCGGAACCGATTCTGGCGATACCAGTTCCACCGACAGCGGCGTTACGGGGTAATGACAGATGGAAAAGTTGTGTTTTAACCGGCCGATTGTAACAGGACTTCCGTCCATTGGTCAGGGTTCCCAAGCTTCCAAGCCAAAGGATGGGGCGCAAGGCCAGTCCTTTCAGGACATTTTAAAGGATACCATATCTTCTCAGGAGAACATCACCTTCACCAAGCACGCGGCCCAGCGGGTTTTGCAGCGGGGGATTGAGATTTCCCCTTCCAGTATGGAGCGCTTAAGTCAGGGGATGCGTCTGGCGGAGGCCAAGGGGTTGAATGATACCTTGATTTTAGTGGACAGCACAGCCTTTGTGGTGAATGTGAAGTCCAATAAGGTTATCACAACTGTCCAAAATGATGAACTTATGGGAAATGTGTTTACCAACATTGACGGTACCGTAATTATATAGCCGGACCTCTTTTGGAGGCTATACCAGGCCCAGACTGATTGACGGGCCTGGACGGGACCAGAAAAGGAGATTCAATAGCAATGGTAAGATCACTTTATTCTGGCGTAGGTGGGATGAAAGCCCACCAGACAAGACTGGATGTTATCGGAAATAACATCGCCAATGTAAACACCATTGGATTTAAAAGCAGTTCGGTCACCTTCCGTGACCTGTACTACCAATCCATGCGGGGAGCGGCGGCTGGTGACAGCACCAAAGGCGGCGTGAACCCCTCCATGGTAGGTTATGGTTCCCAGCTGGGAAGCATCGACCTGAATATGGCCCAATCCGCCAGTTCCGCCACAGGCAACGCCTGGGACGTTTCCATCGGTGGTGAGGGATTTCTTCAGGTGCAGGATTCGGATGGAAATATCTATTATACCAGAGCCGGTAAGCTGGGCTATGACGCCAATGGCTATCTGGTGGACAGCAATGGTAACTTCGTTCTGGGTACCAACGCGGTGGATAACAGCGTGGTAGGCCAGCAGCCGGGCAGCCAGCGCATCAAGATGACCGTTCCCTCCCTGAACCCCACAAAGGCCAGTGGAACCCTGACCGCCAGCGGCATCGTGTACACCATGACCGCAGGTACAGAGAGTGAGGAAGGCAACGTTACCTTCAACCTGGCTACCAAGGAACTGCCCATCGGCCAGAAGGCTTCCGCTGTGGTAGGTTCCGGCGGTATCACCGTCTATCTGAACAGCAAGGAGACCTTCACCAGCCTGGACGACCTTAATACCGCCATCAATGACGCTATTACCACTGCTAACGGCAACAAGGCTCATCCTGGCGGCCCCTTCACCATTTCCTCTGATAAGGATGTGGATTTTGGTACCGGTCTCACTGGCGCCCAGATTGTAAATACCGCTGGCGGTGCTGATTTGGGTACCATCACCATGGGCGGCAATGGAACCGCTTTCAATGACTTGGGCTTCACCATCAGTGAAATCGGAGAAGGCTTTACCGCTGGTGACTTTACCCCCAGCACAGGAACTCCCACCGCTGCCACAACCTTTGCGGTCACTGACTCTTATGATGCTGCCAGTGGAGTTCATACCTATACAGTCACCATGACAGTGAATAATCAGGCTTACACTGGTACCATCACCAGTGACCAGCTGGGAGATGGAGGCACCAAGCTGTACCTGAAGCGTGCCGGCGGAGCAGTAGGTGATACCATCACTCTGAACTGCCCCTCTCAGGCTGGACTGATTAAACAATCCACAACCCCTGACGCAGATGGCAGCGCCCAATTGACCTTTACCTCTAAATTGACCGGTGGCGCGGCAACCCCCAGCACCCCCTCCAAGAACCTGGGTCTGGGAAGCCAGGGCTTCAAGCTGGAAAACGGAACCGCAGGCGGCCCTCAGACCATTGAGGATGTCAGCGGCCTGAAGATTGGAGCGGACGGCGTTATTTCCGCTGTTCATGCGGGCAAGCTCATCGAGCTGGGCCGGATTGATTTGGCCACCTTTATGAACCCCAACGGTTTGGAGCAGGTTGGAAGCACCTACTTCTCCGCAACCGCTAACTCTGGTGACCCCAGCATTGGAGTGCCAGGCTCTGACGGAACAGGCCCTCTGGCCAGCTCCACCCTGGAGATGTCCAACGTAGACCTGTCTCAAGAGTTCGCGGATATGATTACCACCCAGAGAGGCTTCCAGGCCAACTCCAGAATGATCACTGTCAGTGATACCTTGTTGGAGGAATTGATTAACCTGAAGCGGTAATAAATAAAAATAGCGGCAAGGCCCGGGCTTTGCCGCTATCATAAGAGGCCCAGGAGTCTGGACCTCTTATGATAGCGTTTGCTAGAAATAGAGAAAAGAGAGGTGTCTTTATGATCCTTTTAACCAAGATATCTGGTGAAGAGTTCGCTTTAAACTGTGACCTGATCGAAACCATCCATGAACGTCCAGATACTACGATCCATTTGACCGATGGGAAAATTTATCTTGTGCGGGAAAGTATGGATGAGGTTATTAAACGAGCAACCGCGTATCATAAAGAGGTTTTTAGTGGAATTTTGAACAACCACTATGGACTTTAAATGAGGTGTAATAAAAATGGCTGGAAAAAAAGGTGAAAAGAAAGCATCTTCAAGCAGTTTTGACATCATGTCCGCGTTTGGCTGGATTGCGGGAATCGCATTGGTGATTTTAGGTATCGCAGTCGTTATGCCAGACCCGGAAACAAACACAACTTTTCATTTTGAGTTTGATAAATTAAGTGGATTTGTGGACATCCCAAGTATTTTCATTGTTTTGGGTGGAACCTTCGCTGCTCAGATGGTGTCCTATCCTTTAAGCTATTTCGCGAAAATTCCCCATCATCTTAAAATTATTCTTTTACCCACCAAATTTGACCCCAGAGAATATATTACCCAAATTGTTGATTTAGCCAAGGTGGCTAGAAGCGAAGGTATCTTGGCCTTGCAGGATCGAGTCAATGATATCAATGACCTGTTTTTCCAAAACAGTCTGAACATGGTCATTGACGCGGTGGATGCGGAAAAGGTCAAGATTATGATGGAAACAGAATTGGATTATCTGGATGAGCGGCATGCCCAGGACAGAAACTTTTACGCCAGAGCGTCCGCCTATGCACCTGCCTTTGGTATGATTGGTACCTTGATTGGATTGGTAAACCTGTTGGGCAGCTTGGAGGACCCAGATGCCATCGCTCCCGCCATGGCGGTAGCCTTGATTACTACCTTCTACGGAAGTATGCTTTCCAATCTGGTGTTCGCGCCTATTTCCAATAAGCTGAAGGTTCGTCACGAGGAAGAATACCTGTGCAAAATGATTGTGAGTGAAGGTGTTCAGGCCATTCAAGCGGGTGACAGCCCAAAATTTATTGAGGAAAAGCTTACCCAACTGCTTCCCAGCAGAATGATGCAGGCGATGGGCGAGGAGCCTAAAGGCAAAAAAGGTAAAAAGAAATAATTTGAGAATGTTCCGACAGGAGGTGGGATAATGGCCAAGAAAAAAGGTGAGGACGAGCCTTGTGGAAACTGGATGGATACATACGGTGATATGGTAACCTTGCTTCTAACCTTCTTTGTGCTATTGTTTAGTATGTCCAGTGTCAGTGAGGAAAAGTTTGCTACCTTGGTGCGGGCTTTTACATCTGCTGAGCCAGATACAATCAATGTGATTTTTGACCAGAGCAACAATCAGGATGGGATGGAATTCCCCACAAATCGGGGTGATAATCCCCCTTCTGATGATACATTGGCCAACACGTCTTTGGAAGAACTGGAACAGCTGGTTCCAAACTCGTTTGATGAGTTGTACCTGCTGCTGAAAACATATGTTGAAAAATCCGGTATGGAATCTTCAGTACAGGTCTCCCGACAGGGGGATGGAAGTGTGTTCATTCGTTTTGAGGATAATGTGTTCTTTAATCCGGACAGCGATGTTATCCGTACCTCCTCAGAGCCTTTATTGGACTTTTTAGGCAATTGTCTGAAAAGTGTGGAGGACCAGATACTGACCGTAAATATCAATGGGCATACTGCCGATCCAGGAATCGCTAATTATCATGTATCCGACTGGCGGCTTTCCAGTGAACGGGCCTCCAGTGTGGCTATTTATTTGGAGGAAAAAAAGGGATTTGACCCTAAAAAACTGCTGCCGATTGGGTATGGAAAAAATTATCCCATTGCCCCCAATGACACAGCGGAGGGAAGAAGACAAAACCGCCGGGTGGATATGCTGATTTTAAGTAAGGACAGCTCTTTGTCTGACCAAGAGATTTTGCAGTCTATTTTGGAGGGAACCTTTAATCCCAATGAATACCCAGAGCAAGGAACGCTGAGTGATGTGTTGGTTCCTGAAGGAACGTCATCTGAGGAAGCACTTCCAGCCCAGACAGCTTCTTCTCAGGAGCAGACATCGGACCAGATCGCTCCGCTTGACGCTGGTACCACCGGGGAGCCGGGAACTTCTGTAACGCCGCAGCTGAGTCCTCCACCCAGCAGCGTTGAGGTAACATCCCCTTACCAAGAGCCGTAAGGCTTGGAGAATCTATCTGGTCAAGGAGTGAGAAAAATACATGTCAGAAAAACTGACACAGGCGCAGATAGACGCCTTGCTGGGGCAGTTGAACTCTGGCGGATTGAACAAGGCTGACGACAGCAAAAAAATTAAAAAATATGATTTTAAATCTCCGAAAAAGTTTACCAAAGAGCAGCTTCGTGCGTTGGATAGCCTGCACGAGAACTTTTCAAGAATGTTGTCCTCCTACCTTTCTGGTGTGCTGCGGGTGTTCTGTGAGGTAACTGTACTGTCCATTGAGGAGCAGCGGTATTTTGAGTATAACAACGCGTTGCCGGACAACGCCTTGATTGGTATGGTGGATTTCCGTCCCCAGAACAAGCGGTACAGCGAGGGCATTTTCCTGTTGGATATGTCTGTCCCTTTGGGGTATTTCATGATCGACCGGCTTTTGGGAGGAAATGGTTCCTGCTATAATTTGAATCGGGATTTTACTGAAATTGAAATCGCTATTTTGACAAACACCTTCCAAAAGGTGGTAGATCGGCTTCAAAATTCCTGGAGCAACTATTTGGAGGCGGAGTTCACGCTTTCGGAAATCGAGACAAACGCCCGCCTGCTGCAAGCTCTGGCGCCCGAGGATATTGTGGTTATCGTAATGCTGGATGTGAAGATCAAGGATATCTCCGGTAACATGAGCATCTGTATCCCCGCGGAGATTTTGGAAGAAATCATTGCCACACTGGGAATTAAATATACCAGGACCTCCAAGCGCCAGTCGTCTGAGGATGAGATGGAACGCCGGCAGATGATCTTTGAGGAGCTGCTGGACAGCGATCTGGAGGTAAAAGCCATTTTGGATCAGGCGGAGCTTACCTTGCAGGATATCCTGCAGCTGCAGGTTTCTGATATTATTCCGCTTAATAAGAGCATTTATGGTGATATACAGGTAGCCATAGACGGAATTCCATGGTATAATGCAAAATTAGGGGAAGTTAAAAGCAAAAAAGCGGTCAAACTTGAAGACCTGATCGATGAGGACCGAGGGGAGAAGCGATATGTCAGATGAAAAAAGAGTGCTTTCCAGCACGGAGATTGATGCCTTAGGCGAAGTGCTGAATATAAGCATGGGGTCGGCTGCCACAGCCATTTCCAGCATTTTGGATAAGCAGGTGTCGATCACCACGCCTAAGGTGGAAGTCCAGAAGTTCCACGATGTCAGCTACGCGGCGCTGGAGCCTGCACTATTGGTAAAGATTGAGTATGTGGAAGGAATTTCCGGCTCCAATGTTATGGTGTTCCGCCAGTCGGATATGCAGGTCATCCTGAATCTGATGATGGGTGTAGAGGATGAGCCATCAGATGATTTTGTTTTTGATGAGATGAGCATGAGCGCCGCCTGCGAGCTGATGAATCAGATGATGGGCGCATCCGCCACAGCCCTGTCCAATTTTTTGGGTAAACCGGTAAATATCTCTACCCCTCAGGCATTTCCCATGGATGATGAGCATACCTTTGAGGGAAGTTTGGGATTGCAGGCGGAGGAAAACATTGTTTCTGTTTCCTTTGATATTGATATTACCAACATCATGCGCAGTGAGTTTATCAGTGTTATGACCTGCCAGCTGGCGGGTGAACTGGTGGATCAGATCATGCCCAGTGAGGAAGAAGCCGTTCCCATCCCGGCTGAACCGCAGCCGATGGAAGCGGCTCAAAGCCCAGCTGCCCCAGAGCCATCTATGCCTCAGCAGCCGGCCAGCGCCGCAGGTCCTTCCGCTCAGGCTTATGGCATGCCTCCCCAGAATCCCCAAATGTCTGGTCAGCCCCCTCAGATGCCGCAAGCTCAAATGCCTCCCCAGGGTGGATATCCTGGTTATCCAGGGATGATGCCCGGCTACCCGCCTGAATGGCAGCAAGCTATGCAGCAGGGTATGATGATGCCGCCGCCTTATTGGGGGTATCCCCCTTATGGATATCCTCCGGCTCAGGAGCAGAACAAGCCTCATTCGGTCATTAAGTCCGAAGTGAGCGTTCAGACACCCAAGTTCCCCAGCTTCGCGGGACAGGGTGTGCCAGCCGGCAACGGAAATACCTCCAATATGGACCTGATGATGAATGTTCCTTTGAACATTTCGGTGGAGATTGGACGCACCCGTAAAAAAATCCGTGAGATTATGGACTTCACCCAGGGAACCGTCATTGACTTGGAAAAACAGGCGGGCGCCCCAGTGGATATTGTGGTGAATGGCCAACTGATTGCCCGCGGTGATGTGGTCGTGGTAGACGATAACTTCGCGGTGCGGGTCACAGAAATTGTCAAAACCCAGGAGTTACTGGACTCTCTGGAAAAAGAAATAAATTAAAGTATATTACATCAGCGAAGGAGAATACCGATGAGTAAAAAAATCATGCTTGTGGATGACGCTGCTTTCATGAGAATGACCATTAAGAATTGCCTGACCAAAGCTGGGTATGACAACATTGTGGAAGCCTCTGACGGTCAGATCGCCTGCGAAACTTATAAGCAGGAGAAACCAGATTTGGTAATTATGGACATCACCATGCCCAATATGGATGGCATTCAGGCTCTTCAGGCAATTAAAAGCCTTGATCCTAACGCCAATGTAGTTATGTGTTCCGCTATGGGACAGGAAGCGATGGTGCTGGAGGCCATTACCCTGGGTGCCCGTGATTTTATTGTAAAACCCTTTAAACCAGACCGAATCCTGCAAACCGTAGCCAAGATCATCGGCTGATGCTCTTTGGCTTTGGAGAGGAGGGATAGCCTTGTTGCCGGAAGCGTTAAAAGCCATTCTGTCGGTGGGGGTCCTTCTGATCGGATTTCTGTTGGTATTGGCGGCGGCCTACTGGGCTTCCAGATTTATGGGTAAACGATATGGCGCCCTCGACCGGGGAAACGGATATATCCAGGTGTTGGACCGTGTTTCTTTGGGGCAGGACCGGGCGCTGTGGATTGTCAAAACGGCAGGTAAAGTTTTATTGGTCGGGGTTTCCCCTGAAAGCATCCAGCTGGTCAGTGAATTGGAGGAAAACCTGTTGGAAAAACAGCCTCCAGTGAAGCAAGGTGAGCTGTTTTCTGAGATGCTTAAAACCTTGCGGGGCGCAGGAAGTAGAAAGGGGGAATCGGAAGATGAAAGTGAACGTGGACAGAACTGAATTAAAAAGGCTGCTGTTCAAGTTTGGACTGTCATTGCTGATTACCATACTTTTGGGACTTGTGCTGAGCGGAACCGCTTATGCGGCTTCGGTGACAGTGGACTTGGATGCGGGGACTTCCACAGGCGGGAACGGCATTTTGGATTTGATTATGCTGTTCGCGCTATTGGCGTTGATGCCCTCCATCGTGATTATGATGACCAGCTTTACCCGGATTGTGATTGTGCTGTCCCTGCTGCGTACCGCTCTTGGAACTCAGCAGTCCCCGCCCAATCAGGTGCTGATCAGCATTGCCTTGATTTTGACCCTGTTCATCATGGCCCCTGTGGTTCGTCAGATCAATGCAGAGGCTTACATGCCTTATCAGGCGGGAACCATCACCCAGACAGAGGCGGTTTCCCGGGCTGTTGTCCCTATGAAGGAATTTATGCTCAGACAGACCCAGGTGAAAGAGCTGAATTTGTTCCTGGGACTGGCTGGACAGACGCAGATTCAGGTGGATGAGGAAAATCCTCAGGAACAGCTCACCAGTCTGGGCCTGGAGGTCATTGTCCCGGCCTTTATCACCAGTGAGCTGAAAAAAGCCTTTACAATTGGGTTTTATTTGTTTATTCCCTTTTTGATTATTGACATGGTGGTATCCAGTACCCTGATGTCTATGGGTATGGTGATGCTGCCACCATCCATGATTTCCATGCCCTTCAAGCTGCTGCTGTTTGTGCTGGTGGATGGATGGAACCTGTTGTTCAATTCCCTGGTGCAGGGATTCTACTAAACAAAGAAGGAGGAGGACTATGACACCAGAGACGGTTATGGATGTACTGCGGGAAGCGGTGCTGGTTGCTTTAAAGCTGTCTATGCCTATGCTGCTTCTGAGCATTGGAATCGGCCTTGTCATCGCCATCTTTCAGGCCGCCACCCAAATCCACGAGCAGACCTTAACATTCGTCCCAAAGGTGCTGGTCCTGGCTCTGTTTATGCTTGGCACAGGCTCTTGGATGATGTCAGTGCTTGGGGAGTTTACCGAAAAACTCTTTGAGCTGATGACCAGGTTATAGATATGGTCTTTGGGATAGGAAATTTGGAGGCATATCTGTTGGTTTTTGTGCGGATGACGGGTATGATTGCCTTAAATCCGCTGTTTTCCAGACGAGGAGTGCCTTTGATCGCCCGGACCGGAATGATTTTAGCCACAACCATTCTGTTGGCGCCTACGGTGCCGGTGGCGCTGCCCCAACAGATGGACACCCTCCTGCTGATTTTGTTGATGTTTCAGGAGCTGGTGGTGGGGGCGCTGTGCGGTCTGATTTTTCAGCTGTTCTACTATATGATTTTCTTTACAGGGGACATTATGGATATGCAGTTTGGTTTGTCTATGGCCAGGGTCTTTGATCCAGGTACCAGCATCCAAGCTTCCATTTCAGGAAACCTGTTGAATATTTTATTTGTTTTCTATTTTTTCGCCACCAACAGTCATCTGGTGCTGCTGCAAGCCTTTGGGGCGTCCTATCATTTGGTTCCGGTGGGTACCGTACAGATTTCAGGGGAGGTCCAGGGGTTTTTGATTACCCTTTGCAGCACAGTACTTTCTATGGCGCTGCGGCTGGCGCTGCCTTTTGTGGCGGCGGAGTTCGTTATAGAGGTGGCGATGGGTATTTTGATGAAGCTCATCCCCCAAATGCATGTGTTTGTCATCAACATTCAGTTAAAAATTTTGGTGGGAATCTTTTTGCTGTTGGCCTTCGCCCAACCCATAGGAGACTTTATGGATCGGTATATGGAGGCAATGCTGCACAGTGTTGAAACCCTGCTGACGTTGATGTAAGGTCTGCCTTGGGGAGGTGGTGAGATGCCAGGGGAGAAAACCGAAAAGGCGACACCTAAGCGAAGACGGGACGAACGCAGAAAAGGTAATACCTTTTTGAGCAATGAGGTGGTGACCGTTGCCTCGCTGCTGGTGATGTTTTATTCCCTGCGGTTACTGGGACCATTGATTGTGGAGACACTGACCCGCTCCATAGGAGAATTCATCACCTTGGGGCAGCAGAGAGACCCCCTGACAGCCGAACAGGTGCGGCTGTGTTTTGTTAAAGGCGCTTCCGCCTTTTTTATCGCATCCTTTCCGCTGATGATCATCAGCGTACTGGTGGCCATCATTGTGACAGGAGCCCAAACCAGATTTTTGTTCGCCAGCAAGCTGCTGGAGTTCAAAGGCAGCCGGCTCAATCCCCTCAATGGGATTAAACGCATGTTTTCCATGAGAGGCTTGGTGGAACTGGTCAAGTCCATCTGCAAGGTGGTTATTTTAGGGATTGTCATTTATCGGGTTATGCTGGATGAGATACCTGTATTCCCAAGAATGATGGAGATGGATGTGATACAGGTAATGATCATTACCGGCTCCATGATTCTGCAAATTGTGAAAACGGCGGCAATTATCTTTGTTTTTCTGGCTGCCGGAGATTATGCTTATCAGTGGTGGGAATATGAGAAAAACCTGCGGATGAGCAAAGAGGATATTAAAGAGGAATACAAACAAACGGAAGGTGACCCTCAGGTAAAAGGGAAAATCAAGGAAAGGCAGCAAGCCCAAGCCCGCAGGCGTATGATGCAGAATGTGCCCAACGCCGACGTGGTTATCCGAAACCCTACCCATTACGCGGTGGCCATCCAATATGACCCGGAAAAAAACAGCGCTCCTGTGGTAGTGGCCAAGGGAGCGGATCACATTGCTTTGAAAATCGTGGAGGTGGCCGAGGCCAACCACGTAATTGTCTTGGAAAACCGGCCGCTGGCCCGCGGCCTTTATGATACAGTGGATTTGGAACAGGAAATTCCCGAAAAGTTTTTTAAACCGGTAGCGGAAGTCCTGGCTTATGTCTACAATCTTAGAGAAAGGGAACGGAGAAGTCATTGAATCGCTTTAATACTCTGGTTACAGCGTTTGTGGTGCTGATTATCTTTCTGCTGATTATCCCTTTGCCCACCTGGATGCTGGACCTGATGTTCATTCTGAACATCTCCATATCTTTCATTATTCTGCTGACATCATTATATATCAAAGAACCGTTGGAGTTTTCTATTTTTCCCTCCATACTGCTGATTACAACCCTGTTTCGGATTGGACTGAATGTATCCTCCACCAGAAAAATTCTGACCAACCACGGAAATGCCGGACAGGTTATCAAAACCTTCGGTGAGTTCGTGATTCAGAACAATGTGGTGGTTGGATTTGTAATCTTCATTATCATTGTTTTGGTTCAGTTTATTGTTATCACCAAAGGTTCCGAGCGTGTGGCTGAGGTTTCCGCCCGTTTTACCTTGGATGCTATGCCAGGTAAACAGATGGCCATTGACGCGGACCTAAGCTCAGGGCTGATTGATGAGCAGCAGGCCAGAGAACGCCGGATGAAGATTCAAAGAGAAGCAGACTTCTTTGGTTCTATGGACGGTGCCTCCAAGTTTGTAAAGGGAGACGCTATCCTGTCTATTGTGGTTACCTTTGTAAACCTGATTGGCGGTATCATTGTGGGATTTATCAACAAGGATGGAACCTTTCAGGAGATTATCCAGATTTACGCCATTGCCACCGTAGGTGATGGACTCATGTCTCAGATTCCTTCCCTGCTGATTTCGGTGGCTACTGGTATGGTGGTGACCCACTCCTCTTCGGAGTTTAACCTGAATGATGCCATCGCCAAGCAGTTTTTCTCCCAGCCTCGGGTACTGATGCTCTCCGCCATCGCTATGGCCTGTTTGTGCCTGATTCCAGGCTTCCCCAAACCGCAGGTATTGACGGTTTCCGCGTCTTTGATGGCTTTGGGAATCCTGTTCCAGCGTCTGGCGGCGCCCAAAGCGGCGGTACAGCAGGATGTGCTGGCGCCGACGGAGGAGGTTACCAGTGAGGCGGAATACTACAAAAATATCGACAATGTGTATGGCTTGCTGAATGTGGAACCATTGGAAATGGAGTTTGGATACAGCCTGATTCCATTGGTGGATGAGTCCAACGGCGGCAGCTTTATCAGCCGGGTGGTTATGTTCCGCAAACAGTTCGCCTTGGAGATGGGCATAGTGGTTCCCTCTGTACGTCTGAAGGACAGCGGCCAGCTGAACCCTAACCAATACGCCATTCTATTGAAAGGCGAGGAGGTAGCCCGAGGGGATATTTTGGTGGACCATTACCTGGCGCTGGTTCCGGCGGGAGCGGAGGACACCATCGGCGGAATTGATACGGTAGACCCAGCCTTCGGAATTCCCGCGAAATGGATTAGTGAGGATAAGAAGATCAAGGCGGAATTGGCGGGGTATACGTTGATTGACCCTACATCGGTTATCATCACCCATCTGTCGGAAATCATCAAAAAGTACGCCTATGAGCTGCTGAACCGTCAGGAAGTCAACAATATGATTGCCAACCTGCGTAAGACCAATGAAAGCATTATTAATGACACCATTCCCAATCCGGTATCTGTGGGAGATTTGCAGAAGGTGCTGTGTAATCTGCTGCGGGAGAATATTCCGGTGCGAGATTTGGAAACCATTCTGGAAACCATGTCGGATTACTGTCCAACCATCAAGGATATGGATATGGTAACTGAGTATGTACGCCAGTCGCTGAAACGTACCATTTCTCATCGATTCGCGGAGGCGGGGCAGCTGAAGGTCATCAGCGTGGACGCCAATGTGGAAAACACCATTATGGCCTCGGTGAAGAAGGTGGACAGCGGTTCCTATTTGGCGCTGGACAGCAAAACCATTCAGGCCATTGTCACATCCACCAATAAGGAGATTGGTAAAATCAAAGATTTGGTGCCGGTGCCCATTGTGCTTACATCCCCGGTGGTGCGCATCTACATGAAAAAACTGCTGGATCAGTTTTATCCTGACACTGTGGTGCTTTCCTATAATGAAATTGACGGAGAAATTCAGATTCAGGCGCTGGGAACCATCACCATATCCTAAACCCTAGCCGCGTAAGGAGGTGACATGGTTTGGGGGTTATGCTGGAAGAAGGCAAAACGACAGAAAGACTGGACACCGAGGCGCAGGCAGAACAGGTAATGCTGCAATACAAGCAAACCAATGATTTGGAGCTGCGCAACCAGTTGGTAGAGTATTACAGCTATATCGCCAAAACTGTGGCAGCCCAAACCTACACACTGTCTTCCAATTACGCGCAGGTGGAGGATATTGTGAATGAGGGAATCATCGCTATCATAAACTGCGTGGAGAAGTTTGACCCCTCCAAAGGTGTGAGCTTTAAGGTATACGCCTTTAAACGGGTGCGGGGTGCGGTGATTGACTTTGTAAGAAAGCAGGATTGGTTTCCAAGAAGGGTCCGGGTGAACGCCAGGAATATCATGGAAGCCCATGACCAATTGTGTAATCAGCTGATGCGGGAACCCACCGACCAGGAAATGGCGGACCGCTTGGGTATGACCTTGGCGGAATACCGTAAAAATAGCTGTGAGGCCGCTAATTCATTGATTTTTTCTTTTGAGGGTGTAGTACAAAGTATGGCGACTGGAGGCGCCCAGAACGAATACAGCCAGTTGGTGGCTCAAGGTGGGAACCTTCCAGAAAGCAGTTACGCCAAGAAAGAGTTGAGGGAGGTTTTGAAGGACGCCATCAGTTCTCTTTCCGAAAGGGAGCAGATGGTTTTGTCCCTTTACTATTTCCATAATGTAAAATTATCCAGCATCGCCAAGATTATGGGGGTCAGTGACCAAAGAGTTTCCCAAATCAACACAAGGGCGGTTTTGAAGTTGAAAAAAATAATGGCGGATTACATAGAGGGAGTGTGAGAATATGCTGTCAGGTTTTTATACCGCAGGGTCTGGGATTCTGACCCAGCAAAGAGTCATCAATGTGTTGACCAATAATATCGCTAATATCCAAACCCCTGGTTTCCGGGCGGAGCGGGTGGTGAGCAAAACCTTTGATTTTGAGCTGATGACACGGATGGAGCAGGGAAATACCCAAACCATTGGAGTGGCATCCCCCATTCGGGAGGTTCGGGAAGTTCCGGTGGACTGGGAAATGTCCAGCTTGCAGGAAACCGAGCGCCCGTTTGATATGGCTTTGGTAGGGGAAGGGTATTTTAATATCCAGGGCCAGGCACCCCAGCTTCAGGAAGGGGATCCAGTTCCTCAGGATGGAGAGGCTCAGGAAGAAGGACAGCTTTATCTCACCAGAAATGGACATTTTAACCTGGATGAGGAAGGTTATCTGGTACTGGATGGTGTAGGCCGGGTTCTGGGCCAGAAGGGAGAAATCGATTTGGGCGGTTCTTCCAACTTTACAGTGGACCCGGATGGAACCGTTTGGGATGACCGGGGCCGTAAGGTGGATGTGCTGATGATTACCAAGCCTACCCAGGAGGGTGAGCTGGTGAAGGTGGACAATGGTCTGTATACATTGGATGAAAACAATACCATGGAAGCGGATGATGTCAGGGTGGTTCAGAACGCTTTAGAGCAGCCTAATATTGACATCAACCGGGAATTGACTCTGGTGATGGAGGCCCAGCGGGCGCTGCAAAGCTGCAGCCAGGCTTTGAAAATTGTAGATTCCATGAACCAAAAGGCCAGCACCCAGATTGCGGCGCTGTAATGGGAGGGATAAAGAATGAATGTCTGCTTTTTTAATGGAGTCAGCGGAATGATTGCCAACCAGAAAGAGATGGATGTGTTGGGTCATAACATCGCTAATGTGAATACAGCGGGTTTTAAAAGCTCCAGAACTTCCTTTGAGGATTTGCTGTATACCCAGATGGATGTCCATGAGGAAGGGCATCTGGTGGGTCATGGAACTCGGGTTTCCTCGGTGGATTTGATGTACAGCCAGGGCAATCTGCTGCAAACCAATAACCTGTTGGATATGGCAATCATAGGCGATGGCTTTTTTGGAGTAGAGCGCAATGGACGGGTTGAGTATACCCGCAATGGAGCTTTTGATGTGAGTGTGGAAGGCCGGAAAGCCTATCTGGTGACCTCTGATGGAGGCTATGTACTGGATGACCGGGGAAAACGTATCGAGTTGGAGCGAGAGAACGATGAAACCCAGACTTTAAAGCTGGATAATCTGGTTGAGAAGGTGGGGGTTTACCAGTTTGATAACCCGTTTGGCCTGACTCAGGTGGACCAGAGCAGCTTTATTGAAAGTGACCTGTCAGGTCAGCCTATTGTTTATAAGGAGAACGATAGCGAAAAGCCGCCTTATCAGCTGAAGCAGTCCGCTTTGGAGTCCTCCAATGTGGACTTGACCGACCAAATGGCGGATTTGATTGTGACCCAAAGAGCTTATCAGGTGAACGCCAAAATCGTTCAGACAGGGGACAATATCGAGGAAATTATCAACAATCTGCGCCAGTGATAAGGAGGAGAAAATGAATGCCCATCCAAGACTATAAGGACCTGAATGAAATGCATTTGGATGTTTTGCGGGAACTGGGGAATATTGGTTCTGGGAATGCGGCTTCCTCCCTGGCGGGAATGTTGGCCAAAGCGGTAGATATTAGCGTCCCTAAAATCCAGATTTTGGATTACAATGAGGTATCAGACGCTTTGGGTGGCCCGGAAAATATGATTGTGGGCCTTCTGCTTTCCTTGAGCGGGGATGTGGAAGGAATGTTAATGTTCCTGCTGCAAAAAGATTTTGCTCATTTGATTCTCAATACCCTGTTGGGTGAGGAATTGAATGACTTTGAAGATATTGATGAAATGGGTATTTCAGCCATCAAAGAGGTGTCCAATATTATGACTGCCTCTTATGTCAACGCCATCGCTGAGATGACAGGACTTACCATCAATATTTCGGTACCGGATATTTGCATTGATATGGCGGGGGCGATTTTGAGTGTTCCCGCAATTCACTACGCAAACATCAGTGATAAGATTATTTTTATTGAGGATGAGTTCCGCAGTGATAGTGACAGGGCTGTCAGTGATATCTTGATGATTCCGGATGTAGATTCGTTGCAGAAAATAATGACAAACCTGGGGATAGAAATATGAGTGTGATTACAATTGGTATTTCTGACCAGAATGTGGCCAAAGGGGAGGACGTTCTGGTGACATACGCCTTAGGTTCCTGTGTGGGAATTTGTCTGTATGATCCAATTGTAAAGGTTGCGGGACTTTCTCACATTATGCTGCCTACCAATACCGGGGTTACAGATCCCAAAGGACAGATGCGTTTCGCGGATACTGCCATTCCCATGCTGATTAGGCGAATGGAGAGCCTGGGCGCTTCCAAACCCCGTCTGAAGGCAAAAATTGCCGGAGGGGCCCAAATGTTCCCTGCGGTGACCAATGCCTCCATAGCCAACATTGGTCAAAGGAATGTGGCAGCGGTTAAGGCGGTCTTAGCGCAGCTACGGATTCCTATTTTAGCGGAAGATACAGGAAAAGATTACGGACGCACCCAGCATTTTTACGCGAAAGATGGTGTTATGAGAATTACTTCCGCTAAAAAGGGAGAATGGATCTGGTAAGGAAAAATGTAAAGCGATAGGAGCTTTTTATGGGCGTACAAAAAACGCTCTGGCCATTGGCCAGAGCGTTTTTTGTATCATTTTAAGGTTTCCGTGTGTTGAGGAAGCGGATAATCTCTCCGCCAATCTGATCCAGAGGCAGCTGCTTCACAATACCGCCCCGACGGAAAGCTTCCATAGGCATACCATAAACCACACAGGTTTCCTGATTTTGTCCAATGGTGTAGGCACCTTGTTTACGCATTTTTGTAATACCATTCGCTCCATCGGCACCCATTCCGGTAAGGATAACACCAATGGCGTTTCTGCCAGCCACATCCGCCACAGAATCGAACATGACATCCACAGAAGGACAGTGACCGCTTACCTTTGGTCCCTTTTCGCTTCTGATATAATACCCGTTCATATCTTTGGCCAGACGCAGATGGTATTCTCCCGCCGCCACCAGGATACGTCCTTGCTCCACACGATCCCGGTCCTCTGCCTCTTTGACCCGCATTTTGCACAACCGGTCAATCCTTTGGGCGTACATGTTGGTAAACACTGGGGGCATATGCTGTACAATAATAATTCCAGGTGTGGTGGCTGGAAGATTCCGTACCACTTCCAGAATGGCTTCTGTACCGCCTGTGGAGGCCCCAATAGCAATAATAGTATTAGGATCGGAAAGATTGCTCAGCGCCATGGTAGGGCAGGTTAAGGGCCGGGCAGGAACAACATTTTTGGGTGAGAGCGGTTTTGTTTGAGGAATATGAGCATGGGCCGCTACCTTAATTTTTATGGATAAGTCGCTGATAAAGGCGGGCATATCCATAGAAGCTGGTCCATGTGTACCAGGTTTCCGAACAAAATCTACTGCACCAGCCTGCAAAGCATCCAAGGCGTTGATGGGCAGGGAGCTGACCACCACCACAGGGATGGGATATTCAGGCATCAGCTTTTTAAGAAATTCGATGCCGTTCATCTGAGGCATTTCCACGTCCAAAGTCAACACATCAGGGCGCAGCTGACGAATCTTTTCTATGGCCTCAGCGGCACTGGCCGCAGTTCCCACCACCTCAATGTTCAAATCGTTGCCCAAACCCATTTCCAGCGATTTCCGAAACATAATAGAATCATCCACCACAAGAACTTTAATTTTCTTTAGGTTGGCCATTAAGCTCTGCCTCCTTTTTGATATATGGCAGGTTTAATATAGCGGAAACGGGTATGATCCCGGTTAATGGACTCAGAATGTCCAATGAAAAAATACCCGCCTTCCCCCAGAACCTGATAGAATTTCTCTACCAGACGTTCCTTTGTGGGACCATCAAAATAAATCATCACATTTCGGCAGAAAATCACATCGAAAGGTTTTCTGAAAGAAAACGCGTCCATTAGGTTGATGGAACGGAAAATAACCTCATTGCGGATTTTTTCGCATACCTGATATTGCCCATTGGGCAGCAGTTTGAAATATTTATTTCTCCAGGCAGGGGGAATGTCTCGGATATCATCCGCGGGATAGATTCCCTGTTTAGCTTTTTCAAGCACCCGCATGGAAATATCGCTGGCCAGAATTCTGGTATCCCACAAATGCTTTTGGGGTCCGAAAAACTCATCCAGCACCATAGCGGTGGTATAGGCCTCCTGCCCGGCAGAACAGCCGGCGCTCCAAATCCGCAGGTCACGGTTATGGCCATGGGTGCGGACCAGCTGAGGAAGAATCGAATCCCGCAGATACTGGTAATGATCGGGTTCCCGCATGAAATAGGACAGGTTTGTGGTTAGTTTGTTTAGAAGGGTTGTGACCTCTTTGCCAGAAGAATCCTTAAACAGAATATCCAGATACTGTTGGAAGTTGGTCAGCCCACGTTCCCGCAGCATATTGGTCATACGGCCCTCAATCAGGACCCGTTTCTGTTGAAGGTTGATGCCATATTTTTGTTTCACAAAGCTGACCAGGGTGGTAAATTCCTTATCAGTCAGATGGATCATGCCGCTGGATGGAGGTACTGGAACAGGGGGTATAATGAATGGTCCCATAAATCCGCGCCTCCTTAATAGAGGGCGCCAGAACCGAGATCGCTCATAAAGAAGCGTTCACAATCAATGTTCAGAACGACTCGATTACCAAAAGTGGCAATGCTGCTTAGATATTTGCTGGCGTTATTTCCGCCGGCTGTGGGCGGGGTTGTGAGAACCGCCTGTTCTGCGCTGACCACCTCAGAAACCTGATCCACAATCAAACCAACCTGCATATCATTGATAACGACTACAATGATACAGGTTTTATCGTCGTAAGGGACCCCTTCCAGACTGAATTTGGTGCGTACATCAATAACAGGCACAATTTTACCGCGAAGATTGATGATCCCCTTGATATAATAGGCCACATTGGGAACAGGGGTGATGGGCTCCATTTTAATGATCTCAATGACATGCTTCAATTCCAGTCCATAGATGGCTTCCGCAATGTAAAAGGTGAGATACCGCCCATTTAAATCATCAATGCTGTTATTCAAAATCTCATCCATGGGATCACACTACCTTTCATAAGACTTCAGCAGACTATTGGCATCCAAGATTAAGCTGATGCTTCCATCGCCAAGGATGGTACATCCAGAAAGTCCGCAGTCTTTAATATTGTAATGGCTCAAGAACAGAGGGAAGGGCTTTACAACTACCTGCTGTTCACCAATCAGCTCATCAGCGAAGATACAGCCCACCCGATCGCCATACTCAATCTGAATAATGATTCCATCCTCCAGATTTGTAACAGCGTTAGGCATATTAAACAGCTCATAAAGGCGAATGATGGGATAACAGGTTTCACGGAGCATGATCATTTCCGTCCCATCGGTGTTATGTAGGATGGGGGTCTGGTCAGAAATCTTGAAGGACTGCTTGATGGAGGTGATAGGCAGGGTAAAGATGGTGCCGCCCACCGAGATTTCCATACCATCCACGATGGCCAGGGTCAGTGGAATCTTTACTGTAAAGGTGGTGCCTTCATGCAGGGTACTGTCAATATTGACGGTTCCGCCTACCTTTTCAATATTCTTGCGTACTACATCCATACCCACGCCCCGTCCGGAGTACTCTGTAACGGCGGTGTTGGTAGAGAAGCCGGGAAGCATAATCAGTCCAAAGACCTCTTTATCGGTATAATCGGACTCAGGCTTGGTGAGCAGACCGTTTTCACGGGCTTTTTTCAGAAGTTTTTCCCGATCCAGGCCGCATCCATCATCCGCGATGGTAATGACAATCTCACCGCCGATATTTTGCGCGGAGAGGGTCACCTTTCCGGTAACGGGCTTGCCAAGGGCCTGCCGCTCCTCAGGCGGCTCAATAGCGTGGTCCACCGAGTTGCGGATCATATGCATCAGAGGGTCAGACAGGGAATCGTTGATGGTTTTGTCCACCTCGGTATCCCCACCGATAATATCCAGCTCTACATCCTTGTTCAGTTTTTTGCTCATATCCCGAACGATGCGGTTCATCTTCTGGAACACGCCGGACAGAGGCACCATCCGAATGGACATCACCACATCCTGAAGCTCATCGGTCAGCTTACGAAGCTCCCGAGTGGACTTATAGAAATTATCCAGCTGGAGGCCCTTCAGGTCTGGGTTGCTGGACACCATAGACTCAGCGGTAACAATCTCTCCAACCAAATCCATCAATTGATCCAGCTTCACCTGATTCACATTGATGAGATTCTGTTTGGGAACTTTGGGAAGACTGCTGGAGGCCGGTTCCTGTTTGGGAACCGCCTGAGATTGAGGCTGAGGTTCGGGCGCAGCGGCGGGGGCGGGCTGAGAAGTCACCGCCTGAGGCTGTTCTTCCTGAGCAGGTTCCGGATCAGGCTGGGATTCCAGCACCTCGTAAGATTTGATATTTACAGAAGACTCAATCACTTTGATGACATCTTCAGGATTTCCAGAGGTTTTGAACCGTACCAGGAATCCATTTTTGATGATCTCATTGCACAAGTTGGCATCGTTCTGGGGATTGGCAGGGACAGATTCCAACTCGTCACAGTAATCTTTTAACTGGGTCAGCAACATGAATCCACGGATATTCTCCATCTGGCACCCATCCTCAAAGAATACCCGAATCTGATGAAATCCGTTCCCGCTTAAAGACGCAGGCTTATGCTCACCGTCGCTGGGAGCTGCCGGGGCTTCTGGAGCTGCGGGCTGGGTATCGGCAGCTGGTGCGGGATCTTTTGACTGAGAGGGGGCAGTCCCGTTCATAATGTCTACCTGGGCTTCCAGTTTCTTCATCAGCTCGGAGGGGTCCTGGTCGGGACCATTCCCATCTCCCTGGATAGCGTCCAACTCAGCTTTGATGAAGTCCTCAGCCTGGAACAGAAGATCAAAAAGGGTATCCATCACCAAATTAAGCTTGGAAGGGTCCTCACGGAGAATAAAGAACACATCTTCCACCACATGAGCGAAGTTTGAGAGGGTCTCCAATCCCATCATGGCGGCGGAGCCTTTGATGGTATGCATGATGCGGAAAATCTCATTGATGTTTTTTTCGCTGATGCTTTTGGATTTTTCGGAATCCAGCATAATTTCATCCAGCTCATCAAGTAAAGAGGTACTCTCATAAATGAAGGTTTCCAGCATATTTTCCATACTTGGATCAATAGAACTCATGTTTTCTCACCTACTACGATCGAATTTTACTTTGGAATTCTAAAATATTTATTCGACACTTTTTCAGAAAACTTAATCTGTTCCCTTAATTTTTGTTTCGAAATTCCGATATATATTATATGGATTATTGGGAACAGCTTTTCAGGTTTTGGAAAAGCGTCGGTGGAAAGGTTGAGGCAACCTGTTCTCACTAAGTTCCATTATACTCTTAATTAGCGAAAAATCCAAGAAGTTTTATAAGTTTTATGTGTGATTCCAGTGTGAATCAGGCGAAAAATTTATGAAATACTGAATTTTCTCAAGGTGGTAAGGCAATGGCGGAAATCCTGAAAATCACAACCCCCCTGGTCAATAAGAATTCCCAGGTCAATCAGAACAAGCCGGTGGCAGATCCTACGGTGCCATTTCATTTGCAGGATATCCCTACGGTCACCAAAACCGTGACCTCAGGGGAAATCTTAAAACAAAATACCGGGCTGATCCAACGGGAAAACGCTGATACCGTCTTAACCAACCTATTGAAAGACCCGGCGGCGGCGGTCAGCTTTATGAAGAATATCTACGTGCTTCAGGAGATTATAAAGCTGCTGCCGGTGAATAACTCCACGGTTACCCAGGAGATTGAGCAGATGTTCAACGCCCTGCTTTTAAATCCGGACGATATTGCCGCGGAGATGGCCCGCCAAGAGGGAACCTCCACCATTTTCAGAGGGGAGCTGTTTAACTTTCTGCGGGGTCTGGTGACCCGGGGAAACGCTTCCCCCGAGATGCTGGGTGGGGTAGCCAATCTGCTCAAGGCCATCAACAGCTTGATTGGCAGGCAGGATGCTCTGGACGCTGTGGCCAACAGCCTGCAATATCTGTCAGAAAGCCTCAGCCCCAGCAAGGCCCTGTCGGAGAAGCTGGCGAAGCTTTCTCAGGAGTTCCGGGGACAGGATGCCCAGGAGCGGTTCGCCCAGTTAAAAACCCAGGCCCAGGCGCTGCTGAAAGAAGTGGAGAACAGCATCCTTTTTTCACCTAAACTAGACAAAATCAACTCTATTACCCTATATAATCTTTCCAGGTACAATGATAACCCGGACTTTTTTAAAGAGGCAGTATCCAATCTGCTGCTGCTGCTGGACGGCCAGAGCCGCAGGGAATTCGCCAGCCTGATCCAAAGTTTCCGGGATGGGCTGCAAACCTTCGCCCAGAGGGGGGAGGCCTCCAAAATCATGGAGATGCTCACCAAAATTATTGGGCGGCAGGCAGAAGAAGGGGCTTCCTCGGCGGCCATCGCCGAGCGGGTGGAGAAGATTATTTACAGCCTGCTGTCCTCCCCTTGCCACTTTACCCCTTTGCTTCATTTTGTGGTGCCTGTGGAGTTTATGGATTTGAAGTCCTTCGCGGAAATCTGGATCAATCCCAATGGACAGGAGGATCTGCGGGGACGGGAGACCGATCAGGAATGCAGCCATATGCTGTTGGTATTTGATATTCAGGGAATCGGGCAGTTTGAGGTGGAATTATATGTAATTGGTAAGGAGATTCAGCTTTCGGTACTTTGTCCTCCGGCTTACGCTCTGGTATTTTCCCGCAAAGCGGAACAAATCGCCAAATGTGTGAATGGGACCTCCTATCAGGTACGGGAGATTCGGGTGGATAAGCTGGAGCGTCCCAGGTCGCTGATGGAAGTTTTTAAATCCTTACCCTATAAAAGGACGGGTGTAGATGTCAAAGTATAAACAAAAAGCGGTCGCTTTGAAATATAACGCGGAGGAAGATGTGGCTCCTGTGGTCATCGCTTCCGGTTACGGCAGCGTAGCGGAACGAATTATCGACGTAGCGGAGCAGAAGGGAATCCCGGTGTTCCGGGATGACAGCGCTGCCTCCCTGCTGTGTATGCTGGAGGTGGGGAATACCATCCCCCAGGAGCTTTATGAGGTGGTAGCGGCGATTTATTGCCAGCTTTTGAAGGTTTCCGCTGAGATAAAAGGGGAGATTACACCAAAAGAGCAAAAGGTGGAGACACTCCAGCAGCGCTCCAAGCGGCTGCGCCAGCGGAAACCGCTGGTCAGTACAGTCAGCGTTCAGCGCAGGGAGCCGGAAGGTGAGGAAACACCGCCGGAGGAATCTGAGACATAAGGAGGAAATAAGGGATGTTTATAAAGCAGCTGAGCCGGAGCGGGCCTTTGATGACCCTGGTTCTGGCGTTCTGCATCCTCCTCCTGCCCACCAAAGGCAAAAAAACCGAGGACATCCCGCCTGAAAGCCCTGTTTCGTCAGCAGCGGCGGTTCAGGTAATAGAGTTGGAGCAGGAACCTCCCATATGGGAAACCGACTGGACCTTGATGCTGGTGAACCAATGGAACCCCTTGCCTGAGGATTTCACGGTGGGGCTTGCCCCAGTAGAGAATGGGTTCCGTATGGATTATCGGGTGGCACCCATACTTGAGGAGATGCTCTCTGACGCCAGGGCGCAGGGAATCCAGATGGGCATTTCGTCCGCTTATCGCTCGGTGAAGGAGCAGGAGGTTCTTTATCAAACACGGGTGGACACCTGCTTGGAGCAGGGGTATTCTCAGGAGGAGGCCCAGCGGATTACCAGCCAATGGTGCGCTCAGCCGGGAGAGAGTGAGCATCACACCGGATTAGGGGTGGATTTTTACGCTGCAAGCGATACCGGACGTTTTGAGGATACACCCGCCTATGATTGGCTGCAAGCCCATAGCGGGGAATATGGGTTTATCCTCAGGTATCCCCAGGGGAAGGAAGAACAAACAGGAATCCTAAATGAATCTTGGCATTATCGGTATGTGGGGGTGGAACATGCCAGGGAAATCCAAGAGAAAGGCCTCTGTTTGGAGGAATATCTGGCAAGTTTAGGAAGGGAGAGGACCAATGGAACAGTTTCATAAGGAATGTGAGGGAGCATCCTGTGAACTATTGACCCTTGAAAACGAATTTATCTCCTTGGGCTTTGTACAGGTCAAGGAAAAGAATATTTTAGAGATTTCCCTGCGGGGCAGGGCAATGGCCTTCGCGAAAATTGGGCAAAGGGTGAAGGTGAACGCCTACTGCACAGAGGAACACCTTGTTGTCCTTTCAGGGATGGTGGAGGAATTTACCTCCACCCATGTCCGCATTTTAAATTTAAGAATGTTGGATGGTGAGGAAAAGAGACGTCATTTTCGCATGAATGTTGGGATGAGGGCCTATATCTCCCTGGATGGAAGGGAATATGACCAGATTGCTTATGTCAGCAACATCAGCCTGGGGGGAATCTCAGTAAAATGCGATATGCCCTTGGGTATGGGCAAGTATTTTTATTTGAAGCTGAGGCTTCCAACGGGTTTCCGAGAATTCGCCTGCCAGGTGAAACGGGCGGAACGGTTGGAGGATGGGAGTATACAGTATGGATGTGTTTTTGGAACCCTGAGTCTTCTGTCCAGCGAGAGCCTTCGTTCCTTTGTGATGGAAGGGCAGAAAAAGCAGGGTGGAACATAAAGACAACAGGAAAGGGGAGAAGCGTGTATGCCGGAATTTGAGGAAAAAGGCGCCACTTCGGAGCCTCCCATTTTTGCCTTGGATATTGGTACCCACAGCGTGATTGGCGTGGTGGGCGAAAACAAGGATGGGGTTTTCCGGGTTTGGGAAACCACCCGGGCTTATTATCCCAAAAGGGCCATGCGGGACGGACAGATTGAGGACATTGAAGTGGTAGCCACTACCGCCAATCTGGTGCGCAAGGAACTGGAACAAAAGCTGAAAATTTCTTTGGATTGTGTTTATGTGGCGGCCGCAGGACGTTCGCTGCGTACCCAAAAGGCTTCTTATGAGATGGAACTGGATCAGCAGCTCCCAATCCAGCCCAAGCAGGTATCGGATTTGGAAATGTGCGCCATTCAGGTGGCGGAGGAGCAGCTGCTTTCAGAACAGGAAGAAGAAAACAATTTATATTATGTGGGCCATTCGGTTGTCCACTATTATTTGGATGGTTATACCCTTTCCGATCTGGTGGATCACCATGGGCGCAAGGCCCGTGTGGAAATCATCGCCACTTTCCTGCCAAGAGAGGTCTTGGAAAGCCTGCGCACAGCCATGCGCAAGATTGGCTTGCGGGTGAACAATGTGACCTTGGAGCCTATCGCGGCTATGAACGCGGTGATTCCCCAAGAGCTGCGGCTGCTGAATCTGGCCTTGGTGGATATTGGGGCAGGTACCTCGGATATTGCCATCTCGGAAAATGGGAGCGTGGTGGCTTACACAATGGCTACCATAGCGGGAGACGAAATCACCGAAGCCATTGTCCGGGAGTATTTGGTGGATTTTGAGGTGGCTGAGCGAATGAAGCTGGCCGCTTCCCAAGAAGAAACCAAAACCATCGCTTATGAGGATATTTTAGGTTTCCCCTATGAAATCACAAAGGAGCAGCTGCTGGAAAAACTCCGTCCTGCCGCTGTAAACCTGAGTGAGGAAATCTGTTCCCATATTATGGAGGCCAATGGAAAAGCGCCAGCAGCGATTTTCCTGGTAGGGGGAGGCAGCAAACTGCCTGGCTTATGCCAGCTGGTTGCCGAAAGATTGTCCATGCCGGAAAATAAGGTGGCTGTGGGGCGCAACAACTACATGAAAAAAACCGTGGACTCCAAGGTGGATTTGCAGGACCCGGAGTATGCCACCCCCATGGGAATCGCTTTGACTGCTATGGGAATGGAAAGCAGGAACGGATATACAGTCACCCTCAACCAGCGTGAGGTGCGGGTAGGCTCAGAATCCCCTGTAAGTGTGATGAGCCTTTTGATGATGAATGGGTATACCCAGGACCAACTGATGGGCCGCTCAGGAAAGAGTGTAACCTTCATGCTCAACGGGGAGAAAAAAACCGCCCGGGGAGAACGAGCGCAGCCCGCTCAAATCTCCATCAATGGCAAACCCGCCAGCTTGACCACATTGATTAACCCTAACGATCAGGTGGTGTTCCATCCTTCCCAGAGCGGGAAGGATGCGGCGCCTGTGGCGGGGGATTTTCTGGGAGGACAGAACTCCTGGTCCATCCAATTAAATGGGCAGCCGTATAAGGTAGGAACGGTGGCTTGTCTGAATGGAAGCCAGGGAATTTCGGCCCAGCACCCCATCAAGGATTTCGATGAGCTGGTGATCCAGGTGCTGGAGACAGTGGAGGACCTTCAGGAGCAGATGGGGATGGAGGAAGGGGAGTTTGACTTTACCGTAAACCGTGTCCCGGCTCTGCCAACCACCCGCCTGACGCCGGGCTGTGAGGTATGGTATTACCCCGCCGGCCTGCGCCAAACCTCTCTGGCCCCGCCAGAACAGCCCTCAGCCTCGCCTTTGGAGCGAGAGGAGGAGAAGAAGGAACCACCTCTACCTGAGCAGCCTCAGGAGGATGGAGAAGTTTCCCCCTGGGCCGGAAAGGGGATTTGGGTGACCATCAATGGAAAGGACAGGCCGTTGCCCCCAAAACCGGATAAGGGCGTCTACCAATTTTTGGAGATGCTTAACTATGTGGACATTGACCCCAGCAAACCTGAAGGGAATATTGTGTTGAAGTTGAACGGCCGCCAGGCGTCCTATCTGGATGTGATTGGAGACCGGGATGCGATAGAAATTTATTGGGAGAAATAAGCATTGGAAGGAGCGAGGGTAAATTATGGAAAATAATTATATTGTTCGCCAGCCTGTTCTGGACATGAAAAAGGAAGTTTACGCTTATGACATTCTGTGGAATGACTCTTTTGAGGAGCAGAAGGATTTGGCGGCTGCCAGCGCAGTTGAGAACTTTATCTCAGAGCTGAATAATGAGCGGTTTTTGGATGGAAAGGTCACCTTTTTGACCTTCACCCCCAACCTGCTGATGCGCAATGTCCCCAAGCTGTTTGACGCTCAGAAACTGGTTATTCAGATTGATGACTCGGTGGTAATTCACCCCCTGGCCCAGAAGGTGATTTATCGTTTTCACAAGCAGGGGTATCGAATCGCCATCAAGAACTTTGAGTTTACACCCCGGTATTTTAGAATTTTGGAGATTGTGGATTTCATTAAGGTGGATTTCTCCAATATGAAAAACCCGTCCCTGAAAAATATTATCAATTTTGGCACCAGCATGAGTAAGCAGATTGTAGCTTACAATGTGGATTCTCCAGAGGCCAAAGACATGGCGATTTCCCTCGGATGCAATTATATCCAGGGAGCCAGTGTGGCTCAGCAGTTCACCTCAAAGGTGAACCGCATGGACCATATGCAGAGCAACTTCTTCCAGCTGATGGTGGCGATTACCAGAGAAGAGCCTGATATTGATGAAATCGCCAGCATTATCTCCCGGGATGTAACCCTGGCCTTCCCGCTGATTAAGCTGGTAAACTCCGCTTATTTCGCTTTGCGCAATCAGGTCAGTTCTGTAAAGCAGGCTCTGATTGTGTTAGGATTGGGGCAGCTGAAAGAGTGGGTATACCTGCTCAGCTTTAAGGATGGAAGCAATTTCCCTGAGGAGCTGATCCGTATGTCCTTCCTGCGGGCCCAGTTCAGTTCTGAGCTGTCCAAGGCAATTCCCAATTTCCCCATTGCCAGTTCGGAAGTTTATTTGATGGGGATGTTCTCTACCTTGGGCAATTTGCTGGATGTTCCCTTGGAGTCTGCCCTGTCTGAGCTGGCCCTTTCTCAAGAGGTAAAGAACGCTCTGCTGAAAGGGGAAGGTCCTTGTGGTATCCTGTATAATCTGGTATGCGCTTACGAGCGGGCAGATTGGAAGGGTATGAGCCAGCTGGCAGGCCAGTTGGGCGTTTCGGTGAATGTGGTTTCTCAGAAATATTTTGAGAGTGTGGAATATGTTAACAGTATTTGGAGAGAGCTGACCAATCCTTATGATGAGCAGGCTGATTTCCAATCCCAGGCCACCGCTGAACCAAAAGGCCGTGCTGTTTCCCAAACAGTGGAATAAAATAGAAGTTTTTGAAAATGACCCCTTGAACCAAACATAATAAAAATAAGCGGCAGAGTTTCTGCCGCTTATTTTTATATGGAAAGCCCTGTCAGGGCAGTTCATGAAAATCCAAAGGATCCTCCTCATTGACGAAAAGAGGAGCGCCCTCCACCACCGGACCAGGCAGAATATCCTCGTCAGGGGGCTGGAAGCGGCGGGATTGAAGATGTTCCTGATACAGCTCCAGTACATATTCCTCGAATTCCAAGCCAAATAGGGAGGGAACCAAAAAAGAGAAAATATGATCCAGGTTCATATTTTTGTGCAGCGCTAAAATGGTTTCCATAATCACCACATTTTTTAAAAACTTGTGACCAGTATAATTTCCCACCAGGATATAATTGGTCAGAACCTGGCGAATTAAATCGTTGTTCCCCACATCCACCAAACAGGAGACAGCACGGCGCAGAAAATGGTCGGTATAGATGGTGCGCCGGTCCTGCATAAATCGATCCAGTTCCACAGGGGTGTGTTCCCGGTAGAAAAACGCGATTTCCAATAACTGACGTACGGTCAATAAACAATCCTGTTTATCGCTGCGGCTGCATTGAAGCCGCTGGGCAAAAAATTCTGTATCCATACCAACACCTCACAAGGTCCCAAATTTAGTATAAAAAATTTATCAATAAAAAGCTCTGTAATAATTGTCGTTTTTTGACTATAATGGAATAATTCCACTTAAGTTTTGGAATAAAAAATTCAAAGTAAGGCGGGATTGCAATGAAGAACAACATCTATGGATATGTTCGTGTGTCAACCAGGGATCAAAATGAGCAGCGCCAAACCGTTGAATTGAGGGAGCAGGGCATCTCCCCTCATGCGATTTATATGGATAAGCAAAGTGGAAAGGATTTTCAGCGTCCGGCGTATCAGCGCCTGGTCCATGGAGGGGTCCTGAAAAAAGGAGACTTGCTGGTGGTAAAATCCATCGACCGGTTAGGACGAAACTATAAAGAAATTTTGGAGGAATGGAGATTTATTACCCGAAAGCTGGAATGTGACGTGAAAATCCTGGACATGCCTTTGCTGGATACCACCAGAGACCGGGACTTGACAGGTACCTTAATCAGTGATATTGTCCTCCAGCTGCTGTCCTATGTGGCGGAGAATGAGCGCGCCATGATTCGTCAGCGGCAGGCGGAGGGAATCGCCATAGCCAAACAACGTGGGGTACGCTTTGGGCGCCCCAGAAAACAGCCGCCCCCCAATTTTCCGGATATCTGGCGCATGTGGACAGAAAAAAGAATCTCCACCGAGAAAGCCTGCCAAGAAGTAGGACTGTCAAAGCATACCTTCTATCGAATGGCCCAGGAACTGCAAAATTCCCAGGAGACACCGCCTTGCGTGAAGGGGCAGCGAGGCACAGAATAAGGCGGCACAGGTTTGTGCCGCCTTAAATTCTTGAATCTTACTGATCCGCAGTAAGACGGTCAATGATTCCCACCAAATTGGCAATTTCAGGCTTGGAGATTTGCTCATCCGCGCCCAGTTCCTTTCCCTTTACACGCATTGCCTCGTTGATAAGAGAGGAAAACAAAACCAATGGGATCTCTTTTAACTGGGGATCGGATTTTACCAGCTTGGTCAAACGGTGTCCATCCATCTGGGGCATCTCGATATCGGATACAATACAGGACACATGCTCTTTAATGGGGTCTCCAGATTGTTTTACCTCACACAGATAATCCCAAGCTTCCTGACCGTTATCTGTTTTGATGATATTGGCGTAACCAGCCCGATGCAGTGACTCCACAATCATTTTGGCCAACAGCATGGAATCTTCCGCGATCAGGATGGTCTTTTCAATGCGATGGCGTTCTCCAAGCCGGTCCAAATCGGAATATTGGATTCCCACCTCAGGGCTGATCTCCGCCACAATTTTTTCAAAGTCCAAAATGGTGATGAGGCGGTTGTCATATTCCGCAATACCAGTGGCGATGCCTTCCTCGCCGCCATAGATGATTTTATCCGGCTTTTTCATTTTTGTCCAAGAGATACGGTCGATTCCAACCACGGTATGTACATGAAACGCGAAATCCATATTATTAAAGCTGGTGATGATGAAAATATCATGCTCTGGATTGGTGGAAGCTGGAAGGTGCAGATAATTAGTCAGGTCAATCACCGTAATTACCGTGTCTCTGGGTTTGAAGATACCCTCCACATCAGGATGAGATTTCTGCATAGGTTTTACTGGCTGGGCCATCATAATTTCCTTTACCTTGGCCACATTGATGCCAAAAACTTCCCCAGCGATGGTGAACTCCATAATCTCTAATTCGTTTGTGCCAGATTCCAAAAGGATCTCAGTCTGCTTGGTTTCAAATTCCATAATTGGGTCAACCTCCATTTCATATCCCTTTTCCTATTATCCGATATTTTATTCAGGAAATCAATACTAACTGTGATTTTCTTTCAAGGTTATTGGAGAAACTCATCCAAGGTGTCATCAAAAAAAGAGGGCTCTTGCTGGAGCTGATCTTCAGGGGCAGGCCCTTCGGGAGGATGTTGGGCAGGGGCCGGGACAGCTCCTGTCCAGCAGGTCAGCCCATACACCATCAGCATAGAGATTCCGCACAGACCTACCACCCCAAGAAGGTTCCAGCCCCATACCAAAACTCCAATACCAATTATAATTTTTGATAGGAGTGTTGCGGATAAACATACAATGGGAATCCTTTTCAGTTGACGACAGAATTTCAGCAGTTCCACAAGCTTCCAGGGATTGCTGCTGAACAGATGGATATGGCAGGAACTGGCATAAAGCTGAGGGGGATGCTCCTCCAAAGCAATCTTGATATGAGGGTCAGGCAGATTTTCCAAGTCATCTTCTCCGCCCAAAAATAAAATAGGTTTTGGAGCCTGGGAGATGAACTGCGCGAAGGGATCAGGAACTTCAAAAGTGGTACGGCTGAAAGCTCCATTCAACCCCAGCTGACGCTGAAGGCTGTCCGCTACCGATTGGTCACAGTTGGTGACAACCCCCAGATAGGAAATGCCCGAGGCGCGCAGGCTGCTGATTACCGAGGCAGCGTCAGGACGGGCTGGGTCCTCCAGCACAAAAGTACCAACGTATTCCCCTCGGATGGAAAGGTGAATCAGGAATTTGTCGGTATCTTCCTGTTCCGGAATTCCTACGCCCAATAAATCCATCAGCGCGTGGTTTCCTAAGACCACCAGTTGTCTCTCAACCATGCCTCTTACGCCATATCCGGCGATTACCTCATATTTTTCAACCTCCTTTAAAGAAGGTTCCTGCCCCAGAACGTTGGTACAGAATTCCAAAATAGCGGCAGCGATGGGATGGGCGCTGAGGGATTCCACACTGGCTGCTAATAAAAGCAGCTCTTCCTGCTGAAATCCTTCCACTGCCTGAAACTCTTCCACCCGAAAGACCCCGGTGGTCAAGATACCGGTTCGCTGCATCAACACCTGGTCGGCTTGCCCCACAGCAGCAAGATCTGTGGTGGGATAAATTGCCATTCCTGCCCGCAGAGCGGAAGCCATACCCAAACGGTACCCACCAGAAAGAGAAACCAGCAGGGAGCCGGAAAAAAACAGGGCTAAGATGCAGCCCGCTAAGGAGAGAAACTCAGGGCCAATTAAAACCCCGAAGCGCTGATATGGGATAGCAACAGCCAGTAGGACGCCTGCCAGGCGAATCCAGAGATCCCATTTTTGGGGTTGCTCCGGCAGCTTCCGCTCGTGAGATTTTTTTAACAGCAGCTGTTCCAGGGAGACCGCGGCGGATTCATCCTGTGGATGCAGCACGCGAACCCATAACTTTTCCTGCTGATTCAGGTCACCGCAGCTGACAAAATCCCCCGGCTTTATGGGTTGAGAGGAGGCTGACAGATAGGGAAAGATTGTGGACTCACCCTTTGCCACAATGCCGTTGGCGGGGACACGGGTCCCCGGAAGAACCAAAACCAAATCCCCTTGCTGTAAAATGTTGGCGGGGATAGAAATGAGTTTGCCTTGCTCCAGAACATGGGCCATTTCAGGCAGAGAAGGCAGAAAATTGGAAATCCGCAGCTCCAAACCTCCGGCCACAAGCTCCAAAACCCAACGGCTGGCCATATGCAGGCATAGGGCCACACAGGCCAGCCCAGGGGAACCAGCCACCCCCACAAGTCCGCTGCCCACCATAACTCCAATCACAGACCACCAGGAGCCCATCCAGGAAGGGAGAGGAAGCATCAGGCAGGCCACACAGCACAAGCCAAAAGCGACATAAGGAGCAACCAGATAGAAGATGTCCCCTAAGTCCAAAAGCAGGGACGCCAGCAACAGCACCAGGGCGATTCCGGTAAACAGCAGGGAAAGCTGGGAACGGTCCTCAAGACGAAGCTTCCTCAAAAAGCCCCAAATTGTTTTCTTAACAGTGGGTGTGTCTTCATCTTCCTCGTCCACCGTGTCCTCGAGGGCATCCAGGTCATAGTCATCGATATCGTCCTCCTCCTGTGGGGGTGCCTCACGGCTTCGGCGGGGCTGGCCCGACGAAAAAACGCCGGTCTCCATATAATGGATGTCGACCTGGGGCAAGCTGCGTTTTACCAACTTTACAACTTCTTCCACAACCTCTGGAACGTCCCGCCCCTGAATATCCAGAGAAAGCCGCTGGGATAAAAGGTCAATGCGGGCTTGTTTAACCCCGTTTACATTACAAACCAGTTCCTCCACCAGGGACGCCAATTTATTATCGGTAAGCCCTTCCAGGGCCAGAATTTTGATCGCCAATTTGAAGGCTCCCTTTCCTTGTTGATTTTGCGAGCTTAGTCCACGTTAATCCAGATTTCCCCTTCCGCTTCATCATAACGGGAACTGTCCGGGATAAATACAAACTCAAAGCTGTCGCTCTCACGGACACGCTGATCATCGTCGTCCAACCAGCGGCAATGTCCATCCACTTCATCGCCATCGCTGTTATAAGCGGTGACATGGCTGTTAAGCTTGCTGCGCAGCTGGGAAAGACGTTTGTTGTTGCTGGAGATGTCAATATCTTCAATATCCAGATCCAGCTGAGAATCTACATCATCGTCGTCATCATCCTCGTCGGCCCACTCATTTACATAAATTTTAATCCGCCCCTGCTGCCACTCATAACGGTTATCATCTGGAATAAACAGGAAAGAGAAACTGGCGGTTTTAGTCACCGATTTGTCCTCGTTAATCCACCGGCACCGACCTTCCACAATCCGGTTTTGGTTGTCATAAGCGGTGACATGGCTGTTCAACTGGCTGGTAAAAGCGGAGAGCTGTTTTGTTTGGGTGTCGATTTCCAAGGGCTCAATATCCAGATCGATGTTGTCCCCATCATGGTAAGGGCTTCCGTAGTAATCATCATAATAGTAATCGTAGTAGTCGTCATAATCATAATAGTCCCCATCCACCCGTATACGCACGGAACCGCTGGTAGTGCTGTACCCGGAACCGTTGGGAATAAAGCGGAACTTCATGGTGCAGTCGTTATAGATGCGGGTATTGACGTTGGAGGTCCATTCTACTGTGCCTGAGACCCGACGCCCACTGCTGTTGTAAGCGGTTACACAATCTTCCAAGTCATCCTTGAGGCTGTTCAGGCGTACACCCTCATAAGAATAAATGGGACGTACCCTTAAAGTCAATCGGCTGGACCCGCTGGAACTGCTATTTGAGAAGGTGCCGGTTGATTGGCCTATCTTGCCGCTGCCAGCGGTGGTGATGGCAGCGTCCGAGGATTGAGAGAAGTCCCCCACCTGACCGTAAACGGTGACAGTCACTGGAGCGGAGGCATCTGACACCAGATAATCCACTGTGGTATTGGCTGCGATGGTGACAGACCGGTCTAAATCAGAATGAAGGGTCAGGGTACCAATTCTTCCGGAAATGGTCACACTGGACTGATCCCCCAAAGTCACCCCTACATAGCTTCCGGTTTGGTTATAGAAGCAGGTCAGAAGATCGCCCTCTGCGTCGGTGGTCAGCACCACATCTTGGCTGTTGGTGGCATAGCTGCCTGTAACGCTTCCGTTTTGCGTAAACTGGATTACATTAGTGCCTACATTTACCCCATAAGCGGCGTAGGCAGGTATGGATAATAGAAAAAACAGCGCAGTCATAAACAGCAGCCGACAGAATCTTTTTTTCATATCTAACGCTCCTTCATAAAACTTAGCATTTATATAATCGGCAGATTCTCAAAAATTTCAAGCCCAACATAGCCAGTAAGATAAAAAATTCAAATCTATTTTATGTATTTAAATTTAAGGTTGTTTTTTTGAAATTCTTCCGATATGATAGAGTAGATGAAATATTAAAAAATATTCAAGCGGAAATGTTTTTAAAAATGGAGAGAAGGAGTGAAGCTAGGCAGTAAGTATTTGCGTAGTGATGAAAGTTTTCCGCTGGCTATATTGAATTGATTGATGGAATGAGAAAAATCAGGAAGTGCTTTTTAAATCTTACAGAAAGAAGATTTTATCTGTAACTTCCTCAGGATGATTGTAGAAGGAGAATGTTAGGTTATGGTAAAGCAGCAAGAGCTTCCTGTAAATTGCGCTCTGGAGCGTTTAGGAGAACTGCATGGACGCAGGGCATCCAGTGAATCGGTTCCGATTATTAAGTATTGCATGGATGGGGAAGAACCCAGCCCAAATGGAGCCTATTTTATCAGCCAGTGCCAAAAACAGGCGGATAACCGCTGTAAACAGATTTTAGGCAGTGAGGAGCCTGTGGACGCCTCCTGTTTTGTAATGGTTTCCAGAGATGGGATGGAAGCCTATGCCATGGTCTTTCCCCCTATTCGGGAAGGAAAGGCTTTGGAGCAGGCGGACTTGGAGAAAATCCTGAAGCAAGAGGGTATTACCTATGGCATTCAAGAGCAGGTCCTGAAAAGATTGATAGAAGGGGCCTATTTTCAAATGGCGGTCTGCGCGAAGGGAACCCCTCCCATCCATGGGGAGGATGGTCAGGTGGAGGATTTTTTCCAGCGCAATAACGATGTGGTTTATAATTATGGGGAGGATGAGCAGGCGGATTATAAAAATCTGAACTGGATCCGTAAGGTTGGAAAAGGGGACGTTATCTGCCGAATCACTCCGCCTACCGAGGGAACCCCAGGCACAACCGTCAAGGGACAGACGGTTGCTCCGAAACCTGGTCGTCCCGCCAGTATACCCATGGGTAAAAATACGGAGATGTCTGAGGATGGGCTGGAGCTAAGGGCCGCGGTGGATGGACAGATTTTCTTTGATAAAGGCCTGTTCCGGGTGGATGAGGTGCTGTTTATCCAAGGGGATGTGGACACATCGGTTGGAAACCTGGATGTAATCGGAGATTTGGTGATTGGGGGAGATGTAAAAGAGGGATATATCATACATGCGACAGAAAATATTGTGGTTCAGGGACTGGTGGAAGGCGCCGACATCAAAGCGGGGGGCAGCATCGACCTGAAAAAGGGAATGAACGGCGGAAACCGCGGAACAGTGGAAGCTGGAGGAGATGTGAAGGCCACCTTTTTGGAGAACTGCAATGTAACTGTACGGGGAAATCTGTACGCGGACAGCTTGATTAACTGCAAGGTGGTGTGCAGCGGACATATTGAGGTCAATCAGGGCCGGGGCATGATTGTAGGTGGCTCTATCATGGCCACCGAGTACATCATCGCCAAGGTGATTGGAAACCTTTCCCACCGCCCCAACACCATACTCATCGGCTTTACGCCGGAGCTGGTGCGGGAGAAAGAGCAGCTTACCAAAGAATTGCAGGAGATGCGTCAGCAGCAGGAACAGGCGGCGAAAAATGTATCCTACCTGGAACGATTTGAGGGGCAGCTTACAGAGGAGTATGAAAAGCTGTATAAAGAACAGAAGCTCAGGCTCTCGGTATTGAATATGAAATATGCCAAAGCTCAAAAAAAGTTTGAAGTCCTTCAGGAGCAGCAAAGGGACTTGAAGGGATGCTATGTGAAATCCAGTATCATCCATCCCCTGACCCAGATTACCATTGGGCGGGAGACACGTACCATTGATAAGGAGATACGCGCTGTAAGGGTTTGGTGTGGACCAGACGGGGTCACTATGAGCATTGGATAAATAAAGTATGGTGCGAGGCATCTGTTCAGTAAATTTTTAGCGGTTGGCTTTATAATCATTTAAGGAGGTTGGAAAAATGGAATGGTTAAGGAATATTAGAATAAGACAGAAACTAATGGGTGCGTTCATTCTGGTGGCGATAGTGGCCAGCCTGTCAGGAATTGTTTGTATTTTGGCAACTTGGAACGTGAACACCCGTTATCATAGCACGTTGGAAAACTATGGGTTCGCTCAGGGGGATATTGGAAAGGCTGCTTTGGCTCTCACACGGCTCAATGGGGAGGCTCGCAACTCGGTAAATTCTCTGGACACCCAACGGCATAACGCCTCTGTGGAAAACTACCAGTCCTATCGACAAGAAATCCTGACCCATCTTCAAACCATAGAGTCCTTGATGCAAACCCAGGAAGAACAACAACTGATCAGTCAGATCCGCCAAGAGCTGGACGACTATCTGGTTGTAGTAGATGATGTGATGGAAAGGGGCGGCAGCTTAGACCCCACACAGATCAGCGCTCTGCAAAAGGAGATGGAGGAGGAGCTTCAGCCCCGTTTTGAGGCATTGTATAAGGAATTTTCGGATTTAATGGATTCCAAAGCCACTGTGGGACACACAATGACAGATGCAGTCAACAGTATGGCGATCTGGTCAATTGTGACGTCCATCGTTCTGATTGTGGTGGCCATTCTGATCTCTTTGACCTTAGGTGTATGTATTTCCAGAGGGATTTCCGCGCCCCTGAGAGCTTGTTCCGAACGTTTGAAACTGTTGTCTCAGGGCAATCTTTCTGCCCCTGTTCCTCAGATAAACCGAAAAGATGAGGTAGGAGAGCTGGTAGACTCTACCTCAAAGATTGTGGATTCCCTCAACATGATGGTTACAGATATAGGAACCCTGCTTAAAGAAATGGCTGATGGGAACTTTGATGTTCAAAGCCAGAATCGGGAGGCCTATGTAGGTGACTTTTTCGCCCTCATCATTTCTTTAAGGGCTATTCGGGATCATTTGAATGATACCATGCTGCAAATCAACAACAGCGCGGATCAGGTTGCCAGCGGTTCTAATCAGGTATCTGACGGGGCGCAGGCGCTTAGCCAGGGCGCTACTCAGCAAGCCGCTTCTGTACAGGAGCTGGCCGCTACCATCAATGAAATTTCTGAGCATATTCAGAACAATGCCGATAACGCTAAAAACGCCAGCCAACAGGTCAGCCAGGTTGGACAAACCATCTATGACAGCAACGATCAAATGCGTCAGATGGCCGGCGCTATGGAGGATATTAAGAATAGTTCCGCAGAGATTGAAAAAATCATTAAGACCATTGAAGACATTGCATTCCAGACCAATATCCTGGCTTTGAATGCCGCTGTGGAGGCGGCTCGGGCAGGAGCGGCCGGCAAAGGATTCGCCGTGGTGGCGGATGAGGTGCGCAATCTGGCCAGTAAGAGCGCAGAAGCTTCTAAGGATACAGCTGCCTTAATTGAAAATTCCATCAGATCGGTGCAGAGAGGCACAGAGCTGGCCGATGTGACCAGCAAATCCTTGGGAAGAGTGGTGGAAGGCGCTCGAGAGGTTATCCGTGTTATCGACCAGATTTCTCAGGCATCTTCCGAACAAGCTGAATCCATTGCCCAAGTCAGACAAGGTGTGGATCAGATTTCCGCCGTTGTGCAGACCAACTCGGCTACCGCTGAGGAAAGCGCGGCTACCAGTGAGGAATTGTCTGGACAGGCACAGGTTCTGAAGGATTTGGTTGGGCGTTTCCGCCTGAGAAAACAGACGATAAACCAGGATGTTGACACATCATATTACAGTGACCAGCAAAGTGGAGCGGAGAATCCGTCTTACGCTTTTGCTGGAGAAGTGGATAAATATTGACCTGTCAAAAGGGGGCTGTCTGAGGACAGTCCCCCTTTTTCTGTCTGGAATTCCGAGGAAAACTGAGAGGAGACCCATCCTGAGGAGGCTCTATGTAAATGCTGGAAGAACACAATTTGTTCATAAAAAGAAACTATAATGAATTTCAAAATGGGTTGGCGATACCAATAGGTAACAGGAATTTCAGGTTTTTGTAGGTGCCCCTTCTGGAAAAAGGCAGTCAAACATAAGATAAAATAGGAGACCTTCATCTGCCGGAATAGGGAGGGTCGCTGTACTCCCCTTGAAATTGCTGAAAAATCGCTTGCTCCATAACATCATACCTCCTTTTTCAAGATGGGGTAAAGGAAACCAATTTGAGATGAGGAGCAGGTGGTGAAACTTGTATGGATGGAATAAATGATGAAAAATCGAAAAATCAAGTGGCTTGTTTGTTTATGTGTAAGTCTGCTGGTATTGCCTTGCTGGACTGTCAGCGCCCTCTGGGGAAATCAGGAGGACCCTTTGGACCTGTACGCCCAAGCGGCGATTCTGATGGACGCTGATACAGGGGAAATCTTATATGAGAAAAACGCCTATCAGAGGATGGAGCCTGCCAGCCTGACCAAAATTATGACCTGCATGCTGGCCATTGAGGAGGGCAATCCTCAGGAGCTGGTCACAATGACCGCGGATGGACTGAAGATGATGGAGGACGCCAGCTCCATCGACCTGGTGGAAGGGGAAAGGCTCACCATGGAGCAGATGCTGTACGCTTTGATGCTCCCGTCGGCCAACGACGCGGCCAACGCCATCGCCATTCATCTGGCCGGGTCCATGGAGAATTTTGCCGAGAGGATGAATCAGAAGGCGGCGGAGCTGGGGCTGAGCGGAAGCAACTTTGTAAATCCAAGCGGTCTGCCGGAGGAGGGACACTACTCCACCGCTTATGACTTGGCGGAAATAACACGGGCGGCGCTGTCAGAGCCGGAATTTTTTACATATGCTGGCGCCAGTGAATATGAGATTCCCAAGACCCGCTGGAATGAGGAGCATACCTTTTCCCATCTGAACAGAACCCTGCTGAAAGAAAACAAATCTTATGACCCTCGGGCCATAGCGGGTAAGACAGGCTGGACAGACACAGCGGGCAACTGTCTGATGACCGTAGGGGAACAGGACGGGGTGCGTCTAATCTCTATTCTTTTAAAGTCTGATGGGGTTTCGGGGGCGGTGTACCAGGATAATAAAGCCTTATTTGATTATGGATTTTCCAACTTTAAAAAAATGGAACTGGCACTTCCTGCTTATCAGGAGGAAGTTTCCCTGAAAAATCAGGAAGGACAACTGGAACAGTATCTTGTCAGTCAGCAGGAGGGGCAAACCTTCCAAGTCCTGCTGCCCACAGATTGGGCAGAAACAGGGGGAACTTTGGAAATTTTGCCCCCGGACCCGGAGGCGGTAGTGGAACAGGGGATGGTTTCCACACAGGTACAGCTGGTGGATGGGCAAACCAAAGAGGTATTGACCCTGGTGGGGGAGATTTTTCTCCAGGCCCAAGAGCTGGAGCCGCCTCCCCAGGAAACCCAGCAGGTCACCTCCTCCTCTGCGCAGGAGTGGATGCGATATGTTTTATGGGTTCTAGTGGGGCTGATTATCTTGGTGCTGTTTTGTCTGCTCCGTGTACTGCGCCGGTATTTCTGGTGAAAAGGCAGAGTGAGGCCGCATCCGCACTGATATGATGGATGGCCCAGAAAAACAGAGCATTTTCAAGAAATTAAAAGGATGGCCCTATTCCATCCTTTTTAGTCGGCGGCTATTGGAACGGATTCCAACCTATTTGCCTCCAAAAGAATTGCAATAAGATTGTGCAAGGTGCTACAATAAAACCAATCCAGAAAGCGTATCCACCGGCAATTACCTGCCGCGAAAGGCGGATTTTGTTTAGGGGTGGAATTATGAACTAGCCAGACTCACCGGTAAAAAGTCAGAACAGTATCATTGAAACGATTAAAAAGGTGAGTGAAATTTTGAATACCGACCGATTATACCGTGTAAAACCTGAGGATGAGGAAAAATTAAGTCAGCTTTTGACAGAATGCTTCAGCCATGACCCATTGTATCTTCAGCTGATTCCTCAAAACGACACACGAAAAAAACTGCTGCCGGAATTGATGCGCTGCGATCTGGATGAATTTTTTAAGGACTGTGAAATTTACGCCGACAGCCCGGATTTGAATGGAATCATTGTGGTTTCCGATGCCAGTAACCCGTGCAGTCCTCTCAAGCATTTTCTGGCTTCTGCCCAGGCCCTTGTGCGTACCGGCGCCTATCTGATTAGTGAGGACCCTTCCCTGAAAACACTGTGGAACTTTATTAAGGGGAAGGATTACCTGAACTCGGTGTGGACCGATGAGCTGGGAACCAACCGCCGGATGCATATTGTGTATTTTGCGGTGCGCCCCTCCATGCAGGGAAAAGGAATCGCCTCCAAAATGATGAAAGAGGTGCTGCACTACGCCGACCAGCATCAGCTGGTAACCTCCTTGGAAACCCATAACCCTAAAAATGTACAGATGTATGAGCATTATGGGTTTGAGCTGTTTGAGGTGGTTCAGAAACACTTCGCTTTAAAACAGTTCTGCATGGTCCGGTAAAATCTGCGGATTTGGACATGTTTGAAAAATGATTTCCCTTTGTGTGTCTCAAAAGGCCCATGCGTTTCGCATGGGCCTTTTGATTTGACGCTTGACAACCATTCTTGTCTATCGCATAATATTCACAGTTGGAACTCTTTGACAAAGGAGGCTTCCTGATGACCGAATTGATGCAGATTCAACCCTTTATTCAAGCTTATGTGCAGGCCATCTCCTCGATTGTGGAGGCTCAGGTTACGGTTGTGGACAGTCAGTTGATCCGGGTAGGCGGCTCAGGAGCCTATGAGCGGGAAGTTGGACAGAGGATTCCCCATGACTCCTTCTTTCAAAATATTCTGCGTACCCTGAAACCTGGAATCATCCGCAATGTGCGTAAGGAGTTCGCCTGCAACAGCTGCCAGCGCCGGGATACCTGCCATGAACTGGCCAACCTGGCGTATCCAATTCTTTTGAAGGGGGAGCCTGTGGGTGTTATTGGAATCATCGCTTTTCAGGAGCGGGAACGGGAACGCCTGCTGGATGGGCAGAAAAAATTGGAGGAGTTCCTGAAATATATGAGCGCTCTTTTAGAGAGCAAGCTGATTACCTTCCAGCAGAGCCAGGAACTGACAGACCAGCTCCAGGAGGTAATTCAGCAGGAGAAACGGCAGATTCAGCGGCAGCAGTTCTTAGGAAACCACCCTAAAATCAAACAGATTTTGCAGATGGTGGGTAAAATCAGCCAGTCTGACTCCACGGTTTTGATTACAGGAGAAAGTGGAACCGGCAAAGAGGTGCTGGCCAAGATGATTCATCAATCCAGCGGCCGGGGCAATAAACTGATGATTTCGGTGAACTGCGGGGCCATACCGGAAGGGCTGGTGGAAAGTGAGCTGTTTGGTTACGAGGAAGGGGCCTTTACCGGCGCCAAACGGCGGGGGCAGCCAGGAAAATTCCAGCTGGCGGACAACAGCACCTTGTTTCTGGACGAGATAGGGGAGATGCCGCTGCAAGCTCAGATAAAGCTTTTGCGGGTGCTTCAGGAGCGGGCAGTGGAACCCTTGGGAGCAAAGCGGCCCGTTCCGGTGAATGTGCGGGTGATTTGTGCTACCAACCGGAATCTTTACAAGATGGTGGAGGAGGGCCGCTTTCGGGAGGATTTGTACTATCGGTTGAATGTAATCCCTATTGAAATCCCTCCATTGCGGGAGCGGCGTCAGGATATTCCTCTTTTTATCCGGAATTTTCTCGCCAGCTACAATCAGCAGCTGCACAAATCTCTGACGGATGTCTCACCGGAGGCTGAAATGGCTCTGGTACAGTATGGCTGGCCGGGGAATGTGCGTGAACTGAAAAATATGATAGAGTATCTGGTGAACATTTCAGAGGGAGAGCGGATTGAGCTTTCTGACCTCCCTGGGCGGCTGACCCAGCCTGTAGCCTCCAAACAGACCTTGGCCCAGCGATTGGCGGCTTATGAACGGAGCATTTTCGCGGGGGTCATACATCCAGGCATGACCTTGGAGGAAAAAGAAGCAGTAGCCAGTCAGTTGGGAATCAGCCGGGCGACCTTTTATCGGAAGATGGCCCAATATAAACTAACATAAAAAAGCAGGACGGGCATTCTTTCGCTCCGTCCTGCTTTTTGTTATGGGCAGGATTGATTAAAATTTGTAAACATCCTTTTGGGAAAAGGATGGGCTGGTTACGTAAAAAACGCTCCTCTTTCAGCGTTTTTTTCGCTTGGTAGCTTCCTGCTTCATCCGTACAACCTTTTTCCGCTGTTCGGTGTCCTCCTCATACAGCTCACCCCGTACAATTTTGATTTCCTTCGGGGCGTCAATGGCTACTTTGAAGCGATCCCCCGCTTCATTTACCTCAAAAACCGTAATAAAAATCTCATCATTTATAACGATGCTGTCCCCTAAATTCCGCCCTAATACCAGCATGCATCAATCCTCCTTGCTATTTGAAAAGTGCGCCTTTTTCTACACCTGTCTTTGAACCGCGCAATATCCACTGATGGAAGCTTTTATATAAAATCAGCAAGTACATTTCAATATAAAAAATATTATTATAACAGTAATATAATATCTGTTACGGTTATTAAAAACAAGTCCTTGTTTTTAATAATTTTACATCGATAAAATTTAAATTTTTATAAATTTTTAACAATAATCATTATTATAGTTATATCTTTTATCATTATTGAGAATAAAGTCTTATTTATAAGAAATCTAGAAATCTTAATAAATAAGGATTAATAGGATTTTTACAAGCAAATATTCTTAATTTTGAGAATATTGAGTTTGGATATATGCGGATAAACTCCTTTTTTATCGCATTTTCAGATTTGGCATGGATTTTGCTATATATAATTTAGAGATACCAGGCCAGTAAAAGGAGGATTCCATCTTGAATTATAAAAATCTGCTTGAAGTTGTAAAATCTGAAATGAAACCTAGTATGGGATGTACCGAACCGGTGGCGTTAGGATTGGCGGTTTCCAATACCTGCTGCCGATTGGATAAGCCCACAACTCACCTGAGCTTGCGGGTCAGCTCCAATATTTTCAAAAACGCCTTTTGCGTAAAAATCCCCAATACCACCCGAGCGGGAATCCCGTTGGCCGCTGTGCTGGGCTGTCTGCTGGCCCGGGAAGGGAATACCATGGAGCTGTTCGCTGGAGTAAATGACCAGCTGGTGGAACAGGCTGACCAGTTAATTGCCAATGGATTTGTGGAAACCCAGGTGCTGGAGGATAGCCGCTTTTATATTGAGGTTATCGCCACTGATGGGGAAAATCAGGTCCGTACCGTTACAGTGGACAGCCATGATAATCTGGTGTTGGTGCAGCGGAATGGGGAAACCCTGCTGGACAAGCTGGAATTTTCCGATGTCAAGGAGCATCCATCAGATGGGATTACCCAAACCTCCATCCAACATCTGGTGGAAGTGGCAGAAACAATCCCTCTGGAAGAATTGCTGTTTCTCAAAGAAGCGGTGACCATGAACCTGAAAGCCTCTGATACAGGGCTTTCAGGAGACTATGGGCTGAATGTGGGCCGCAATCTGAAAAAGATGATGGATGTGGGACTGCTCCAGAAAGATTTGGTTTCCTATACCAAAATGGTGGTTTCCGCGGCTTCCGATTGCCGGATGGGCGGCGGAGCTGTTTCCGCCATGACCGTCCTGGGAAGCGGAAATCAAGGCTTTGAGGCCACTCTGCCGGTCATAGCGGTCTGCCGCTATCAGGGGTACTCTGAGGAGAAAATGCTGCGGGCCCTCCTGCTCAGTATTTTGGTAACCATCCGCATTAAGTATCATGTGGGACGCCTGTCCCCCATCTGCGGAGCTACCTTATCCGGTTCAGGAGCCGCCGCCGCCATCGCTTGGCTGCTGGGAGGAAACCAGACCCAGATTGAAGGTGCGATACAAAATATGCTGGGAAATCTGGCGGGGATGCTTTGCGATGGGGCAAAGGATGACTGTGCCATGAAACTTTGCACCTGCGCTGGAGAAGCGGTACTTTCCGCCCAGCTGGCCCTGGGCGGCAGCATTATCCAAAAGACAGATGGTATTATTTCCCAGCATGTGGAAGACACCATCAAAAATGTAGCCTGTTTATCCAAGGAGGGCATGTCCACTGTGGACATGAAAATCATCAACATTATGATGAACAAGGAAACACAATAATCCCTATCCTTGCCTGGATTTAAGAGATATCCCTGTGGGGGATGTCTCTTTTCTTTTTGAGCAGAAAGCCGGACTGGATAGCGCCGGTGGGACAAACCCGCTGGCAGTCACCGCACCGCACACAATCTATGCTGTTTGGCCGCTCCCATACAGGAATGTCCATTTTGCAGGCGGTTTGGCACCCTTTGCAGCGGGTACATTTTTCAGTATCCACTTCCATGTGGTATACGCTGATGGGGTTGAACCAGCCATATACAGCCCCTAAGGGACAGAGATATTTGCAAAAAGGCCGGTAATACCGGATGGATAAAAACACCAGAAGAAGCAGTAAAAACATTTTCCAGTAGAACAGCAGGCCAATGGACCATCTCATGCCTTCATGCAGCAGTACCAAAGGAATTCCGCCGCCGAGGGTTCCACTGGGACAAATGTATTTGCAGAACCAGGGGTCCCCCAATGCCACTCCCTGGGTGGTCACCAAAGGAAGCAGGATAACAAACAAGGCCAACACCACATACTTGCACCAGGAGAGCCAGCGGTGGCCAGGAAGGTTCTTTTTCTTGGTGCCCAGAGGGATTTTATGCAGGAGTTCCTGGACCAGCCCGAAGGGACAGAGCCATCCGCAGACAAACCGTCCCAGAAGTACCCCGAACAGCATCAGCGTACCAAAAACATAACAGGAAAAACGGAAGGTGCCGCTTCCCAGTACTGCCTGCAAGGCGCCAATGGGACAGGCACCAACGGCACCGGGACAGGAATAGCAGTTTAAACCGGGGACGCAGAGGGATTTAGAGGAGCCGGTGTAAATTTTCCCTTTCAGGAAGCCCGCCATGTAGCCGTTTGTGAGGGCAAACCAAGCAGCTTGAAACCAATGGCGTCCAGCTCCGCCTTTTCTTTTAGCCAAGACCAATACACTCCATGCAAACATTGGAGGCTTTCATAAATACAACCCTCAGTTCCTCCCGAAAAGTTCCCGCCCCAATCAGAATGACCGCCAGCAGCAGGCACATCCCTTGGGCTAGTCGTTTTTTAGCTTCCATGCTCCCCCTCCTCAAGCGATAGACGCTAATTTTTCCTCAATCAGCTCGACCCAGGACTCCTCATCCGCACCGCCAATAATCCCTTGTCCAACCCAATTTCCGTTTTCATCCACAAAGATGGTGGTGGGGTAAGCGGGTATGGTGCTGATAAGGGAATCAAAAAGGGGGCCTTCAGGGACGATGTGCAGATAATCGGCGCCGCTTTCCTCAACCAGCTGCTGAGCGATTTCCACAATATCTGTCATTATCTCGCCTTCCCGGTCCACAGTGTCTCCGCAGATGCCCACAATCTGGAACTGTTCCGCTGGATAAGCTTGGGACAGCTTACCGAAAATGGGCAGTTCCTTTCGGCAGGGACCGCAAAAGGTTCCCCAAACATTCACCAAGGTCAGCTTGTGACCCTTAAAAATTTCCTGGTCCACTGGATTTCCCTCCAAATCCAACGCTGTAAAGGAGGTGAGAGCAGCCTGAGGTCCCTCAGTGGAAGCTGGGGAGGAAGCTGATTCCTCCGGGAGGGAGCTTTCTGAGGAAGCGGAGTTTTGAGCGGGCAGGGCAGAACTGGAGGAACTCTCCTGTCCTCCAGCGCAGGCGGCCAGAAGGCTGGCGGCCAACAATCCCGCACAGAGTATGGAAAGTTTAGAGCGCATTCTCATGGTCTCCTTCCTTTGTTTGGAACAGGCTGGCCACCGCCTGACATATTTTTTGAGCCACATAAGGGTTGTTCATGGTATACAGATGGATGCCGTCCACCCCTTGGGTGACAAGGTCAGTGATTTGGTCCACTGCGTAAGCAATACCAGCGTCCCGCAGAGCCTCAGGCTGGTCCTCATACCGCTGAATCATTTTGGAGAATTTTGGGGGCAGGCTGGAGCCGCACAGGGAAACCATTCTGAGAATCTGCTTGGCGTTTACCACCGGCATGATGCCTGCCTCAATGGGAACATTGATTCCCGCCAGGGCGCACCGCTCCTGGAACTCATAGAAATACCGGTTGTCGAAAAACAGTTGGGTAATCAGTTCATCCGCTCCGGCATCCACCTTGCGCTTCAGGTTTTGGATGTCCTCCACCATGTTTTGGGACTCACTGTGTCCCTCAGGATAACAGGCTCCAATCACATTGAAATCTCCCTGAGATTTGATGAAGGTCACCAAATCACTAGCGTGCTGGAAGACCCCCTTAGGCTCGTAAGAAGGGTTTCTATCTCCCCGCAAAGCCAGCAGGTTCTCAATCCCTAACTCGCTGCATCTGCGCAGAAAATCAGAAACCTCCTGCTGGTCCAGGCACAGGCAGGGCAGATGGGCGACCCCCTCAATGCCATAGTCCCGTTTGATGGAAGCGGCGATTTCCAAAGTAGCCCCAAAGTTTTCGCTGCCGCCAGCGCCATATGTAACACTGATAAAATCAGGGTTCAGCCCCTTCAAACCATCCAGTGTGGTATAGATGGTTTCGATTCCAGCGGTGCGCTTTGGAGGGAATACCTCAAAGGACAGCACCTGCTTTTTTTTGAAAAATTCTCTTGTTTTCATACCAATTAATCCCCTTCCACCCTATGGATAGATTGCATAATGTATATAAAATTGATTATTTTGATATCATACCATAAATATTTTGTAAATGCCAGATAAAGCCGCTTTTAACTTTAAAATATTTCATGAATGATTTAAAAAGGAGAGACCCTTTAAAAAGTCTCTCCTTGCAAATAAAAGCGTTATATAAACTCTGGACGGGGCTTTCACACGGGGGATTAAATCCGGCTGTTTTCAGTATTTTTTAACAGTGGAGGTACAATCAGACCCGCCAAAACAGCGGCTACAACCGCCTCCGCCAAACCGTTTGTAAAGACCACACCCATCAATACCATAGCTAATTTTTCAAAGGCCACCTGTTTTACGGCAGCATACTGCTGGCCAAACAGCACATAAATGCTGCCCATTACCAAAATGGTGTTGGTTATGGCGCCCGCCAGGCCCGCTAAAACGCAGGAGGTCCGTTTACTGTGAAACAGCTTGGAAAACAGCCGAAATAATAAGGCTGTTACCACACCAATGAGAATCCGGGGTACCATAGAGATAAAAAGAGCCTTGGGACTTCCCGCGTCGGCGCCCGGAACCGGTATGAAAGGGGAGAACACAAAGGAGGATAAGTTTGGTTCCATTGTGTTTTTGATAATGCTGGTAAGCCCGAATACTCCCCCTAAGACAGCTCCCGCCTTGGGCCCCAGCAGGATGGCTCCAATAATCACAGGGATATGAACGGTGGTAGCTTTGATGAAAACCAATGGGATATACCCCAGGAATGGCACAAAGGCTACTACCACCACCAGTGCAGCCATTAAGGAAAGCTGCACCATGTACTTTGTTTTCTGCCGATTGATCAATTCAATTCCTCCCAGCTGCCGTTCCGAATTGGATACAGCGCTTATTTGGGATTATTTCTGATTCTTCAAATATAACAGGTACAGCCCTTGATGGAGCAGATGAGACTGATAGACAGCTTCCTCCGACCAACACCGGCAAACCGTTTTGGCTAAAGACCCTCCTGTCACAATCGCCTTCGCCTGTTCTCCCAGTACCCCTCTGTATCGGGCCAGCATCCCCTCCAGCATGGAGATGGTTCCATACAGAATTCCAGAACGGATGGCGTCTCCGGTCCCACGACCTAAAAGCATCGCTTTTGGGTCAAAGGATACATCTGGAAGCTGGGCGGAGCTTTTGCACAGGTGCTCCAGGGAACTTTCCACACCAGGCAGAATCGAACGGCCGATTAGGGCCCCAGATGCGTCAATAGCGGTGAAGGTGGTGGCTCCAGCCAATTGGATGAGAACAAAAGGAGGCTGAAACCGTTTTAGGGCCGCCGCTGCGTTGCAGATAAAATCTGACCCTACCGTTCCAAGGTTATCCAGCCGCAGATTCAAACCGGTCTTAATGCCAGCCTCCACCACCAAAGGCGTCTTTCCGCACAAGCGTTGGGCGGCCTTTTTCAGGGTGTGGGTGAGGGCTGGTACCACCGAGGATAAAGCTGCCCCGTCCAAGTAAGCGGTCTGGATTCCGTGAAAAGCCAAAACTCCTTGCATAGCGGCGGCGTACTGGTCACTGGTACCACAAAGGTCTGTTCCTATGGAGGAGGAAGCTTGTTGGTTCCCGCCCTCATAAACCCCCAGACTGATTTCCCGGTTGTCAATATGGATGGTCAGGACCACTTGCCTCTCCTCCTCTCAGAAATGAATCCTTTCCTAATTATAAAGGGCGGCGGCCGCTTGTCAAGGGCCAGGGAGAATTTCTTTTCTGGACAGTCAAGAGGACACATGCTACAATGGAACCCGCAGAATGTGGCGAAAGGGGAGGATGTTTATGATAAGCCGGGTCATTGGATTGGTTGTTCAGGCGCTGCGGGTTGCCTGCCCTCTATACGCAATATGGGTTTTTATCAGAATCCTCTGGCTTATAAGACGAAAGCATCAGCTTTCCTGGAAGCGGGAAGGGGTTGTTCAGTTATTGGTATTCTACTTGTTTTGTTTAGCGGGGATTACTATTTTTCGTTATGGACCAGACCCCTCTATGGCAGGCCGCTGGAACCTGATTCCTGTGATTCATACCATAGAGATTTTATGGGCAGACTCGGCAGGGGCTTTCCTTTATAATGTGGTTGGCAATTTGATTTGGTTTGTCCCCTTGGGTGTGCTGCTGCCCTTTTTGTCTTCCCGGTTTCAGGCCCCTTGGTCAGCCCTGCTGGCAGGAGGACTGGTGTCCGCATGTATTGAGATTTCCCAGTTGGTTTTAGGAACAGGGGTTTGCGACATTGATGATTTGCTTTTTAACGCTTTGGGGGCTCTGCTGGGATGGGGAGTTTGGAAGTTGTTTTTTAAGCTGAAAAGGCGTGGGACTCTCTTGTAAAGAGGCCCACGCCTTTTGTACTTTATTTATGATACAGCTTTTTGGTTTGATAGGTAGGTTCCTGGGTCAGATTGATTCCCAATTTTTTAAAGATGGCCACATCCACCTGAGACAAAATCACAGAGGAATGAGCCTCACAGTTTTTCAGGCGGGCCAGCTGCTTCATGGCCTCCTCAGCGGCCGGGTCTGTGGCGGCGCTGATGGAAAGAGCAATGAGGGTTTCGTCGGTGTGCAGGCGGGGATTGTGGTTGCCCAGATGGTCAATTTTCAGGTGCTGGATAGGCTGGATAATGGTGGGGGAAATCACATGGACATCATGGGGGATTCCCGCCAACAGCTTTAAAGCGTTCAGCAGCACCGCGGAAGAAGCGCCCAGCAGAGGGGAGGTGCCGCCGGTGACAATTGTGCCATCATGCAGTTCAATGGCGGCGGCGGGAGCCCCGTCTTCCTCCACCCGCTCCAAGGCTTTGGCAGCTACTGGGCGGTCCGCTGTGGAAACCCCCGCTTTACTCATCAGAAGCTCCAGCTTATAAACCGTTTCCTCATCCACCAGACCCATACGCTGGTTGCAGCGGGTTTGATAATAGCGGCGGATAATCTCCTGCTTGGAGGCGGCCTGTACAGCCTCATCATCAAAGATGCACAGTCCGGCCATATTTACTCCCATATCGGTGGGAGACTTATAGGGACACTGGCCAAAAATCCGCTCATAGATGGCGCTGAGTACCGGGAAAATCTCAATGTCCCGGTTGTAGTTCACGGTGGTTTCCCCATAGGCTTCCAGATGGAAGGGGTCAATCATATTCACGTCATTCAGGTCGGCTGTGGCCGCCTCATAGGCCAGATTGACAGGGTGCTTCAGAGGGAGGTTCCAGACAGGGAAGGTTTCAAATTTGGAGTAGCTGGCTTTGATGCCCCGTTTATTCTCGTGGTAGAGTTGGGACAGGCAGACTGCCATCTTTCCGCTGCCAGGACCGGGGGCGGTTACCACCACCAGGGGCCGGCTGGTTTCGATATATTCGTTTTTTCCGTAGCCATCGTCACTGACGATTAAAGGAATGTTGGAGGGATAGCCAGCGATAGGATAATGCAGATATACCTTGACCCCCAAGTTTTCCAGGCGGCGCTTGAACGCTTCCGCCGCAGGCTGTCCGGCGTACTGGGCGATGACTACGCTGCCCACATACAGGCCAATGGCCCGGAAGGCGTCAATCAGCCGCAGAACATCCACATCATAGGTGATGCCCAGGTCACCCCGCACCTTGTTTTTCTCGATGTCGGAGGCGTTGATGACAATGACAATCTCAGCGCTGTCCTTCAGCTGAAGGAGCATCTTTATTTTACTGTCCGGGGCGAATCCGGGAAGAACACGGGAAGCGTGGTAATCATCAAACAATTTCCCGCCAAATTCCAGATAAAGCTTTCCGGCCTTGGAGATACGCTCCAAGATATGCTCCGATTGAAGCTTTACATATTTTTCATTATCAAACCCAGCCTTATACACAGATAGAACCTCCTCAAACTCGCTGTTTTGTAGGACCAGAAAACAAAATCACCTTTTATTTTACAAGTTTAGCGGAAAAAAGGCAAGTCTAAAACAGATGAAAGTTCAGAGGCCTTTTTTTGCCTTTTGCCAAAATTTCACAAAATTACCATAAAAACAACCGCCTCAGAAGGGCGGTTGAGACACAGTTCATGGGTTATGGAAAGTTTGGGGAGACTACATCGCACAGAGCCAGCCGCAGGAAGGTACCCATATCCCCCAGATAATCGGGGGTAAATCCTCTGAGCTGGAAAAAATCCTCTTTGGGAGGGTGAAGCGGGGAAGAAAGCAGCGCGCTGGTCCCCTGCCCGAAGGAAGAAGCCAGGCTGACCGAACCGCCCATCACCCCCATGCAAGCCTTTACAATGGCCAGCCCCAATCCGCTGGTAAGGAATGGGTCCTCATCCTGGTGGTAAGAATAATATGGCTCAAAGATATGGGGCATAACCTCATTGGGGATTCCCCGGCCATGGTCCCGAATCTGAATAGAAACCAGGGTGTTTTCCTTTTGCAGGGAGACCTTCACCTGAACCCAATTTCCAGGCCGGGTAAACCGGATACTGTTGGAGAGAAGATTGATGAGCGCCAGGGAAAGTTTTTTCACATCGCAGGAAACCACCATGGAAAAAGAGGGGAGGGTGTATTCAAACGGAATTTCCGCCTGCTCCAACAGGGGGGCACACTCCTCAAAAAACTCCCGTAAAAATTGAAAAAGCTCCACCTCCTGCTCCTGCAATGGAAACATACCGCCAGCCAGACGGGTGTAATAGGAAATCCACTCACAGTCCCGGAACAGGCGATAGGTGCTGGTATTGGCGGCATTGAGGGAAGCCTGTAAGACAGAGGTATTTTGCCCTTCCTGAGCCGCCAGATGCAGGGAAGAAAAGATGGTGGAAAGTTCCATGCGGTACCGGCTGTCAAAAGCGCAAAGCATCCGGGCGGCTCCTTTTGGAGAGCGGCTGGTGCCCAAATCCTGCTGCTCTGGAAGAATCAGATATCCACCACACTGAGGCAAACTGGTTAGAATAAAGCGGGACATGCCGGAGGTTTCAAGGGACAGTCGTCCGGTTGCTTGAATCTCTTCCTGGGCCTTTTCTGTGGAGAGGTCCTGCTCTTTGAATAACAGAAGAACACCGTCTGGAGCCGCCAGCAGAGGGCAGCAGGAAAGGGCGGCATCGTTTTTCCAAACCACCAGGAAAGCCTCATCCAAAACCGCTGCTGGAAGACCACAGCGGGTGTAAAGTTCCACAATCTGATTGTAAAAAGAATCGCTTGCATGAAACTCCATAGCCCAGCCTCCTTTCCGTAACAGCGCTTTGAGTAGTGTTCAGCGTAAAAAAAAGAATATACAGCCTGCCAAAGTTTGGTTGGGAAACAACAAAATTCGACAAAGTACGACAAAATCATTATACAGGATTCCTTGGATGTTTTCAATAAAAAGAAAGGTATAAACCCAGAAGGATTGAGAAAAATAAAGAAAATTGAATCCGTGTTGACAAATAATTGACAAACACCTTGCAGTTGACATGAATTTGGTATAAAATAGGTACATCTTAAAAATTAGGAGGTTGTTTCCAATGGCAGTTAAAATTGGTATCAATGGTTTTGGCCGTATCGGCAGACTGGTTTTCCGCGCCGCGGTAGCCCAGCCTGATAAGTATGAAATTGTAGGCATCAACGATCCTTTCATCGATGTGGAATATATGGTTTACATGACCAAATATGACACCATGCATGGCCGCTTCAAAGGCGAGGTTTGCACAAAGGACGGCAAATTCTTCGTTAACGGCAAGGAAATCGCTGTTTATGACAAGATGAATCCCGCCGAGATTCCCTGGAGCGAGTGCGGCGCTGAGTATGTAGTGGAGTCCACCGGTGTGTTCACCACTACTGAGAAGGCTTCCGCTCACCTGCAGGGCGGCGCTAAGAAGGTTGTTATCTCCGCTCCTTCTGCTGACGCTCCTATGTTTGTAATGGGCGTTAACCAGGACAAGTACACCTCTGACATGACCGTGGTTTCCAACGCTTCCTGCACCACCAACTGCCTGGCTCCTCTGGCTAAAGTTATCAACGACAACTTTGGCATTGTTGACGGTTTGATGACCACTGTACACTCCACCACCGCTACCCAGAAAACTGTGGATGGTCCCTCCAAGAAGGATTGGAGAGGTGGACGTGCCGCTGCTGGCAACATCATCCCCTCCACTACCGGTGCCGCCAAGGCTGTTGGCAAGGTCATTCCCGAGCTGAATGGCAAGCTGACTGGTATGGCTTTCCGTGTTCCCACTTTGGATGTTTCCGTTGTGGACCTGACCGTGAACCTGGCCAAACCCGCCACCTACGATGAGATTTGCGCCGCTTTGAAGAACGCTTCTGAGACCAGCATGAAGGGAATCCTGGGCTACACCGATGAGATGGTAGTTTCCTCTGATTTCCTGGGTGACGCTCATACCTCCATTTTCGACGCTAAGGCTGGTATCGCCCTCACCGACAAGTTTGTCAAACTGGTTTCCTGGTATGACAACGAGTGGGGTTATTCCAACAAGGTTCTGATGCTGATTGGCCATATGGCTGAGGTTGACCACAAATAAGAACCCGTAACAGGAATGAAAAAAGAGGCCGTTTAAACGGCCTCTTTTTATATGACATTTTAAAGGAAAATAAAAGGTTATGGGCATTTCAATGAAAAAACGGGTGATACTTCTAGGTGTCACAGCAATTTTCTTAGCTGTGATTTTCTTTTATGGCACTATACAAACAAAACATACCTTTACACTTTCAGACGATAAAGGCGCAATGAAGTCAGAACAAATACAGCCACTGTTTGGAACGGTAAAAGTAAAGGGTGACTGTGATACAGATGTGGTCTTTACCGATGTTGAAACAGGAGAAAGATATGTTATAGAATACATTACAGCGGGTGCATCAGAAAAGATTCAACTGGAAAAGGGGAAATGGTACACCGTAACGGCTGGAGGAAATCTGAGAATAAGTCCGGTGAATGTTAGAGATCATTGAATTTTAGCTTGTTGAAATTGTTCAGATAACAAAAAAGCCTCTGCCTTGGCAGAAGCTTTTCTTATTTTGCGGGCTTAAATGGCGCGCTGTACCTTATCGGAACGCAGGCAGCGGGTGCAGGCGTGGATGTGGCGGGGTTTGCCGTCGACGATCGCCTTTACGCGCTGAACATTAGGCTTCCAAGCTCTGTTGGTACGTCTGTGAGAGTGAGAAACCTTGATTCCGAAAGTAACACCTTTGCCGCAGATGTCGCATTTTGCCATTGTCTGCACCTCCTCTGTGAGAAACATCTTAAACTTCTTTCGGGGTCAACAGTGTTATTCTATCAGATTGCGAATGGAAAAGCAAGAGTTTTTTTACGGTTTTTTTAAAGAATTCTGAAGGCTTTTTGATTTTATGGGGATTCACTTGTATTTTACCCATTTCCAAAGTATAATAGGTGCATATCTTGGGCGGATTTCAGCCAAATTATTACAGGATAGAAGGAGTAGTTGCATGTTTTTGTCATTGAGCCCTTATGAGATTTTCGCCAGGGTTGTGGTGATTTTCACCGCCATGCCCATTCATGAATACGCGCACGGCTGGGCGGCTGCCAAGTTGGGAGACGAAACCGCTTATTATGATGGAAGGCTGGACCTGAACCCCTTGGCCCATTTGGACCCGGTGGGAACCCTGCTTTTACTGTTTACTGGGTTCGGGTGGGCCAAGCCGGTTCGGGTCAATCCCCGTAACTTCAACCGGAAGGTTAGCATGCGGGCGGGTATGGCCCTGACCGCTTTGGCCGGTCCGGTGGCCAATATCCTGATGGCTTTTGTGGTACTGGTGGTGGCCAAGCTGCTGAACCTTCTTTTGATTATCGTTGGAGCCAGATTCAGTATGCCCCTTCAGATTGTTTACATGATTCTCAGTTATATGGTATCCATCAATGTGGGGTTGGCGGTATTCAACCTGCTCCCCATCCCTCCTCTGGATGGATACAGTGTAGCCTCCTATTTCATCCCGGCCAAATGGGAATACACCATCGCCCAGTATCAGCAGTATATCTTTATTGGTTTGCTTCTGGTGATTATGTTTACCCCCATCCTCACCGTTCCCCTGAATCTGCTGGCCGGTTTGGTTTATCGGCTGCTGAGCTTCGCCACCGGCTGGATTGATCTGCTGGCGGGACTGATTCTGTAAGCATGGAACAGCTTTCCTTTCATCTGGACCAGTTTGAGGGGCCTTTGGACCTGCTGCTTCATCTCATTCAAAAGCATAAGCTGGATATTTATGATATTCAGATTTCCCAGCTTTTGGAGCAGTATATGGCCTATATCCAAAGGTTGGAGCAGTCGGATTTGGAGGTGGCCAGCGAGTTTCTGGAGATGGCCTCAAGGCTGGTGTATATCAAGACGGTGATGCTGCTGCCCCGCCATCAGGAGGAGGGGCTTCAGCTGAAAGCGGAGCTGGAAGGCCAGCTTTTGGAATATCAGGTTTGCCGGCAGGTCGCCGGGGAACTGGGGGCCCGCAACCATTCCGGGCAAAACTTTGCCCGCCCTCAGGAAAAGCTGGGGGAGCAGGCTTATCAGGTGGTCCATGACCCATCCGACCTTTACAGCGCTTATCAGGACGCGGTGGGCAGGGGAAAGCGCAGGCTTCCCCCTCCTGCTAAAGCCTTCCAGGCCATTGTGGCCCGCAGGATGGTATCGGTTGGAAGCCGGGTGATTCATCTGCTCCGCTCCCTGTACCGGACCGGCCGTTCCACTTATTTGAGCCTGTTTGAGTCCAGTGCCGACCGTGGAGAGCTGGTGGCTACCTTTTTGGCGGTGCTGGAGCTGATGAAGGCCAAACGCATCACCATGGATGACCAGGGAGAGGTGGTTTTCCATCGGGGAGCCCAACAGGACCCTCTGCCTCAGGAGGTGAATCAATATTATGACTGACCAGCTGGAAAAACAGCTGTTTTCCATCCTGTTCGCCTCAGGGGAGGCCATTGAGACCCAGCGGGCAGCCCAAGCCATGGAGGTTTCGGAGGAGGACGTGGAACGGACCGCTCAAAAGTTGGCCCGCTCGATGGAAAAGGCGGGCATCCCTCTCCAGCTGCTGCGCTTGGGAGACAAGATGCAGCTCACCACCCAGGAAGCCTTCGCGGGGGTGATTCGGGAGGCGCTGGAACTGCGTCGGGCAGCCCCCTTATCCCAAGCGGCTTTGGAGGTGCTGGCGGTAGTGGCCTACAATCAGCCGGTGACCAAGGCCTTTATTGAGCAGGTGCGCGGGGTGGACAGCTCGGGAGTGGTGAATGCCCTGGTGGAAAAGCAGCTGATTGAGGAGGCGGGCCGGCTGGATCTTCCGGGACGCCCCCTGTCCTATCGGACCACAGACAATTTTCTCAGGTGCTTCCAATTGGGGTCCCTGAAAGACCTGCCGGAGCTTCCGCCCTCCCAGACAGCCTCTTTGGAGGAAAAAGCGCCGGAGAAAGAGGAAGCAGAGTTTTAAGGGAAGGAGGCGAGCCCTATGACTTGGCTGGGCTGTCTGTTGTGGGGGCTGCTGGCCCTCTTGGCGCTGGCGCTGCTGGTGCCGGTGGCGGTTATGGTCCAGGCCAGAGAAGGACAGCCGCCCCAAGTTCGATTGGGATGGCTGTTTCTGCGGGTGCGCCTCTACCCGCCTAAGCCTTTGTCTCCCGCCAAGGAAAAGGCTCTGCGGGAGAAAAGACGAAAAAAGGAACTAAGGAAATATCTTAAAAGAAAAAACAAGGAAAGTAAGCGGTTGTCCAAAAAGCGAAAGACCGTTTCCCACAAGGGGCCGGAGGGTCTGGCGGAAAAGCTGTCCCTGGCGGTGGAGCTGATGGAGGCCTTAAAGGGTGGGCTGGGCCTGTTGGTTCGCCGGTTCCGGTTTTACCGGATTTATGTCTGCCTGGTGGTGGCCAAAGAGGACGCTGCCCAAACCGCCATTGCTTACGGAAAGGTGAATCACAGGATTTATACCGCTTATGCCGCTGCCCAGAGCTTTTTAAACCTGGCCCGCCCGGACCTGCGTATCTATCCGGATTTTCAGCGGGAGGAAGGGACCTGGGAGCTGGATATCAGAGGAAGAATCGCTCCGGTATTTGTTTTGGCGGCGCTGGCAAGTATGGCTTGGGGAGCTGTGAAGCTCCTGCTGAACAATCAAAAGGAGGGGCCGCCCGGTCAGGCCAAGCCCCCTGACACCTCTAAAAAACACAGACCACAACCATCTATGGGAGGGAACTCGATATGAGCAACAGCACACATCCAATCAATGGGCTGATGGACAGCTCCATGCAGAATTTGAAAAGTTTGGTGAACGCGGATACCATCATTGGGGAGGCCATCCATGTGCAGGAAGGGGTCACCATTATCCCGGTGTCTAAGGTGACCTTCGGGTTCGCCTCAGGAGGCTCTGACCTGCCCGCCAAGGAGAACCAACTGTTCGGCGGCGGGGCGGGGGGCGGCGTGACCGTCCAGCCCATCGCCTTTCTGGTGATTCAGGATGGCCATGTGGAGCTGATGCAGATTCAGGAGGGCCGTACCGCCGCCGAGAAGGCCATCAACATGGTGCCTGACGTGGTGGACAAGATTGCCGGCCTGATGAAAAAAGAAAAAACAGTCAAAGAACAGCAGTCTCCCGCAAAGGAAGAGCCTTCCATCCAGTGATTTTCCCAGCCAGCCCCGCATAAAATGACCTGTAACGGATAGGAAGGACAGGTGACGGGGGATGGGCAGAAAATGTCTGGCGCTGTTGGTGATGCTGCTGTGGTTTTGGGGGCTGCCTTTGGAGGCTTGGGGAGAAGCCCCCGCGGTGGCCCAGACCATACCGGATACCCTGGAAGGGCAGGTTGAGGCCAAAGCCGCTGTGGTCATCGACGGGGAGACCGGCCGGGTCCTGTTCGCCAAAAACGCCAATCAAAGGCTGCCTATGGCCTCCACCACCAAAATTATGACCGCTTTGCTGACCCTGGAGCAGCCAAACTTGGAGGAGTATTTTGTAGTGGATTCCCAGGCCATCCGTGTGGAGGGCTCCTCCATGGGGCTGAAGGAAGGGGACCAGGCGTCTTTGAAGGCGCTGGCTTATGGGATGCTGCTGGCTTCTGGAAATGATGGGGCAAACGCCGCGGCGGTTCAAATCTCCGGCTCCATAGCGGGGTTTGTGGAGCGGATGAATCAGCGGGCCCAGGAGATGGGTCTGGAGGATACCCATTTTGTCACCCCTTCCGGGCTGGGAGACCCGGAGCATTATTCCTCCGCCTATGATATGGCTTTGCTGGCTAAGGAGGCGTTAAAAAACCCCCTGTTCGCTGAAATCTGCGGCCAGAAGAAAGGGGTGGTCTCCTACGGAAATCCTCCTTATAACAGATGGCTCACCAACCACAACCGTCTGTTGTCGGATTATCCAGGGACCATTGGGGTGAAAACTGGCTTCACAAAGGAGGCGGGAAGGTGTTTGGTCTCCTGCGCCCAACGGGATGGAATCCGTCTCATTGTGGTAACCCTGGGCTGCCCGGATGATTGGACGGTGCATCGCACCTTGTATGACCGGTATTTCGCCCGGCTGTCCCTGAGAGAGGTGCCAGAAACTCAGGTTTCGGTGCCGGTCACTGGGGGAAGTGTCCCAAAGGTAGCGGGGGTGTATGACCCCATTCCTCCGGTGGCGCTGGCGGAAGGGGAGCGGCTTCAGGTGAAGGTACTGGCCCAGCCCTTTGTGTACGCCCCTGTGGAACAGGGGCAGGCTTTGGGGGAGCTGCGGGTCTACTGCGATGGGCAGCTGCTGGCCCGGAGAACCCTGACCGCGGCGGACTACATATCAGCGAAGGAACGGAAAGGATTGTTTCAAAAGCTGCTTGGCAGCGGATGATGAGAAGAAACTGAAAAAGAAAGATAGGTAGATTATGGCACAAGGAAAAGGAATCAGAATTCAAAAGGTCCTTTCGGACAATGGGATTTTGTCCCGCCGCAAGGCTGAGGAGGCTATCAAAGCGGGGCGGATTACAGTGAATGGGCATCCGGCAGTTTTGGGGCATCCGGTGAATCCAGCCAGGGATGTCATTGCTTTGGATGGTCAGCGGGTGCATCTGGTAAGGAAAAAGCAGAACTTCTATATCATGCTCCACAAGCCCAGAGGGTTTGTCAGCACCACTTCCGACGAGCTGGGCCGCCGGTGCGTGATAGATTTGGTACAGGATGTGCCGGCCAAGGTATATCCGGTGGGGCGGCTGGACCGGAACAGTGAGGGCCTGCTGCTGATGACCAACGATGGGACCTTCGCCAACATGGTGATGCATCCCTCCAACCACATCAGCAAGACCTATCGGGTCACCGTTCGGGCTAACGTGAGTGACGAGCAGGCGGCCCAGATGGCGGCGGGTGTCCTTCTGGATGGGAAGATGACCCTTCCCGCCACCGTGCTGGTACTGGAAAAGGATGAGAACCGGACGGTACTCCAGGTGACCATTCAGGAGGGCCGGAACCGCCAGGTGCGCCGGATGTGCGAGGCGGTGGGCCTTGAGGTGGTGCGCCTGAAAAGAACCTCTATTGGCCCCTTGAAATTGGGGATGCTTCAGCCGGGTCAATGGCGGGAGCTGAAGCCCAGCGAGCTGACCGCCCTGCGCAACGCAGTATCCAAGGGGAAATAAGCGGGACACGCCCTCCCGCCGAAAAGGAGAAGGATGAGATGTTTGTAATCAAACGCATTTCCGACCCCAGGCTCAACAGCCGGGTATGCGGAAGCTATGGTTTGGATGAGGAATACGCTTTCGCCTATGGGGCGTATAAGGACCAGGAGATTTTGGCCACAGCGGCCTTTGTTCTCACCGAGGACAAGGTGGCTTTGGCGGGTGTGGATACCGGCCGCCGGATGGATTTGGATTTGGTGGACGGGCTGGCTCGGGCAGCTTTTTCCGCCCAGCTGCGGCAAGGGACCCAAAATGGGGAGTTGGACCCCAGGCTGCCCAAAGAACTGCGCCAGAGCCTGACTAAACTGGGGTATCAGGCCCAGGGGCCTTTCAGCTTGAAAGACTTTTTTGCCCACCGCAATTGCGGCAGAAGATAAACAAGGGACAGGTTTCCCTTTTCCCTATGGTGGGGGCTGGTATAAAAATCCAAAGGAGAACTGTTTTTTGCGGTTTCTGCTGATACCCGGAAAATATGAAGCTCAGCAACTGTCCAAAGCGTGGGAACCTCCCGCGCTTTTTCTATAAGTAAATACCCACCGTAGGTAAAAAAGGTGAAAAATTAAGGAAATTTTTGAAAACGCACTTGCTATTTGCCCTCAAAACGATTATACTTTATAGTGGTTACATTTTGATATTTTATTAACCGAAAAATGTCAAAATGATTCAGGTTTTACTTTTAAGTTTAAGATAGGAGGACAAAAACATGAGTGACAAAGCGATGTCACTGGCCGACGCACGTAAGGACGCACTGAAGGCGACTACCGCCCGGGAAAGGTTGACGGCGCTGTTTGATCCAGACAGCTTCGTTGAGGTTGGCGCTTTGGTGAAAACCGGCTGCGACGGCGCAGGGGTGATTACTGGTTATGGTCTGGTGGAAGGCAGCCCTGTTTATGCTTTCTCCCAGGATGTCTCCGTCAAGAGCGGCGCTGTCGGTGCCGCCCATGGTTCCAAAATCAAGAAAATTTATGACCTGGCTTACAAGACCGGGGCTCCGGTAGTAGGAATTTATGATTCCAACGGAGCTGCCGTCGCTGAGGGCTTGGATGCTATGGCCGCTTATGGCGAGATGCTCAACCTGAGCAACAGCCTGTCCGGTGTCGTGCCTCAGATTTCCCTGGTACTGGGCGTCTGCGCTGGAAGTGCTGCTCTGGCCGCCGCTTCCGCTGACTTTGTGGTGATGAGCGAGAAGGCTGAGTTCTTCCTGAGCACTGGTGATGTGGCTACTTCCTCTGATGCAGCCACCGCCGCCAAGGATGGTGTGGCTCATATTGTGGCCAAGGATGAGGCTGAGGCCATCGCTTCCGCCCGCACCCTGCTGTCCATGCTGCCCTCCAACAACCTGTCTGCTGCTCCCATGTGTGATTTCTCCGCTCCTGCGGCCAACTTCACCGGAAGCATGCTGGAAGCCGCCAAGAGCATCGTGGACGCTGACAGCCTGATGGAATTGCAGGCTGGCTTCGGCACCGGTGCCAAGGTAGCCTTGGCCACCATGGCTGGTTCTACCGTTGGTGTGGTATGCGCCAGTGTGGATGGCAAGCTCACCTCTCGGGATTGCACCAAAATTGCCCGTTTTGTCACCATCTGTGATTCCTTCCAGATTCCTGTGGTGACCCTGGTGGATTGCGAGGGCTTCGCCTCCGCTCCTGACCATGGTTTCCGCGGCGGTGTCCGTGAGGTAGCTAAGCTGGCTCACGTTTACGCTGAGGCTACTACCCCCAAGGTAGCGGTCATCACCGGTAAGGCCTATGGGGCCGCGTACATCACTCTGGCCGGCCGTGCCGCCAATGCGGACTATACCGTGGCTTGGCCTTCCGCTGTCATCAGCGCTTTGTCTCCCACCGTGGCTGTGGCCTTCCTGGAAGGGGACAAGATTACCGCTGAAAAGAGCCGTGCCGATGTTGAGGCAGAATATGCTCAGACTCAGGCTTCCGCTTTCGCCGCTGCCGCCAAGGGGCACGTGGACGATGTGATTGAGCCTTCCGAGACCCGGGGCACTGTGCTTTCCGCTTTGGATATGCTCTCCGGCAAGCGGGTTACCACCCTGCCTAAGAAACACGGCAACATTCCTATGTAATCAATCCAGGTACACTTGTACTGTTTTCTTAATACTTTACAGGAGGTTTCACCATGAAAAGATATAGCATCACTGTCAACGGAAAAGCCTATGATGTTCAGGTAGAGGAGCTGGCCGCCGGCGCTCCTGCTCCGGTTGCCGCTCCCGCTCCCGCTGCTGCACCTGCCCCCGCTCCTGCGGCTGCTCCCGCAGCTCCCGCTCCCGCCGCAGCTCCCGCTGGCGCTACCAAGGTTTGCGCTCCTATGCCCGGCAATATCCTGGATGTTAAGGTGAAAGAGGGCGACAAGGTCAACGCCAATGACCTGCTGGTTATGCTGGAGGCCATGAAGATGGAGAACGAGATTTTCGCTCCTGTCTCCGGTACTGTGGTAGGCGTGCATGTTAAGAAAGGCGATACCGTCAACTCCAACGATCTGCTGATCTCCATTGGTTAAGGGAGGGCGCGAACATGGCACAAAAAGTCAAAATCTGCGAAACGATCCTTCGTGACGCCCATCAGTCCCTGATCGCCACCCGTATGACCATGGACGATATGCGTCCCATCCTGCCCGCCATCGACGAGGTAGGCTTCTATTCCTGTGAGTGCTGGGGCGGCGCTACCTTTGACGCCTGCATCCGTTTCCTGGATGAGGACCCCTGGGAGCGTCTGCGTATCCTGCGCAAAGAGATGCCCAACACCAAACTGCAAATGCTGTTCCGGGGCCAGAATATGCTGGGCTACCGTCACTACGCCGACGATGTGGTGGAGTATTTCGTACAGAAATCCGTGGACAACGGCATTGACATCATCCGTATCTTCGACGCTTTGAACGATATCCGCAACCTGGAAACCGCTATCAAAGCTACCAAGAAGATGGGCGCTCATATGCAGGCCGCTATTTCCTACACCACCGGTCCTGTGTTTGACATCGACTACTATGTGAATTACGCCAAGCAGCTGGAAAACGCTGGCGCGGATTCCATCTGCATCAAGGATATGGCTGCTCTGATTACCCCCACTATGGCTTACGATTTGACCAAAGCCCTGAAGGAAGCGGTGAAGGTTCCCATCAACCTGCACTCCCACTACACCTCCGGTTTGGCTTCTATGGCCCATCTGAAGGCCATCGAGGCTGGCGTGGACATTATTGATACCGCTATGTCTCCTCTGGCGCTGGGAACCTCCCATCCCGCCACCGAGTCTATGGTAGCGGCTTTGCAGGGTACTCCTTACGACACCGGTCTGGATTTGAAGAAACTGGATGTGGTACGCGCTCACTTCGCCAAGCTGCGTGAGAAATATCTGGAGAACGGCCTGCTCAGCCCCAAGGTGATGGGCGTAGACGCCAACACCCTGCTGTATCAGGTACCCGGCGGCATGCTGTCTAACCTGGTTTCTCAGCTCAAACAGGCTGGGAAAGAGGACAAATTCGAGGATGTGCTGCGTGAGATCCCCAATGGTCGTAAGGACGCTGGTTATCCTCCTCTGGTTACTCCTACCTCTCAGATTGTTGGTACCCAGGCGGTATTCAATGTCATTATGGGCGAGCGGTACAAGATGGTTACCAAAGAGTTCCGCGGCATGATTCACGGAGATTACGGCCGTACAGCGGTTCCGGTTTCCGAGGAGTTCCAGAAGAAGATTCTGGGCGAGGAGAAACCCATCACCTGCCGTCCCGCCGACCTGCTGGAGCCAGAGCTGGAGAAACTCAAACAAGAGTTCCCCAAAGAGTATCTGGAGCAGGAGGAGGACGTGCTGACCATGGCAATGTTCCCGCAGGTAGCACCCAAATTCTTCGAGTCCCGGAAAAACAAAAAATACGGTGTGGATGGAAAGCACGCTGACAAAGAGAATCAGGTCCACCCCGCCTAATCAAAAAGATTGAACCTTAATCAAACGGCATGGCTCATGAGAGCCATGCCGTTTTTGTAATTATTGGGGTTGGAGAAGGAAAGAAGCATCCTTTGCGGTATCCTGGTTGATGAAATCAAACCCCCGCTTCATCAGCTTTTGGAGATAGTCGTCAAAGCTGTCCGCAATGACCTGAAGCTCATCCGGGTCATGGAGAAACCGCACAATCTGTCCAGGTTTTCCTTTTGGGGAGGGGGAGAAGTCAATGAACAGCTGGGAGGAGCCCCCATTGTTCATACAGTCAGCGAAGTGGAGCCAACACATCTCTTCCGCCTGTTCTATAATTTTTTCGTCCACCAGGTCGGTTCCGAATACCCTGTTGACGAAATCCCCATACCATTCAAAAGCCAGCTGTTTATGTTCGATCATCTCTTTGGCAGACAGAAGGTAATAGGGGAATTCCTCCAAATCAGAGCCAAGAAAATAGAAAGCTACCTTGGTATTTTGATAGACCCGCCAATAGGTGCCATCTGCAAACTGAAGAAGCTGGAAAAGGCTGTCCGGCACCAGAGGATAAAGGGCCTTCAGCTGTTCCAGCTCCTCCGGGCTGGCCCCATGAATCAACCCTTGAAAATGCTCCCATTCCGCATCTGCCCCATAGCGAAAATAGGCGTTTTTCAAGCCTTCCAGATAATCTTGGGCAATGCTCATTTACTTGTTTCCCCTTCCTTAATAGTCTATGATAAAAATACAAGGTGAGTATAGCATGGGGGAAGATGGAAAGTCAATTTTGCGTATGGTTTAAAGCCCCCTTCGCCCTCCTTCCAAAGGTGTTTGAACCCCTGGAAAAAATCCCCGTAAGTTGCGTTGGTTTCATTGACAAACGGGTGAAAGAAAGGTAAAATATATAAGATAAACTAGGCGTCGTATCGGTGGACGATAGCCGGAAAGCGGGTAGCGGAATGATTAAAAGCATGACAGGCTATGGACGCTGTCAGCAGATGCTGGATGGCCGGGATATCACGGTAGAGATTAAATCGGTAAACCACCGGTTTTTGGAATTTTCCGCCAGGGTACCAAGGGCTTACGGTTTTCTGGAGGAAAAATTAAAAACCTATGCGCAAGGAAAGGTTTCCCGGGGTAAAATAGAGGTAGGCGTTGCCATTCAAACCTTGGAAACCCCCAATACCCAGGTGGAAATTAACCAGGAACTGGCAGGGGCCTATATCAGCGCCCTGCGGGAATTGGGCCATGTCTATCATCTTCAGGATGATCTGACCCTCAGCGCCATCTCCAGGTTCGGGGACATTTTTACCGTGCGCAAAACGCCGGAAGATGAGGACGCGATCTGGGAAGCGGTCCGTCAGGTGACCGATGAGGCGCTGGAACGGTTTGTGTCCATGCGGGAGACAGAAGGGCTTCGGCTGGAGCAGGATTTGACCGGCCGGCTGGATGCCATTGAGCAGCTGGTGGGGAAGGTAAAAGAACAGTCCCCCCGGACGGTGGAAGCCTATCGGGAGCGGCTGGAGGCGAAAATCGCTGAGGTGCTGGCCGACCGGCAGATAGACGAAAGCAGGATTCTCACCGAGGCCGCCATTTTCGCTGACCGAATCGCGGTGGATGAGGAAACCGTGCGGCTCACCAGCCACATTGGACAGTTCCGGGAAATCCTGACCCATGAGGGTTCGGTGGGACGGAAGCTGGATTTTCTGGTGCAGGAGATGAACCGGGAGGCCAATACCATCGGTTCCAAAGCCCAGGATGTGGCCATCGCCCAGGTTGTGGTGGATATTAAAAGTGAGATTGAGAAAATCCGGGAGCAAATCCAGAATATTGAGTGAGGTAAAATTATGAAGCTAATCAACATTGGGTTTGGGAATATGGTCTGCGCCAATCGGCTTGTGGCCATTGTCAGCCCGGAATCTGCCCCCATCAAACGGATTATTCAAGACGCCCGGGACAGGGGCGCTTTGGTGGACGCCACCTATGGGCGCCGGACCCGAGCGGTGATTATCACCGATTCTGACCATGTGATTCTTTCAGCGGTGCAGCCCGAAACGGTGGCTAACCGCTTGGTGGATGACGATGATGAGGATGAGGTGGAGGACGATGAGTAAAGGACAGTTGATTGTGTATTCCGGCCCTTCCGGGGTGGGAAAGGGTACCTTGATGTACCCTTATCTTCAGGAGCATCCTGAGGCGGTTCTCTCTATTTCCATGACCACCCGCCAGCCCCGGCCTGGGGAAACCGATGGAGTGGAATACTATTTTGTCAGCCATGAGGAGTTCGAGAAACAGATTATCCAGGATGGTTTGCTGGAATACGCCCGTTACAGCGGCAACTATTATGGTACCCCCAGAAAGATGGTGGAGGAGCGTATCCAGCAGGGCCAGGATGTGGTGCTGGAGATTGAGGTCCAGGGGGCTATGAAGATTAAACAGAGCTATCCTGACGCGGTTTTCATCTTTGTGCTTCCCCCTTCCTTCAGCGTACTGGAAGCCCGCCTGCGTGGCCGGGGGACCGAGTCGGAGGAGGTCATCGCCGCCAGATTGGCGGCTGCCAAACGGGAGCTTGGAACAGCGGCCCTTTATGATTACATCATTGTCAATGATGACCTGGAGCAAGCCAGAAAACGTTTGGAAGCGGTGATTGCCGCCGCCAAATGTCAAACCAAATATATGAAGGATTTTATAGACGAGGTGACAAAGTAACGATGAATATGCTGAGACCTTCTATGGCTTCCATGCTGAAGCCTGGCGATAGCGCTTACGCCTTTGTGGTGGCTGTGGCGAAACGGGCAAGGGAGATTTCCCAAGAGGCTGAGGACAACCACACCATCATTGAGGAGAAACCGGTGAAACTGGCGGTGGAGGAATTCGCCAACGGGAAATATAAAATGGTGGTCCATGAGCATCAGCCGGAACATGACGACCAGGAAGCCTGAGTGAAAACAGCCCTGTGGACGCACAGGGCTTGTTTTGTTTCTGTGGGGAAGGCTGTCAAAAGCCTGGCCCTGTGGAAAACACCCTGAGGACCGTTATAGGAGGGGTTCTTTGTGTTTGAAGGAAAAACAATTTTGTTAGGGGTTTCAGGAGGAATCGCGGCCTATAAGGCAGCCCAGTTGGCCAGCGATTTGGCCAAGACCGCCGCAGATGTGCATGTGGTGATGACCCAAAACGCCACCCAGTTTGTCACGCCGCTGACCTTCGAGACCCTGGTGAACAACAAGGTAGCAGTGGATACCTTTGACCGGAATTTTGAGTACAATGTGGAGCATGTGTCCCTGGCCAAAAAGGCGGATGTGATTCTGGTGGCCCCAGCTACCGCCAATGTCATCGCCAAGATGGCGGCGGGAATCGCGGACGATATGCTGACCACCACCATCCTGGCGGCCTCCTGCCCCAAAATCGTGGCCCCCGCCATGAACACAGGCATGTATGACAACCCCATTACCCAGCGCAATCTGGAAACCCTCAAAGCCTTTGGGGTGGAGGTCATTGAGCCGGACAGCGGGTATCTGGCCTGTGGGGATACTGGACGGGGCCGTCTGCCGGACAACGGACGTCTGTTTGAGGCGGTGCGTAGAGCCTTGGCCCCAAAGGATTTTCAGGGGAAACGGGTACTGGTGACCGCCGGCCCTACCAGGGAAGCCATTGACCCGGTACGATACATTACCAATCATTCCACTGGAAAGATGGGCTATCAGGTAGCCGCCGCCGCTGCCCGCCGGGGCGCCAAGGTGACCCTGGTCAGCGGGCCGGTTTCCTTGCAGGCCCCTCTGGGGGTGGAGCTGGTACCGGTGGTCAGCGCTCAGGAGATGTTTCAGGCGGTGACCAGCCGGGCTGGGGAACAGGACCTGATTATCAAGTGCGCCGCTGTGGCGGATTACCGCCCGGAAACGGTGGCGGACAACAAGATTAAGAAATCCGAAGGAAGCATGTCCATCCCCCTCACCAGAACCCAAGATATTCTGGGTTGGCTGGGGGCCAACCGGAAGCCGGGGCAAATCCTTTGCGGGTTTTCCATGGAGACCAGGGACTTGGTGGAAAATTCCGCCGCCAAGCTGGAGAAAAAGCGGGTGGATATGATTGTAGCTAACAACCTCAAGGACGCGGGGGCTGGTTTCGGCACAGACACCAACCTGGTGACCATCATCACCAAAGCGGGGATGGAACGGCTGCCTTTGATGGGCAAGGACCAGGTAGCGGACGCCCTGCTGGACCGTCTGCTGACCCTCCAAAGCTGAGATGGCGCTGGTGGCTCAGGTGGTGGTGGAAAACGCCACCCTGCATTTTGACAAACCTTACAGCTATCTGATTCCCCCCAGTCTGCCGGTGAAAGCGGGCTGCCGGGTAACCGTTCCCTTTGGGGCGGGTAACCGGACCCGTTTGGGTATGGTGATGAAGGTGGAGGGAATCACCCCGCCGGAAAAAATCAAGGCGGTGGCCTCCCTGGTGGACCAGGCTCCACTGCTGGACCGGGAGCTATTGGAATTGGTGGAATGGCTTCACGAAACCACCTTCTGCGGCTATTATGATGGGGTTCGGATCCTGCTGCCCCCGGGAATCGGGGTGGATTTGAAGTATACCTATGAGCTGGCAAAAGATGCAGTCCCCTCCGGTGAGGTACCTCCTGAAAAACGCCAGATTTTGGAGTATCTGGAGGGGCGAGGAAAGCCGGTGCGGGAATCCACCCTGCTGGCGGCTCTGGGCTTGGAGGCCCACGCTCCCGCTTTGCTGGCTCTTTGCCAAGAGGGGACGGTCATCAAATCCCAGGAGGTGCGCCAGCGGATTTTGGATGAAAAGCTGGTGATGGTGCGGCTGGCGGATGGGGTGGAGGAGCTGGAAGGCTTGAAGCTGACCCCAAAGCAGAAACAGGTGGTGGACCTGCTGGAACAGGTGGGGCAAGGCTCCCTGAAGGAGGTCTGCTACTTTGCCGGGGTGGGGAAAACCGTGGTGGAC
>CALWZG010000004.1 GCA_944385965.1 uncultured Anaerotruncus sp.
TATGAGAGGGGTTTCCATGACACACAAGACTACATGGCTCATAGGGCCTATTTACACCAATAGAAACCATTCTCCCCTGCCCTCTCAAAATTTCCCCAGCCTTCCCCCTTCCCCTTAGCAGAAATCGCACGAATTGTTACAATGGCGGATGCTGGCAGCACACCCCCTATTTTCTCACTAACTATCCATGAAAAAGTCCAGCTATTCCGTCAGCAGTCAAAACAAGTTCCCAGCGTTAGAATAGATACAGAGGTTAAGAGAAACAACCTGATTTAAAATTTAGGAGGAACAGAAAATGTGTAAAGCAACTGTGATCTATGAGGAAAAACTGGGCAAGCGTCGTGAAGGCTGGTGTGTTTACCTTGGCAAGACAAGGGATTTCACCTTTTACAGTGACAAGCAAATCAAAGCAAAGATTGCTCAGGGTGAGCAGATTAACGGACTTAGGATAGATGAAAATGGCAATATTGTCATGGATGAAGCTTTTACAACTTCCCTGCTGGCTAAGACTGGATTGGCTACCTTTACACCGATCTTAGAAGATGAAGATGGAACGATTAGTAATAAATACTATGCTTTGGTTCGTGTCATCAAAAGCAAAGCTGGCAGCGAATATGAACTTGTTACAAATCGCTGTGGCTTAGAAGTGGTCACAGAGGACAGATTGAAAACCATGCTTACTTTGGTTCCGGTTGGTGGTGTAAAGTTAGACAGTTCTGGAAGCTTAGAAGTTTATGAGGGAATACAAGGATTTACTGATACCAGCACAAGTAAGAAAAACGAAACAAAGGAGATGAGCAAACCAACTTCTCAATCCTGATTCACAGCAGCCTAAAATATACCCAAAATTAAGTAGACCGGGTAGAAATGCCCGGTCTATTTTTAACATTTGCTCATACTTGTATGTTCCGATTCATGTTCTCAAAATGGATGCAGCTGTTGAGATTGTCAAGTTGCAAAAAATCATCTATACTCATATTATAGTACATTTTATGGGGGTAGTTGAGATGGAAGAACAGAAAAATCAGACAGAACAGGAGAAAAATGTAATAAAAGAGCAAAAGTTGAATCGGCAAATAAATTACTTTATCATGCGCTATATGTGGCAAGTTATTCGTGGCCGCAGTGCAGCTGATACAATCTACAAAACATTCAACACAAGCAGAGAGAGGTTTACCCGGGTCATTAACACAGGAGTGATTCGATATGGCAAGGGGAATTAGAGGGCTTACAACAGATAACAGGAATATCTGCTGATATCTTTACAGGTAAGAGACGGTTTGAGTGTTTTGATAAAGGTAAAAATGACATACCGTGTATCTCGAAAGAGGAATGGGAAGCATATTTCAAGTGGCGGAAGGATCAAGCAGAGGAGGAGGATAAAGAGAAGAAGACGGAGAAGAAGACGGAGATGAAGAAGAGGGAGAAGGATATTTTGGATAAACTAAAGAAGATTGAAAGGAGCAACCGGGACAACCTTGATTTTTTCCGGTTATGCTATTTTATGGAAAATGGCCAGCCATGTCCGATTCGTTTCCCTAGCGATGAGGTGCAAAGCGCAAAAAATGCATTAAGCCGCCTAACCTTTGATATGTTGGATCATTGTGATACTAAACAGTTGGAAAACTTAAAGAAAGAAATAACATCCAAATTGCAACTTGTGAGTGGGATTTTGTTTTACAAAGAAAAAAAGGAAAAACTATCTAAAAAAAGTAACTAAAATTATATATTATTTATTTGATTTATAGAAAGTGATGCGTGCAAAAGTACGGGATGAAAGTACGGGATGCACGTATCACTTTTTTGTTTTGCAAGTTTTACAGCGCAAAACGAAATAGTGTTACATTTATATTTAAATAAGCATTACATAATATAAAATTGCTGTAATTGTATTTTAGATAGAGTTGCATTTAAAGGTGTAATAGTGACAAATTTTATAATAAACAGATATAATTAAACGCGTAGGGAGGACAAGGCAAATTTCAAAGAGAAAGGTGTGAGCGCTGATCGTCAGGTGATCAAAGACAAAAATAATCAATACGAGGAGGATTTATATGAGTAGATTAAAGTTTATACGATCAGAAGATTTACCGTTAGTACTGACACCGATGGACATATCCGAAGTATTGGGCATTTCCAGAAATACAGCTTATGAAGTGATACATAGCCAAGGTTTTCCCAGTTTCCGAGTGGGCAAACAGTATCGAATCAGCCGGGAGCGGTTTCTGAAATGGTTGGAAGGTCATGCAGCATAATGCAGCATAATTCAGAGAAAATGGAGGCGTTATATAAGATGATGGATACATTGCAATTACTTAAGAAGAATAGTAAAATGCAGAAGATTTATCAGGTGAAAAAGGGTCCCACGATAATGGGGGCCTGGGGTTTGGATGTGGGGACAAAAGAAATGAAACTGAATCTGATAGTGGTGTTCCCAGATAGAGAAATCAGTCCTGTGCGGGAGTATAGAAGACAGAAGCTATACAGTAACAGTGGGGCGAAGGTATTAAGTGATTTGACTGACTTTAATGGGATCGACAATAAGACTGTAGAGAAAATTTATAATGTTGTCATGGCTAAACACGATAAAATCTCCTTACAGTCAAACGGAAGTGGAAAGTGCTCAATCTTACAGGCATATCAAGCGCTGTACGAGTATGTAGCAGAGTATGAGGAACCAGGCAAAGTGTTCCTCCGGGATGGTTATGGTAATATTCTTGCCACCTATCTTCAAACTGTGATTGACAGGCTCCAATTGGGGTATAGTCGTTTAGAGTTGGAAAAGAATTTCAAGATGCTGGGATTACTCCGAACAAGTGATAACACAGGTCATGTGTATACTTACGCTATCAAGACTGGGTATGCAAATAACTGGTATTTCTCTTTTAAACTTCAGAAAGATGGTGAGGTGGTAGCATGAAAAAGGAAACTGTAGCACAGATTTTTAACTATATCGGCAGCAAGGCAAGAATGGTAAATACCCTCTCCCATTTAATCCCCAATCACTGTACAACCTATGCTGAACTGTATTGTGGCAGCGGAGCCTTGGCTTTGAATAGCCGGAAATTTGATGTTAAAATTCTAAATGACTTCAATCCCCATATAGCTAACTTTTGGCGGGTGGCTACTGACCCAGAGACTAGAGGCAATCTTCTAAAGAAGATACAGACAACCCATTACAGTTGGTACGCGTTTCAGGAAGCGAAGCAGAGACAGAATGATTATGGAGCAAACCAGGCAGACAGATTCCAGTGGGCTCTTGATACATTTATTTTAAACCGGCAGTCTTTTAATGGGGACGGAAGAAACTGGGTTTATAAGGACGGAGAGCAATACAGCGATCTACTTACAAATCCATTGAAATTGCCACTGGCTTTCAAGGCATTGGACGATCAAGCGTTTCGAGTTTATAATGACGATGCCCTTGTGGTGATGGACAAGGAAAAGCTGCTGGATGATCCCCATGCGTTTATTTTTCTTGACCCACCTTATTTGGAGGGGTTGCGGTGTGATGGAAAGCTATATCAAGTGGATATGCCAGATATCCGAGATCATATCGCCTTGCTACGTAGAATTCGCCAAGCTAAAGCCAAACTTGTCCTGTCAGGTTACTGGAGCGGACGTGATGATGGAGCGGACCTGTATGATTATTACCTTTTGCCCTATGGTTGGCACCGGCATCTTTTGGGCGAGTATACCAAAGGTTGCGAAGTAGGTGAGAAAAAGTCAGCAGGGGCAGAGTGGGTATGGTGTAACTATGATTTGGAAAGGGAATCGCCAGGTGGGATTGTGTTCCTAAAGTCTTACTGTGATGAAACAAAAAGCCCTTGCCTTATGGAGTGGTTGGCGTTACAATCCAACAACTAGCCGAAGGTGATTTAACTGAATTACATACGGACACAAAACTAAGAGGAGGAAGCTACGATGATAAAACGTGCCAATGGAGAAGGAAGCATTCGCAAGCATAAAAATAAGTGGCTCGCTACATTTCCCACCGGACTTTATAAAGCAAACGGAAAGAGAGAGTATATCTATAAATACTGTAATACCCAGGCGGAGGCGGTAGAGGAGTTGCGACGGTTACAGAATGAAAAGTCGATGGGTATTTGTCAATCTAAGGGAGCAGTCAAAACCGGAGATTGGATAGAGACTTGGATTGAGAAGCATAAAGCACCCAAACTGGCCCCATCTACACTGGCTAGCTACCGTAACAACTTCCGTGTGCATATCAAGCCATACGTAGGAGAAATCCCGTTGAAAGATTTAACCACCTATCATATTCAGAAAATGCTGGATCATATGAATGGGGGCTTTTCTCTTTTCGTCAAGGTATACAATGTGATTCATGGGGCGCTGGAAAAAGCGGTAGAATTGAGAATGATATCACACAATCCCTGCAAGGGAGTAGCTTTTCCAGCAGATGATAGGACAGATATACGGGTGTTGACCCAGGAGGAACAGAAAAGGTTTATTGCGGCATTGAATGGTGAATACTACCGGGTCATGCTGTTGACCTACCTATATACTGGTATGCGTGCGGGGGAATGTATCCCGCTTCAATGGAAGGATATTGACCTGACCAAACGTATCATTCGGGTCAATAAGAAGGCTATTTTGAACCATAATTTCAGTCAGCACAGTGCCAAGCAGGAGATTCAGAACTTTTGCAAAACCAAAAGCAGTACACGGACAGTAGCCATCACAGCTAGGTTGACTGCTATCCTTGCAGAACATAAAGCCAATATGAAAGAGCGTGCAGAGGCGTTAGGGCTTGATTGGTCAGAGGAAACCCTTGTATTCTGGAACACCCATAACAAGATTGTCCAGTATAACAATTTGAAAGTAATCTTAAACAATATTTACCAAAAAGCGGGCATTAAAGGAGCGACCATGCACACCTTGCGCCATACCTATGCTACCCGGTGTTTTGAGGCAGGGGTAGACATCAAAGCAATCTCTGAGCAGCTGGGACATGCCAATGTTAAAACCACCTATAATATCTATATCCATCTTTTGGAAGATACCAAAGTAAAAGAGATTGATAAACTGTCTGGAATTGATAAGTTTATTGCATAATCCAAAGAATCAGCAAGTAGTTTAGCGGCATTGACAATAGGTGGAATATTGACTATAATAAAATAGTAAAGGGGCGCTGTTGCATGACAGTTAGCCCCACGAGGTTAGTTCAACTTACGTTGACCGCTCGGGTGCAAGCCGGGCGGTCAACACGCTTTTGGGGCTATGTAAACCATCATCAGAAAGATGATGATAAGACACATCACAAAGCGAAGGATTTTTGACCAACGCCTGTTTCCCATCCGCAACACCCCCTTTCTCAAGGGAGTAGCTAACCGCCATTTTGCAACAGCGCCGGATTTATCATAGCATAGAGAGAAAAAGTTGTAAAGTGTTGGATTATGGGGGAGTTTACCTCATTTTTACCGCTTCCAGGTTGGGAGCAGGTGGTGAACATTGGGATTGGATGGGATACCCATAGAGGGAATTCCTTGATAAATGGGGCTGTTTGGGATAGGTTCGTATTCGTTAAACTGCTGCCTCCATACAGGTGAAGGATATGATGCTGGAGGAAGCCCACCACTATAAAGAGCGGCAGAATGACGTTCTTGGGGCTTAAAGAAACAGCATATAGTCAGCTTACAAAAAAGAGATGGAGGCCCTCCCCGGATTAGCTCCAGGGAGGGCCTCCATCTTGGTTTAAGGCTGGAAAAAAGGACCCTGATGAATTATCATCAGGGTCCTTTCATATTGATGCTGATAGGGTGTTAATCATCAAACTCTATAACCACATTTCCATGCCGGTCATAGGTCACACGTCCTCCGCTGGATTTTCGAGAGGAGGAAGAGGATGAGGAACTCTTACTGCTGGAGGATTTGGAGGAAGAACTTTTGCTGCTGGTGGGACGGTCGCCCAAGTCCTCTTCTTCGGAGGATTCGTCCTCTTCATCATCAGAAGAAAGGCCGCTGCCCTCCTTAATATAAACCATTACCGAATCCTTTTCCTTATCCAGCATAGTTCCAGCCTCTTTATCCACCCGGATAATCACATCCGGCTCATAGCTGTTGTTATGTACTGGAATCAGGTCAAATTTAATACCTAAAGCAGTCAGCATGGTGGTGGCGTCCTGAATGGATTTCCCCACAATGTCAGGCATCTCAATCATTTCAGGTCCCTTTGACACATACAAGGTAACTGTGGAACCTGGTTCGGCTTCTGTACCTTCCAGGGGCAGCTGGTCAAACACCACACCCTTCTCATAATCACTGTTATATTTTTCCTCATATACCAGCTGATACCGCTGATTCAGCTGGGTATTGCTTTGGATGGAGGCCACTGTATTTCCCACAAATTTAGGGACATGATTCTCGTCCACCTGCTCATCCTCGAAATAAGCGCTTCCTTCCTGCTGTTCCCCACTGGAACTGGAGGCGGATGAGGATGGATACAGCAAATCCCCTAAATAATTAGTTGCCAGCCAGTAAACACTGCCGCCAAGCAGAATGGTCGCTACCAAAGCGGTTAAAAACAGCGCTAACACTGGATGTCCACGATTTTTGCGTTTCCGTCTCCGTCCCGTTCCCTGTAACCGTCTCTGTTGGGAACTATGTTCTTGTTGATAGGTTGGCATCAGGTCTAAATCCTCCTCATCAAATTCCATCAACCGGTCAGGCAGTTCCTCCGTTCCTTCGATTGGTACTGCTGTCTCCTGTCGCTCACGCTCCAAGGAAAAAGTTTCGTCTGAAACGTTTGAGGTATTTTGAGATACATTATAAGAACGGCGCAGGGTTGGGGCCGTATAGATGGCTGTATTTCCCACTTCCTCATTGGAAAGCAATGCAGAGATATACGCTTCCACAGTTGGGAACCGGTCCTCTACCTCAAAGGCCATCGCCTTATTGATGGCGTTCACCACGTTTTGAGGCAGTTCCCCATTAACAGCGCTCTCATCCAGAAGGTCATCACCATAAACCCGGTCCATAGCGTTGGGAGGCTGCTGTCCAGTCACTGTCCGATAAGTGATTGCCCCCAAAGCGTATACATCTGTCCAGGCTCCCTGCCAGCTGTTTAAAGAATATTGCTCAGGGGCGGCATAACCAGAAAAAAGCTGTGCTGACAACTCACTCTTATTGGTTCTGGCAGCGGCTATGGAAAAACAGCTCAGCCATAAAGCGCCTGTTTGGTCCAAATGAATGGTATAAGGGGATAGTCCCCGATGAATCATCCCTGTTTTATGGACATTTACCACGGTATGAAATAAGGGCATCAGCAGCTTTTTAGCGTGCCGCCACTGTAATTTCCCTTCGTGGCGCTCTAAAAAAGATTCCAAAGAGATGGTTTTAATATACCGATAAATGGCGTAAATCGTATTATTGGCGTAAACCATATCCAAGATGGGCAGAACCTTTTCTCCTGTTGGCATACGCTGGATATTTTTACATAAATCCTCAAAGTCCGCCATCAAAGCCTTGTATTGCGCCTCTGAACTTGAAAGCGGCAAAACCATATGACTTTGATGGTCACGGCGGATAATGGTGGAGGGGGCATACTCCCGAATCCAAACACGCTGTTCCGCCTTGCAGTCATAACCTACATACCAGACACCCTCTGGGTCACTTGCAATGCATTTCCCCACCAGATAATGCTCCCCCAGCTGTGTGCGGACAGGTAAAAAATCCCCTGCTTCCTGCTCCACAGTGTCATCATATCCACAAACACTGCATTTCCCCTTCTCAAATTTTGGGGACATGCAGCCCATGCATAGATGCAACTCATTGACTGCCATCCATTCCACTCCTATCTTTCTTGTGGGCTTTTTGGCCAGCAGATCCATGCCCACCAAAGAACCTTCTCTTTCATCAAATATCAGGCAGACAGGCCTTCATTTACGCAAAGATATACAGCATTATTATAAACGTTCTGTGAAATTTGTCAATGTCGGTTTCTTCTTCCCAAAAAATATCCCGCTAAAATCAATAAGGCTGTTGTTCCAGAAAATACCGCCGGTGCCTGCTTTTTCTGTGTTTCTCTAATTGTATAGTGGGGATTTTCTGCTGTTTTACTGCTAAACACCATTTGAGACGCTTCCGAAAACTGCTGTGGGGTGGTATGGAATTCTGGTGAAATTAACATCTGTGTGTCTTCCAGAAAATCTGAAGATTCTATGGAATTTTTGGCTGTGGCTAAGGGAATTCCCCATAGTTTATTTGAAACTCCAGATTTATCAGAATTTTTATGAAATCCACCTGTACTGGAATTTTCAGCATCACTTGACGATTGGGAAGGAGTTTGGGATGAGGAGGAAGGTTCCGAGGAGGATGACTCTGACGAGGATGGCTTTGACGAGGATGGCTTCGATGACGATGACTCTGATGAGGATGGCTTTGACGAGGATGACTCTGACGAGGATGGCTTCGATGACGATGATTCTGACGAGGATGGCTTCGACGACGATGATTCTGATGACGATTCAGATGATGATGGTGGTTCTTCCGGTCCTATTTCCATTTGACTCCCTTCTATTAGAACCGATGCTAGACGTAAAGGAGCTTGTGACGCGGAAAGCAACGGAATTTCCCTGCCGCCCCACAGCACCACCCGAATCTTTAAAGCGTCTTTTGGGATCTGTACAGAATACGTTTCTTTCACTACCGTTGGAGAGTTCAGCTGCACAGCGTTTTCCAAGGACACCCACTGGATTTTCTCAAATGTATTCCCATCAAAGGACACCTCTACATTCACTCCATAATAAGAACCAACCAGCGAAACCCCTTCCGACTTTTGAAATAAAAATAGAACCCCCTTCTTTTGGGGAAGATAAATTTCCCCATTAATCTGCAAAAACGGCTGACGCCCAATGGGGTCATAAAAACAGCGTATCCCATTCCCCGGATAAGAACCATTTAATCCCCAATAATATTGTTTCCCCTCTTTCAGCGCGAAGGTACTGTTATCGCTATATAACTCAATACTCATATTTTCCGCGCCTTTTATTTGGTATTCCACAGAAGCTGTTTCACCTTCCACCGCCAATGTGGTTTGAGGAAGCCCACTCACTGAAGCAGGGTCCCTTGAAAAACCTGTATAAGTTTTTATTTCATTCCCACTGATACTGTCACATGTATCCATATAGGACACCCCATATATCATTAAAGACGCTGCACACCAACATATAAAGACTCCCAGCATATTGAAAATGGCTTTCATTTTGAAGTTCTCTCCCATTTTATCTTATATTGATATTATAACATTTTTTAAGATAAATGTCGTATTTTGTCGAAATATCTGAAAAATTTATCAGCAAATTTTTTGTTTTATCCTTTTCATTCACATGGTTAAAAAGATATGATGAATGTGTAATCTATAAAAATTCTCTGGATTTTATAAGGCCCATATGGTATAATTTTTACATATATAGATAGCAGGTAAATCCTTGTTCCAAAACAAAATGGCAGACTTCATAAAATTGCGGTTATGGATTTATCTTGAGTCATGGAGGAATCAAAATGAGCCAAATCAATCAAAATAACGCTGTTTTTTGCGGTATCATTCTGTTGAAAAACAGCGTATGTGATCTTAACGCTGTTATAAATCGCCTTCAGTCCGAATGGAATCTGGAGTTGGATTTATCCAGCCCCGAAGAAAAAAACTGTTCTTCCAGCAGTGTTGAGAAATATTTCTATATAAAAGATTACAAAGTTTCTTTGGAACTGATTAACCAGCCTGTCCCAGGCGGTGAAGCGGAATTTTACGCCCAGGGAGCCTACTTCTGGCCTGAGGCAGTAGACACTGTAAAACAGCATACCGCCCAATTGGTGGTATCGGTTGTGCCTCCTGATGGCGGAAGCCTCCTCTTTGGAGGACAACTTTACGCTATGCTGGTTGCCAGCTGCTTGTGTCAGCCGGAAGCTCTTGGTGTTTATACCAATGGGACTGTATTTCCTCCCCACATTTATTTAAGGGTTGTGGAGGACATGAAGGGACCTGAACCAGAACTTCCAGTATTGGTATGGGTGTATCTGGGTTTGTATCAGGATGAGAACGGCAACAACGCCTACACAAATGGAATGAAAAATTTTGGCAAGGATGAGATGGAGATTCTGGGCAGTAAAGCGTCTTTGGAAGACATTCATGGGGCCTTATTTGACTTTGCTTATTACGTCATCAACAACGACGTTACTTTGCAGGATGGGGAAACCATTGGTTTTACCCAGGAGCAAAAGCTGCCCATCACCCGTTCTCCTGGCGTACAAGTGGACGGGATGAGCCTGAAAATAGGTTTTTGAGCTTCTCTTTGAATACCGTTGTTGAAAGGGGAACTGTTTATGTTTAATAACCGATACAAATCTCCTGTGGGGCCTGAGATGTACAGCGAGAAGGAAATGGATGCTCTGGAAAATCATATCTCCACCTATTTTGGGGACTTCAAGAATGTTTTCCATGAGGTTGCGTCTCCGGATATTCATGTAGACATCTATATCATTCCGCCTACCCCAGAGCGAAACTACTACACCCTCATTACAGGAGGCATGGGCGCTCACATTATGAATGTCCCTCCCGAGCTGAGGAAAAAGAAACTGGACCGGGCTGAAATCGTGGTCTGCCTGCCTCCTGATTGGGAGATTGAATCTTCTAAGGAAGCTTCTTACTGGCCTCTGAGATGGTTAAAAATTTTGGCCAGGCTTCCTGGCAATGAAAATTCCTGGCTGGGTTGGGGGCATACCATTCCCAATGGGCAGCCCTTCGCAGACAATACCCAATTATCCGGGGTTATTTTGATTGACCCTCAGGGTGTCCCTGAGGAGGCGTTCTCCTTTCCCCTGCCCAATGGGAGTCGTGTAAACTTTTATCAAATGCTTCCCATTTATGAGGAAGAAATGGCCTTCAAGCTCCAGCAGAGCGCTGAAAGCCTGTTAGAACGGTTTACCCCAGAGATGCTGCAAGTGGTAGATCTTCAGCGGGAGAATGTCTGCGCTGAAAAACATAAAAACTTCCGTTTATCCCACAAGGAAATTCAGCCTCTGTTAGAGGATTGGAAAGGGCCTGAAGGCTGTTTAGCCACCGACAGGATTTTAGTGGATGGGTGTCCTGTGGGCTACATGTACCGGATGAAACCGGAGCGTGATGACGCTAATTGGGACAGCGGCTGGCGTTTCCTGGCAGGGGACGAGGACGATGCCTATATGGACAATCCCGACCATACTGGTGTCTATGATTTAAATTTAATTTGTAATTACGACCCTGCCATTCTCCCCTACCTGACAGAGAAAATTGGGTCCGGTTTTTCCAGATGTCCGGATGGAAGCTTTCGCTCAGACCCGGATGGCGGACCATTTGCCAGAGACTAATCCGCAATTGTTCTATAAGAAAAACGGCATGACCTTCATTCTGGTCATGCCGTTGTTTATTTCTTTAAACTCTGCTTTTGCGCAGGCTTTTTGGATTGCTTTAATCTTGAGTCGTCTTTTTACTGGCCTTAACCCTCATCCTCAGATACTTTCTTTTTTGTGGAATCTCTCCGGGTCAAGCTCACAGGAAGCTGATAATAGAGCTGCTTGGGGGATTCGCCTCCAATCATCTGTAAAATCAGGTCCGCCGACAGTTTTGCCATCTGCTCCACATCCTGCCGAACACTTGTCAGCCCTGGGCCACAGACCTCCGCCAATTCCGAATCATCAAACCCGGTCATCAGTACATGTTCAGGGATACATAACCCTCGTTCCCGCAAAGCCAGCATAGCTCCAGCGGCCATTGTATCGGTTGTGGACATAATCCCATCAAAGGGTATCCCACGATCCAACAAATTTAAAATCGCGGCCCGCGCAATTTGAGTGGATACCGCTTTTTGGTCCAGCAATAGTTCCTGATTCAACGGGATTCCATACTCCTCCAACGCCTGCTGATACCCTCTGTAACGGGCAAGCTGGTTGTCATCCTCTGATGTCAAACATTTTAAAATGGCGATACGGCGGCAGCCCGCCTCCAACAGCTCCCGTGTAGCCAGATACCCACCCTTTTGGTTATCCGACTCTATCATAACAGATGTACTCTCCAGCCCTCCTGTCAGACTATGCGCCGGACGGTCCACATAGACCACTGGTATATCTTCCAATTCAGCATAGTTTCGGGTGCCGGAAATCAGTACCATCCCGCTGACATTCTGAGCGACCAGGGATTGGATGTGCTTTTTTTCCAGCTCCTGGGACTCGTTTGTGTTGCAGATCAAACAGGAATACCCTTGTTGAAACAGTCTCATTTCCAAATCCAAAACCAAATTGGCAAAATGTGGGTTTGTAATATCTGGAACAACAATCCCTATCACCCGTGTCCGGCTGGTTCGCAGCCCACGAGCGTTGGAATTGGGTACATAATCGTTCTGCCGGATAATATGCAGCACCCGTTCCTCGGTTTCCCTGGAGAAACGTCCGTTTTTATTGATGATACGCGAAACCGTCGCAGTTGAAACCCCTGCTAATTCAGCAATCTCCCTAATGCTTTTTGCTTTTGGCATAGCGCTCCCTCCCTATATCCAAATCAGCCTTCTAAAAAAGCAGAGACGCAGAGCGAGGAATTACGCTCCACGTCCCATTTTAAATCAATCCTCAGCCGCAGTCAACTTTCCGGTATTTTCAATCTCCGAGATCATATCGATGCGCACCTGATGACGCCCGCCTTCATATTCGGCGTTCAGCCACTCATCCACAATCATTTTGGCGGTTTCTACCCCAATAACCCGGGCTCCAAATGCCACAATATTGGAGTTATTATGCTGCTTGGAAAGTTTCGCGCTATAAGGCTCACTGCAAACGCATGCCCGGATGCCCTTCACCTTATTAGCCGCCAGTGAGATACCCACGCCGGTACCGCAGATCAGCACACCGCCATCCACCTGACCATCCGCAACCAGTTTTGCTACCTTATACCCACTGATGGGATAATTAAAACGCTCAGTGCTGTTGGTTCCCACATCCAGGACCTCAATTCCTTTGGCCTCCAGATAAGCTTTGATTTCCATTTTCATCTCAACCGCTACATGATCGTTCCCGATTGCCAGTTTCATTTTATCACCTCTGAAAATCATTTTCGCCTTTTTATAAAATTTCCTGTTACAGATAATTTTTATCCGCCAGACGTTTCTCCGCGTAGATAGCGGCTCCAACCACTCCATTGGCCTGGTTCGGACGGGAATAGCGGATATCCAGCACACATTCCGGGTAAGGCTTCCGGGTGTAATAATGAACCTCTTTTTCCAGCAGTTCCTTGGGGAAGCAGGACATCTGCATCAGACCGCCTCCCAATATAACACAATCAGGATCCAGCAGATTCACCTCTGCCGCAACCGCCTGTGCCATACCTGTGATAAACGCCTGTATCTGAGGGGCTTCCGGATGGGTCTTAAACAAACTGCTGATATGAGTCTCGGGGAAATATTCCTGCTGTAAACGTTCCAGCGCCACACCGGACACCACCGTTTCCAGACAGCTTTCATTGCCGCAAGTACAGATACGCTTGTTGCCGTAAATGGGGATATGTCCCATCTCAGCCGCTACTCCATTTTTGCCCAGCAAAATTTTCCCATCTACTAAAATCGCATTTCCAACGCCGGTTCCAAAATAAATCCCCGCTACACAGTTCTGGGTTTTGACTTCCAAGTCTTCCAAATCAAACAACAGCAAGTTATTAACGTCGCGGTTGATAAACACCGGTATCTGCAAAACCTTCTCCAAACTCTCCACCATTGGGAAATGGTCCGGTATCGCTGAAATATTCGGTGTCTGTAACAAGATGGTGCGCTGACGGTTGATGGTGGAAGGGAATCCGATGGAAACCGCTCTGGGCAGCTGTCCGCCCAGATGCCGGTCACAGTAATCCTGGATACATTGGGCCAGCTTCTGGGTCAATTCCCCTTCGCCGACAAAAATCTCCTGGCTGCTTACCCGTTCAAAGGCTTCCATCTCGTGGGTTTGGCCCACCAGGCCAAACCGCATATTTGTACCGCCAATATCAATGCCCAGCACAACCTGCTGCGGTGAAATAGCCATGATTTATCCTCCAATTATAGTTTCACGCCTGTTTCCTGCTCAAAAATCGCTTTCATTTTATCACAGGCAGTTTGCAGGTCTGGATCAAGGCTGAACAACCCCGAGGAACCCACAACGAAAATATCTACGCCCGCCTCATACAAGCGTTTGAAGGTCTTCTGATTGCAGGAGCCATCAATCATAATCTTGTAATGCCAGCCATTTTCCTCCCGCAGGCGCTTGGCCTCAGCGATTTTGTCCAGCATCTCTGTAATAAACGGCTGTCCCGCAAAGCCCACATCCACTGTCATAATGGTCATCACATCAATCCGGTTGAGATAGTGCTTGCAATAGGAAAGAGGAGTTGCCGGGTTCAAGGTGACACCGATTTGACAGCCTACATCTTTGATATGGTTCAGGGTGCGATAGCAGTCGGTGTTGATGGTTTCGGCATGAGGGCTAATCAATTCTGCCCCACTTTGGGCGCAGGCCTCAATCCAGTCATTGGGTGTGGTGGTCATCAAATGGACATTCATGGGCTTTTTCATCACCCGTTTGCAGGCTTTCATAAAGTCTGGGCTCAGGGTGATATTCTTGCAGAAGTGCCCATCCATAATATCAATATGGTACCCATCCACATTTTTATCCAGTATTTCGATCTGATGCTTCATATCCAAAAAGTCCATACACATCAGGCTGGCAGAAAATTCAGGTTTCATGCAGATACCTCCAAAAACGATTTGTAAATATTAGTTCTTCCGGCTGGCGCCAAAGAACCGGTCCAGTGTAACCGCCAGAATCAGCAAGCAGCCCATCGCCAACTGCTGGTAATAGCTGGAAACACCCACCATGTTTAATCCATTGTTGATAACACCGATAATCAAACCACCAATGATAACCTTGGGGATTTTACCAATACCGCCGAAGAAAGAAGCTCCACCGATGATAACAGCCTCAATAGCGTAGGTCTCGTAACCGGTACCAGCATTAGGCTCAGCCGCAGCCAGACGGGCGATATTTACCATACCGGCCAGTGCCGCGCACATGCCGGAGATTACAAACGCCAAGATTGTGTGTTTTTTAACGGTGATACCAGCGTACCAAGCAGACTGGGAGTTACCGCCCAAGGCGTACATATTCCGTCCGCATTGGAGTTTGGTGGTCAGGAAGGTCAAAACAACGGCTGTGACAAGGGCAACAACAATGGGAACTGGAATCACGCCAAAGAGCTTGCCGCCAATGCTTTTGGAGAAGGTAGCGGGCAGACCGGAAACCGCACGTGCGTCGGTGATAATATATACCAAGCTTCGCAGAATGGCCTGGGTACCCAAGGTGATGATGAAAGGGGGCAGCCCCGTGGAGGTGACCAGAATACCATTGGCCGCGCCAATTATAGCGCCAAATACAAATACACCCAAAATAATTGCGATGGCAGGGTGGAATCCCATTTCCGCCATCAGTTTGGCGGTGAGGGCACCAGAAAGGGCCATGGTAGAGCTGACGCTCAGGTCGATACCGCCCAGCAGGATTGCGAAGAACTCACCCAGTCCCAACAGGACTGTAATGGAGCTTTGCTCCACAATTTTAATCAGGTTACCGCTTGTCAAAAAGGATGATGGGCGCAAAACACCAAATACAACCACCATAATTACCAAGATGGTAATGGTGCTGTATCGGTCCCAGTAGTCATTGAATGTAAATTTTTTGGCCTGCGTCTCTTTCACAACTCTTCCTCCTAATTAAGCAATATCGCCAGTAGCGGCTTTTGCAAGTTTTTCTTCGGTTGCGTCCGCGATGTCAAAAAACGCTGTGATTCTGCCCTCCGCCATAACGGCAATCCGGTCACACAGCCCCAACAGTTCTGGCATTTCGCTGGAAACCACGATGACACCTACCCCATTATCCGCCAGCTGACGAATCAGCTTATAAATCTCACTCTTGGTACCTACATCGATTCCTTTGGTAGGCTCATCGAAAATCAGCAGTTTTACCCCAGCGCCCAGCCATTTTCCCAAAATCACCTTCTGCTGGTTTCCTCCCGAAAGCTGAGAGGTAAGCTGTTCCAGAGACGCGCATTTGATCTGGATCTCCTGCCGCATCTTCTCGGAAACCTCTTTTTCTTCCTTCTCGTTGGTAAATCCCCACATACCGTCGCATTGGGCATTTTTAAGCTGCTTGGCAATGGAAATATTTCGTCTGTTGCTGAAGTTCTGGAAGAAGCCGGTTTCCCGTCGGTTTTCGGTCACAAGCCCGATTCCCTGCCGAAGCGCTTGGTATGGGTTTTTAATCGAAAGCTGCTTGCCTTCCAGCCAAATCTCCCCGGATGCTTTTGGAGCTGCGCCATAAATCGCGCACATAGTTTCGCTTCGTCCCGCGCCCACCAATCCGGAGAAGCCCAGAATCTCTCCCCTGCGCAAAGAAAAGGAAACATCTTGCACCTTGCCATCCTTGCGGGTGAGGTTCTTGCATTCAAACATCACATCACCGAACTGGAAATTGTCCTCCGGCAGATGCTGGTATGTACCCTTAATCTCACGGCCTACCATCATGCGCACCATATCGTCGGTGGTCAGGTCTGCCACCTGGTAAGTGCCAACATAACCTCCATCCTTCATAATGGTAATGCGGTCGCCGATTTCCATAATCTCAGAAAGCTTGTGGGAAATAAAGACAATGCCTTTGCCCTCTGAGCGCAGCTGACGCATAATCACAAACAGCTTCTGCACCTCTTCGTCAGTCAGTGAAGATGTGGGCTCATCCATAACAATCACCTTGGCGTCAAAGGCAATGGATTTCGCGATTTCCACCATTTGCTTTTCGCTGATGCTCAAATCCCCTACACTGGTGGTGGGTTTGCGGTTGGAAAGGTTAACCTTTTCCAGCAGCTCCTGGGTTTTGGCATTCATTTTGGCATAATCTACAATACTGACTGGACCCACCTTTTTCATAGGCAAGCGTCCCATAAAGATGTTTTCCCGAATATCCAGCCAGTTTACCACACTCAACTCTTGGTAGATGATGCTGATACCGCCCTCCGCCGAAATATGTGGTGTCAACCGGCTGTACTCCTTCCCATTGAGAAGGATAGTGCCCTCATCCGGCGTATACGCGCCGCTGAGCACCTTCATCAAAGTGGATTTTCCCGCGCCGTTCTCTCCAAGCAGAACATGTACTTCGCCTGGACGCACATCAAAATTGATACCGTCCAGCGCGACCACACCCGGGAAGCGCTTGGTGATTCCTTTCATTTGGACAATGGGTTGTTCCATTCCGCGCCTTTCCCCTTTCTTGTTTTCAGATAATATCAGAACCTACAGACTCCGTCAGCTTTGACAGGCGCCCCGCAGCGCCAACACAGTGCCTGCCGCTCGCAGCGCCTGTAGGATGCCGCCCGGCGGGAAATACCTTCCTGCCGGGCGGCAGCTTCATACATAATGGTTTTTAAAACCCCAGCACCTTAGCCGGCAATATACTCAGAAGCGTTGTCCTTGGTAATCAGAATCGCATCAATGCCATAGGTGGGGATATCAACGGTAGGAGTGATGGCTTCACCTTTGGTAACCGCTTCCACCATCAGTTCCAGGCCCTTCGCGCCAACAGCCGCAGGGTCCTGAGCAACGGTAGCCGCCAATTTGCCATCGGCTACAGACTGGATTGCATCGTCATTACCATCGGTACCGCAAACTTTGATGTCTTTACCGGAAGCCTCAACAGCCTCCTGAACACCCATTGCCATGGTGTCGTTGCAGCAGTAGATTGCTTTCAGGTCAGGATGAGCGGTGATGTAGTTGGTGGCCAGGTCATACGCTTTGGTACGGTCCCAGTCAGCAGGCTGGCTTTCCACAATGGTCAGTCCGGCCTCCTCAAAAGCAGCTTTCGCTCCATCACGGCGATTCTCACCGGAAATAGCGCCAGCTTTACCTTCAACGATGGCTACCTCGCCCTCACCGCCGATAAGCTCAATCAGATACTCAGCGCCCATACGGCCAACGCCTACGTTATCGGTTGCTACATAGGAGTAGCAAGCACCGTCCAGAGCAACCAGAGCTTCCATATCTACCTTTTCATCAATATCAACGATATAGATGCCTTTGCTGGTGGCATCCGCAATGGCGTTGTTCAGGTTCACGTTGGAGATAGGAGCAACTCCGATGGCTTTATAGCCTTTGGAGATGGCGTTCTCCAGCAGAGTAACCTGACCTTCTACATCGTCCTCGGTGTTGGAAGCGTAAATGTCAACCTTGATACCCATTTCATCCGCTTTTGCCTGGATGCCATCCCGCATGGTCTGCCAGAACTGGCTGGAAAGCACCTTCAGGATAACCGCGTACTCAGCTTCGCCGCTTTCAGTTTCTGCCGCCTCACTGGAAGCAGGGGTGCTGGAACTGGCATCGGCACTGGAACTAGCACTGGAGCTGGAGCTTCCAGAACTGCCTCCGCAGGCTACCATCGAAGCGCTCATAGCAACCGCTAACAAAGCTGATACAAGGACTTTCAGTTTTCTCATTTCTGTTCTCCTCCTAAATGTTAAGGCTCATAACGAGACTTTTTTATGGGAAATGGGTAATCGATTTCCCTTGCTTATAATGTACTATTTGCCTATTTAAAAGTCAATTGCTTTTCTTTATTTTCAGCGTTATACCGGGTAATCGATTACTCAATTTGTGCAATTTTGCTGTTCAAAAACGCATAGCAGCAAAAAAACTGGCTCTTATTGTTAATGCGTTAACAATAAGAGCCAGTTCAGAAAGGTCCCTGGAACCTTTAAACCTGTAATTCAACGAAAACTTTTATTTTATCAGAGTGGCTTTCACTTCCTCGATCTCCTCCCGGAGCAATTCCAATTCCTGCGGTGTACAGCGCTTCTCAAAATCCGAGTCATAAAAGGTTTCCAAAGCCTTATACTGGGCCTGAAAAAATCCAATCTCCTCCATTGAATTCTCCTTTTTACCGATGCGAAAAGCCCGCCATGAAATTCATGGCGGGCTTTTAATCAATTACAAAACTTACTGCTGGCCCTTTATCTTAGCGAAGCACTCAGAGCAATAAACCGGACGGTCCTCACGGGGCTGGAAAGGAACTTTCGCCTCGCAGCCGCAGGAAGCGCAGGTAGCGGTATACATCTCTCTCTGAGGTCTGGCGTTGTTCTTACGGGCATCCCGGCAGGCTTTGCAGCGCTGAGGCTCGTTTACAAACCCTCTGGCAGCGTAGAACTCCTGCTCACCGGCAGTAAAAACAAACTCGGCTCCGCACTCTTTGCATTTCAGTGTTTTGTCAGTGTACATTTTGATTAACCTCGCTTAAAAATGGATTTACCCGCTGGAACTGAGTGGACCGAGATTGAAAACAAGCTCTGCCAATGGCGCCAAAGGGTATATATGCAATCCCTCTCAGGATTGTCACCAAAACTTATGCCTCGGCTGTTCATTCCTGGGTAAACGAGCCGCGCAACTTTCGCCGCACTCTCTGCAAGGCATTGTCAACAGCTTTCACTGACGACCCGAGTTGGCTTGCCATCTCATCGTAAGAGTAGGAGCTGAGGTACAATTGTAATACTTGCCTTTCAAATAAGGACAAAAGATTCTGGATACGCCTGCTGCGGTCTTCCGCTTCCTCGTTTTGAATCACCAGCGTCTCTGGGTCGATATCTGTGATACCCCCCATACTTTCCGGCAAAGGCTCCCCTTCGCTTAAAGAAACATACCCTCGCATGGGAGCATTTTTGTGCCGCATATGGGCGGCCAAAGCACTGGACAGCTTATTGTTCACACATACAAGCGCAAATGTCCGAAAGGTTCCCGGCTCATTCTCCCGATAATTGCGCACCGCCTTCAGCAGGGCAATCATTCCCTCCTGAAACAGGTCTTCCTCATCCAAATCTGGCTGAAGAAACGCCTTGGCCCGCAGACGGACCAACGGAGCATATCGGTGGATTAGTCTGGTCAAAGCGCCATCATCCCCTTGTTTAGCGGCGATGGCCAGTGCCTGGTCGGTTTCATCTTTTAATGAATTTTGTTCCAAAATATGATTCATAAAGCGCTCCCGACTTCAGCCCTTTGATGGAACCTGACTGAATACGGTTCTCATTATATCCGTTTTATTCCCGCTTGTCAAGTATTTTATAAAAACCATCCGTCCATCTTCGATGATTTTTTGTGTAATTTTCCAAACGGAAAAAAATACAGCGGAAATTATTATTTTTTGTGTCTTTTGTGGATTTTCAGAAAAATTGGCCTCAAGACCTCCGACGGAGACGCTTATTCCTCCACAGTCATTTGGTTGATAACCACATCCACAACTGGCTTATCACTGCCGTCGGTCTCCACCGCCGCGATGGCGTCTACCACATCCATACCTTCAATCACATAGCCGAAAACGGTATGTTTATAATCCAAGTGTGGGGTACCACCCTCGTTTTTATACTTCTCCATCACCGGTGCCATCATCTGGCGGTAGTCATCAGGGACCCCATCCCGCTGTTTCTGAGCAAGCTCCTGGTTCAGACTGTCCATCAAAGCCTGCAATTTCTCCTCAGATTTGCCTTGCTGGGCCGCCGCCTGAAGCTTCATAGTGGCGTTATAAACTTCCCGGTTGAGATACATGGTCAGCAGGTAATTTTCTTCGTTGGCCTGGCTCCACTGTCCACTGTAAGGGTCCTTGCTCTGTACAATAAAGAACTGGCTTCCATTGGTGCCATATCCAGCGTTGGCCATGGAAAGGGAGCCTCTGAAATTGTGAGCCAAGTCGGAGAACTCGTCCTCAAAGGCGGCTCCAAAAGCGCTCTCTCCCCCTGTTCCATCTCCATTGGGGTCACCGCCCTGAATCATAAAGTCATTGATAACCCGATGGAAGGTCAGGCCATTGTAATAGCCGTTCTTGGCGTGTGTGATGATATTCTCCACAGTTTTTGGAGCCTGGTCGGGGAACAATCTGATTTTAATGGTTCCCATGGTAGTATCCATGGTCAGCACCGGCAAATCAGCGTATTCCCCTTCTCCGGCGTACAGATCCTGAAATTTCTGCGCAAAGGTAGCAGGGTCCTCCTGGGCTACCTGAGGCACCTCCACAGTCTCCGGCTCAGAGGAGGACTGGGGCTCAGAAGATTCGGCGGTGGAATTCTCCTGGCTGGAAGGAGCCTCCGAGGTCTCCTTGCTGGAGGAGGAAGAACCGCCACCGCAAGCGGCCATACCGGTCAGCATCAACAGGGATAAGCTCAAAGCCATCAATTTTCTCATCTGGTGTAAACCTCCGTCATTCAATCATGGTCAGCTGCGCCGGTTTGGAATCCAGCGCCTTCTGTCAAACTCATTTTGACTTGCATAGGGATTAGTATACCACGGAAGGCGGTTTTCTTGCAAGCCTGAAATGACTGCGGCGCGGCCAATTCCAGCCGCGCCGTTTTGTAATCTTAATTCAATTTTGTTCAGCGCAGTTCAATAGTATACTCGAATTTATACTCTTGTTGAAGCGCTTTCACCTTGTCCTCATTATCCTCAATGAAAGTTTCGGTGTAAACAGATTTGCCCTGCTTTTTATAGTCATTCAGGATCTGCTGAAGCTTTTCCCAGCACTCCTGCTGTCTGGCCTCATCCTCCTCCTGAATGTCAATGACAAACTCCCTATGTTTTGGAATACGCGCTTTCATTTTATGTTCCTCCTCGCCCCATATAGGGGATAATTACGGTTTCCATTGTAATACATCTCCCTCTGGGACGCAAGACCCTTTCTTACAAAAATCCCTTATCCCTGCCAGCGAAGCCCTTTTGGGTAATGGTTCTTCAGCTGGCCGCCGCTTTGTTTCCCCCATCCGATGGGGAATCCCTCTACCGTCACCAAGACCCAACCCTTTTCCCCTTCCCGGGAAAGGGCTTCTCCCCTCAGGTAGGCCAAAATCTCCCCACTATCCGCCGGAAGATCCACCCAAAGCCTGGCATCCTCTTTTTTCAGCGCCAAAGCCAATCCATGGGCTGGCTCAAACCGGCCTTTTTTCAGGGTGCCCAGCTGCAAGCCGGGACGCAGCACTCGCAGCCCTTTTAAGTCAGGCAGGTTTTTCGGCATCTGATACAGTTGGTCTCCAAACAGCAGAAACCTTCTTTCCAAGGGATTGGTCAAAGCGTCCTCCTCAAACTGAAAGAAATCCTTCAAAAGGCTCTCCTTCACAGGTGGCTCCAAGGGGAAGCTTTGTCGGGGGCAGTCCCCCTCTTTGCGCAGCACCGCCACATAATGCCCCTCTCCGTCCAGCTTGTGGGGCCACAGGCGGAAGGTATCCCTCAAAGAAGGGGATGGATTTTCCACCCACTCTGGCCGGCCAGTGGAAAACAAGGGGCAAGCCTCCACCCTCTCCACTGAGAACTCCGGACACTCCCGCAAAAACCGGTTGATGACCCCTTCGTTTTCCTCCGGGGAAAAGGTACAGGTGGAATAGACCATCCTCCCACCAGGACGGACCATCGCCCCTCCATTTTTCAAAATTCTAAGCTGCCTGTCGGCGCACATCCCCACATGGCTCACACTCCATTGGGCTCTGGCCTCCAAATCCTTGCGGAACATCCCTTCCCCGGAGCAGGGGGCATCCACCAGAACCCGGTCAAAGGCTTCCGGCCACCGCTGGGCCAATTTGTCCGGCGTCTCGTTGGTGACAAGGGCGTTGGGAATCCCCATCCGTTCTATATTCTGAGAGAGAATTTTACTGCGGGCGGGATGAATCTCATTGGACACCAGAAGGCCCTGGCCTCCCATCCTGGCGGCCAGCTGGGTGGATTTTCCTCCTGGGGCAGCGCATAAATCCAGCACCCATTCCCCTGGCTGAGGGTCCAGCAGAGCGGCCGCGGACATAGCACTGGGCTCCTGGATATAATAAAGCCCCGCCTCATGGAAGGGATGCTTTCCCGGACGAGCGGACGCCGGATACCGGAACCCCTCAAAAGCCCATTCCACCGGCTCCAAGGGAAATCCCACCTTTTGGGAAAGGGCCTGGGGCGAAAGCTTCAGCAGGTTGGCCCTAAGCCCTTGACTGCGCTCCTTTTCATAGCTCTCCAGAAAAGCCGGATATTCCTCCCCCAACAGAGCCTCCATCCGTTGAAGAAATTCTTCTGGCAAGTTCATACTCCACAACCTCTCACAAGCCCAAAGGGCCTGGCCAGGAAAATTTTGATAGCCTTGGCAGGGAACAGTATAGCATACTTTTGTAAAAATTTCACCAGCCAGGGAAGCTTAAAGGAACCGTTTGTAAGGATGCCAGCAATCCGGGCATAAATAGATTCCATTTTCCAGATGGAGATAGGGTTCCGCTGTCAGCTCGCCACACTTGGCGCAGGGCTGAGAGGAAAAAATCCTGGCCTGTTCCGGCAGCTGGAAGGAAACCTCCCCCACATCAAACAGCTCCTGGGCAGAGGATTTCAGGAGAAACTCCAATTTTTCCTCATGGGGGATTTCCAGAGGCTTTAGGGACAGACGGACACTCTTGCCGGTTTTGCGGTTAAAGAAGGAAAAGACCTGCTTTCCCCGAAGCCGGAACAAAAGGTTCCCCTTCCCAACGCTGCATCCCAAAATAGATTGGATGGCGTCCACCCCGCAGGCGTCATTCTCGGTGACGCAGACCACCTCCTCGTCTTCCGAAAAGTCCAGTTCCAGCAGCTCCATCGCGTAAAGAGCCGCCCGATACCCGATGGCCAACCCTCCGCAAACATGGCCATGAAAGGCCGCCGCCTTCTCCCAAAGCTGATTTTTTTCCATGTCTATACCTCCCAAGTTAAAATTCCCAGTTCCGCCCGATTCCGCTCTCGGAACAGGCCATCCGGCTCCAGATGGGATTCCACATATTGTTTTAACTGCTCTTGGATTTCCGGGTGTCCCTGTACCGCCGCCTGATGCTCCCGCTCCAGCCGCTGGACGGCCAGATGGGCGGGATGGGTTTTGACCCAGGCCATTTCCGTGTAGTGGATTTCAGGCTGATAACCAGCCGCCTCCAGCAGCCGCAAGGGATACATCAGCTGAAAATCGGATTCCTCCCATTCCGTTTCCCGACTATAAAGCAGGCGCTCCAAATCCCATCGGACCTGATTTTCCACCGTGCCTGAAAAGGTGACCAAGCAGCAGGCCTTCCGGGAAGCCCTGCACATTTTCTCAAGGTTTTCCCAGCTGTTGATGGAGGGGTTCAGGGCTGAAAACACCAAATCCCCAAACCTTTCCAAACCTAGCTCTCGCAAATCCAAGCGTTCCCAATCCTGGAGGCTGAGCCGCAGGTTTTCCACCCCTGCCGCCTTCGCTTTTTCCAGGCAGATTTCTTTCATTTTTTCCGAAATATCCAAGGCAAGCAGGCTGTCCAGCTCTTTGGCCAGTGGGATGGTATACACCCCTGTGCCGCAGCCCAGCTCCAAGCCCTTTCCCTGCCCCAGCCAGCCTTTTTCCCGCAAAAGCTCCATCACCTGAATGACCCGCCTGGGGTCCTGGTCCATGCGCAGGTCATATTCTTTTGCCTCCCCATCCCAATAGGCGTTTCTCTGGGCTGGGGAGGCGGCTTTTCTGGTGTAGGAACTCTGGGACAGGAGTTCCCGCCAGCGCTGGTCCAGAGCCTTTATCTGGGGGTTCATTCCATATGGGCCTGTTCCAGCCCTTTATAAATCTGCCAGGTGCCTTTCGCTACCTGGAAACCGGCCAAATGCTGATTGGCCAAAATGATATTATTGCGGTGGAACATCATAATAACAGGCACCTGTTCTGTAATCTCTACTTGCAGCTGATGATGGAGCACCAACCGCTCCTCCTTGTCCAGCGACCCCATCAATTGGTCCACCTGAGCATCCAGCTGAGGGGTGCTGTACAGGTTGTAAAAAGATTTGCTATGATAATACCCATTCCGGTAGTGGATGGAGGGGTCATCTGCGGGGATATAATTCTGTCCCTGCATGGCCATCTGATAGTCATGGGCGCTGAGCTGCTCCTTCAAGGCCGCCACATCCAGCATGGTCACCTGAAGGTCAATCCCCACTTGTTTCAGCTGGTCCTGCATCACCGTGCTGAGGGCTTTATCCTCCTCATTTTTGCCATCCACCAGCAACTCTAAAGTCAGGGTCTGCCCATCCTTTTCCAACAGGCCATCCCCGTTGCTGTCCCCATAACCCAAACCTGCCAGCAGTTCCGCCGCTTTCTGTGGGTCGTAGGCAGGCAGCTTGGCCTCCTGGCTCACAAACTCCCCAAATACAGGGGAAAAGAATCCTTGAGCTGGTTCCGCCAGATCGGTCAGCAGAGCGGACACCGCTGTGGGAAAATCACAGGCCGCCGCTACCGCCTGCCGCAGCTCCACACTGGACATAACCGGGTCAAAAGTATTGATTTGCACCATCTCTGAGGTCTGTCCCATGGTTTTGAGAATCTGAATCTCCGGATTCTGCCGCAGGGCTTCTAGAGAGGTCAAGGCGTTCCGGCCGCTCATCATGTCAATCTCCCCGCTCTCCAAGGCCATCGCTCTGGCATTGCCATCAGGAATCACCTTGAAAATCAGCTTTTGCAGCTGGGGAGCGCCCTCATAAAAATTGGGATTGGCAGTCATGGTGAACTCCACATCCTTGGTCCAGCTTTCCAGCTGGAAAGGGCCGGTGCCGATTGCCGCAGTCACATTGTGGTTTTCATCAAAGGCTTTTGGACTGACCATACCGCAGGTGGGAATGGCGATGTCAGAAGCAAATGTAAACAGGGGTTCTGACAGATGGACTACAAAGGTATACTCGTCGGGGGTCTCCATGGACGCGATACTTTGATAAACCCCGGAACGGCCTCCATCTATCCGCTGCTGGAAATTGATTTGAGCCGCTTGGGAGTTCCACGGCTCCCCATCATGGAACTGGACCCCTTCCCTCAGCTGGAAGGTCCAGGTTTTTCCGTCAGGGCTCATTTCCCATGAGGTAGCCAAACCGGGAACCTGTTCATAATCATAGCCCATCTCCACCAGCCCATCAAATATTAGGAAGCGGATAAAGCTGGACATGGTGGTGGAGGGGTCCAGCCCGCCCAAGTCCACATTCTCCCCAATAACCAAGGTTTGCTCTACCGTCTCCGCTTCGCTGGATGGGGCGGAGGAAGAAGGAGCGGATGAAGCCTGCTCAGTGTGTCCCTGACAAGCGGACATCCCTAAAACCAGCAGACCCGCCAGCAAAAAGCGAAAACATTTCATACAAAAACCCATAGATTCTTCTCCTTTTTATTTTCAATAAAATTATTACAAATTGTAAAAACACGCTACGAAATGATTTTGCGTAAAGCTTTTTAAGGAAGGGATTTCCCGTTTACAGCGCTCCATTCCATAGGGGCACCTGGCGTAAAAGGGGCATCCTTGAAAAGTCCCTTCTTTGGGTGTAAAGGGCTCCTGGGCCGTTTGTCCCTCTATAAAAGACATAGAGTTCAATAAAAGCTGGGTATAGGGATGCTTGGCGTTCTGGGGCAGATCCTCCCCAGGCAATACCTCCATAATTCTCCCCAGATACATCACCACCACCCGGTCGCTCATATACCGCACCGCCCCTAAATCATGGGAGATAAACAAACACCCAAACCCTTCCGCTTTCCGCAGGTCCGCCAGCAGGTTTAAAATCTGGGCCTGAATGGACACATCCAGACTGGCGGTTACCTCATCCAGCACCAGCAGACGAGGGCTCACTCCGATGGCCCTGGCGATGGCTACCCGCTGGCACTGTCCTCCGCTGAAGGCGCTGGGTCTCCGGTTGAAACCCTCTAGGGACAGACCCACATCCGCCATCAACCTTTTGGCCTTTTCCATCCTTTGCTCTTTGGACCATTTGAAAAAATTCCTCATAGGTTCCTGGATGCTTTCCCCCACGGTCATACGGGGACTTAAGGAGGCGCTGGGGTCCTGGAACACCATCTGAGCTTGGCGCCGGTACGCTTTCCATTCCTTTCCGGTCATCTTCCACAAATCCCTGCCCTCAAACAGCACCTGCCCGGAGGTGGGGCGGATGAGCCCCATCACCAAAGCCGCCAGGGTGGATTTGCCGCACCCGCTTTCCCCCACCAGCCCAACCGTTTCCCCTTCTTCCAAATCCAATGTAAAGCTGTCAACCGCTTGGAACTTTCCATAGCTTTTGCACAAATTGTTTAACCGCAGCAATGGCACGCCACCAATCCCCCTTTTTTTCCAGGCCGCAGCTGTGGGGCCTGCCGCTGACAATCAGGTATCCGCTCAGGACACCGGGACGCAAAACGGCAGCCGCCCTCCCATTCCTTCCCACCTTGGGGAATATTATAAAGCCTTTGGGATTTGGGCAGGCTCAAAGAAGGGACACAGGCAATTAAACCTTTGGTGTAAGGATGGCTGGGGGTATCCATCACCTGATGGGTTTCTCCATATTCCACCACCTGGCCCTGGTACATCACCGCCACCTGATCCGCGATTCGGGAGACCGCCCCCAGGTTATGGGAAATCAGCAGGATAGCGCTTTTGCAATCCCGCCGCAGCAGTTCCAGTTCCCTCAACACCTGCCCCTGAACGGTCACATCCAAAGCGGAGGTAGGCTCATCCGCCAGCAGCAGTTTGGGGCGCAGGGCAAAGGCCAGGGCAATCAGTACTCTCTGCCTTTGGCCTCCGCTGAGCTGGAAGGGAAACCGGTTCAAAAGCTCCTTTGGGCAATTGACCCTTGCCAGCAATTCTCTGGCATAAATCATAGAGGATTGGTAGCTCAGCCCCAGCTTCTCCCCTAAAATCTGGGAAAACTGCTTTCCAATCCGTTTCATAGGATTCAGAGAGGTGCCGGAATCCTGAGCGATTACATCCATGGAAGTTCCCAGCAAATTCCGGCGCTCCTTGTCAGGAAGCCCCAAAAGCTCCTTCCCTTCTAAACGGACAGACCCTGCAACCCCCGCCACACAATGGGGAAAAAAGCCTAAGATTCCTTTAATCAAGGTGGTTTTCCCACAGCCACTTTCTCCCACCACTCCAAGCACCTGGCCAGGATTTAAAGAAAGGCTCACATCATCCACAGCCGGCCGGTCCATCCGCTGATACTGGACGCTAAAGTGTTCTACCACCAGTAAAGGCTCCACCTTTTCCACACTCCTTTCCATCAGAAGACCCCTGAGGGTCCTGCCGCAGCAGGCCTGCTAATCCATCCCCAAACAGATGAAAGCCACAGGCCATCCACACCAAGGCCACGCCTGGGAAAATGGCCATCCAAGGGGCCACAGACAAAAATCCTTTGGCTTCGTTGAGCATGGCGCCCCACTCTGGGGTGGGGGGCTGGGCCCCCAGTCCCAGGAAGGAGAGGGAAGCCAATTGAGCTGTGATAGAGCCTACATTGGCCGCCGCGTAAATGGCCACATTGCCCAAAAGGTTGGGCAGGATATGGCGGCCTAAAATCGCCCAATGGGAGCATCCTCCCAAAACCGCTGCTTTGACAAATTCCTTTTCCCGCAGGGTCAAGGTCATCCCCCGTACCAGACGGGCATAGCCTATCCAGGAGGTCAGGCAGATGGCCCATACCGTATGCCAAAGCCCCGGCCCTAAAATACCAACTACCGTCAAAGAGAGAATCAATCCCGGAAAAGCCAGCAGAACCTCCATCACCGAGGAGATGGCTCCATCCGCCATCCCGCCAAAATAGCCGGACAGCAGCCCCAGCAGGGTACCAGTAAGAACGGAAACCCCAAGAATTAAGAAGGAAACCCCCATGGAACAGCGGGTTCCATAAAGTACTCTGGCCAGCATATCCCGGCCCAGATGGTCTGTCCCTAACAGGCCCACCGTTCCGGGCGGTTTCAGACGCAGCATCAGGTCTGTGGCGGCAGGGTCAGCGTGGGAGAGCAAGGGCGCCAAGATTCCCAGAAGAGCCAAAGCCCCTATCATCCCCAGCCCCAAAGCCATTTTCCAATTCCATCTCATGTTTGACGCCCACCTCCCAGCCGTATCCTTGGGTCCAGCAGGCAGAGCAGCAGGTCTGCCAAACCATTGATAAGGACAAAGGCCACCGCCATCAACAGCACATAAGCGGTTATAACGGGATAATCCCGGTTGTTGATGGAGGTGATGAGATAGCTGCCAAGGCCCGGCCAGGAGAATAAGCTTTCCACCACCACGGAGCCTCCCAAAAGGCTCCCCAAGCTCAGTCCCAACAAACTCACCACTGGAACCGCTGCATTCTTCAAGACGTTTCCCCATAGAATCGTCCGTTCCCGAAGCCCCTTTGACCGCAGAAGAAACACATAGCCTTCCTCCAATTGCTCCAAAATACATCCTCGAATGACACAGATATAGCGGCTGGTGAGAGGGAGGGATAAGGTCAGCACCGGCAGTACCAAACGGGCAAAGGTCTGCTCCCCGGTCATGGGCAGAAGCCCCAGCCGTACCGAAAACCAGTAACAAAGCAGCAGGCCCCATATAAATCCTGGTACAGCCAATCCCATAGAAGCGGCTCCCCGGGTCAGCACATCTGGAAGCTTATCTTTTTGAACCGCAGACCAGATGCCCAAAGGAACCGCCAGTCCCAAGGTCACCAAAAACGCCCCTATGGTCAGCTTCAGGGTAGCGGGTACCCTGTAAGCCAGCTCCTCCTTAACCGGAACGCCAGTGATATAAGAAGTCCCAAAATCCCCTTGAAGCACCTTTTCTATCCACGTCAAATATTGCTCCGGCAGGCTTCTGTCCAGTCCCAGCTGATGCTCCATCCGCTCTATTTCTTCCTGGGTGGGGTCCACGCCTGTCTGAGCCAACACCAACTCAGCGGGATTTCCTTGAATCCAGTGTGTCATCCCAAAGGCAATCAGCGAAACCCCTATTAGCACCAAGAGCAGCCGCCCTAATTTTTTTATCAGATAACCGGGCATTCTTTTCCCTCCTGCCCTCTTATTTCCACAATAAAAAACCATGAGCGTTCTGACAGCTTCTGCTGTCCGAAAACCCTCATGGTTCTATCTTCTCATATCATAAACCATTGTGATTCCCCATCCATAATCCCGCCGCTTCTGCGGCTTGCTGGTTTCTTACCAGACAAGGCTGCTGAATGGTTCAAATCATGTTTTTTAGTATACGGGAAATGACAGGATTTGTCAACTGCCCTTTCCCTCACAAATTTTTGTATCTTTTTCTATTTTATATTGTTCCACTCTGCTATTGGACTTTTTTCCTTTAAATGGTATAATAGGCCAAGATAATGTATGGATGCGGCCCATTTCCATTTTGATAATTTGGGCATGCTAATGAAAGAGAATCTAAAAATACAGGAGGAGCACTTTATGACCGATTACATGAAAGCCTTTCGGGAGGACCTGATTCAATTTGATGAGTCTACCAGAGACTTTTATACCGGCAAAATGTCCAAACAGGAGTACAAAGGGATTTCCGGCGGATTTGGCAGTTACGCTGAGCGTGGCGGAAAAAGCGGCATGATTCGCCTGCGTATGACCGCCGGAAGATTGACCAAAGAGAAACTGGCCTTTGTGGTGGAAATGGCGGAACGGCTTTCCCTGAATACCATTAAACTTACCACCTGTGAAACCATTCAGCTGCATGGTCTCACAGGGCGCCAAATTCTGGAGGTAGCTACCAAGGCGCTGGACCATGGCATCGTATGCCGGGGCGGCGGCGGCGACCATCCTCGAAATGTGATGGCACCTCCCTTGTCCGGAGTCCTTCCTGGGGAAACCTTCGATGTAATTCCTTACGCTGAAGCGGTAGCGGATTATCTTTTAAGCATCCTTTATGAGATAAAACTGCCCCGCAAACTGAAGGTTGGTTTTGCCAATCATCCCAGTAATCAAACCCACGCCACTATGAGAGACTTGGGGTTTGTGGCAAAAGAGGATGGAACTTTCGATGTATACAGTGCTGGAGGTATGGGACCTAATCCTAAATTGGGCCTGCGGGTAGCCACTGGAGTCAATGGATGTGACCTGCTGTACTACGTTCGGGCTATGGTGGATACCTTCTTAACCTACGGAAATTATGAGTCCAGAGCCAAAGCCCGTACCCGATATATGCAGGAAGCACTGGGAGAGGAAGCCTATATAAAGGCGTTCCATGAAAAACTCAACGCTGCCTTGTCCGCAGGAGGACTGAACCTGTCTGTGGAGCAGTCCCCCATCACCAAAACCGGAACCGGCGAAATCAGCGGCCAGCGAATCATCCCCCAAAAGCAAAAGGGGTTATACGCTGTTTCCTATCATCCCTTGGGCGGAATTCCCAAGCGGGAGGTTCTGCGGAATCTTCTGGATACAATCCAAGACTTTGAGGCGGTGGAAGTGCGGTTGGGCGCTGACGGAACAATGTATATCATCAATTGCAATGCCCAGGAAGCAGAACAGGTACTGAAAGTTACAGAGGATGGTGCCCAAACCGCCTTTGAACACTCAGTTTCTTGTATTGGCGCTTCTATCTGTCAGCAAGGTGTCCGGGACTCCCAAGGGCTTTATCGGGCCTGTGTTCAGGCGGTTCGGGAGGCTGGCCTTAAGGATGGGGCTTTGCCTGTGATGCATATTTCCGGCTGCCCTTCCTCCTGCGGTACCCATCAGGTAGGTGTCCTTGGCTTCCATGGCGGCACAAAGGTAGTGGACAAGGTTCCTCAGCCCGCATTTACCCTCCATGTAAATGGCTGTGAAACCCTTGGCAGTGAGCGTTTTGGAGAGCAGTGGGGAACCATGCTGGAAAAAGATATTCCTGAGTTTTTGGTTGCTTTGGGCCAGAAAGTCCAGGATTCCGGCAAAGCTTTTATGGACTGGTATCCAGACCACCTGAATGAAATGCGGGAACTGGCTGACAAATATCTTGTTTAAACTCCACTGAAACAGTCTAACGCCCCATTGGGCCCTTTCTGAAAAAATTTAAAAACCCATTGAGAACAAAACCGCTCCAGTCTCCGCTGTTCAAGCAGCGGGAACTGGAGCGGTTTTCTATGGATTTTTTTCGGACTCGGTTATTCCAGAATAAGCTGCAACTGCTCCAGGGAAGAAATCACTTCCTGATTCAGCTGATGGGGCAACTCCTGTCCTCTTGTTTTCAATCTCTGTTCCAACTCTGGCCCCTTCATTCGGGAGGTCACATATAGGCGCATATCCTCCGCTGTATAAACTTCTTCTGGGTCTTGTCTGTGGAACACAGTCACATTGGAATCATTTACAAGAACCACTACTTTTCCAATAGCAGTCTGATGCAGCGCTTCTATTGCCTGTGAGCTGAGATTTGCAGCCTCATTCTCCGGAGTGAACATATTTTCATAATAATAGCTGGAAAGACGGCTTGAGTCCCAAGCTTCTCCGTTCACCTGGCAGACCTGCGGCAGAAACGTTTCCGCCACAGCTTCCATAGCTTCACCTTCATCAAGTTTCTGAGCAGCTTGTTGGGCCAGCTCCACCACAGCCTCCTGGTTCCCCTCCCCCGTTAAGGGAAGATACAGGCAAACCCCATAATAAAAGTTCTGTCTCACATGGTCCAAAATCTGCTGATTAGTCAGAGCTTCTGTCCCATCTTCCCCATAAAGCAAGCCCATCAAAGCATCTTCTTTATAGAGGGATTCCAGATACCTGTCAACCGCTTCACGGTCAATTTGATTGGCTTCCATCACCTCAGAAGAACTTTCCCACAGCTGGTCCCCATAGGATCGGGCCTCCTTATTCGTCTCCTCCCCAAGTTTCCCTCTCAACTGGACAAACTCATATTCCACCGCAGCATAGCGCTCCATCGCTTCCAATGTTTTTTCTTTCAGGCCCTCGGCATCCATGCCAGGGTTTTCTTTTGCTGTATTTAACCGCAAAAGCTGATACATTCCCACAGTAAAAACCGTTTCTCCGATTGTGCCAACCTCCTGGCGAACTTCATCAATGGAGGAAGACTGAACAGAAAGTGCCTGCTCCGGGACATCTGTTTTAGTTTCACAGCCCGCAAACGTGAAAACCGCGCTGAAACTTAAAAGGGCCGCCAAAATTCTTTTCATAACCTGTCTCCTTTACGCTACCGCATAGGCGGCGATACCCACAAACAGCAGCATTGTACATAAGGTATGCATGGACAAGGTGGTGGAAATATATTCTCCATCCTTCCCCACATCCGCAAACAATGGAATAATAAAGGGAGCGGGCAGCGCATACATCACCATCAGCGCCAAATGCAGATTTTTGTCATAGGGTACAATGCTGAAGATGAGCATGCTCAGTCCTGCAAGCAGAATTCCCATCAACACCAGCCGAGACAATACTGTGATTGCCACTGGTTTCAGGAGGCTCTTTTTCAAATCCAGCTCATAGCCAACAACCAGCAGCACCAAAGCGCTGGTGGGCGCTGTAATTGCATTGATGATTCCAAAAACCAATCCTTGAGCGGGACTGCTGGCTACCAAGTCTCCTATGCCCGCCGCACCTAAAATGATTCCCAGCAGCATTCCAATAAAGCATCGATTTCCAGCCATATTGCGCAGCATCATTTTGGCTGACATCTTCTGCCCGTCTGTGGCCTTCAGCAGCCCAAGGAAAGCGGTATAGGCAAATACCGTCTGTCCCAAATCTACCGCCGCAAAGCCTGACTGTTCCCCAGTGAGCAGCCCATAAAGGGCATAACCCAGCATACCTCCCTCAGCGCCACAAAGCAGAAAGGGCATAAATTTTCCATAGGGGGCTGCCAAACGGCGCAGTCCAAAGCCAGCCATCAGCGCCAGACAAAATCCGATATATACCGCTACAAACAGCAGCACCACTGTCAGGCTATACTCTGCTGTAAAAAAGGCGTTGAACAGCACCACCGGCAGGGCCACATTGCTGATAACCCCTTTTAATCCAGCTAAACCTCGCTGGTCAAAAATTTGTCCATGGCGGCACCAACAGCCAAGTGCCAGCAGAATCAAAACTGGCATCACCATTTCCAGTACGCGCAGGAACAACTCTATCCTCTCCCTTGTAAAAAACAAGACGGGCAAAATCTGCGCCAGCAGCTCAAGTCTGCTATCGGTTTCTCTGCCCGCCCTGTTTCCTATTTTTTATGTGCTAAAACTCTTTGTCCAAAATAATTGGAAAGTTTCCAGACACTTTTCTTTTAGCCATGAATCAGGTCCTGATAGAACTCATAAGCCTGCTTGTCGGTGTAGCCTTCATGTACAATCTTACCAACTGCCTGGGCCATCTCCACAGGATGATTGCTCTGGAAGATATTCCGTCCCATATCCACACCATGAGCACCTTTGCGCATAACATCATAAGCCAGATACAACGCGTCAGGCTCCGCCAACTTTTTGCCGCCAGCCACTACAATGGGAACAGGGCAAGCAGCTACAACCTCCTCAAAGTTTTCGCAGTCATAGGTCTTGACAATCTGTACGCCCATTTCAGCGATGATGCGGGTAGCCAGCTTGAAGAACCGGTCGGTACGCTCCATATTCTTACCAACCGCGCAAACACCCAAGGTAGGGATGCTGTACCGCATACCCTGGTTTACCACTTTGCTCAGGTTGTCAATGCTGGACAGCTGCCCATCCGCTCCAATAAAGGTTTGAACCGCCATACAGTCGGCGTTCATGCGAATGGCATCCTCAATATCCACAGCCACAGTCTCAAAGCTCAAATCATCCTGCAGCATGCTGGAACCAGAGCTTACCCGCAATGCAACTGCATTGGTCAGCTCGGGGGGAACGCAGGTGCGAATGGCGCCTCTTGTTCCCATAAAGCAGTCCACATAAGGAGCTAGCTTGGGCAGCAGCAAATCCAATCGCTCCAGACCAGCGGTACTTCCCATGAAATATCCATGGTCAAAAGCGAACATCACAGTATTTCCGCTTTTCGGGTTAAAGATATTGGCCATATGCCGCTTCATGCCCCAGTCCAGGCTGTTGCAGCCTTTCAGATAAAATCCATTCTGATTGGCAAATGGTGTATCTACATGGTATTGTTTCGCAACCTTTACGCCTTCCAAATCCGCCATATCATGTATCCTCCTTAAATTGAATTATTGATTCTGTTCATAAAACTACCAGGCAAAGTCATTCCCGCTCTGCCCCCGTGAGGCCGTCGTCAAAACGGCGGTCTCACAGGGGCGGAGCATGGCCCCCGAAGGGGATACTCCATGCCCCTGCATATGAGGAAAAGAAAATTAGAAGTTGTAGTCGTTCATGTTCTCAGCAGTGTAAACGCTGGTCTCGGGAAGCAGAACTACACCGTTGTTGGTATCAGCGGTAGCAGCGCCTTCCGCGATGCTATCGTTAGGCAGAACTTCGCAGTCACCGATTCCGGGGATGTTGATGACATCGCCTACTTTAACGGTGTTGCCAGCTGCCATGTAAGCCGCCAGGTAGCAGCCCATGCCGCCCTGCACGCCGCAGTCCCACAGACCCCAGTTATAGAGGGTGCCGTTGCTGCAATACTCTTTGATTGCGTTGGGGCTGGCGAATCCGGTGATGGTGATGTTCTCCTGATTGTAACCCTTGTTCTCAGCAGCTTGCAGCTGTCCAGGCAGAGCGGTGGAATCGTTGCAGATGATTACATCGATGTCAGGATGAGCAGCCAGAACAGCCTCACCGATGGTGATGGCCTTCTCAGCGTCCTGCTCAGAGTAGTAGTTGTCAGGAGCCACATTGGTCCAGTTGGGATATTCCTCTTTGAGGATAGCCTCACCAGCTACCTGCCAGCTGTTCTGGTCGGTAACAGTGGCCTGAGAGTAGTGCCAGCAATAGGTTACTTCATCATTTTTAGGATCAATGCCCCGCTGCTCCAAACCAGCGCAAGCCATATCAATGAGCATACGTCCCAGAACCTCAGGAGTTCCCTGGGAAACCATCAGGGTACGGTCGGCGGGCTGAGCGTCAGAGTCCCAGGTAACAACGGCTACACCCGCGTCGGTAGCAGCTTTCAGAGCGTCAGAAACACCAGCGGCGTCAACGGTGGAGATGCAGATAGCGTCCGCTCCAGAAGCAACCGCAGTATTGATGACCTGTACCTGATCAGCTACCGCTGCGTTGGCGCTTCCAGTGTAATCCACTGTGATGCCCCAATCCGCCGCGTATTTTTGAGCGCCCTCGTTGGCTGCCTCAAAGAAAGCGTTTCCTGTCAGCTTGGGAATGAAAGCTACGGTTTTGCCCTCAACAGAAGCGCCAGTGCTCTCAGCGGGAGCCTCTTCCGCTGCGCTGCTGGTCTCGCCGGCCGCAGAACTGGCGGGTGCAGAGCTGGCCTCGGAAGAGGCCTCAGAGCTGGCACCGGAGCCGCCGCAAGCAGCCAGAGACATTGCCATAGAAACTGCCGCTAACAATGCGATTGTTTTTTTCATTTTGTTTACCTCCTAATTTATATATTAGAGAAGCAATGAGTTCGCTTACTCCTCTAATCCCAATCAATTCACCTGCTGTTTTGCACCTAGAAGATTCTTTCTAAGGTTACTCACAAAACTCACAACCTTGGGCTGCTGTGCCATTGCCCGTCCAACAACCACCACAATCAGCAGTACGCCGATGGGGATATCCAAATACTGTGTGTTGACCTTAAAGCACAGGGGAAGGCCAAATCTCAGAATTCCGATAATCAGGGCCGCCAGAGCGGTACCAATCGCGCTTCCCTTTCCTCCGGTGGAGAGGGTACCGCCCAATACACAAGCGGTAATGATGTTCATGGTCAAGGTGCTTCCCAAGTCACTTTTAGCGGTACCCAGATAAGAGGTCAGCACAATCCCGGCCACCGCCGCACTGATGGCACTGAGGACATATGTGGACAAAATCACCAATCTGGTGTTGATTCCAGAAAACTCCGCCGCATTTTGGTTCACACCTACCAAAAAGACCTTGCGTCCATATTTGCTCTTGTGAAGCAGCAGATAGGCGATGATGGTCATAGCAACGAAAATCAACAGCTGGGAGGGAATCACCCCAAACAGCTTAAACTTGGTCAGAGCTTTGAAGCTGTCGGGAAATCCGCTGATTCCCTGATAGCTTTCGGTAGAGCTGAGGGTGGAAACCAGCAGCGCCAAACCGGCGTACAAAAAGCTTCCGCCCAAAGTGACCACCATAGCCTGTACCCGGCAGTAGGCGATGAAGAAGCCGGACAGGGCGCCGCACAGAGCGGCGGCTATAACAGCCACCAGCACAGCGGCCCAAATATTCAGGCCAAAATCCTGCCATGCCACACCAATGATGATGGAGGTCAAGCCTACAATAGCACCCGCCTGAATATCAATGCCTCCTGTAATCATAACAAAGGTGACAAACAGGCTAATCAAACAAATGGCAATAAAGTCATTTACACTGGAAAGCAGCAGCGGAATCCGTAAAAACTTGGAGTTGGCCGCACCAAAGACAACAAATTCCAAGACCAAAAGCGCCAGCAAAAAGGTATTCCAGTTTTGGAGAACAGCCTTGAAGCCCTTTGGAAATCTGGTTTTCATTCGGCAGCCCCCCCTTCCACAGCACTGGTTCTTGCCGCCAGACGTTGATGCCGGCTCCGAACCGCCGCCCGATACTGGATAACAGCGTCAAATACCACAATGGAAATCAGGATGACACCAGTAATGGCGTTATCGTAGTTGGAGGAGAATCCCATAAAGACCAGCAAATAGCTGATGGAACTCATAATCACCGCACCAATTGCGGCTCCCAGTACGCTGCCTACGCCTCCGGTCAAGCTGATGCCGCCCAGTACGCAGGCCGCCACCGCTTTCATTTCGTAACCATTTCCACTGGTAGAGGTGACAAATCCAATACGGCTGCAAAAGATGATTCCCGCTATGGCTGCCATAATGCCGCAAATCACATAAGCCAGCACCTTTGTCCTTACAGGGGAAATACCCACCAGCATAGCACCACCGGCGTTGTCTCCCACCGCGGTAAAGTATCTGCCCTTTCTGGTTTTGGTCAACAGGAAATGAATGACAATCACCAGCAGAAAGGTGCAGCAGCAATAAACAGTAAGCTGACCCAACATAGTGGCTGACGAGAAATCTTTAAAGGACTTGGGAAGGTTCTCCACCCAAGCACCGCCGGAATAGATGTACATAGCGCCTCGAAGAACACCATTCACACCCAGGGTGAAAATCAGGGAGGGGACTCCCATAACCGCCACACCCCATCCATTGACCAGACCTACAACCGCTCCAATCAGGATGCCGATGGCGAAGGCCAATACCCAGTTGCAGCCATCCCGCAGCAGGCTGCCCACCACTGTGGCCACAAAGCCAAGACAGGAACCCACTGAAACATCAATTTCACCAACGATAATGGCAAAAGCCATTCCAACAGCGATTAGTATGTAGACCACCGAGGAGTTAAACACAGCGGTGATATTTTCCGAAGAAGCAAACGATGGGTTCAACAGGCTGACAATTACAAACAGCGCTACCAGAAACAAGGCGCTGGTAGACTCTCTTGCTTTCAGCAGTTTTTTCATTACACTCATGCGTTTACCTCCTTTCCAGATAAGCCGAAGGACGCGCTGGTCAGGTTGTCCTGGGTAATCTGTTCTTTAGAAAACTCCCCGTTCAGTCTGCCCTGATAGATGGCAACCGCCCGGTCACTTAACTCCATAATCTCCTCCATATCCGAGGAAATCAGAAGAATGGAAACGCCTTTTTCTCCCAGTTGCTGAATGATGCTGTACACATCCGCACGGGCTGCGGCGTCAATGCCTCGGGTAGGTTCGTCCAAGATAACCAGCTTCGGGTTGCTGGAAAGGCTGCGCCCAATCACTACCTTCTGCTGGTTTCCTCCAGACAAGCTGCCTGTCAGCTGGTCCTGTCCGGTGACCTTGATACGGAAATCATCTATGTACTGTTGGGTAATCCGGCGCTCTTCCTTCCGGTTTAAGAAAAACCGGCCCATTCTGGTTTCGCTCAAAATAGCGCTGGTGGTGTTTTCCGCCACCGAGCTGATTTTAAACAAACCATCCGCGTGCCTGTCCTCAGAAACGTAGTTCAAGCCCGCTTTCATGACATCTCTGGTTTTAAGGCCGGTGATGTCCTTTCCATCCAGCAGTACCTTTCCGCCCAGGACCTTGTCCTTACCAAAAATGGTCATAGCCATTTCGGTTCGTCCCGCGCCTACTACGCCGGCCACCCCCAAAATTTCACCAGGGTAAACCTTCAAGGAAATATCAGTGAACCCATACCCGCTAAAGTTCTGTAATTCCAATACAGGCTCTTTTGAGTAATCCACCGAACTTTGGGTGTTGATTTTTTGTACGGTCATATTCAGCGGCAGCAGCCCCTTTACCAAATCATCTTTGGTAAAGTTGCTCACCGGACCGGACAAAGTGACCACACCATCACGCATAATCGCTACTGTGGTAGCGATTTCAAACACCTCATTCAGACGGTGGGTAATATAGATGATGCCGATTCCCTTGCTTTTTAAGTCCTGCACACAACGGAAAAGGCTTTCTACCTCTTTGAAGGTCAAGGCGCTGGTAGGCTCATCCAAAATCAAAACCTGAGCATGTCTGAGCAAACCTCTCAGCAGCTCTACCAGCTGCTGCTCCGCGATGGAAAGGGTACTGGCTTTTCGTCCCAGTTCCAGATGCCAGCCGATACTTTCCATGGTATCCACCAGCTCTTTATGGAGATCCTTTTGAGGACGGTCAAACCCGATGAGAATATTTTCCTCCACAGTCATATTGGGAAATAGCAGCGGCTCCTGGGGCACCATATAAACTCCATTCGCCAGGGCCTCTGTGGGTTTTCCAACGGTCATTTCCTTTCCGTTGACCACAATTTCTCCGCTGTCATGGGTATAAATACCCATAATAATTTTCATCAGCGTGCTTTTGCCCGCTCCGTTTCCTCCAATCAGCGCGAGAACCTCACCTCTGCCCAAATCCATGCTGATTCCCTTCAGCACAGCGTTATAAGCAAACGACTTGTAGATATTACGAACCGACAACAGTTTCCCCTCATCAGGTGAAGCTGACTTTGTCAAGTCTATACCCCCCATCCGTAAAGACACAAAAGTTATTCGTCATGTCTTTTATTCATGTGTTTAGAATAATATGTTTTATTCCTTTTGTCAACTATTCTTTATTTAGAAATTTAAAATTATTTTAATATTTTAGATAGTTTTTTTCAATAAACTTTTTCTATTTTATTTATATTTATTTATTTTTTTGTGTATATTGCTTTGAGATTCTTTTTTTATTTGTAAATTACCACAAATCTTATTAAAAAAAGTACTAAAATTACATCCATTGACATCTCCATCTAAGAATGGTATACTACATTTTAAAGAACATTTTTTATTATAATGAACTTTTGTAATAGTTTTATCCCTTATATTTCTTAAAACGCAAGGAGGTCCTCATGGGCAGCGATTTTTCCTACGAAGAAGCCTTAATGGTAAAAGCCGCGTGGTACTATTATATGGAAAATTACACGCAGCAAAACATCTCAAAATTATTGGGCATCAGCCGGGTGCGGGTCATCCGTTTGCTGGAAAAAGCCCGTCAGGATGGCATTATCAGCTTTCATATCCGGCAGGACAGCGACCGGCGTATGCAGGTGGAAAAGGAATTGATTGCTCGTTTCGGCCTTCAGGATGTGTGGGTGGTACCTGTCAACGGCAGAGTCTATGAATTAAATGAAAGTTTGGCTCAGGCCGCCGCTATCTACATCAGCGACCGATTGGACGGCAGTTTTTTTATCAATATGGGGTATGGGGATACCCCAAGCCGGGTGCTGAATCATCTGGCCCGCAGGACAGAAACCCCCATCAATGTAGTTTCGCTCACAGGAGGGGTCAGCTATTACCTGCCCAATACCCAATCCAGCATCTTTAACGCCCGCCTCCATCTAATCCCCTCCCCCCTGTTCCTGAGCAAGCCGGAAATGGTGGAGGAAATGCGCAAGGAAGTTTCCGTACAGCGTATCCAGCAAATGAGCTGGGAAGCCTCTATGACAGTTGTGGGCATCGGCAGCATGAGTGAGGATGCCACCATCATCAAAAACAGCATCCTCACCCAGGCAGACTTTCTGCTGCTCAGCATGAAAGGGGCGGTGGGTGACCTTCTCAGCCATTTCATAGACAAGGATGGAAACCCCATTGAAAACAATTTGGACAATCGTCTGCTGAGTACCCCTCTGGAGGATCTAAAGAAGATGAACAATGTGATTGGAGTGGCGGGAGGCTTAAACAAAGTGGATGCCATTCTGGCTGTTCTGAAGGGGCAATATCTGGATGTTTTGATTACCGATGAGGAGACTGCGGCCGCACTTCTGAACACCGCCGATCAAGGATGATTGGGCAGCAGGCTCTCTTGGTAATCGCTGTATTTATAATTTTATTAAAGGAGTGGTTCCACAATGGCAAAATACCTGATGGCCGTAGACGCCGGAACCGGCAGTGTCCGGGCTGTGGTTTTTGATCTGGAGGGCAACCAAATTGGATGCTCCCAACAGGAATGGTCCCACCGGGAGGACCCTCGTTATCCCGGAAGCATGGATTTTGACTGGGTGCATAACTGGCAGCTGGCCAGCGGATGCATTCGGGATGTTCTTCAGGAGACTGGCATCTCCCCAAAGGAAATCGCCGCTGTTTCCACCACCTGCATGCGGGAAGGAATTCTGCTCTATGATCAGGATGGACAGGAAATCTGGGCCTGCGCCAATGTAGATGCCCGCAGCACCGACGAGGTTGCCAAGCTGATTCACGCCAATCCTGACTTGGAAAAAGAGCTGTATCAGCAATCCGGCCAAAGCTACGCCCTTAACGCTATCCCCCGTATCCTTTGGGTGAAAGATAAGATGCCGGAAATTTACGAAAAAACCGCGGTTGTGGGTATGTTCAACGATTGGCTGATTTATAAGCTTACCGGCGTGCTGGCTGTGGAGCCCAGCAATGGTTCTACCACCGGCTTGTTCGATCTCCAAAGCCGGAATTGGGACCCCTCTATCGCTGAGCGCTGTGGTTTGCGTGGGGACATCTTCCCAAAGGTCCTGGAGTGCGGCTCGGTAGCCGGCGCAGTCAATGAGAAAGGTGCCGCTGAGACAGGTTTGGCGGAAGGTACCCCTGTTGTGGTTGGCGGCGGTGACTGCCAGTTGGGAACCATTGGGGTAGGCGCTTCCGACCCTGGCCAGGCGGTAGTTTTTGGCGGCAGCTTCTGGCAGTACGAGTTTAATACCGCCAGCGGAAAAACCGACCCAGAAGGGCGGGTGCGGGTCAACTGTCATGCGGTTCCAGGGCTTTGGCAGTACGAGGCACTGGCCTTTAAACCCGGCCTGGTGATGCGCTGGTTCCGGGACGGCTTCTGCCAGCTTGAAAAGCAGATTGGAGAACAGACCGGCAAAGACCCCTATATGCTGATGGACGCTGAGGCCGAAAAGATTCCTGCGGGATGTTATGGAATGATGTGCTGTTTCAGTGATGTGATGAACTTCATCAACTGGAAGCATGCCTCCCCCACCTTCACCAACTTTGAGCTGGAGCCAGAAAAATTTAATCGCTACACCTTCTATCGGGCGATTCTGGAAAACACTGCTCTGTTGGTAAAAGGACATATCCAATTGGTAAAGGAAGCCATCGGCCAGGAACCAGACCAGCTGATTTTTGCCGGCGGAGCATCCAAAAGCCCCTTGTGGAGCCAGATTCTGGCCGATGTGACCGGCAAGCCTGTGATCACGCCAGTAGTCAAAGAAGCTACCGCTCTTGGAGCCGCTATTTTGGCGGGCTATGGGGTAGGGATTTATCCCTCTATCACCGAAGGCGCCCGGATTTGCGCCAAAACAGACCGCACCTTCCTGCCTAATATGGAGAACCACCAAATTTACCAACAGATGTATGGACCATGGAGAGAGGTCTATCAGGCTCAGCTGGCGCTGTGCGACCGGAAGCTCACTAAAAACATGTGGATTGCTCCTGGCCTGTCCTGATCTCCAACTGCATAAACAAAAAGGCTCCAGGCCCGTGTCCTTCTAA
>CALWZG010000005.1 GCA_944385965.1 uncultured Anaerotruncus sp.
CCACATCCTCGGCCACCGAGGAGATGCCGGGCAATCCCAGTTCCTGGGCCAGAGTTCCTGCGTTGACAACCCCCTTGCCGGTATAAGCTTTGTCCTCACAGTGCAGGTCCACCACCCGATTGACTTCCTTGGTCCGTTCCAGAATGTCCCTCATTAAGGTAGCTGTCCGAATCGAGTTTCCATCATCAGAGAATGCCACCGCTCCAGCGTCCGCCAGGGCTTTCATATCCACGATTTCCTCCCCACGGCGCCCCACGGTCACTGCGGCGAAGGGATAAATACGGGTAACAGCGCTTTCCTTTGCCCTCTGCTTTACCTGTTGAATCATTTCCACTGTGTCTACCACAGGGGTGCTGTTGGGCATACAGCAAACCGAGGTGAATCCGCCGCAGATGGCGCTGCAAGAAGCGGTGTAGAAGGTGTCCCGTTCCGACTCCTCAAAATCCCGCATATGGGCGTGCATCTCCACAAAGCCTGGTGTGACCACCATACCAGATACATCCTCCACCTGAGCTTCTGGGTCCTCCAGGCCAGGAGCGATGGCGGCGATTTTTCCATCCTCTATCAATAAGTTATAGTTTCCGTCTAGGTGATTAGCCGGGTCTATTACACGACCGTTTTTGAGCAAAAATTTCAATAAAATAGACCTCCTCGAAGAATTAATTGTAGACTAACACTAGTTCTTATGAGGATTATAAGCTGTTAATTTCTTAACGTCATGGTGTAGAATCCTGAAAATTCAGTTTCTTGATTGTGCGCCGCGCATAAATCGTTCTCTAAAGATAATCACATAATATATAAAATTTACAGAATCATAAAATTATAATAGTAGATATTGCATAATAAAACTTAATAGCCTGTAAAATATGAAAGAGAAGAAAAATAGAAATAACATATTTATTAGAAACATTTCTGTAAAAATAAAATCCTTTTCTTGGAAATTTTGAAGGTCTCCTAAGAAGAATTGATATAGTATTTTACTATATCAAAATGAAATTTTTATTATAAGAAAAGAGTGCTCTGTGCATCATTTGGGGACATAAAGTATCTAAGGACTTACATGATAGAAGATAAAAAGAAAAAGCCCTTCCCACATCAAAAGTGTGAGAAGGACTTACTGTTTTAAACAGTCTTAACCTATTTGTGTGGAAAACCAGCGGCTTGCAAAGCTTCCAGGACAGCAGCTTCCACCTGCTGTGGGGAAGCGTCGGCGTTTACCACAAGAGAGGCCGCTTGCTCATAGGCGGTCCGACGATTCTCATAAAGGGCCTGAAACTCCTCCAAGGTATTGGTGCGGAGCAAAGGCCGGTCGCTGCCTTGAATCCGCTGGTAGCATACCGGAAAGGAGGCATCCAGGAAAATTACCAGGTCCTCAGGGGAAACCGCCATTCGATTCCGCTGAAAGGTCATGGCCCCACCGCCGGTGGAAACCACGCAGGAAATGCGGTGAGAAAGCTTGGACAGGGCCTCATGTTCCAAATCCCGAAAATAGGGCTCTCCATAGAGGCGAAAGAGTTCAGGGATAGGCAAACCCGCTTCACTCTCGATTTCAGCGTCCAGGTCTATGTATTCCATGGATAAGGTTTTGGACAGCCGTTTTCCAACAGTGGTTTTTCCGCAGCCCATAAAACCGCATAATAAAAGGTTATTCATGGGCAGCCTCCATTTGTTCCAACAGGGCTTGGGTCTCCCGGATGATACGGTTGATTTCTTCCTGGGTGAAGGTGCTGTCGTGCCAGATTTCATGGGCCACAGCGGCTTGCCATACCAGCATATCCATACCGCCCAGAGCTTTTTTCCCCAATTCCTTGGCGTCCATCAGCAGCTGGGTATACTGAGGATTATACACGCAGTCAAAAACGGTATCCACCTGAGCCAGTAGCTCTTTGGACACAGGGGAAACCCCTGTTTTGGGGAACATCCCTACGGGGGTAGCGTTAATCAGCAGACCGAAGGGCTGGTTCAGGGTTTCGATTTCCGCCGCCTGAGCGGTGCCCCCTGTTTTCTCCAGGATTTCCTGGGAAAGGGAGAGAGCTTTGTGCAGGCTGGGTTTGCGCACTGCAATGGTCACCTGAGCCCCTTGCCTTGCGCACTCAATGGCAAACATCCGTCCAACCCCTCCGGCCCCCACCACACAGACGGTGGTCCGCAGGGAAACCCCATGGGTGGACATAGTCCTGAGGAAACCGGAACAATCCGTGTTATACCCCACCAGACGATTCCCCCGCCGGGCCACGGTGTTCACCGCCCCATACAGCCGAGCACTTTCATCCAGTCCTTCCAGAAAGGGGATGATTTCCTGCTTATAAGGAATGGTGATATTAAAGCCGTTCATCTGCCGCAGAAGGGGCAGCTTGACAGGCAGCTGGTCCGGGGGAAAGGATTCCAGGGTATATTCTTCTTGGAGCCCCTCCAAAGCGAACAGTCGCTGATGAATCTGAGGGGAAAGGCTGTGGCCCAATGGATGGCCAATCAAGCAATAGCGTCCCATATCAGTTGAGAGCCGCCTTGAATTTGTCCAGGCTCTTCAGGTCCTCCACGTTGTAGGTGGAGATGGGCTGTCCTTTGAAGGTGCGCTTTACCAGGGTAGCCATTACCTTGTTGGGTCCCAATTCTACAAAGGTATCTACACCGCTGTCAATCATGGCAACCGCCTCGTCGTAGAAGTGGACAGGGGAAACCATGTGAGCTGCCAGATATTCCACCAGGTCCACATCCTCAGGCATCAGCTTTCCGGTCAGGTTGGCATAAACCCCCTTGGGAGGATGGCAGGTAACGCTGGCGATGCGGGCCTTCAGGTCGTCGGCAGCGGGAGCCATCAGCTTGGAGTGGAAAGCCGCCTGCACCTGCAATTTGGAGGTGCGGAAGCCCTGGGCTGCCAGTTTGTCAGCGGCAGCCTGGGTGGGGCCGCTCTCTCCGGCGATAACGATTTGTCCGGGGCTGTTGAAGTTCACCGGCTCCACATACCCTTCTGTTTCCTCGCAGGCTTTATAGATGGTGTCCGCGTCACAGTTCATCACGGCAATCATGCTGCCAGGGCAAATGTCAGCCGCCCGCTGCATAGCGGCCGCCCGAGCCTCGATGACCCGGAATCCATCCTCCAGAGAGAAGGCGCCGGCGGCGGTGAGAGCGGAATACTCTCCCAGGGATTGTCCAGCATAGGCGGAAGCTTCGCAAAGCTCCTTGACGATGGAGTGAACCGCCATAGACATACCGAAAATGGCAGGTTGGGAATATTTGGTGTGGGCCAGGGTGTCAGCGTCCCCCTCAAAGGAGACCTTGGCCAGGTCAAACCCCAAAATATCGCTGCCGCATTGGTAGACCTTGCGCACCGAGTCGAAATTGTCATAAAGCTCTTTGCACATGCCAGGGTACTGGGCCCCTTGGCCGCTGAATAAAAACGCGATTTTACCCATTGAGAATCCCTCTTTTGAATGAAATTTCCGTTTACACGCAACGGCTGCACCGGTCGAAGCCCGTCGAAAAAAATTGTTCACAAATTAAGTATTGACAAATTGTGGGCAATCCCGGTATCATAACAACAGAAATATAACAGTTGTTACATTTTCGCTAATCATTATAGCATAACCCTCCTTTGGGATGCAAGGGCGTTTCAGGGAAAATTTTCAACGGATGAGGAGAGGGATGTATGAGTGGTATCAAGATACGGGGAACAGGGTCCTATTCCCCGGAAAATATTGTGAGCAATGACGACTTCGCCAAGATTGTGGAGACCTCTGATGAATGGATTAGTACCCGTACAGGTATCAAGACCCGTCATATTGCGGATGGGGACACCGCCTGGAGCATGGGTAAGGAAGCGGCTCTGCGGGCGCTGAAAAACGCGGATATGTCGGCTGAAGAGGTGGACCTGCTGCTGGTGACCACCGTAACGCCGGACTACTATACCCCATCGGTCAGCTGTGTGATTCAGGGGGAGATTGGGGCGGTGAACGCCGCCTGCATTGACCTGAGCTGTGCCTGCGCTGGTTTTGTGTATGCTATGGATATGGCCCATAGATACCTGTCCTGCCCGGACATCAACACAGTGCTGATTGTCAGCACCGAGCGTCTGTCCGGTATCACCGATTATACCGACCGGTCCACCTGCGTTTTGTTTGGAGATGGGGCAGGGGCTTGTGTGGTACAGAAATCTGAGGGGCTGTTTGCCAGCAAAATCGGGGCGGATGGTACCGGAGCCCATTTGATGTTTGGCCGGCACCATCGCAGCGACTCCCCCTTCAGCTCCAAAGCCCCGGTGGAAAACGAGATTTCCAAAAATCCCTGCAAAAATGGGGTTTTGTATATGGGAGGCCGGGAGGTCTATAAATTCGCCACCCAGGTGATGCCCGAAACCATCATGCACTGCTGTGAGAAGGCGGGAATGGCTTTGTCGGACCTGGATTGGATTATTCCCCATCAGGCCAATATCCGCATCATCCAAACCGCTATGAAGCGCCTGGGGCTGCCTATGGAGAAAGCGTGGGTCAACATCGACCACACCGGCAACACCAGCTCCGCCTCCATTCCCATCGCTTTGGACGAGCTGATTCAGTCCGGAAAGCTGAGCAGAGGCCAGAAGGTGGCCCTGACCGGATTTGGAGCCGGGCTGATTTACGCTGGACTGGTGTTTGAGTATTGATTTCATAAGAACATCCAATAGATTGAGGAATTACCATTTGAGAGAACCGGAGGAAAATACCATGCTGCAAACAAAAATTACTGACATGCTGGGCCTGAAGCATCCCTTGTTCCAGGGAGGTATGGCCTGGGTAGCGGACGCCAAACTGGCTGCCGCTGTTTCCAACGCGGGGGGACTGGGCCTGATTGGAGCCGCAGCGGCACCCGCTGATGTGGTGGAGCAGATGATTCTGGAAGCCAAATCCCTCACCGACAAGCCTTTCGGCGTCAACGTGATGCTGATGAGCCCCTATGCCGCAGAGGTGGCCCAGGTCTGCGCCAAACAGAGGGTGGCTGTGGTAACCACAGGCGCCGGAAACCCTGGAAAATATATGGATATGTGGAAAGAGCAGGACATTAAGGTGATTCCTGTGGTGGCATCCGCCTCCCTGGCAAAACGTATGGAGCGGGCGGGGGCTGACGCTGTGGTAGCCGAGGGCTGTGAGTCCGGCGGACACATCGGGGAGCTGACCACCATGGCTCTGGTGCCTCAGGTGGTGGATGCAGTGTCCATCCCGGTCATTGCGGCGGGCGGCATCGCTGACCCCAGAGGGGTTGTGGCGGCCTTCGCTTTGGGCGCTCAAGCGGTTCAGTGCGGTACCATCTTTGTGTGCGCCCAGGAGAGCCCTGCCCACGCCACCTACAAACAGATGATGATTGACGCCAAGGACAGCGACACCATCGTTACCGGACGCAATGGAGGCGCTCCCATCCGTTCCCTGAAAAGCAAGTTCACCCGCAAGCTGGCCAAACTGGAGCATGAGGAGATTCCTCTGGAGGAGTTTGAGAAGATGGCGGCGGGAAGCCTGCGCAAAGCGGTTCAGGACGGAAACGTGGAGGAAGGCACCTTTATGGCGGGCCAGGTCAGCGGTTTGGTGAAGGATGTGGCCCCTGCCCAAGTGATTGTGGACCGGCTCATGTCCGGCAGCGAGGAGCTTCTGAAAAATCTGGTTGCGGAGAGGGGGATTCGCCTTGGATAAAAGGGTAGCGGTTGTCACTGGAGCGAAACAGGGCATCGGCAAAGCCATCGCCATCGGTCTGGCCAAGGCGGGCTATGAGGTAGCGGTACACTGCCGCAACCAGCAGTCGGTGCCGGAAGCCCAGCAGGTGGTGGAAGCCTGTCGGGCCTTTGGGGTGGACGCGGACTGCTTCACAGCGGACGTGGGAAACTTTGAGGAGTGCGCCGCTATGGTGGCCCAGATTAAATCCCGGTTCGGCCAGGTGGATGTGCTGGTGAACAACGCGGGCATCACCCAGGATGGCCTCATCGCCCGGATGAGCGAGGAGCAATATGACCAGGTAATAGAATCCAACCAGAAAAGCGTGTTCAATATGATGCGTCAGGTGGTGCCCATTATGATGCGGCAGCGTGAGGGCAGCATCATCAACATCACCTCGGTGGCTGGTTTGTACGGCAACCCTGGTCAGCTGAACTATTCCGCCTCTAAAGCGGCCATCATCGGCATGACCAAGAGCGCCGCCAAGGAGCTGGGAGGCCGGAACATCCGGGTCAACGCGGTTGCCCCGGGCTTCATTCAGACAGATATGACCGAGAAGATGCCTGAGAAGGCGAAAGAGGCGATTACAGGAGCCATTTCCCTGGGACGGGTAGGCATGCCTGAGGACATCGCCAACGCAGTGGTATTTTTGGCTGGCCCCCAGGCGGCCTATATCACCGGACAGGTGCTGGAGGTTTCCGGCGGTATCACCATGTAGAAAAGGAGAGAGTAGAGAATGAGACGAGTGGTTATTACAGCCGTAGGAGCGGTTACCCCGGTAGGAGGCAACGTAGCGGACACCTGGGAGCGGGTGAAGGCGGGCAAGCATGGCTTTGCGCCCATCTCCTCCTTTGACCCCGCCCGTTTAAAGGTGAAATGCGCCGCCGAAATCCATGATTGGGACCCGGTGGCCGCTGGATTGAATAAAAAAGAGGCCCGCCGTATGGACCGTTACACTCAGTTTGCCATGGTAGCGGCCAAACAGCTGATGGATTCGGCTGGGGATTTGTCCCAGGTGGACCGGTATCGGTTTGGAGTGCTGGTGGGAAGCGGCATCGGCGGCTTCAACACCACCCTGGCGGAACACGCTAAGTTTTTGGAGAAGGGGCCAGACCGTATTTCCGCTTTCACCATCCCTATGCTGATTGGAAATATGGCCGCCGGTCAAATCGCCATTGAGTATGATTTGAAAGGTGACAACTTTGGGGTGGTGAGCGCCTGCGCCACCAGTGCCCATGCGGTTGGAGAGGCCTTCCGCAAGGTCCGGGACGGGTACCTGGATTTGGTGATTGCGGGAGGTTCTGAGGCTTCCATCAACGAGTTCGCGGTAGCGGGCTTCCAGAACATGGGCGCCCTGACAGATTCCCAGGACTGCGACCGGCTGTGCATCCCCTTTGACAAGGAGCGCAAAGGCTTTGTGATGTCCGAGGGTGCTGGTATGCTGCTGCTGGAGGAGTACGAACACGCCAAGGCCAGAGGAGCCAAAATCCTGGGCGAGATTGTGGGCTACGGCGCCACTGATGATGCTTACCACATCACTGGACCGGACCCCTCCGGAGAGGCTTCCGCCAGAGCTATGGTCAACGCCTGTACCGATGGAGGCATCACCCCCAGCCAGGTGGATTACATCAACGCCCATGGCACCTCCACCCCCCTCAATGAGCGGTGTGAGACCATCGCCATCAAGAACGCCTTTGGGGAGCACGCCAAGAAGGTGGCCATCAGCTCTACCAAGTCGGTCACCGGCCATATGCTGGGAGCAGCAGGAGCTGTGGAGGCCATCCTGACCATGCTGGCTCTGGAGGAAGGCATCCTGCCTCCCACCGCTAATTACAAGGTTCCCGACGAGGAGTGTGACCTGGATTACATTACCGAAGGGGCCAGACAGGCGGACGCCCGTTACGCCCTGTCCAATTCCCTGGGCTTTGGTGGACATAATGCCTCTCTGCTGCTGAAGAAATTTGAGGGGTGAGGCTGTTATGGGAAAAGAATTTAGTGTAGAGCATATGAAGGAACTGATGGAGAGCGTCCATCGGAATCAGATAGGGGAGCTTCTGCTGGAAGGGGAGGGCTTCCGGTTGCGGATTCGGGGGAGCGTTTCCGCCCCAGCTCCTGTTCCCCAGCCCCTGCCGCCCATTCCCATGGCTCCCGCAGCAGGAGCCCCGGCGCCTGTTCCGGCGGCGGAGCCCACCCCTGTGGCGGAAGCCCCAGCTCCGGCGGGACGGGTCATCACCTCTCCCATTGTAGGTACCTTTTATTCCGCCGCTTCCCCGGACGCGGAGCCCTTTGTAAGGCCGGGCCAGGCGGTGAAGACCGGAGATACAGTGTTCATCGTGGAGTCCATGAAGGTGATGAATGAGGTGCCTGCTGACCAGGACGGAATTGTAGCGGAAGTTTTGGTGCGGGATGGGGACCCGGTGGAATACGGGCAGCCTGTCCTGCGGTTGGAATAAGGAGGGTTTGAGATGGCGCTGATGAATAAAGAGCAGATTATGGAAATCATCCCCCATCGGGACCCGTTCCTGCTGATTGACGAAATTGAGGAACTGGAAATCGGTAAGCGGGTAGTGGCCAAAAAGTATATCGCACCGGATAGCTTCTGGTTCAAGGGCCATTTCCCTGACTACCCGGTGACCCCAGGGGTTCTGATTGTGGAGATGCTGGCCCAGGCCGGGGCGGTATGCGCCCTGTCCATGCCGGAGAACAAAGGAAAAATCGCCTTCTTCGCCGGAATCGACAAGGCCAAGTTCCGCCGTCAGGTGGTGCCGGGGGATACCCTGACCCTGGAAGTGGAGATGCTGAAGGTGAAGGGCAGCTTCGGGGTAGGCAGCGCTGTGGCTTCGGTCAACGGGGAGAAGGCCTGTTCCGCAGAAATTAAATTCGCTTTGAGCAAGTGAGGCCCGCTATGTTTTCAAAAGTACTAATCGCTAACCGGGGGGAAATTGCGGTGCGCATCATCCGGGCCTGCCGGGAGATGGGTCTGGCGACGGTGGCTGTATGCTCCACCGCCGACAAATCCGCTCTCCACGCCCAAATCGCAGACGAGTGTGTCTGCATCGGACCGGCTCCCTCTAAAGACAGCTACTTAAATATGCATGCCATCCTGGCGGCTTGTGAGCAGACCGGGGTGGACGCGGTGCATCCGGGTTTTGGGTTTCTGTCGGAAAACGCCTACTTCGACCGGCTGTGCGGCACCTGCGGGGTAAAATTTATAGGACCCACCCCGGAAGCAATTGAGCTGCTGGGAAATAAGGCCCGGGCCAAAGCCACTATGAAGGCGGCTGGGGTGCCGGTGGTTCCCGGCAGCGACGGGGCGGTAGCCGATGAGGAGGAAGCTGCCCGCATCGCTGAGCGGATTGGGTATCCGGTGATGGTGAAGGCTTCCGCCGGAGGCGGGGGCAGAGGCATCCGCATCGCCCACACCCCGGAGGAGTTTTCCAACGCCTTTAATACCGCCCGCAAGGAGGCCATCGCCTGCTTTGGGGACGGGGACCTGTATCTGGAAAAATTCCTAATCAACCCCCGCCATATTGAGATTCAGGTGCTGGCGGACGAGCATGGAAACGTACTCCATCTGGGGGAGCGGGACTGCTCCATCCAGCGCCGCAACCAGAAGATGATTGAGGAATGTCCTTCCCCCGCCCGGGTGATGACCGAGGAGCTGCGCCAGCGGATGGGAGAGGCTGCCAAACGGGCGGTGAAGGCCGCTGGCTATACCAACGCTGGAACCATTGAGTTCCTAGTGGATCGGGATGGGAACTTCTACTTTATGGAGATGAACACCCGTATCCAGGTGGAGCATCCCATCACCGAGCTGGTCACCGGGGTGGACATTGTGAAAAGCCAGCTGAAGGTGGCTATGGGGGAGCGGCTGGAGCTTTCCCAGGACCAGGTGAAGATGACCGGCCACGCCATCGAGTGCAGAATCAACGCGGAGAACCCGGCCCAGGGTTTTCGTCCCTGCCCCGGAAAAATCCAGGCGTTGTATACGCCGGGGGGCCCTGGGGTGCGCATTGACAGCGCCGTTTACGCCGGGTATGAGATTCCGCCTTATTATGACTCTATGATTGCCAAGCTGATTGTTTACGCCCCCACCCGCCAGGAAGCCATTATGAAGATGCGCTGGGCCTTGGCGGAGTTTCTGGTGGAGGGTGTGGACACCAACATTGATTTCCAGCTGTCCCTGCTGCACAACAAGGTTTTCGAGCAGGGGACCTACGACATTGGTTTTCTGGACCGGCTGCTGAGTAAATGAGAAGATGAGAAATTCCGGTCCAGGGGTTATGGGTCAACGAGAAACCGAGAAATCGAGAAAATGAGGAGGTGATGGGGGATGCTTCAGGATTTGTTCTCCAAGGTCAAACTCAGAACATCCTCCTATGAGCGGCCCCGCCGCCAGGGGAAGATGGAGATTCCCAAGGATTTGATGTATAAATGTCCCCGCTGCGGGAAAGTGATTTTCATGGAGGAGTTTGTCCAGTCCAATAAGGTGTGCCCCTATTGTGAGTACCATGCCAGGCTCACCGCCCAGGAAAGGATTCATCTGGTGGTGGACAATTTCACCCTGTTAAAGTACGACAAGGGGATGAAAAGCCAAAACCCCATTCAATTTGAGGGGTATCCGGAAAAGCTGTATTACCTGCACCGGAAGACCGGCCTGCGGGACGCCATCATCACAGGGGAATGTACCATCATGGGGCAGCGGTGCTGCATCGGCGTGATGGATACCCGGTTTATGATGGCTTCCATGGGTTCGGTGGTAGGGGAGAAGGTGACCCGCCTGTTTGAGCGGGCCACCGAGAAGAAACTGCCGGTGGTGCTGTTTACCGCCAGCGGTGGTGCCAGGATGCAGGAGGGAATCCTTTCCCTGATGCAGATGGCCAAGACCGCCGGAGCGGTGGCCCGCCATTCCCGGGCGGGGCTGCTGTATATCACCGTCCTCACCGACCCTACCACCGGAGGCGTCACCGCCAGCTTCGCCTCTTTGGGGGACATTATTCTGGCGGAGCCCAAGACCCTCATCGGCTTTGCCGGCCGGCGGGTGATTGAGGGAACCATCAAGCAGCGGCTGCCGGAGGACTTCCAGTCAGCGGAGTTCGCCTTGCAGCATGGGTTTGTGGACCGGATTGTCCCCCGGGACCAGCTGCGCCGCACCATTGGCCAGCTGCTCCGGCTGCACAGCCAAACCTCTGGAAAGGAGGCTGACCAATGACCGCTTGGGAACATCTGCAAATCGTCCGGGAGAAAAACCGGCCTACCATCCGGGATTATCTGCCCTTGCTTTTTGAGGAGTTTGTGGAACTCCATGGAGACCGGCTTTATGGGGATGATGGAGCCATCCTGGGAGGCATTGGCCGGGTGGGCGGACAGCCTGTCACGGTAATTGCCCAGGTAAAAGGCCGGGACCTGAAGGAAAACCAGCAGTCCAATTTCGCCATGCCCCATCCCGAGGGATACCGCAAGGCCCAGAGGCTGGCCCGCCAGGCAGAGAAATTCCACCGGCCGGTGCTTTGCTTTATCGACACCCCTGGCGCTTACTGCGGAGTGGGGGCTGAGGAACGGGGTCAGGGAGAAGCCATCGCCCGGAGCATGATGGAGTTCATGGAGCTGAAAACCCCAGTGCTGTCCATTGTTTTGGGGGAAGGGGGCAGCGGCGGCGCTTTGGCGCTGGGGGTCTGTGACCAGCTGGCCATGATGGAACATGCCCTGTACTCGGTGATTTCCCCCAGAGGATTCGCCTCCATTTTATGGAAGGATGCCTCCAAAGAACAGGAGGCGGCTAACCTGATGCGTATTACCGCTGAGGATTTGGTGCGCTTTGGAGTGGCGGAAACCATCATCCCGGAGCCTGCCGGAGGGGCCCATATGGACCCGGAGAAGGCCGCTGGGAATATTCGGGCGTATATTTTGGAAACCCTGCCAAAATATATGCAAATACCTATTGCCAAACTGCTAGAAAACAGGTATGATAAGTTCCGTAAGGTTGGGGCGTTCACCGAGTAATCAGCGGCAACAGGCTCCCTAATCCAATATACCTGTGTTAATCATTCATTTAGGAGGAAGCAACCATGATTTTTGAGAAAGTACGCGAGATTCTGATGGACCAGCTGGATGTTGAGGAGGACGCTGTAACTATGGATTCCAATATCCAGAACGACCTGGGCGCCGATTCCCTGGACATCGTGGATTTGGTAATGGCTCTGGAAGAGGAGTTTGACTGCGACATCCCTGATGAGGAAATTGAGAACATCAAGACTGTTGGAGATATCGTAAAATACATCGAGAGCAACTCCAACGACTAAGAAACATTGAAAAGAGCGCCCTGCTGTTACCCGGCGGGGCGCTTTTTTGACGGCTTCCGCTGAAGGCCCCGGCATGGAAAGCACTTGCTTTTTGCCGGAAAGTTGGGTATGATAGGAAGGTATGGCCCCATTTGCCTCTCAGAGCCGAATCAGGCGGTATACAAGGGAAGACACAGGGCCGAAGAATGTGGAGTCAAAAGCAAAAAGCCGGTGGGCGGCAGCCGGGCAGGTTGTGGCGCAGCCGGATAAAAAGGAGTTCAAAAGCTATGGCAGACAACAAAAAGATGGTGGAAGCGATTACCTCCATGGAGGAGGATTTCGCCAAATGGTACACCGACATTGTGCGCAAGGCGGACCTGGCGGATTATTCCTCGGTGCGGGGCTGCATGATTGTGCGGCCTTACGGCTGCGCCATTTGGGAAAACATCCACGACATCCTGGACAAACGGTTCAAGGAGCTGGGGCATGAGAATGTGCAGATGCCTTTGTTCATCCCGGAGAGCCTGCTCCAGAAGGAGAAGGACCATGTGGAAGGCTTTGCCCCAGAGGTAGCCTGGGTTACCCATGGGGGAGAGGAGAAGCTGACCGAGCGGCTCTGTGTACGGCCCACCTCTGAAACCCTGTTCTGTGAGCATTACGCCAAAATCATCACCTCTTACCGGGACCTGCCCAAGCTGTATAACCAGTGGTGCTCGGTGGTGCGGTGGGAAAAGACCACCCGCCCCTTCCTGCGGACCTGTGAGTTCTGGTGGCAGGAGGGCCACACCATGCATGAGACCAAGGAGGAGGCTATGGAGGAAACCGAGCGCATGCTGAACGTTTACGCCGATTTCTGCGAGCAGGCCCTGGCCATCCCGGTGACCAAAGGCCGCAAGACGGTGAAGGAGCAGTTCGCCGGCGCGGAAGCCACCTACACCATCGAGGCCATGATGCACGACGGAAAGGCTTTGCAGTCCGGTACCTCCCACTATTTCGGGGATGGCTTCTCCAGAGCCTTTGACATTACCTTCCAGGGACGGGACAACAAGCCCGCTTACCCCCACCAGACCTCTTGGGGCATGTCCACCCGGATTATCGGTGCCATCATCATGACCCATGGAGATGACAACGGACTGGTGCTGCCTCCGGCCATCGCCCCCATTCAGGTGGTAGTGCTGCCCATCGCCCAGCATAAGCCGGGGGTATTGGAGAAAGCCCAGGAGATTACCCAGCGTCTGAAAAAGGTCTGCCGGGTGAAGATTGACGACAGCGACAACACCGCTGGCTGGAAGTTCGCTGAGTATGAGATGAAGGGTGTCCCCCTGCGTCTGGAGATGGGTCCCCGTGACATCGAGGCCAACCAGTGTGTGCTGGTGCGTCGGGACAACCGTGAGAAAACCTTTGTGTCTCTGGATGAGCTGGAGACCAAGATTCCTGAGCTGCTGCAAGCGGTTCACGATGGTCTGTATCAGAAGGCCCTTGCCAACCGGGAGGCCCGTACCTGGGTGGCTCACACCTTTGACGAGCTGAAAGAGCTGGCCCAGACCAAGAGCGGCTTCTTCAAGACCATGTGGTGCGGGGATGAGGCCTGCGAGCTGAAGGTGAAGGAGGAGGCCGGCCTGACCTCCCGCTGTATGCCTTTTGAGCAGGAGCAGCTGGGGGATGTGTGCCCCATCTGCGGCAAGCCCGCCAAGACCATGATTATCTGGGGCAAAGCCTATTAAGGGACTCTAACAGGAAGGGGTGTCAAAGGGTATGGACCAGAACGCCTATCGCAATCCCTGCCTTTTCACTGGCTCTGTCATCTGCCTGGTGGGCGGGTGCGTCCTGGGATTGCTCTGCGGGGGGAGCCTGTTTGTTGTCCTGGCAAGGTTTATGGACCCTCGGGGACCATCCACCTCAGGGACAGTGGTTGCTTTCCTTTTGATGGGCGCCCTGAGCCTGCTGCCAGTGTTGTTTTCCGTTTTGGCGGTGATTGTGGGTGGCTTGGGACTGTCCCGCAGCAAGCGCCCTGAATCCCATGGCTTTTTCTTCGGCTTGGGCTTGGGCTTGCTGCTGCTGGGCCTGCCGGTCTTTCTGCTCACAGGGATTTTGTTCCCATTTGGATTCCTGTTCTTCCCTTTTCAGATTGGAGCGCCGGTGTTGTTCCTGGTGGGCAGTGTGCAAAGCCGGCAGGAACAGAGCCGGAGAGAACAGATTGGTGTTTCCCCCACCCTGCAAGATCCTTGGCAGCCCCACCATTACCAGTAAAGCAACAGACCGGGCGTCAGCCCGGTCTGTTTAGTCCAATATGATTTTCCATGAAAGGATAAGTATATGAAGCTGAAACAAAAAATACTGGCAGGTCTTATTGTGCTGGCCTTATTGGGCGGAGCGCTGACCGCCTGCAACAGCGGCAAAGAGGAATCCTCCTCCAGCGCCAGTTCCAGTGAAGCATCCTCCAGCCAGACATCCTCCAGTGAGGAAAGCCAGGAACAGGACACCGATGAGGAACAAGGAGTTTGGTCCTGGTCCATGGAGGTACCGGAAGGCTTTGCCAATACAGAGGAGGACCCCAACACCTACACCTCCGCTGACGGTACCTGCACCATCAACGCCACCGTCATTTTAAAGGTGGATGACATCGCTGGTCTGACGGTGGAGGGATATAAAGAGATTCTGCAAGCCTCTTTTGGGGAGAGCGCCCAAATTGAGGTGCCCACCGTTGTAGTGGACCAGACCCCGGAAGGATTCCCCCGGGCCAAAACCTATGCCATTATGACAATGGAGGATAGGGCTGTCCATCAGATGCAGTATCTGATGAACGGGGAAGAACTGGAATATGTGATTACCTTTACCTGGATAGATGGGGATTGGGAAGCGCTGATGAAAAAAACCATTGAAACGGTAGAGGTAAAGGACGGAACCCTGCCTTCCACTGTGGAGCCTATGAACATTGACTTCCAGGAGCCGGAAGGGTTCGCCCCTCAGGAGGGAAATCCCTCCATGCTGTACGCCCCCGGCTACCCGGAGGATTCCTCCAACATTATGGTCTCTATCATGCCCAAGGAGCCCACCTTCCTGGATGCCACCCAGGAGGAATTCCAGGAGATGGTAGAAAGCTCCTATGCCCAGTTTGGCATCCAGACCCAGGTGGAAGTGCAGGAGTTCACCTTCACCGAGCTGTGCGGGATGCCCGCCATCCGGTTCCATATTGTTTACGACCTTCAGGGGACCCGGATGGAGCAGATTGAGTATTTTGTGGATGGGGATTATACCTATGTATTCTCCTTCACCCAGGCGGGGGATGCCCAGTGGATGGAGGAATTTGAAAAAACCATCCAAACCATTACCATGGAGCGGGGATAAGAAGCCTTTCCACTGAAAAGCTGGCGTTTCGCCAGCTTTTTTTGGCTTTTTGTGGGTGGGCAGGTATGAAAAGGCAGTATCTGGGCAAAATATTCAACAAAATCCCTCCGAAAAACAAGGAAATTTTTTTGTATCTTTCTACGAAAATATTTTTAAAAATACTTGCATTCTGACGAGGGGTATGGTATTATAATCAAGCGTGACTGCACAAGATATGCGATGATGCGGGAGGTGGCCACCCGAGAGGTGGGGAATTTCCGCGGAGTATGTCCGATTTTAAACCGGGCGGCTTTAATACTGAACAAGGCCCGCAAGACTCTGGGAAAGAGCGCTGGCGGCGGGAAAGCATTGTGCTTTCGGGACGGTATGTAAAGTCCGGCTAAACCTTGGGTTTACCGGATTTTTTGTATGTCCAGCCGCGGAACACCCGGAGCGGTGTGCGGGGAACATCAGTCCTAAAAGCGTCGTTCCGTAACACTTTAAGGAGGCGATGTTAAGTGGCAGTCAAGGAAAAAATCAGAATCAGGCTCAAAGGTTACGATCATCAGTTGGTGGACGCGGCTTCTGAGAAAATCGTGGAGACCGCTAAGCGCACAGGTGCTCGGGTGTCCGGGCCGATCCCCCTCCCCACCGAGAAGGAGATCGTCACCATTCTGCGGGCCGTCCATAAATATAAGGACAGCCGTGAGCAGTTCGAGATGCGCACCCACAAGCGTCTGATCGACATCCTCAGACCCTCCAACAAAACTGTTGAGGCTCTGACCGGGCTTGAGCTCCCTGCCGGTGTGGAAATTGAGATCAAGCTCTAAAACACAGGCAAACCCCGACGACGGTATCCGCCGTCAGGTCATGTTGGCGAAAGCCAACCAATAACCGTAGGAGGGAAAGAAAGGTATGCAAAAGTGCATCGTAGGCAAAAAGATTGGCATGACCCAGCTTTTTGACGAGAACGGCAAAGTAATCCCTGTAACCGTGGTGGAAGCCGGCCCTTGCGTGGTCGTGCAGAAGAAGACAGCCGAAAACGACGGCTATGAAGCTGTGCAGATCGGCTTCGGCGACCTGAGCGACAAGGCTTGCACCAAACCCCTGAAAGGCCATTTCGCCAAGGCTGATGTGGCCGCCAAACGGTTCCTGCGGGAGTTCCGCCTGGATGACTGCTCCGCTATGAACGTGGGCGACATCCTGAAGGCCGATGTGTTCGCCGCCGGCGACAGCATCGACGTGGTGGGCACCAGCAAAGGTAAGGGCTATGCCGGCACCATCAAACGCTTCAACAACCACCGCTTGAAGGAGACCCACGGCTCTGGTCCTGTGGGACGTCACGCCGGTTCCAACGGCGCCTGCTCCAGTCCTTCCCGTGTATTCAAGGGCAAGGGCCTGCCTGGACATCTGGGCGCTGAGCGTGTGACTGTTCAGAACCTGAAAGTGGTCAAAGTAGACGCCGAAAACAACCTCATCGCTATCAAAGGCGCTATCCCCGGCCCCAACGGCGGGTTGGTCTGCATCAGCGATAGTGTGAAAGCGTAAGGGAAGGAGGATACAACAATGCCAAAAGTCAACGTATATGATATGGCCGGCAAGACCGTCGGCGAGATGGAACTGTCCGACGCGGTCTTTGGTATCGAGCCTAACCCTGTGGTTGTTCATCAGGTAGTGGTAAATTATCTGGCCAATCAGCGCCAGGGAACCCAGTCCACCCTGACCCGTACCGAGGTCAGCGGCGGCGGCAGAAAGCCCTGGAGACAAAAGGGTACCGGCCACGCCCGTCAGGGCTCCATCCGCGCTCCCCAGTGGAGAAAGGGCGGAATCGCTTTGGGACCCAAGCCCCGCAGCTACAGCTACACCCTGAACAAGAAGGTCAAACGTTTGGCCATCAAATCTGTCTTCTCCGATAAGGTGGCTTCCAACAACTTTGTTGTGGTTGATTCCATCAAGGTGGACAGCTTCAAGACCAAAACCGTCGTGGAGATGCTCAAAGCTTTGGGCGCCACTAAAAAAGCTATGATCGTTATGCCTGAGCTGGATCAGAAGCTGGTGAAATCCGCGGCCAACATCCCCGGCGTGAAAACCGCCCTGGTCAACACCCTCTGCGTTTACGACATCCTGAACTGCGAGAAGTTCATCGTGGCCAAAGACGCAGTTGCCAAACTCGAGGAGGTGTACGCGTAATGAAAGCGCCTCAGGATATCATCCTTCGCCCGGTTATCACCGAGGCTTCCATGGCCGGCATCCAGATGAAGAAGTATACCTTCAAAGTGGCTGCTGACGCCAACAAGATTGAGATTGCCAAGGCTGTCGAGGCTTTGTTCCCCGGCACCAAGGTTGCCAAGGTCAACACCATGAACTGCCGCGGCCGCCTGAAGAGAATGGGCCGCAGCGTTGGGTACACCGCTTCCTCCAAGAAAGCGATTGTAACCCTGGCGGAAGGTTCGAAGACCATCGAGTTCTTCGATACCATGCTGTAATGGACGCTCAGACGTCCCCTGTATGGGGTGCTCATGCCCCGCTAACTACTATGAGGAGAGTGAAACCGAATGGCTATCAAAAGCTTTAAGCCGACAACCCCGTCCCGTCGTCAGATGACCGTGACGGATTACAGCGGCTTGTCCAAGGTTGCGCCCGAGAAGAGCTTGCTGGAACCCATGAAGAAGCACTCCGGCCGCAACAACAACGGTCGTATCACCGTCCGCCATCGGGGCGGCGGGAACCGTCGTAAATACCGTATCATCGACTTCAAACGGGATAAAGCGGATATGCCCGCAACCGTCCTGACCCTGGAGTACGATCCTAACCGTACCGCTCACATCGCCCTGGTCCAGTACGAGGACGGGGAGAAGCGCTACATCATTGCTCCCAACGGCCTGAAGGTAGGCGACGTGGTGGTTTCCGGCGCCAGCGCTGATATCAAACCCGGCAACGCACTGCCTATGGCCAACATCCCCACCGGTACCTTCATCCACAACATCGAGCTGTATCCCGGCAAAGGCGCTCAGCTGGCCCGTTCTGCTGGCGTTATGGCCCAGCTGATGGCGAAGGAGAACGGCATGGCGCTGGTTCGTCTGCCTTCCGGCGAGCTGCGGAACATCCCTGAGATCTGCGTAGCTACCGTCGGCCAGGTTGGCAACATCGACTTCGAGAACGTGAACTATGGTAAGGCTGGCCGCCGCCGCCACATGGGCTGGAGACCTACCGTCCGCGGTTCCGTCATGACCCCCTGCGACCATCCTCACGGTGGTGGTGAGGGCAAGAGCCCCATCGGCCGTCCCGGCCCTGTTACTCCTTGGGGCAAACCCGCTCTGGGCTACAAGACCCGGGCCAAACACAACCGCTCTGACAAGTTCATTGTCAAACGCCGCAACGCTAAGTAAAACGGGCTGAAAGGAGGCACATGATTCATGGGTAGAAGCATTAAAAAGGGACCTTTCGTACAGCCCGTTCTGCTTGCGAGAGTCCAGAAGATGAACGAGAGCGGCGAGAAGAAGCAGGTCCTCAAGACCTGGAGCCGCGCATCCACCATCTTCCCTGATTTTGTAGGACACACCTTCGCGGTCCACGATGGCCGCAAACATGTACCGGTTTATGTGACTGAGGACATGGTCGGGCATAAGCTGGGCGAGTTCGCCCCCACCCGCACCTATCGTGGTCACGCCGGGGCTAAGAAATCCAACTAAACGTGGCCGAAAGGAGGACATCACCAATGGAAGCAAAAGCTTCGTTGAGACATGCTCGCATCGCGCCCCGTAAGGTGCAGATCGTGCTTGATCTTATCAGAAATAAGCCTGTTGAGCAGGCTATGGCAATTTTGAAGCACACTCCGAAGGCCGCCTGCGAGCCTCTGGAGAAGCTGCTGAAATCCGCTGTCGCGAACGCTGAGAACAACTTCAACCTGGACAGAAGCAACCTGTTCGTTTCGGAGTGCTATGTGACCCCCGGCCCCACCATGAAACGGATTCGTCCCCGTGCTCAGGGCAGGGCGTTCCAGGTTCTCAAGAGAACTTCACATGTTTTCATCACCGTCGCTGAACGGGAATAAGCAGAAAGAGGAGGTAAACTATGGGACAAAAAGTAAATCCACACGGTCTTCGTGTTGGAGTCATTAAAGATTGGGATTCCCGCTGGTTTGCTAAGGACGCTGCTTTCGGCGACATCCTGGTTGAGGATTACAAGCTGCGCAAGTTCTTAAAGAAAACCTTGTACGACGCAGGCATCCCCAAAATTGAGATTGAGCGTGACGCCACTAAGGTGCGCATCCACGTGCATTGCGCTCGTCCCGGCATCGTGATTGGTAAAGGCGGCGCCGAGATCGAGAAGGTTCGCAAACTCTGCGACAATATGATTAACAAGGGCAAAGCCCCTGCTGACCGCAAACAGGTATTCATCAATGTGGTCGAGGTGAAACAGCCGGACAAAAACGCCCAACTGGTGGCTGAGTCCATCGCTTCCCAGCTGGAAGCCCGTGTTTCCTTCCGCCGCGCTATGAAGCAGGCCATCGGCCGCGCCATGAAGTTCGGCGCCCGTGGTATCAAAGTGGCTGTTTCCGGTCGTCTGGCTGGCGCTGAGATCGCCCGCAGCGAACATTATCACGAGGGTACCATCCCCCTGCAGACCATCCGCGCCGACATTGATTACGGCTTCGCTGAGGCCGCTACCACTTACGGCAGAATCGGCGTAAAGGTTTGGATCTACGCCGGAGAGGTTCTGGGGGACGCGAAAAAGCAGCCCCGTAAGGAAGGAGGCAACAAATAATGCTTCTGCCAAAAAGAGTTAAGTACCGCCGCGTACAAAGAGGCCGCCTGAAGGGCAAGGCTACTCGTGGCAACTGCGTTACCTACGGTGATTTCGGCCTGCAGGCTCTGGAGCCCGCTTGGATCACCTCCAACCAAATCGAGGCCGCTCGTATCGCCATGACCCGTTACATCAAGCGTGGCGGTCAGGTATGGATCAAGATTTTCCCGGATAAGCCCATCACCGAGAAACCTGCTGAGACCCGAATGGGTTCCGGTAAAGGTAGCCCGGAGTACTGGGTAGCCGTTGTGAAACCTGGCCGTGTTATGTTTGAGATCGGCGGCGTTTCTGAGGAGCTGGCTCGGGAGGCTATGCGTTTGGCCGCCCATAAGCTGCCCATCAAATGCAAATTCATCGCCAAAGAAACTGAGGAAAAGGGGAGTGAAGAGTAATGAAGGCAAAAGACATGAGAGAGCTGTCTGTCAACGAGCTGACAGAGAAACTGTCCGACCTTAAAGCCGAGCTTTTCAACCTTCGCTTCCAGCACGCCATCAACCAGCTTGAGAACCCGCTCCGTATGAAAGACGTCAAGAGAGACATCGCCAGGGTAAAAACCCTGCTGCGGGAGAACGAGCTGAAAAGCGCGCAGTAAGCAAGAGGGAGGACGAAGGTAAATGAGCGAAAGAAATCTCAGAAAAACCCGTGTCGGGACGGTCGTCAGCGACAAGATGGATAAAACCGTTGTCGTGGCCATTCAGGACAACGTCAAGCACCCCCTTTACAAGAAAATCATCAAGCGCACTGTAAAGTTCAAAGCGCACGACGAGAAGAACGAGTGCGGCGTTGGCGACAAGGTAGAGATCATGGAGACCCGCCCGTTGTCCAAGGACAAACGCTGGAGAGTTACCCGGATCATCGAGAAAGCGAAATAATCAAAATTTGATGGATAGCAAGACTGAAAGGAGGAACGCACTGTGATACAGATGCAGACCCGTCTGAAAGTTGCGGACAACACCGGCGCGAAAGAGCTGATGTGCATCCGGGTGCTGGGTGGTTCCCGCAGAAGATACGCCAACATCGGCGACGTGATTGTGGCTTCCGTAAAGAAAGCTGCTCCCGGCGGCCAGGTGAAGAAAGGCGACGTTGTGAAAGCAGTGGTTGTTCGTTCCGCCAAGGGGATCCGCCGTGACGACGGCACCTATATCCGCTTTGACGAGAACGCGGCCGTTATCATCCGTGAAGATAAAAACCCGAGAGGTACCCGTATCTTTGGGCCAGTTGCCCGTGAGCTGCGTGAGAAGGATTACCTCAAGATTTTGAGCCTCGCCCCCGAGGTTCTGTGATGGAGGTGCGCGAAGAATGAGCAAGGTTCATGTAAAGACCGGCGACTCTGTCGTACTCCTGACCGGTAAATACGGGGATAAGTTCGACAAAGACGGCAAACGCCGTGTCAGCAAAGTTTTGGAAGTAAGCCCCAAAGAGGGCAAGGTCATCGTTGAGGGCATCAACCTGGTCACCAAGCACGTCAAACCCCGTCGGGCCGGCGAGCAGGGCGGCATTGTGAAGGCTGAGGCTCCTCTGTACGCCTGCAAGGTGCAGCTGGTCTGCCCCAAGTGCGGCAAACCCACCCGGGTTGGCCACAAGGTGCTGGCGGATGGCAAAAAAGTCCGTGTTTGCAAAAAATGCGGCGAAACTTTTTAAGTGAGGAGGAGAAATCATGGCAAGACTGAAAGACCAGTACAGAAGTGAAATCGCTCCTGCGCTGATGAAGAAATTTGGTTACACCTCTGTCATGCAGATCCCCAAGCTTGATAAGGTTGTCATCAATGTGGGCTGCGGTGAGGCCCGGGATAACCCGAAAATCATCGAGGCCATCGTAGGCGATCTGGGCAAGATTACCGGCCAGAAAGCCGTGGTCTGCAAGGCTAAGAAATCCGTAGCGAACTTCAAGCTCCGTGAGGGCATGAACATCGGTGCCAAGGTTACCCTGCGCGGGGACCAGATGTACGAGTTCGTGGATCGTCTGTTCAACGTGGCTCTGCCCCGTGTACGTGACTTCCGCGGCATCAACCCCAACGGGTTTGACGGACGTGGAAACTACAACATGGGCCTGCGTGAGCAGCTGATCTTCCCGGAGATTGACTACGATAAGATCGATAAGGTCCGTGGCATGGACATCTGCTTTGTCACTACCGCTAAGACCGACGAGGAGTCCCGCGAGCTGCTGACCCAGCTGGGCGCTCCCTTTGCGAAGTAAGGAGGAGTATCTGTGGCAAAAACATCTATGAAAGTCAAGCAGGCTCGTCCGGCGAAATTCTCCACCAGAGAGTACACCCGGTGCAAGATCTGCGGACGCCCACACGCTTACCTTCGCAAATATGGAATCTGCCGTATCTGCTTCAGAGAGCTGGCATACAAGGGACAGATTCCCGGCGTAAGGAAAGCAAGCTGGTAAAAACAAAGCTGAGCTAAAAAGGAGGTTGACGGCATGCATATCACCGATACCATCGCTGACATGCTGACTCGTATCAGAAATGCCAATGATGCGAAACATGATACAGTCGATATCCCTGCTTCCAACATGAAGAAAGCAATCGCTCAGATTTTGTTGGATGAGGGCTATATCAAGAGCTTTACCGTCGTCGAGGACGACAAACAAGGCACCATCAAAGTGGTGCTGAAATACGGCCAGGGCAAGACTCCTGTAATCCAGGGTCTGCGCCGCGTGTCCAAACCCGGCCTGCGTATCTACACCTCTTGCGAGGAGATGCCTCGGGTTATGAAGGGTCTGGGAACCGCGATCCTGTCCACCAATAAGGGCGTCATGACTGACAAGCAAGCCCGCAAAGAACACGTCGGCGGAGAAGTGCTGGCGTACATCTGGTAAAGGAGGTACAGTAGATGAGCAGAATTGGCAGAAAACCCATCACTGTGCCGGCTGGCGTTGAGGTTAAAATCGACGGCAGCACCGTTACCGTGAAGGGCCCTAAAGGCACCCTGACCCAAACCTTCCGCCCCGAAATCAGCATCAAGCTGGAGGGCAGCGAGATTGTGGTCACCCGTCCCAACGACGACAAAACCATGCGCAGCCTGCATGGCCTGACCCGCACCCTGGTGGCCAACATGGTTCACGGCGTTACCGAGGAGTTCTCCAAAGAGCTGGAGATCAACGGTATCGGTTACCGTGCCGCCAAGCAGGGCAAGCAGCTGGTTATGACCCTGGGCTTCTCCCATCAGGTCATCATGGAGGAGAACGAGGACATCAAGATTGACGTTCCCGCTCCCAACAAGATTATCATTCATGGCCCCGACAAGCAGAAGGTTGGCCAGTTCGCCGCGGAAGTCCGTGAGAAACGTCCTCCTGAGCCGTACAAGGGCAAGGGTATCAAGTACGTCAACGAAGTGATTATCCGCAAGGAAGGTAAAGCCGGTAAGGGCAAGAAGTAAGGTAAAGGAGTGAATTGACATGATTACAAAGCCTGACAAGAATGCGGCGCGTCTGAAACGCCATGCCCGCGTCAGAGCCAAAATCAGCGGCACCCCCGAGTGTCCGCGTCTGGATGTATTCCGCTCCGCCAAGCACATTTACGCCCAGATCATTGACGATGTTTCCGGCACCACCCTGTGCGCGGCTTCGTCCATGGACAAGGATTTTGAAGGTTTTGGCGGCAATAAGGAAGCGGCTAAAAAGGTCGGCGCGGCAATCGCCAAAAAAGCTGCCGACAAAGGCATCACCACTGTGGTGTTCGACCGCGGCGGCTACATCTATCACGGCCGTGTCAAGGAATTGGCAGAAGCGGCCCGTGAAGGCGGCCTCAAATTCTAAGTAAGGAGGGATACTTTTGGCTCTTATTGATGCAACCAATCTCGATCTGAAAGAGAGAGTAGTGGCCATTAACCGTGTTTCCAAAACGGTAAAAGGTGGCCGTATCTTCAAGTTTGCGGCTCTGGTGGTTGTGGGCGACGGAAATGGTACCGTCGGCTTCGGCCTGGGCAAAGCGGGCGAGGTTCCCGACGCGATTCGCAAGGGAATTGAGGACGCTAAGAAAAACCTGCACAAGATTTCCCTGAAGGGAACCACCATCCCCCATGAGATCATCGGTGTTTACGGCGCTGGCCGTGTACTGATGAAACCCGCCCCTCAAGGTACCGGTGTTATCGCCGGCGGCCCTGTGCGTGCGGTTCTGGAGGTTGCCGGTATTCGGGACATCCGTACCAAGTCCCTGCGTTCCAACAATCCCTGCAACGTGGTCAGCGCCACGATTCAGGGCCTGTGCGCTCTGCGTGACGCCGAGCAGGTCGCAGCTACTCGCGGCAAGTCCGTGAAGGAAATTTTAGAATAAGGAGGCGGGCGTAATGGCGCTTAAAATCAAGCTGGTGAAGAGCCTCGTTGGCCGCAAAGACGACCAGATTGCCACCGCCGCGTCCCTTGGACTGCGCAAAATCGGCAATGTGACCGTCCAGCCCGACAACGATGCCACCAAAGGCAAAATCGCGAAAATTTCCCACCTCATTGAGGTTACTGAAGAATAAGCAAGGAGGTGCTGGTAAAATGAAACTGCATGAACTTTCTCCGGCCCCCGGGTCCAACCGTGACGTTTACCGCAAAGGCAGAGGCCATGGTTCCGGTAACGGCAAGACCGCAGGCAAGGGACACAAAGGCCAGAAGGCCCGTTCCGGCGGCGGTGTGAGACCGGGTTTTGAGGGCGGCCAGATGCCGCTGCAAAGACGTGTTCCCAAGAGAGGCTTTAACAATCTCTTCGCCACTCGGTACGCGGTTGTCAACGTTTCCGACCTGGAGCGTTTTGAGGATGGAGCTGTTGTGGATACACAGGCTTTGGTGGAAGCCGGCCTGGTGAAAAAGGTGTTCGACGGCGTGAAAGTCCTTGGCAACGGTGAGCTGACCAAGAAACTGACAGTCACCTGCGCAGCTTTTTCTGCTTCTGCCAAAGAAAAAATTGAGAAAGCGGGCGGGAAGGCTGAGGTGAAGTAAGTGTTTGCGACTCTGAAGAACGCATGGCATATTGCTGAACTGAGAAAGAAGATCCTGTTCACCCTGATGATTATTGTGCTGTTCCGTATCGGCTCCGGTATCCCGGTGCCGTTCCTGGACACCGCCAAGCTTCAGGAGATGGTGCAGGGCTCCGGAAACCTGTTCGGGTATCTGGATGTCCTCTCCGGCGGCGCGTTCGCCCAGGCAACAATCTTCGCCCTTTCCATCACACCGTATATTACCTCCTCCATCGTAATCCAGCTTCTCACAGTGGCGATTCCCGCCCTGGAGCGGATGGCGAAGGAGGGTGAGGAAGGCCGCAAGCGGATTCAGAAGATTACCCGGTATGTCACCGTGGCCCTGGCTCTGCTGCAAGCCTTCGCTTACTACACCATGGTTCGCAACCAGTTCGGAGCGGTGAACTACACCACCGGCTGGCAGAGCGTGTTCGCGGCGCTGGTCATCATCTGCGCCTTTACCGGAGGCGCTATGCTCATCGTTTACATGGGCGAGCGCATCGACGAGCACGGCATTGGAAATGGAATCTCTCTGATTCTGTTCGCCGGTATCGTCTCCCGGGGACCCGCTGCTCTGCGGACCTTCTGGGGCCATATGACCCTGAATAACTTCAACTTTGGCTCTATCGCTACCGTCATCGGTATGGTGATTGTGTTCCTGGCTCTGGTGGTAGCCATCATCATCATGACCAACGCGGAGCGCCGTATCCCTGTCCAGTACGCCAAACGGGTTGTGGGACGGAAAATGTACGGCGGCCAATCTACCTTTATCCCCATCAAGGTGAATATGTCCGGCGTTATGCCCATCATCTTCGCCTCCTCTCTGCTGGCAATCCCCAACACCATCCGGCTGTTTGTTCATCCAACACCCGGCGGCTTCTGGGATTCCCTGCTGGGAGCCTTCAACTACACCACCATCTGGTACGCAGTGCTGTATTTTGTGCTGATTTTGGCCTTCAACTATTTCTATGTGGCGATTCAGTATAACCCCATCGAAATGTCCAATAATCTCCGCAACAACAGCGGTACCATTCCAGGCATCCGGCCTGGCAGACCCACTTCCGACTTTATCGCGCGGATTATTTCCCGTGTGACTCTCATCGGAGGCATCTTCCTGGGCTTGGTGGCTACCCTGCCTATTATCCTGGGCAAGCTCACCGCTCTGAATGTTTCCTTGGGAGGTACTTCGGTCATCATCGTGGTAGGCGTGGCGCTGGACACCTTCCGGCAGCTGGAGTCTCAGATGATGATGCGCCATTACAAAGGTTTCTTAGAGTAAAAAGCGAGGTAAGGGTTATGAAATTGATTCTCCTTGGCGCTCCTGGCGCTGGAAAAGGCACACAGGCAGAAGTGATTTGTGAGCATCTGAATATCCCCGCAATCAGTACGGGAAACATCATCCGGGAGGCTCTGAAAAAGGGCACCGAGATGGGACTGAAGGCCAAATCCTATATGGAAAGCGGCGCTTTGGTTCCGGATGAGGTGGTCATCGGCATCATCAAAGAGCGTTTGGCTCAGGATGACTGCAAGAACGGCTTCATTCTGGATGGCTTCCCCCGCACCGTTCCCCAAGCTCAGGCTTTGGACGAGATGGGTGTGGTGATTGACAAGGTGATTGACATCGAGGTGCCTGACGAGAAGATTGAGCAGAGATTGTCTGGCCGCAGGGTCTGCGAAAACTGCGGGGCCAGCTATCATACCCTTTATAAGCCTTCCAACACCGAAGGCCTTTGCGACAAATGCGGCGGAAGGACGGTTATCCGCAAGGATGACCAGCCGGAAACGGTTCGGGACCGTCTGAAAACCTACCACGAACAGACAGAGCCTCTCAAGGAGTATTACGCCAAGACCGGCAAGCTGGTCATCGTGGAGGGTCAGGAAGAGGTGGCTGAGACCACCAAGCTGACCTTAGCTGCCGTGGAGGGCTGAGGCATGGTTACTCTGAAGACCTCAAAGGAGCTGGCGAAGATGCGCAAGGCTGGCTCCGTCACCGCCCAGGCCCTTCGGGCAGGAGGTGAAGCGGTCAAACCGGGGGTTACCACCGGGGAGATCAACCGCATCATCCATCAGTTTATTCTTTCCAAAGGCGCGAAACCCTCTTTTCTGGGGTATGGTGGTTTTCCAGCCAGCGCCTGCATCTCGGTCAATGACGAGATTATCCATGGAATCCCAGGCAAACGGGTCCTGCAGGAAGGGGACATCGTGAGCATCGACGTGGGGGCTATCGTGGATGGCTACCAGGGAGACAGCGCATGGACCTTTGTGGCGGGACAGCCCAGCCAGGCAGCCCAAGCCTTGATGGACGCCACCGAGCAGAGCTTGATGGAGGCAATCAAGGTGATGCTTCCCGGAAACCGCCTGGGGGACATCGGCCACGCAGTCCAAAGCTATGTGGAAGCCAGAGGCTTCGGCGTAGTGCGGGAATATGTGGGCCACGGAATTGGCAGAGAGATGCATGAGGAGCCTGAGGTACCCAATTATGGGCGGGCCGGTCATGGCGTCCGTCTGGTGCCGGGAATGGTGCTGGCGGTAGAGCCTATGATTACCGAGAAGTCCCCAGCCTGCAAGGTGCTGGCGGACGACTGGACGGTGGTCACCGTGGACCACGGGCTGGCGGCTCATTTTGAGCATACCATCGCCATCACCGACAATGGGCCGGTCATTTTGACCCTGCCCTGACAGGAGGCGCTGGATGCTGGTACAAAAGGGCAGCGTGGTCCGGTCACTGGCCGGCCACGACAAAGGAACGCTTTATCTGGTGCTGGAAACGGAACAGGGAAAGCTTCTGCTGTGTGACGGCAGGCGCAGACCCCTGGACCGGCCGAAAAGCAAAAGTGAAAAGCATGTTCGGAAAACCAACATCATACTGGAATTGGCCGGTATGGATACCAATAAGAAAGTACGCCGGGCGTTAGCCGCCCTGGATACGCAAGAGGGAGGAAATCAGCTTGTCTAAAGAAGATGTCATCGAAATCGAGGGCACCGTCATAGAGAGTTTGCCTAACGCTCAGTTCCGCGTGGAGCTGCCCAACGGGCATCAGCTTTTGGCACATATATCAGGTAAGCTGCGGATGAACTTCATCCGTATCCTGCCAGGAGATAAGGTCACTTTGGAGATGTCTCCTTATGACCTGACCAAGGGGCGCATCACTTGGCGCTCCAAGTAAGCTCAAGAACAAGGGAACCAAAGGAGGTAATTTCAACATGAAAGTAAGACCTTCCGTTAAGCCCATCTGTGAAAAGTGCAAAATCATCAAGCGCAAAGGCCGCATCATGGTCATTTGCCAAAATCCTAAGCACAAACAGCGTCAGGGCTAAGTGTGAAAACCGAATAATGGAGGTGCAAGAGAAGTATGGCTCGTATTGCTGGCGTTGACCTGCCGAGAGAGAAGCGGGTCGAAATCGGCCTGACCTATATCTACGGAATCGGCCGCAAAACCGCGCAGCAGATCCTGGAGTCCACCGGCGTCAATCCTGACACCCGTGTGAAGGATCTGAGTGAGGACGATGTGGCCAAACTGCGTGAGTATATTGACCACAATGTACAGGTAGAAGGTGACCTGCGCCGTGAGGTGGCTTTGAACATCAAGCGGCTGGTAGAGGTTGGCTGCTATCGCGGCATCCGTCACCGCAGAGGCCTGCCTGTCCGCGGACAGCGCACCAAGACCAACGCGCGTACCAGAAAAGGCCCCAAGAAGACTATCGCCAACAAGAAGAAATAATTAGGGAGGGATATAGACGATGGCAAAGGCTACCATTAAAAAGACGACCGCCACTCGCAGACGCCGTGAGCGCAAAAACATTGAGCGCGGCGCCGCTCATATCCAGTCCACTTTCAACAACACGATCGTTACCATTACTGATACACAAGGCAATGCCCTTTCCTGGGCTTCCGCTGGTGGACTGGGCTTCAGAGGCTCCCGCAAGAGCACTCCCTTCGCCGCTCAGACCGCTGCTGAAACCGCAGCAAAAGCTGCTATGGAGCATGGCCTGAAAACGGTCGAGGTTTTTGTAAAAGGACCTGGAGCCGGCCGTGAGGCTGCCATCCGCGCTTTGCAGGCGGCTGGCCTGGAGGTCAACATGATTAAAGACGTGACCCCCATCCCCCACAACGGATGCCGTCCGCCCAAGCGCAGACGTGTATAAGCATCCACCAATGCACGCGCGCCAGAGAGGTTCGCGGCGCGCTTAAATCATTCAGGAGGTGCAATCAATGGCAAGATATACCGGTGCTGTATGCAGACTTTGCCGCAGAGAGAACAAGAAGCTGTTCCTCAAAGGCGAGAGATGCTACACCGACAAATGCGCCGTCTCCCGCAGGGCTTCTGTCCCCGGTCAGCACGGCAAAGCCCGCAGAAAGATTTCCGAGTACGGTGTCCAGCTGCGCGCCAAACAGCAGGCCAGACGTTACTATGGTATCCTGGAAGGACAGTTTGCCAAGTACTTCGAGATGGCTGAGAAAAAAGCCGGCGTGACCGGTGAGAACCTGCTCCGTATCTGCGAGAGCAGACTGGATAACGTGATTTACCGCCTGGGCTTTGCCGCTTCCCGTAAAGAGGCTCGCCAGCTGGTCCGTCACAACCACTTTACCGTCAATGGCAAAAAGGCCAACATCCCCTCCATCTTGCTGAAGGCTGGCGACGTAATCGCAGTAGCTTCCAAGAGCGAGAAGATCAAGGCTGTTGTGGAAGCCATGTCCGCCCGTCCGGTTCCCAAGTGGCTGGAGTGCGACAAAGCCAATATGACCGCTAAGGTTGTCGATCTGCCCAACAGAGAGGACATTGACCTGGATGTTGAGGAGCACCTGATCGTCGAGTTGTACAGCAAATAAGCATGGGTAAGCGTTCCCATAAGGGGCCGCGGCCCATGGCGGATCAGGTTCAGGTTTTACAGGGAAACGAGAATGACAGGGCGGCCATGCCGCCGGAGAAGGAGGGTCCATTATGGTCAAGATCATAGAGCCCAAGATTGAAACGGTCGAGCTCAAATCTGACGGTACCTACGGCAAATTTGTAGCGGAACCGCTAGACAGAGGCTTTGGGACAACGCTGGGGAACTCCCTGCGCAGAGTCCTGCTGTCCTCACTTCCTGGTGTTGCGGTCATCTCGGTGAAGATTGACGGCGTGCAGCACGAATTCTCGACAATCCCGGGTGTAAAGGAAGATGTAACAGAAATTATCCTCAACATCAAGGGCCTCACCGCGAAGTTGTACTGCGATGAGCCTAAGACGGTGAGAATTGATGCCCAAGGCGAGTGCGAGGTTACCGCGGGCAGCATTGAGTGCGATTCTGAGGTGGAGATTCTCGACCCCAGCATGCATATCGCCACCCTGGATACCGGGGCAAAGCTGTCAATGGAAATCACCTTGCGCAAGGGACAGGGCTACGTGTCCGCCGACCGCAATAAGCACACAGAGCTGGAAAAAGCTCCTGTTGGCACCATCGCGGTGGACAGCATTTATACACCGGTGTTAAAGGTCAACTACACCGTAGAGAATACCCGCGTGGAGCAGATAACAGACTACGATAAACTGACTCTGGAAGTCTGGACAGACGGAACCATCTCCGCTAAGGAGGCGGTGAGTCTGGCTGCCAAGATCCTCAATAGACAACTCAATCACTTCGTGGATCTGTCCGATGAGGTGAGTGCGACTGAGATCATGGATAAGAAAGAGGATACCGGCAAGGATAAACTCCTTGAGATGACCATTGAAGAGCTTGACTTGTCTGTCCGCGCCTTCAACTGCCTGAAACGGGCCGGCGTCAATACCGTTGCGGACCTCATCGACAAATCTCCTGATGAGATGATGAAGGTGCGCAACCTGGGCAAAAAGTCGCTGGAAGAGGTTATCTGGAAGTTGCAGTCTCTGGGTTTTGACCTTTCTAAGGATGAAGAATAATTTCATGGGGCGTTTAGGCGCCTAACTTTAAAGCACAAGGGTAAGGAGTGAAATTCGATGCCAGGAACCAGAAAACTCGGCAGAACTTCCAGCCACAGAATGGCAATGCTTCGGGCGATGGTTACTTTCCTGCTGGAGAACGGCAAGATTGAGACCACTGTCACCAGAGCGAAAGAAGTTCGCGCTATGACCGAGAAGATGATTACAACGGCTAAAACCAACGACCTCCACTCCAAGCGTCAAGTATTCGCTTTCGTAACGAAAGAGGATGTGGCGAAGAAGCTGTTTGACGAAATCGCTCCCAAGTATCAGGATACTAAGGGCGGCTACACCAGAATCGTCAAAATCGGCCCTCGCCGCGGTGACGCAGCAGAGATGGCGATTATCGAGTTGGTCTAATCGTTCAATCATAAGGATAAAGGGCGTGCCAAAAGGCACGCCCTTTTCGTGTTTTACGGCAGGATGGAGGGCTGCTGAAAAGCTTCCGCCGCCCGCCGCATCTGCTCCATTAGGCTTTCCAGCTCCCCGCTGGGGGCCTGCTGCGCCTGCTGATGGGCCTCCCAGGCATCCAGACCCCCTTCAAAGACGGTGAGCCTCTGGTCCTCTATCACAGCCAGCCGGGTGGCTAATCTCTTGGTCAGCCAGCGGTCATGGGTCACCATCAGAAGGGTGCCTTCCCAGCATTGGAGCAGCTGTTCCATAGCGGCCACCGTCTCCAAGTCCATATGATTGGTGGGCTCATCCAGAATCAACAGGTTGCAGTCAGAAGCCAGCAGCTTGGCGAAAGCTGCCTTGGCCCGTTCTCCGCCGGACAGGGAGGAGATGGACTGCCCTATCTGAGCTGTCAGCCCCAGGTTGGCTAGGATACACCGCAGTTGGGATTCCGGCAGGGGAGAGTCTTCTTTCAGGGTGTCCAGAAGCCTGGAAGAGAAGGGCAGCCCCTCCTGTCCCTGGGAAAAATATCCGATGCGGGCCTCCTGAGGAAAAGTCCCCCGCTCCATAAACGCCTTCAACAGGGTGGTTTTTCCGCAGCCATTCTTCCCCATCAAAACGGTACGGCTGCCCACAGGCAGGGTCAGGGATGCCTCCTTCAGAAGAATGCGTTCCCCAAAGCCCAAGGTCAAGGCTTGCAGCCGCGCGGCGTATTTCCCTCTGAGGGGATGGGCGCTTCCCAAGGACATTTTGATGGTATGGGGTTGGCTGGGGCGCTCCTTCACCTCCAGAAGCTCCGCCTTTTTCAGCAGGGTAGCGGCCCGGCGGGCTACCGTCCCCTGGGGGATGGTGCGGGTGCCTTTATGGAGGCGGGCCTCGCTGTTGCCCATCCGCTTTGGGGCTTTTCGCATGGAATGGGCCTGTTGGCTCAAACGCTGGGCTTCCTGTTCCAAACGGCTTCGCTGGGCCTGATATTGGGTGTATTCAAACCAGGCAAAGTCCCGTTCCCGTTGGCGCTGCTTTTCCCATTGGCTGTAATTTCCCGGGAAAACCCGCATCTGTCCTTCCTCCAAAGCCCAGATGGTGGAGCAGACAGCGTCCAAAAGCCCCCGGTCGTGAGAAACTAAAATCACAGCACCGGAATAGGCTTCCAAGGTCTGATAAACCCACTGGATACCCTCTACATCCAGGTTGTTGGTAGGCTCATCCGCCAGAAGCAGGGGGGCGTTTTGGGCCAGTACCTCTTTTAAGGCGGCCTTTGCCCGCTCCCCGCCGCTGAGGGTTTCCTTCGGGGAAGGGGGAACCGCCTGCTTCAAATAGCCCACAGAGGCTTCACGGCGGAGCGTACCATGTTCCAGGGGAATCGCCCCTGCCAAAAGGTTCAGCAGGGTGGTTTTTCCGGCCCCGTTTGGCCCTACCAGCCCGATGCGGTCCCCTGGAAAAACTTCCAGTCGGGGAATCTGAAACAAAGTCCGCTCCCCTAACTCCACAAGTAAATCTGTTCCTTGCAAAATCCACATAAAAAATCCCTCCAGATGTCCGTCTGGAGGGAGACACGCAGGAAAAGCCCTCTGCCATCTTGTTGGCCAGAGGGTTTTTACACAAGGCGATGCTGCCACCAGGCGGACCTAAATAAAAGTACAAAGATGTACTTTGGTAATATCCGCTTTTGTGTTGGTGGTTTATTTGCGCATCTTGTGTAACTACCTCGTGCTTTCTTAGAATTGGCAGTAGTGTATCATAAAGCGTGTGGAATGTCAAGGGAAAGGGAATCAATCCTCTTTTAAATTTACTAAAAGTTATAAACTTTATAAAATCTACTCTTTTGTGGCATGGAGGAAGCTGATGGAGGAGGAGAAGGGGGAAAACTCCACACCGGAAACCCCCGGCGCCATCCCATAGTAGGAGGTTTCAAAAAACAGGGGGATGACTACCGCTTCCTCCAAAAGAAGCCGTTCCGCTTCCAGATAGGGGTCAGGAGAGGAAGCATCCCCACCACCTTCCCGGAGCAGCTGGTCAAAAGAGGGGTTCTGGTATCCGGTGAAGTTCAGGGAGGAGCCGCTGGAAAAATAGGAGAGGATGGAATCGGGGGAGATAGAGGAGGCGGACAAGGGAAGCAGGGCCGCCTGATACTCCCCGGAGGAGACCCGTTCCCAAAGCTCCTCCTCAGTCAACCGCACCAGCCCGGTGGGCAAGGCTAGGTATTTCTGCCAGCCCTGCTGCACCATCCCCGCCAGCAGGGCGAAGGAGGACTGGTCACAAATCAGCAGCTCGGTAAGGGGAACCTTGCTCAATCCCAAACGGGACAGGCTGTCAGCGTAGTTCTGCCGGGCCTCCTGGGGAGAAAAGACGAGAGGATTTTCCCAGGAGGAAAGCTCCCGAAAAGAGGTTCCGTTCAGATAGACTGCGGGAGGAATCAGCAGGGAGGTGGTTTGCAGATGCTCCGGCAGATGGCCGGTGAACAGGCTCCTATCCACCGTTTGAGCCAGACTCTGGCGAATTTGAGTATCCTCCAGGCCGGGAATTGTTTGGTTCAGGGCCAGGACCCAAACCGTGTCTGGGGCGAAGGTGGATACCGTTCCTCCCATGGCTTCCACCTGACCTTTAACACTGTACTCAATGGGACAGGCGTCGGTTTCCCCTGCCAGGAAGCGTGCAACCGGGTCAAACTCTGGGTCGTTGGCGGAACCAAGGATGAAGTTTACCCCTAAAGGCAAAGCCGGTTCCCCTGCATAGTTGGGGCTTCGCCGGATGGCGATGACCGTGTTATCCCAGAGGGACAGGCGAAAAGGTCCATTGGTTCGCAGGTAGCGGACGCTGAACCCATACTGTCCCTTTGTGTCCAGAAAGAAAGCCTGCTGACAAGGCATGGCGGCGGTAGAAGCCAGCAGATTGGGCAGGCGGGAATCGGGGTGTTCCAGGGTAATTTCCAGGGTGTAGTCATCTAACGCCCGAACCCCTAAGGCTTCCTGTCCAGCCTGGCCGGCCAAAATCTGAGAGGCCCCTTGAATGATGGAAAAGTCACTGGCGAAGGGACTGAAAGCGGTGGGGTCGAAGAGCCGTTTCAGGGCGAACTCAAAATCGTGGGCGGTGACCGGGTCATTTTGGGCCCAGGAGGCATTTTCGGAGGGGGAAGCGGAACCGGTCCACACAGAATCCTGGCGAATTTGAAAGGTATACACCAACCCATCCGGGGAAACCTCCACAGATTCCGCCAGACAGGGCTCTACCTCCCCATTGGGAAGCTGACGGTACAGCCCCTGGAAAAGATGGCGAATGAGCATCTGGGCTTGGCTGCCGGTGGCGAATTGGGGGTCCAGGGCGGAGATGGAATCGGTCAGGTCATAGCGCAGAATAGGGTCCTGTCCCCCGCAGGATACCAGAAAAAAACAGAAAAAAAGTGCCGCCAGCAATCGAAGCAAGGGTTTCATCATAAGCCTCCTTTTCCAAAAGTTCTGCCTTCCAGTGTAGCAGAATCGGGACAGATTTGCAACTTCAAAGGGGTTTTTGGAAATTTATGTAGAAATAAAAAATGCCCGTCCAGATTCTATCGGAAAAAGCGCTTTATTTTTGTTCAAACCACCATTGACAATAACAAGTGAATCTACTAGAATAGAAATTGCGCTGAAAATGACACTAGATTTAGTGAATTCTAATTTTGATAAATACAAATTGTTGTGTTTTTGGAGGAGCCTATGTTTACGACTGTAATTAAGCGGGATGGCCGGTGCGTGCTGTTCGATACAGAGAAAATCGCTCAGGCCATCTTTAAAGCGGCCCAGGCCATGGGGGGCAATGACTATGAAATGGCTCAGGATTTGGCCAAACAGGTGGTCATCTATCTTCAGGAGCATCAGCCGGAAGCTGCCCCTTCGGTGGAGGAAATCCAGGACGCGGTGGAGCATGTGCTGGTAGAAACTGGACATGCCCGGACCGCTAAAGAATACATCCTTTATCGGGCCCAGCGGACCCGGGTCCGGGATATGAACACCCGGCTGATGAAAACCTATGAGGATTTGACCTATAAGTCGGCGGATGAGAACGATGTGAAGCGGGAGAACGCCAACATTGACGGGGACACCGCCATGGGAACCATGCTGAAATATGGTTCAGAGGGAGCCAAGCAGTTCTATCACATGTTTGTGCTGAATCCGGCCCATTCCCAGGCACATCTGGCGGGAGACATCCATATCCACGATTTGGATTTCCTGACCCTCACCACCACCTGCTGTCAAATTGACATCCAGAAGCTGTTTGACCACGGCTTCTGCACCGGCCATGGATTCCTGAGAGAGCCTAATGACATTCAAAGCTACGCCGCTCTGGCCTGCATTGCCATCCAGTCCAACCAGAACGACCAGCATGGAGGCCAGAGCATCCCCAACTTTGATTATGGAATGGCCAAAGGGGTGTTCAAGACCTACCGGAAGCTTTATCTGCGGAATCTGGCCAAAGGCTTGGAGCTGCTCTCCGGTCTGGAAGCTGACAAGGCTCAGGAGCAGGCCAACGCCATCTGCCAGCGGGTGGGACAGGAGTTCCATGTCCAGCCGGTGCTGGAGAATGGAAATGACTACCAGCAGCGGGAGCTGGTTTTCCTGCGGGAGCTGGCTGGGGAGCAGGCGGAGCGGATACAGGCCTTCGCCTTGGAGCAGGCGGACAGGGAGACCAAACGGGCCACCTATCAGGCTATGGAAGCCCTGGTGCATAACCTGAATACCATGCATTCCAGAGCGGGGGCCCAGATTCCCTTCTCCTCCATCAACTATGGAACCGACACCTCCCCGGAAGGACGGTTGGTGATTCGGTCGGTGCTGGAAGCCACCGACGCCGGTTTGGGCAATGGGGAAACCGCTATCTTCCCGATTCACATTTTCAAGGTGAAGGAGGGGGTTAATTTCAATCCCCAGGACCCCAACTATGACCTGTTCAAGCTGGCCATGCGGGTTTCCGCCCGCAGGCTGTTCCCCAATTTCAGCTTTTTGGACGCCCCCTTCAATCTGCAATATTACCGTCCTGGACGCCCAGAAACAGAAATCGCTTATATGGGATGCCGTACCCGTGTGATGGGGAATGTGTATGACCCCTCCAGAGAAATCACACCGGGCCGCGGAAATCTCAGCTTCACCTCCATCAATCTGCCCAGAATCGCCCTGCGCTCCAAAGGGGATGTAGACTTTTTCTTTGAGGAGCTGGACCGCAAGATTGATCTGGTATTTGAACAGCTGATGGAGCGCTACCAGATTCAAGCCAGGAAAAAGGTGCGGAATTTCCCCTTCCTGATGGGACAAGGGGTGTGGATGGATTCCGAGAAGCTGGGGCCTGATGATGAAATTGGAGAGGTGCTGAAGCACGGCACTCTGACGGTTGGCTTTATTGGCTTGGCGGAAACCTTGAAAGCGCTGATTGGCCAGCATCATGGGGAGAGCGAGTACGCTCAAAACTTGGGGCTGGAGATTGTAGGCCATATGCGCCGCCGGACGGACGAGCAGTGCAAAAAGACCGGATTCAATTTCTCCCTGATTGCCACCCCAGCGGAAGGCTTGTCCGGGCGGTTTGTCCGCATGGACCGGAAGCTGTTTGGAGAGCTGGAAGGCATCACCAACCACGATTTTTATACCAACTCGTTCCATATCCCCGTGTATTTCCCCATCTCTGCGGCGGAGAAAATCCGCCTGGAAGCGCCTTACCACGCGCTGACCAACGGGGGACACATCTCTTACATTGAATTGGACGGAGACCCTCTGAAAAACCTGGATGCCTTTGAGCAGGTGGTCCGGTATATGAAGGAATGTGGAATCGGATATGGTTCCATCAACCACCCGGTGGACCGGGACCCGGTCTGCGGCTATACGGGGATTATCGATGAGGTATGCCCCCGGTGCGGACGGAGAGAAGGGGAAGGGGTCAGCGTGGAGAAACTGCGGGAGCTGGGGGTTTGGCGTGAAAACGCCGGAAACTGTGGCTACTGCGGGGACGCAAACGAGGAAGCCGCCAGAATCCCCAATCCGGTGGACTAAAGGACCAACTATTTTTACATAGAGAATCAATTGTTAGGAGGCAAAGGCTTATGGCAAGCACACAGAACAATGGACAAATGGTGGGGGAAGGGGTTCGCTTTGAGCGAATCCGCCGGATTACCGGGTACCTGGTTGGAACTCTGGACCGCTTTAACGACGCCAAACGGGCGGAGGAAAGTGAGCGAGTGAAACATACTGTTTCCCGGGAAGCCCGGCTGTGAGTCTGCCGCTGCGGATATCCGACTGTATTTCCGATTCCATTGTGGATGGGCCGGGGATGCGGTATGTGGTATTCGTGCAGGGCTGTCCTCATCATTGCCCCGGCTGTCATAACCCACAAACCCATGACTTTGAGGGAGGCTACCTGGCGGATACAGATGAAATTCTCCGGCAGGTAAAGTCCGACCCATTGATGAGCGGGGTCACCTTTTCGGGAGGGGAACCCTTTTGTCAGGCGGCGGCCCTCAGCCAGCTGGGGGAGGGCATCAAGGCTCTGGGCAAAAACCTGGTGGTATACTCCGGGTATACTTATGAGCAATTATTGGAAATGGGCAAGGAAAATCCAGAGATTTTCCACCTGCTGACCCTGGCAGACCTGCTGATTGATGGCCCCTATCTTCAGGAACAGCGGGATTTGACACTCCAATTCCGGGGAAGCGCCAATCAGAGGGTGATTGACCTGAAGGGAAAGACCTTTCCTATGGAAGAAACTATGTAACCATTTCAAGATGGACGATCAAGAAGGGTGTTCTCACAACGTGAAAAACGTTGTGGGAACACCCTTCTTTGTAATGAGAAAGTGCATTGTTTTGATATTTTTACAGATTTTCCAGTAAATCCACCAACTCGTTAAAACGATCAGCGTCTGGATGCATCACTAAAAAAATCCGTGTATCCTTGTCAATAATCTCATATCCTGTGTAACCCTGTGTATAGCCCATTTCGGCTGTATGCACCTGTCCTTCTGCAGTGGAATTCAACTTTTCAAGAATTGAATTTGTATCAGCGTTTTCGGCTTTGGTCAACATCAGAAAATAACCGGTATTTTGGTTGGGGGCTCCCATATATAAAACCGCAGAAGCCGCCTCTTCCTGCGTTAACCCCAGATTCGCCGAAAGAAAATCGTTCATGGAAGGATAAAGCGCAGGGTCCTGATA
>CALWZG010000006.1 GCA_944385965.1 uncultured Anaerotruncus sp.
GGTCAGACTATGCCAAAACAGGGCAAACAATCTGAAAAGGAAAAACCCCGAAAACCGCATGGTTTCGGGGTTTTTGAGCTGTTTTGAACTAAAATTATCGCTTGCTGAACTGCGGAGCGCGACGGGCAGCCTTGAGGCCGTACTTCTTACGCTCTTTCATACGAGGATCACGGGTCAGGAATCCGGCTTTCTTCAGGATAGGACGCATTTCCTCTCCGTTCTGAAGCAGAGCGCGGGCGATTCCGTGACGGATAGCACCAGCCTGGCCGGAAACACCGCCGCCAGTGACTGTGCAGACCACATCGAATTTACCCAGGGTATCGGTCAGAGCCAGAGGCTGCCGAACCACCAGTTTCAAGGTTTCCAGTCCGAAATAATCATCAATATCACGGCCATTGATGGTGATTACACCAGTGCCGGGATACAGACGAACACGAGACACAGACTGTTTTCTTCTGCCAGTGCCATAGAAATAAGGCTTAGACTCGTACATGCACAATCCCCCTCCTTACAGTGTCCATGCCTGCGGCTTCTGCGCGGCATGCTTATGCTCGGCCCCACGGTATACGCGGCATCTGGTCAGCGCGGTACGGCCGATTACAGTGTCAGGGATCATGCCCTTAACAGCCAGCATCATTGCTTTCTCAGGATTCTCCTGCATCAGCAGACGGTATTTCTTCTCTTTGAGTCCGCCAATCCATCCGCTGTGATGGTAGTAAACCTTCTGCTCCAGCTTTTTGCCGGTGAGGATGGCTTTCTCAGCGTTGATGATGATGACATGGTCACCGCAGTCAACGTGAGGGGCGAAATCGGGTTTATGTTTTCCCCGCAGGATCATGGCAGCCTTAGCGGCAGTACGTCCCAGCGGCTTGTCAGCAGCGTCGATGATATACCACTTACGGGTAATTTCAGCTACTTTCGGCATCGTAGTAGACATGACCGTTCCTCCAAATCAAACTAATTTATCTAAATTCCCTTAGACGACAATTGCTATTATAACCTGTTCAAACAGGCATGTCAACACCTTTTTGAAAAAAATTTAATTTACAAATCTCATTCTTTTAAAATCTCCCTCATACGCCCTCATACGCCCTCATACGAGAAAACCAAATCCGTTTTTGATTCTGCCGTTTTTCAGAGAAAATCGGCGTTTAACGCCAAATGAGCGCCTATGCAGGCGCTCATTTCAATTTCAAAAGGTTCCTATTAATTTATACCACCTGAAACAGGTAAAATTTCAGATAATTGGTTTCCGGCACGTTCCACAGGATGGGGTGGTCAGGGGATTGCTGCCGAGCCTCAATCTGGCGCAGCTGCACATTGGCGTCCCGGGCGGCGGATTGGAGCATCTTGACAAACAGCTCCTCGGTCATGAAATGGGAACAGGAACAGGTAGCCAGATAGCCGCCCCTTGGCAGCAGCCGCATGGCCCGCAGGTTGATTTCCTTGTACCCTCGGGCGGCGCTCTCCACCGTCCGGCGGCTTTTGGTAAAGGCGGGCGGGTCCAGGATGATAAAATCATAAGGTTTTGGGCTTTGCTCCAGCTGGGGCAGCAGGTCGAACACATTCTCCGCCAGAAACTCCATCCGGTCCTCCAGCCCATTCCGGCGGGCGTTCTCCCTGGCCATAGCCACCGCGCTTTCGGAAATATCCACCGAGCAGACCTTTTCCGCCCCGCCCATAGCGGCATTCAGTCCAAAGGAACCGGTATGGGTAAAGCAGTCCAAAACCCGCTTACCTTTGGCCAGACGGGCCACCGCCTGCCGGTTATATTTCTGGTCCAGGAAAAAGCCGGTTTTCTGCCCATTCTCAAAATCCACCTGATAGCGGATACCGTTCTCCACAATCTCCGTGATGGTGGAGGCGGGAGGCTCCAGCCCCTCCAAAGGGAACCAGCCCTTCCCCTGCTCCAATCCTTCCAGTTCCCGGATCGCCACATCATTGCGCTCATAGATGCCACGGATGGTCTGCCCGTCCTCTGTTAAAACCTGATACAGCAGCGGAAACAGCATGGGTTTCAGCCGTTCCATTCCCAAGGAAAGGGTCTGGGTCACCAGGATGTCCCCAAACCGGTCCACCGTAAGGCCGGGAAACTGGTCCGCTTCCCCAAAAATCAGCCGGCAGCAGCTTACATCCGCTCCCATCACCGTTTTCCGATACTCCCAAGCGTACCGGACCCGGCGCTCCCAGAAGGCCCTGTCGAATCGGTCGTTGGCGTTGCGGGAAATCAGCCGCACCCGGATTTTGGAACGCTGGCTCAGCAGGCCGGTGCCTAAATATCGACCCTTCTGGCTCAGTACATCTACCAGGCCGCCGTTTTCCAGGGAGCCCTCCCAGTCCAGAAGCTCGGTGTCGTAAATCCAGGGATGCCCCCCCTCAATAGAACGCTGGGCTTTTGGGGTCACGGAAACCCAGGGGTATTGTCGTTGCTGCTTCATAAATTCTCCTTCACTGTTCTTTATATAGGGTTGATTTTAGAGTTACTGAACCACCAGGCTCTTCATAGAGAAATGGTCCTCATCGCTGTACCGCAGAGAAAAGGTATAGCTGTCCTCAGGGATGGCGAAAAACATCTGCCCCGAAACCTGGGTCTGGCCGGTTCCCCGCAGGGCATCCACATCCAGCATGGTGAAGGGCGCCCCATTACACCATTGCTCCATGCCGGGCAGGGCAGCCCCCATCTCCCAGGGATTTAAGGTTCGGCAGGGTTCCCCGCTGACCGCCGCGTAAGGCGGCTGGAAAAACAGCTTGTCAAACAGCTCCTGGTCAGTGACCTGAGCGGTAAAGTCCACAAAAATGGCCCGTTCCCCATCCAGCAGGCATTGGGAAGGATCTTGCAGAAACTGGGACAAATCCAGAGGTCCGGTGCCGTTCACCGTCAGAGTGACCCCATAAGCCTCCCCCAATTCCTCCCCGTAAACATTCTGGATGTAATCTTCCACTGTTCCTGCGCTGAAGGACTGGGCTTGGCTGGAGGGAATCTCCTCAATGATGATGGTGGGGTCTTCCGCTTCCACCAAAGAGAAGTCCCATTCTGATTCCTCCTCAGGTTCTTCCTCAGAATAAAGCCCCTTCTCCTGCTCCTCCAGATAACTGGACCAATCCGCTTCTGGGGGGAGGTCCTCCTGTTGGGCCGCCTTCCACTCGTTCACCCACTCATCAATATCCTGCCCATCAGAGAAGGATACAGATACCTCTGCTCCATCCGCGGAAATGGTGATATTGTCCATCAGGGCGTCCAAATCCGGCTTTACATCCCGGTCCGCCAGAAAAATATTCACCAGCTGGAACCCCGCTCCCAGCGCAATAATCAGGAAAATCCCAATGGCGGCGGGTCTCTTTCTTTTGGGTTTAACCGGTTTGGGCATCTGGGACTTGCTAGGCCGCACCGGTCTGGGAACAGCCGCCTTCTTGGGCTCGCTGAGTGTATGGCTATATGTATCTTTCAGAGTCCCTTTTCCCTTGAGAGGCTCGTTATAAGCGCCGCAATTAGGACAAAACTCATCCTTTTGATTGTCATAAGATTTTCCACAGGAATCACAACGGATACGCATGGCTTTCTCTCCCCCTTTTCTCATTTCAGTATAACAAAGCTGCCTTTATTTTACAAGTTCCCCACCGGACTTTCCGTCCAGCCAGCTCAGACAAAGCAAAAAGCGGCCCGCGCTTCAAGCGATAGGCCGCCTTTTTCAATGAAAACTTAATTGTGTTTATTTCTTGAACAGGCTTTTCTATTGGTATTTAGGACAGCAGCAACTTGTCATCCGCTTCCGAGGAGCCAGATACCTGATTGAACTTGGCCAAAAGCTGTTCCACCGTCAGGCGGCGCTTTTCCTCCCCTTCCACATCTACCACCACCCGGCCATCATAAAGCATAATGAGACGGTTTCCGTGAGCGATGGCGTCCCGCATATTGTGGGTAATCATCAGGGTGGTCAGGTGGTCCCTTTGGATAATCTGTTCGGTGGCATTCAGCACCTTGGCGGCGGTTTTGGGGTCCAGAGCCGCCGTATGCTCATCCAAAAGCAGCAGCTTGGGCTGTTTGAGGGTGGCCATCAACAGGGTCAGGGCCTGGCGCTGGCCGCCGGACAGCAGCCCCACCTTTGAGGTAAGCCGCTCCTCCAGACCTAAATCCAAGATTTTCAGAAGCTCCTTATACTGCTCCCGCTCGGCTTTGGTGATGCCAGGCTTTAGGCCTCTGCGGCTTCCACGGCGCAGAGCCAGGGCCAGGTTCTCCTCAATCTGCATGGTAGCAGCGGTTCCCATCATCGGGTCCTGGAACACCCGCCCAATGTATTGGGCCCGCTTATGCTCCGGTAGACGGGTCACATCCACCCCGCCAATGGAGATGGAGCCTTCATCCACCAGATAAGCCCCGGAAATCACATTCATCATGGTGGATTTTCCCGCTCCGTTTCCGCCGATGACCGTGACGAAATCCCCCTCTTTCAAGGACAGGGACAAGCCGTTCAAAGCCTTTTTCTCGTTGACCGTACCAGCGTTGAAGGTTTTATAAATGTTTTTCAGCTCAAGCATGGGAGCCTATCCCCCTTTTCGCTTTCCTTGCAAACCAGCGGTTCTTCCAATAGGGCAGCGCCAGGAACAGCGCCACAATAAGAGCAGTAATCAGCTTCATATCGTCGCTCTTGAGGCCCAGCCAAATGACCACCTGGTACACCAGATAGTAGATGAGGGAACCAAATACTACTGCCAGCAGCTTCAAAGCGAAGTTGTGGAATACCTTGGAAAACAGCACTTCCCCAATAATCACCGCCGCCAATCCAATCACGATGGCACCGCGGCCGCTGTTTACATCTGCGAAGCCCTGGTACTGGGCCAGCAGAGCCGCTGACAAGGCCACCAGTCCATTGGAAAGCATCAGACCCAGCACGGTGGTAAAGTTGGTGTTGATGCCCTGGGCCCGGGCCATATTCCGGTTAGCACCGGTAGCCCGCAGGGCGCAGCCCTGCTCGGTCCCGAAAAACCAGTACAGCACCCCAATGGTCACCAGCACAAACACCAGACACACCAGAATGGGATTGGTGATGCTGGGTTCCCGCACATAACGGGCGGAAACCAGCAAAGGATATTTGTCCACGCTGATGGGCCGGTTGGACTGCCCCATAATCCGCAGGTTCACCGAGTACAGGGCCAGCTGGGTGAGGATTCCCGCCAAAATCGCAGGGATTCCGCAGGCGGTATGCAGCAGACCGGTCACCAGCCCCGCCAGCATACCCGCCAAAAAAGCGCAGGCCAAGGCCACCCACAGGTTGCATTTCGCCATGGAGAGCATGATGAACACCGCACCGCCGGTACACATGGTGCCATCCACCGTCAAATCAGCCACATCCAAAATTTTATAAGTAATATAGACCCCGATGGCCATAACACTCCAGATTAAACCCTGGGCGGCGACCCCCGGCAGCATATTTACAAGAGCTAGGATATCCAATTTATCTTCCTCCAAAAAGAGGGGGCCTGAGCCTTCCTTCGGCTGACCGGCCCCATCCTGTCATTGTGCAGTGGTATTTTCTCCCTTATTCCTGAGGAATCTCGGCGTAGCCTTCCGGTGGGGTGATACCCAGCTGCTCGCAGATAGAAGCGTTGTACTCTTTGGTGAACTCCGGCGCGGACCGAATCTCCATGGTGGTGATGTCCGCTCCATTGGCCAGGATTTCATAGGCCATCTCACCGGTGGCGTATCCCAGGTCATAATAGTCGATAGACAGGGTGGCCACACCACATCCGCTGCAGATGCCTTCCTCACCGGCCACAATGGGAATCCCGGCGGGAACCGCAATATTGCCAATCAGCTCGGTATTGGCTGCGGCGGTGTTATCGGTGGGGATATAGATAACATCGCTCTCCCCGCAGGCGGCGGTGCAGACCGCAGACAGGTCATTGGTATCTGAGAAGGAATACTCCTTACAGGTATAACCCATCTCCTGCAAATAACCGGTAATTACATCCACCTGATATTTGGAGTTTGGCTCCGCAGAGCAATACAGCAGCCCCACGTTCTTAGCGTCAGGGAACAATTCCTGAATCATCTGAGCCTGCCCATCCAAAGGAGCCAAATCGGTAGTTCCGCTGATGTTCCGTCCGGTGGTTCCGGTCCAGTCAGACATATCCAAAGCGGTGGCGTAGTCGGTGATGGAGGTGCCCAGAATGGGAATGGTGTCAGTGGCGGAGGCCGCTGCCTGCAAGGGGGTAGTGGCGTTGGCCAGAATCAAATCCACATTGGAGGACACAAAGCTGTTGATAATGGTGGGGCAGTTGGCGTTGTCACCAGACGCATTCTGCTCGTTAAATTCCACCTGGTCTCCCAACTTTTCGGTAAGCGCCGCCTTGAAGCCTTCGGTGGCTGCGTCCAGAGCTGGATGCTGCATCAGCTGGCAGATACCGATTGTATAGGTTTCTCCAGAGGAGGCTGCCTGCTCCTCACCAGAGGAGGCGGGTGCCTGAGAACTGGAGGCGGTGTCCCCGCCGGAACAGCCTGCCAGACCGGCAAATACGGCACAGGCCAAAAGTCCCGCTATCATTTTACGCATGTTCATAGAAAACCCTCCCATATACAAAAAACTTCATCACTTTATTCCATTGTTCTTTTTATGCGGTAAAGCGATGCTTTACAATAAAAAGCCCATCAAAAGGCTTATTCCTATAATAGTCGAGTTTTCCCCATCTGTCAACCACTAATCTCACACACTTTGGTTATTTTACTTTATCCAGAGTGCAAAAAGGACCGTCCCGCTATCCGGACGGGACGGTCCTTTTTGAAACTTTGACAGAACCATGCTGGACGAAAGGGAACGGCCAACAAAGTATTGAACAAAGCGATTGCCAACTAACGGTTACCCGTTGACATCATTCTAACAAATTTGGAATTTTTTATACGTTGTTTGTTCCAAAAGGTAAAAAAAATGTTCCAAACAGCGGCTGCTATTTAATTCTGTTGTTGCTCCTCCGGCTGACAGCAGAAATGCAGGCGCACCATAAAGACTTTTCGCTGCTGGTCCACCTCCAACTGCAAGAACCCGCCATGAGCTTCCACCAATTGTCTGACCGAGCGCAGTCCCAATCCGTGGAAGGATTTATCTTTTTTCCGGGTCAAAGGCAGGCCATCCTCCCCCAGCTTTAAATCTCCGGTATAGGAATTCACGATGGACACTGTGACCCAGTTTCCACTAACCCCACTGCTTACCTCCAGGAAGCGTTCCGGGCAGGTTTCTTGGGAGACCGCTTCATAAGCGTTTTCCACCAGGTTTCCAAAAATGCGGCAAAGCTCTAAATCGTTCATGCCGATTCGGGCGGGCAGGTTGGCCACCGCGGAAAACTGTATCCCCGCCTCCCGGCAGCGGGAGGCGCATTCCCGCAGAATCGCGTCCACCACCAGATGGTTGGAGAAGGGGGTATCCTCAAACTGCCGTTCCATTTCGCTGGTCATCTGCCCCAACAGATTCAGCGCCTTTTCCTTGGCGCCGGAATTCACCAGATTTTGCAGGGTGGCGCACATGCGCTTATAGTCATGTTTGAAGGCTCGCACCTCGCTGATGTGACGGGTGTACTGCTGATAGTGGACCAGCTGCCGCTGGAGCTGCTTCTCCACCTGCCGGGTTTTCAGCTCATACTCGATGTAGGCGCTCACATCTAGGGCGTACCACACCACCATGCACAGCACCGCCAGAGCTACCAAGCTGGTGATGAGGTGGAACATCGGGGTCCACAAAAAGGGAACATCATAATAATAGACTCCGCTTTCCAGCAGCAGGTAAGCCAGCAAAGGCAGCTCCGCTCCGCAGAGCAGCATTTTTTGATGGTCGCAGCGCAGCAAGGGCTTCCACTTCTCAGGGGGACACCAGTTCCGGGCCATCATCAAAAAGGTAAAACTGAGGACCAAAGCCAGCAGCAGCGCTTCCACTACATGGGAACGGGTCATCCATCTGTACATATTCATCCTGCCCAAGGTGGACAAAAGAGGAATCGCCACCCCATGGAAACATAACAGAATCAAGGAAAACAAACCGCTGAACAGCAGCTTTTCCACCAGCTTGACATTTCTGAATGTTATAAGCAGGCAGAACATGGTCTCAACCACCAGAGCCAAATACCGCCAAAACAAATGGCATGGGAGCCACATAGCCCCCCCCGCCAGCAGCGCCCCTGCCAGCACCGGAACCCCCAAAGGAAGCTTCTCAAATCTGCGGGGATAAAGCTGGGACAAATCCCAAAAGTAAACGGTTTGGCAGCCGGTCAGCAGCCCCACCACCAAAATCAGGTCTAAAAACATAGATTAGCCCCCTCTTTATTGGGTAATGCCGCCGGTCAAATAGTGAGAAAGCCGCTCTTTCACCTGACGGACATAAGTACGGCCCAAGGGAACCTGTTCCCCGTTGGTCAGTTCCAGGTACTCCTGCCCCAGCCGGCGGATATGCCCTACATTCACCAGATAGGACCGATGGGTCCGTACAAACCCTTTATTGGCCAGCTTTGCTTCCACTTCCTCCATGCTGGAATAAAACTCAAATATCCCTTTGCTGTAATGGAGGGTGACAATCCGCTTTGTCACCTCAAAGTAGGTGATGTCTCTCAAGGAAAAGGAGCGCCTCTCGCTGCCCCGCTCACAGTGAAACACTTGAACCGCCCGCTTTTGGGAAAGCTCCACTCCCCGCAGAAATACCCGCTCAAATTTTTCCAGGGCGTACTCCCCTTTCACCAGATACTGCAAAGGGGAAACATCAAAGCTTTCAAAAACCGCTTCCCGGGCATTGGTGAGGAAGATGATGGAACCCTCATAGCCCATTGCCCGGAGCCGGCGAGCCGCCTCAATCCCGCCGATGGGCTTCATCTGTACATCCAGGTAAAAAATATCTATATTGTCCAGCAAATCCTCCACCGCGAACAGCATAGCCTGGGGATTTGGATAGGTAAATAATTTCAGAATGTGGCCATTCTTCTTAGCCAGCGCCTCCAGCACGCTCCCACAGCTGGATAGAATCTGTGGGTCATCGTCACACAACACAACCTGCAGCACCGCTGCTCCTCCTTTTCGCCCCTCTTTCTTTTTGGGCGGGCTTTTCGCTTTCTCATTCTATCACAAACCCTGTTGTGGAACAAGCGGCTTAAAATTATTAGCACTCTCATATATATAGTGCTAATAATTTACTATTTGTTCATATTTTTTAAAAAAATATGTAATAAACCGGGAGTATCTTATAGGTGTTGAAAGAAATGAAGCCCCGAAAGGGGCAGAAAGAAGATGAGTGCTTTGGGCTGAAGGAAAGCCCCCCAACCCTAAAGCGGTTGCGCAGCTACTAAATTTTATGACAACCTTTCCAAATTTAAGGAGGAATTTGATTATGTTTGATTTGATGCCTTTTGACCGTTCTACCAGAAGTTTAAGCAACTACTTTGATGACCTTGAGAAAACATTCTTTAATGGTTTCCCCGCTACCTTCTCCAGCTGCAAGACAGATATTCTGGACCAAGGAGACCATTACCAGCTGCAAGCGGAACTGCCCGGCTTCCAGAAAGAGGACATTCACATTGATGTGAAAAATGACACCCTGACCATCTCCGCTTCCCACAAAGAGGAGCATGAGGAAAAACAGGAAGGCAAGTTCCTGCGCCGGGAGCGTCATTATGGCTCCTACGCCCGGAGCTTCGATGTATCCGGCATTGATGTGGACCATATCGCTGCTTCCTACAACAACGGTGTCCTGGAACTGAAGCTGCCGAAAGCCACCAATCGGCCGGAAGAGAACCGCTCCATCAATATTGAATAATTAAAACTAAAAAGGAGGCCCGCAGGCTATAAGCCTGCGGGCCTCCTTTTTTAATTTGAGGAATCAAGAGTTTCCTTTTGGAAAGCGCAGGGCAGCAGCTCTTCCAACGTATGGGATTCTGGGTTGGACGGATTGGTAACTACCCAAAAATCCCCGCCGCAAAATTCCCATAAAGCCTGCCGGCAGACCCCGCAAGGGGCACAGGAGCTGTTTCGGGCCTCCTCATCGGTTTTGCCCCCCACAATCCCAATGGCCTGAAAGGTCCGTTCCCCAGCGCAGACAGCGGAAAACAACGCCACCCGCTCGGCGCAGCAGGTAGCCCCATAGGAGGCGTTCTCCACATTGCAGCCCAGATAAATCTTTCCGCTGGTTCCCAGCAGGGCAGCTCCCACCAAAAACCCGGAGTAAGGGGCATAGGCTCTTTTTCTGGCTTCCAAAGCCTGTTCCAGCAGCTCCCTATGGTTCATGTTGCTTCTCCTTTCACCAGCAGCGCCGCCGCCCGATTGGTTCCATCAATAGAAGCCTCCACCCCCAGCAAACCAGCCACAGTGGCTCCAATATCCCCGAAGGTGGGCAGGGTGCCGAAATCCACTCCCCTCCGCAGCCCTGGACCATAAATCAGCCATGGGGTATATTCCCGGCTGTGGTCGGTGCTGGGGGTGGAAGGGTCGCATCCGTGGTCCGCCGTAATCATCAGCCCATCCTCCTGACCCAGTTTGGGCAGAAAGTTCCCCAGCCAAAGGTCAAAGGCATTCAGCGCCTGGGTATATCCTTCCACGTTGTTTCTGTGGCCATACACCATATCAAAATCCACCAGATTCACAAAGCACAGCCCATGGAAAGGCTGATCGGCGTATCCCATGGTTTTGTCCATGCCGTCTTGGTTGCTGACCGTGCGGACAAAGCTGGTGATTCCCTTCCCCGCGAAAATATCCTGAATTTTTCCCACCCCAATGGTGTCCAGACCAGCGGCCTGCAAAGCATCCAGAACGGTGTCCTTTGGGGGAAGCAGGGAGAAATCATGACGGCGGCTGGTTCTTGTGAAATTGGGCCAGGTTCCCTCAAATGGGCGGGCAATCACCCGGCCCACTCCATGCTCCCCCACCAGCATCTTTCTGGCGATGAGACAGTCTTGGTACAGCTCCTCCACCGGCACCACCTGCTCGTGGGCCGCCACCTGAAACACGCTGTCCGCACTGGTATACACAATCAAGGCGCCCTTTTCCATCTGCTCCCGGCCATAATCATGGATGACCTGGGTTCCTGAATAGGGCTGATTACATAAAATGGGACGGCCTGTGGCTTTGGAATAGGCCTCTATCAGCTCCGGCGGAAAGCCATGAGGATAGGTGGGCATGGGGGTTTTGGAAATCAAACCCCCGATTTCCCAATGCCCGGTGGTGGTGTCCTTCCCCGCTGAGGCTTCCCGCATCTTGGCGTAGGAACCGATGGGGTTGGGGTCAGGTTTTCCACAACCAATTCCCTCAATGTTGAAAAGTCCAAGGCGGGTTAAATTGGGGAGGTCCAGCTTTCCGGTATTCCAGCAGGCCCTCAGGGTATGGCTGCCTTGGTCCCCATAAGCCGCCGCATCGGGGGCTTCCCCGATTCCTACGCTATCCAGCACAATTAAAAAAATCCTTTTCAGCATCTGCCAAAGCCTCCCTTACGCCAACTCCAAAGCCACTTCCATCATTTGGGTAAAGGAGTTCTGCCGCTCCTGGGAGGTTGTGGTGGTCTGCTTGAAGGGGCAGTCGGAAATGGTCAGCAAGCAAAGGGCTTCTTTTCCGGCCTGGGCGGCGTTCATATACAGGGCCGCTGCCTCCATCTCCACCGCCAGAACCCCCATAGACTGCCACTTTTTCAAAAATTCCGGCGGTTCTCCATAGAAGGTGTCCGAGGATAAAATGGTTCCCACCTGATAAGGATACCCCAGCCGTTGGGCGGCGTCCGCCGCTTTCCGCAGCAGCCCAAAATCCGCCGTTGGGGCGAAGGTTCCGGGAAGCTGGAACATGGACACATAATTGGAATTGGTGCAGGCGGCCATCCCCATCACCAAATCTCCCAGGTCTAAATTTGGGGAAATGGCTCCAGCGGAGCCGATGCGGATGATGCGCTGAACCTGATAAAAATTGTAAAGCTCATAAGAATAGATTCCCATGGAGGGCATTCCCATGCCGGACCCCTGCACCGAGACCCGTTTTCCCTTATAAAATCCGGTAAAGCCATACATACCCCGAACATTGTTGTATTTCACCACATCTGTCAGATAGGTTTCGGCTACCACCTGAGCCCGCAGCGGGTCCCCTGGCATCAGTACCGTCTGGGCAATGTCCCCTAATTTCGCCTCTAGATGGGGGGTTGGAATCGACATAGAAAAACCTCCTTTAGTTCCGTCTGGTGACGTTTTCTTTTGTTTTTATTCTAATACGCTGAACCTCCCCTGTCAAATAACCAGTGGCAGCGTTTTTCTGACTTTAGGTGTTCGCCCACCCTCTCTTTTTCCTCTATGTAAAAATGCAGGGTGCCACGGACATCCGCGGCACCCTTTCAAATTGGTTTCTATGCAATTAGGAACGGTTGGCGTTCTTTTTCGCTTCCATAGCGATAAGCGCATCCCGGCGGGACAGATTGATGCGGCCCTGCTGGTCAATATCGGTCACCTTAACAATAACCTCATCCCCAACAGCCACAACATCCTCTACCTTCTCCACCCGGCCCATGTCCAGCTTGGAGATGTGAACCAGACCCTCTTTGCCAGGAGCCAGCTCCACAAAGGCGCCAAAGTTCATCAAACGGGTAACTTTACCCTTATAGATAGCGCCCACCTCAGGGTCATTGACGATGGTCTCGATGATGGAAACCGCCCGGCGCAGGCCATCCGCATCCACACCGGAAACAAATACGCTTCCATCATCATCAATATCAATCTTCACATTGCAGTCGGCGCAGATTTTCTGAATCACCTTTCCGCCGGAACCGATAACTTCCCGAATCTTATCAGGATGAATGTGCATAGATTTCATCTTGGGGGCGTATTTGCTCAGTTCCTCACGGGGAGCGGGAATGGCCTTCAGCATGATTTCATTCAGGATATACATGCGGGCCTTATAGGTTTTCTCGAAGGCTTCCTTGATGATGTCATAGGTGAGGCCATCAATCTTCAAGTCCATCTGGATGGCGGTGATACCGTTTTTGGTACCGCCCACCTTAAAGTCCATATCTCCGAAGAAGTCCTCTACGCCCTGGATGTCCACCATAGTCATCCAACGGTCACCCTCGGTAATCAGGCCGCAGGAGATACCCGCCACCGGCTCTTTAATGGGAACACCAGCGTCCATCAGGGCCAGTGTGGAACCGCAGATGGAGCCCTGAGAGGTGGAACCATTGGAGGACAGCACCTCAGAAACCAGACGGATGGTATAGGGGAACTCCTCCACAGAGGGAATTACAGGCTCCAAGGCACGCTCAGCCAAAGCGCCATGGCCAATTTCCCGGCGGCCAGGGCCACGGGAAGGCCGGGTCTCACCCACCGAGTAGGAGGGGAAGTTGTAGTGGTGAATATACCGTTTTTCTTCCTGGTCGTCGATACCATCCAGCTTCTGAGCCTCGCTGATGGTACCCAGGGTAGCAATGGTCAGCACCTGAGTCTGGCCGCGGGTAAACATACCAGAACCATGAACCCGGGGCAGCAAGCCCACCTCAGCGGCCAAAGGACGGATTTCATCCATTTTACGTCCATCTACCCGTTTCTGCTCATCCAGCAGCCAGCGGCGGACAATCTTTTTCTGGAGCTTGTACATCACCTCGTCCAAAACGGCGGGATTCTCCAGCCCCTCATCGAACTGGGCATGTACCCGCTCCACAATGGGAGCCAGACGCTCGTCACGAACCAGCTTGTTATCGGTATCCATGGCGAACTTCACGTCCTCAGCGCAGAAAGCCTCCACCTGGTCAAACAGATCGTGGGGCACCTCCATGGACTCGAAGGTGAACTTGGGCTTGCCAATCTCCGCCTGAACCCGCTTGATGAACTTCACCATCTCTTTGATCTCGGTGTGGCCTTTGATGATGGCATCCAGCATCACCTCATTGGAGACCTCATTGGCCCCCGCCTCGATCATGCAGATGACCTCCTCATTGGCGGCCACAGTCAAGTTCAAATCGCTTTTTGCCCGCTGCTCGGCGTTGGGGCAGACGATAATCTCTCCATCCACCAGGCCGATGTTGGCTCCAGCGATCGGTCCATTCCAGGGAATATCGGAGATGGACAGGGCGAAGGAGGTTCCAATCATGCCCGCGATTTCCGGCAGGCAATCCGGGTCCACAGACATCACAGTCATAACCACCGACACATCGTTGCGCATATCCTTGGGGAACAGGGGGCGGATGGGGCGGTCTACCAGACGGGAACAGAGGATAGCCTTGTCGGAAGGCCGGGCCTCACGTTTAATAAAGGAGCCGGGGATTTTTCCCACAGCGTACAATTTTTCCTCAAAATCCACCGACAGAGGGAAGAAATCAATGCCCTCCCGGGGCTTGGCGGAAGCGGTGACGTTCACCAATACGGCGGTCTCGCCCCAGCGCACCAGAACAGACCCGTTGGACAGGCCGCACATTTTACCAGTCTCAAAGACCATTTCACGGCCGCCGAACTGGGTTTTAAATACCTTGTAGTTCTCAAACATGGTACAAACTCCTACCTTTCATCATATTTTTATACCTATGGCGCCGCAGTCTTTTTAGCAAGTACCTCGGGGGAAAGCCATGGTTTTCCCCTCAGGTAACTGCTAAAAGTCCCAATGCAGCGCCAGGAAGGACAGGGTGGGGGACGCAGGTGAAGGCAGACGGCCCAGCCGTCTGCCTTCTGAAAGAAAACCTGATTACTTACGCAGACCCAATTTCGCGATGAGAGCACGGTAACGCTCAATATCCTTCTTCATCAGGTAGTTGAGCATATTTCTTCTCTTACCAACCATCTGGAGCAGACCCCGGCGGCTGTGATGATCCTTGGGATGCTCTTTCATATGAGCGGTCAGGTCGTTAATCCGCTTGGTCAGAATGGCAATCTGTACCTCAGGGGAACCAGTATCGCCCTCATGCTGTTTGTTTGCTTCGATAACCGCTTGTTTTTCTTCTTTGCGCATCATAATAAAATCACCTCATAAAAATAGTTGCCTTAATCTCAGCGACAGGCGGGTGAATTCCCCAAAAAGGGCATTAACCCTGTCTCCGTGAAAAAGGTCATAACAATAGGGATTATAACATAGTATGGCTGGAAAGTAAAGGGGAAATACCATAAAACCGGGAAAAATCCGCCCTTCACCACCGGGCTCCCAGCTGAGCCGCCTGTTCCATCCCCTGCCGCAGCAGAGCCTGCCTGTCATTTCCTTCCAAATCCAGCCCCTGCACCCACAGAAAATCAAAATCCGGGATGCCGAACATCCAGCACAGGGCCTTCCAATAGTCCATTCCCGTCCCCCGCAGCCATCTCTGCTCTTCAGGAAAGGCGCCGCCGCTGGTTGTGACAAACAGCAGCTTTTTTGCCTTGCAAAGTCCCAGCTCCTGACCTTCCGGCCCATAGCCAAAGGTAATACCGCAGACCGACACATTCTCAATATAGGCCTTCACCAAGGCCGGAAAGCTCAAGTCCCAATAGGGGGCCGCCACCAAAATTCCATCCGCTTGGGCGAACTGACGAGCCAAATCAAAGAGAGGGGCATCCAGCCTGCCTTCCCGCAGAAGCTGGTCCCGCAGCTCTATCTCTTTGCCGGTGAAACATTCCGGTTTTTGACGCAGCAGCTCTACCTCCTCCAGCTGGTCCTGGGGGTTGACTTTTTGGAAGGCCTCCAAAAAGGCCCTGGCCACCTGGTAGGTACTGGAACGCTCCCGCCCCCGGACACATCCATCTACAAATAAAATTTTTCGCACCTGGAACCTCTCCTTCAGTTCAGGCTATGAGCCTTTAAGTACTTTTCAGCGATGGGCCTGGCCTCCCGCACATCCCCCTGGATTCCCGCCCGAAGGGTTTCCACATCCGGGAACTTCTGCTCGGGGCGCAGGAACTGAATCAGCCGCACCGCTACCTTCTGGCCGTACAAATCCCCAGCGTAGTCACAGATATAGGTTTCGGAGTTTACCTGGTCGGTATTCTCCACCGTAGGACGCAGCCCAATGTTAGTGACAGATGGGCGCCACTGGTTTTCCACCAAGGTCACCGAGGCGTAAACCCCATGCTTGATGGCCACAAAATCTTTTGGGAAAGGTTGGTTGATGGTAGGGGAATCCAGGGTCCGGCCTAAACGCTTGCCCTGAATGACCAGCAGACAGTATCCAAAGGCCCTGCCCAGCAGCTGGTTAGCGGCTTCCACCCTTCCTTCCTCCAACAGCCTGCGAATCCGGGTGCTGCTCACCCTGCTGCCGAACAGATCCACCTCCGGCACCAGCTCCAGATGGATTCCGCAGTCATGGCAGAACCTGGCCAATTGGTACACATCCCCGCCGGCGTTTTTTCCGAAACGAAAATCCATTCCACAGCAGATGCTTTTCGCCTCCAGCCGTTCCAGCAGGATTTCCCGAAAAAACTCATGAGGACTCATCTCCCGGAATTGGGAAAAATCCGGGTTCAGCTCCAGCTGGACCCCCCAGGCGGCCAATAGCTCCTCTTTATCCTCCTGGGTAATTAAGCGGGAGGCGGCGTGTTTTCCCTGGGGATGGTCGTGGTTCATGGTAAAGGTAAAAACCGCCGGTGTCAGGGTCTGCCCCGCCAGCTGTACCGCCTTATGAATGACAGCCGCGTGTCCCAGATGAAGCCCATCAAAGCACCCCAGAGCCACAGAGGACCCAGCCTTTCCCTCCAGAGGCTTTGCCTGCTGGATTTGATTGTAAATAACCATCCCTCACACCTCCAAGGCAAAAAGTTTCACCAGCTTCAGCTGGCCTTCCGTTGGGGAAGCCAAGCCCAAAAACTGGGATTCGGGTCCATAAACCGCCGTCTGCCCCTCCGATATGGGACAGCTGATTCTGTCCAAATCCAGCCTCACCCCATTACGGAACAGTCGGGTCTGGCCAGCGCTGAGAAAAACCTTCGGCAGGCTCTCAAACCCCCGCTCCACCGGAAGAAGCTGCTGCTCCAAATCTCCCTCACCGGCCAGCTCCTGGGCCTGTTCCAGGGTGATACAGCTTTCCAGGGTGAAGCCCGCCGCCATAGTACGGCGCAGGGCGGTCATCACCGCACCGCAGCCCAGAGCCTCTCCAATATCCGCCACCAGGGAACGGATGTAGGTTCCCTTGGAGCAGTGCACCTCTATGGTATAGGTGTGGCTGGACTCCTCGGCCCCGGTCAGCTCCAATTGGTGGATGGTCACCGGACGTGGCTTGCGCTCCACCTGGATTCCCTGGCGGGCCAGCTCATACAGCCGTTTCCCATCCATCTTAATGGCGGAATACATGGGCGGTATCTGCTGAATCTCCCCACGGAAGGCGGCCAAGGCTTCCTCCACCTCTTTTTTCCCAGCCTTCACCGGTCTGGTTTCCAGCAGGGTGCCTGTACAGTCCTGGGTATCGGTGGTCTGCCCCAGCCGGAAACTGGCCCGGTAGGCTTTATCCTGCCTGGGCAGCAGGTCACATGCTTTTGTGGCCCGGCCGAAGAACAAGGGCAGCACCCCGGTAGCCATAGGGTCCAGGGTGCCGGCGTGTCCGATTTTTTTGGTTTTCGCGATGCCCCGCATTTTCGCCACCACATCAAAGGAGGTAAAATCCTGAGGCTTATCAATACAAAGAATACCGTTTAATTCTGCCAAAATCGTCACCTTTTTACTTCAGTGTGGCTGCTCAGGCACCCATCAACCGTGACAGCCCTGTTCCTGGCACCGCCGCAGCTCCGGGGCCAGCGCCTCAAGAAGCTGTGCTTTTACCTCCGGCAGGGTTCCATGAAGGGTGCAGCCTGCTGCTCTTGGATGGCCGCCGCCCCCCAATTGGGCGCACACCTGAGAAGCGTTGATATACTGGTTAGTGCGCAGGGAAACCCGATAGGTATTTTCGTCCTTCTCTTTCAGGGTGACCCCCACCTCTACACCAGCAATCTGTCTGGGAATGGCTGCCAAGCCATCTGCGTCCGCGTCCGGTACACCGGTTTCCTCCATAGCCTTCCGGGAAACCACCAACAAGGCCAGTCTCCCATCAAAGGCGTACTCCAAAGTCTCCAAAACCAGCTGCTCCAATTTGAGTCTGGCAGGGGTTTTGGTCTCGAACATCAGCTTGTCGATGGGGAAATGGTCCACTCCCGCCTCAATCAGCTTGCCTGCGATAAAATGGGTCCGGGCGGTCACATTGGAGTATCGGAAACAGCCTGTGTCGGTGGTCAGGCCGGTGTACAGCGCCTCCGCCGTTTTCCCCTCTATGGGCACCCCAAGCTCCAGCAGCATGGCGTAAATCAGCTCCACCGTTCCAGCGGCTTTGCTGTCCAGCACCAGGTTTTGGGCGTATCTGGTATTGGAGGGATGATGGTCCACACAAAGCTCCACCTGATTCTCCCAGCATTGGGTGCTTTCCCCCAGCAGCTGGGTATCCGCGATGTCCACCGCCACCACATGCTCCGGCTGGAAAGCCGGCTGATTTTCCAGGTCCAACCCCTCATACAAAAAGCTGAACCGTTGGGGGAACCCATCTGAACACTCCAAACGGGCGGTTTTGCCCAGCCATTGCAGCCCCCACAGCAGAGCCAATCCGCTGCCCAGGGTGTCCCCGTCCGGCTTCTGGTGGCTGAGGATTAAAATGTTATCCCAATCCTTTACCAAGCAGGCCGCCTGTTCCGGGGTCAAATCCTTACACTGCTCCATGGTCCTCTCCCCCTTTGCTCAGGTTCTCCAACAGGCGGCTGATGTCGGCGCTGTGCTGGATGGAGTCATCCGCCACAAACTGAAACTCAGGCAGCTTGCGCAGCTTCATGCGGCTGTTCAGCTCCCGCTTGATGAACCCGGAGGCGCTGGTCAAGCCTTTCACAGCGTTTTTAGCTGCTTCCAGCCCATCCATAGAGCTGATATATACTTTACAATGGGATAAATCCCGGGCCAGCTCCAGCTTCACAATGGAGAGCAGGCCGGTAACCCGAGGGTCCTTCAAGGAACGCATAATATCGCTTAACTCTCTTTTCATATCCTCTTCCATTCTGGAAGCTCTATAAGAACCCATTTTGGTCCCTCCTTTCGGAAAATCCAAGGGCGGGCGCCACGGCCCGCCCCTGCTGGATCATCATTAGTCTCTGTATTCCTCAATCTCATAGGCCTCAAAGAAGTCTCCTTCCTTGATGTCGTTGAACTTGGTCAGTGCCATACCACACTCGTAGCCTTTGGCCACTTCCTTCACGTCATCCTTAAAGCGCTTCAGGCTGGACAGGTGGTCATCCGCAATGATAATTCCATCACGCACCACCCGGATTTCCGCGTTGCGGGTAACACGGCCCTCGGTCACATAGCAGCCCGCCACGGTGCCCACATTGGTAATCTTATAAACCTGACGGACTTCTGCCCGGCCCAGCTCCACCTCACGGGTCTTGGGCGCCAGCATACCTTTCATAGCGGTTTCCACATCGTTGATGGCGTCGTAGATGACACGGTACATGCGCATCTCCACACCGTCACGCTCAGCGTTCTCCTTGGCCACCGGGTCAGGACGCACATTGAAGCCTACGATGATGGCATTGGAAGCGTTGGCCAGCATTACATCGCTCTCGGAGACGGCGCCTACCGCTCCATGAATCACCTTGACCCGCACCTCGTCGTTGGACAGCTTCTCCAAGGACTGCTTGACAGCCTCCACCGAGCCCTGTACGTCCGCCTTCACGATGATGGGCAGCTCCTTGATATCTCCCTGGGAAATATGGCTGAACAGGTTATCCAAGGTGACCTTCTCATAGGTGCTGAACTGCTGCTCTTTCTGCTCCTGCTTGCGCTTCTCCACCAGCTCCTTAGCCAGACGCTCGTCTTCTACCGCATTGAACTCGTCACCGGCATCCGGCACAGCGTCCAATCCGGTGATTTCCACTGGGCAGGAGGGTCCAGCAGTATCTACCCGCTCTCCCTTATCGCTGAGCATGGTGCGCACCCGTCCAAAGGTGGTACCGGCAATCACCGCGTCTCCTGTGTGGAGGGTTCCCGACTGAACCAGAATGGTAGCGATGGGACCGCGGCCCTTATCCAATTTGGCCTCGATTACGGTACCACGAGCCATACGGTCCGGGTTAGCCTTCAGCTCACTGGTATCTGCCACCAGCTGAATCATCTCCAGCAGGTCGTCAATGCCCTGGTGGGTCTTGGCGGATACAGGGATGCAGGGCACGTCGCCGCCCCAAGCCTCAGGAACCAACTCGTACTCGGTCAGCTCCTGCATTACCTTATCTGGATTGGCGTGAGGTTTATCCATCTTGTTGATGGCTACGATAATGGAAACCCCCGCCGCTTTGGCGTGATTGATGGCCTCTACTGTCTGAGGCATGATACCATCGTCAGCCGCCACCACCAACACGGCGATGTCGGTAACCTGAGCGCCTCTGGCCCGCATGGAGGTAAAGGCGGCGTGTCCGGGGGTATCCAGGAAGGTAACCGGACGCCCATCCACCATGACCTGATAGGCACCAATGTGCTGGGTGATTCCGCCCGCCTCGCCAGCGGTAACATTGGCGTTTCGGATGGCATCCAGCAGGGAGGTTTTACCGTGGTCTACGTGTCCCATAACCACCACGATGGGAGGCCGCTCCACCAGATTGGAGGCGTCGTCCTCCTCAGGCTCAAACAGCCGCTCCTCAATGGTGACCACCACTTCTTTCTCTACCTTTTTGGCGCCAATCTCAATGGCAATCATGGAGGCGGTATCAAAGTCGATGACCTCGTTGACACTGGCCATAACCCCCAGCCCCATCAGCCGTTTGATGACCTCAGCGGCGGTGACATGCAGACGCATAGCCAGCTCCCCAACGGTGATTTCCTCCGGCAGAGTGACCTCCAGATTCTTACGGCGCTGGCGCTCCAGCTCCAGCTTGCGCATCTTGGCGTCCTCCCGTTCCTTGCGGGACATGGCCGGTTTGCCCCGGCGCTGAGCGCTGCGCTGGGTCAGCTTCTGCTTCTGGGTAGTGCTTTCTGCCCGGGAGCCCATCTTGCTTTGGGCCAGATTATCATATTTCTCGTTGTATTTCTCCATCTCCACCTGTGTGGCACCTGCTCTGGTATCCACAGTGGCGCCGGTGGGACGGGGGCGCTTGGGCGCCTGTTGCTGTTGCCCGCCAGCCTGCTGCTGAGGGGCCTGGGGACGGCTTTGCTGTCCCTGACGCTGCTGATTCCCGTTCTGCTGGGGCTTTTCGCCAGCTTGAGGCTTGCCGCCGTTTTGGCGCTGCTGGAAATTGCCATGGCCGTTGGCTCCGTTCTGAGGACGTCCGGCTCCATTATTCTGGCCTCTTCCCTGCTGAGCCCCATTCTGGGAACGGTTTTCTCCTTGATTTCTTCCGTTTTGGCGCTGCTGCCCGGCTCCATTGCCCCCATTCTGGGGACGAGTGCTGTTCCCCTCCTGAGGTTTGCTGGGAGCGCTTGCCTTCTGCTCGCTCTGAGGCTGCTGGGCCGCCTTCTGCTGGGCGGCCAGCTCTGCCACCTGCCGGGCTCTGGTCTCCTCCGCAGCCGCTTTGGCCGCCTGCTTCACTTCCTGCTTCTTCTGCTCACCAGCGGCAAAATACTCATCAAAACTCTCCACCTGGTTCTGGTTGGTGTAATGGTTCAGCACCACCGACAGCTCCCGCTCATCCAGAACCGTTTGGCTCTTCCGGTCCCCAGGCATGGCGGAGGCCAGAAGGTCCAGCACCTCTTTGCTTTGGACGCCCAAATCCCTGGCGACCTCATGTACCCTGTACTTTTCTATCATGTATCTAACTCCTCCTTATTTCCACTTCACCTTTGGCCCCTTGACCTGGGAGCCCCTGCAATCTATCTGAAGGGTCAGGCTTCCTGCCTTTGAGGCAGCAGACCCAACACCATATTCGCGAATCCCTCATCACAAACCGCCAGTATCCCGCACCGTCTGCCCAGCACGCTCCACAGCTGCTCCATATCATAGGGCAGGGAGGCAATTGGAAGCTTTACAGCCTCACAGGTTTCCTCAATCCGCCGCCGGGAGCGGGGTGCCAAATCCGAGGCGGTGAGCATCAGGCGGGCGGTCCCATCCTGGGCGGCCTGCTGGCACACATCCATCCCCAAGGTCAGGCGGCCGGCCTTCCGACAGAGGGAAAGGGCGGACAAAAGCCGGTCATTCATGGGCGGCACCCTCCAATTCCTGTTCCATCCGCTCATAAACCTGGTCCGGAATCTCACAGTCCAGCGCCCGCTCGAATCGGCGGGCCTTTCTGGCTTTTTTCAGACACTCCGGGTCAGGACACACATAGACCCCCCGGCCGGATTTCCTTCCTGTCAAATCCAGAAGGACCTCCCCCTCTGGGGTGCGCACCACCCGCACCAGTTCCTTTTTGGGCTTGTGCTGGGCGCATCCGGCGCACATGCGCATGGGGATTTTCCTTTGCTGCGGCATTTTACCCTCCCCTTTCTCAGTGATACGGGATTATTCCTCTCCGTAGAAGCCAGATTCCGGTTTAATATCAATCTTCCAGCCGGTGAGTTTCGCGGCCAGACGGGCATTCTGTCCCTTGTTGCCGATGGCCAGGGACAGCTGGTGGTCCGGCACGGTGACCCGGCAGGCTTTGGTTCCCTCAGGGTCCAGCTCCACCGATACCACCTCAGCGGGGGACAAGGCTGCTGCGATAAACTGCTCCGGCTCGTTGGAGTATTTCACCACGTCAATCTTTTCCCCGCCCAGTTCCTCCACAATGGTGGACACACGCTGACCCTTGGGGCCGATACAGGCGCCCACCGGGTCCACGTTCTCGTCGTTGCTCCAGACAGCGATTTTGGTTCTGGAGCCCGCCTCTCTGGAAATGGCCTTCACCTCAATGGTACCGTCAAAAATCTCCGGCACCTCCATCTCAAACAACCGCTTCACCAAACCGGGATGGGTCCGGGAAATCATCAGGCGGGGGCCTTTATCCCCATTCACTACATCCACCACATACACCTTGATGCGGGCTCCGTCCTGGAAGGTCTCCCCAGGAACCTGCTCGTTTTTCGGCAGAATGGCCTCGCTCTTGCCGATTTCCAGGGTGACGCTGCCCCGGACCTCATCGGTTTTCAGGACGGTGGCAGTGACAATATCATGCTGACGGGAGGAATATTCCGCAAACAGCTGTCCCCGTTCCGCCTCCCGGATACCCTGACGAATCACGTGCTTGGCGGTTTGGGCGGCGATGCGGCCAAACTGTCTGGTATCCAAAGGAATCTCCACAATATCCCCAAGGGTGGCGCCCATAGCGTATTTGGCCGCTTCCTCCGGGAGAATTTCCTGGGCAGGGTCCAGCACGTCGTCTACCACGGTTTTGCGCATCGCCACATAAAAGGTATGGGTGTTGGGGTCAATGCGCACTACGCTGTCCTCTGAAGCCCCCATGTCCCGGCGAATGGCATTGCCAATCGCGGTGGCAATCTTCTCAGCCAGCAGGCTGGCGGGGATGCCCTTCTCCTTTTCCAGCAGGGCCAGCGCCTCAAAAAATTCTGCGGTGCTGTTCTCTTTCTCTTTGTCTTTCGCTTTGCTTCTGGTAGCCATTTTTCGGGTTCCTCCATCCTCTGTTCAATCTTCTCAAAATTCCACGTACAGCTTCACATAAGCGGTTTCATCTAAGGTAAAGGTCATCTGGAGGTCCTCCTCCAAATCAATGGTGATGCTTCCGTCCTCCTCATTGTATTCAGAAAGAGCCCCCACGAATTCCCGGACCCCTTCCACCGGACGGATGAGCCGCACCACCACTGGCTGGCCCATATACTTCTGAAAATGCCAGCCTTGGGTCAGCTTCCGCTCCACCCCAGGGGAGCCCACCTCCAAAATATAGCTCTGGTCAATGGGGTCCGCCTCGTCCAGCAGGTCGCTCATCCTTCTGGAAAAGTCCTCACACTCATTGATATTGATGCCGCCCTCGGTATCTTTATCCACATAATAGCGCAGGTACCAGCCTGCGCCCTCCTTCTCAAACACTACATCCCACAGGTACAGCCCCATTTCCTCCGCCACCGGCTGAGCCAAAGCCTGGCAGACCGCGGCGGTGTTGGGCTTCTTTCCTTTGCCTTGCGCCAAACTCAAATCCTCCTATACATAAACGAAAGAGTGAGGCGGGCCTCACTCTTTCATCATCGTTTCTATTCTCACCATAGTTAGTGTATCACGATTTTCCCCGGAACGCAAGGGGTTTATGCGTTTTCTTCCAAAGATTGCGGCTTTTTTCCGGTTTTTTACCCCTCCCGGAAGAAGATTTCCCCGGTTTCCTCGTCCATATGGTCCACAATGGCCAGGGATTCCACCCGGACGCCCTGCCCCCGAATCAGGCTGCCGCCCTCCTGGAACCCCTTCTCGATGACGATGCCCGCTCCCACCAGGGTAGCCCCGGAATCCTTCACCAGCTTGCACAGCCCTTCCAAAGCGCTGCCCTTGGCCAAAAAGTCGTCGATAATCAACACCCGGTCCTGGGCGCCCAGAAATTTTTTGGACACAATGATGTCGTAAACCCGCCCATGGGTGAAGCTCTCCACCCGAGAAGTAAAGACCTCGCCGTCAATGTTCTTGCTTTTGCTCTTTTTGGCGAATACCACCGGCACCTGAAAATACTGGGCCGCAATGCAGGCGATTCCAATACCGGAGGCCTCAATGGTCAGGATTTTGTTGACCTGGTCCTTCTGGAACAGGCGGAGGAACTCCTTGCCAATCTCCCCCAGCAGCTCCACATCCATCTGGTGGTTCAAAAAGCTGTCCACCTTCAGCACCTGCCCAGCCTTCACAAGACCGTCCTTGCGGATTCTCTCCTTGAGCAACTCCATCCATCAACGCCCTTTCCAAAAAAATATGATTGTTCCCCAGTATATCCTAAATCGACAGAATCCGCAAGGCGCAAAACCCTCAAATCTCTCCCCCTTGCTTTTGTCTCTTTTGTGAGGATTTTCCAAGCTCAAACAAAAGATTCTGGAATTGTTTCCGATAAGTGCGACTTTTCCCCAGCTTGTGCGGCGCTTCCCTTCATGGTAAACTAAGATTCTAAACGTGAAGAATCAACTTGTTTTTTCTGTCTGTCAGGAGGTTTTTATGGAGCCATCCGCCATTCTTTCCCAATGCCTGATTTTTTATCACAACGCCTACCGTCCAAAAGCCCTGCCCGCCGAGTACGGAGGCAACCTGGTGATTTCCCTTTCCATCCACCTGTCCAATGGGGAAGCCCTCTCCTGCTCCTCCCTGGAGCTGGAGGACGCTTCCTCCCTAAGCCCTGAGGAGCTGTGGGAGAAAACCTTGGAACGCCTGAAAGCTCAGGTTCAGGAGAGGGACTGTCCTCCCCGCTGTGACTATCTGGACCTGCCCATGACCCTGGCTTGGCGGGACAGCCAGGGCCTTCCCACGCCTCAGATAGCCATATCCGCCTGCCTGTTGGGCGAGCGATGCCGCTACGATGGGGACACCAACCTGTGTCCCCAGACTCTTTCCTGGCTGGAAGCGGGACAGGCTCTTCCGGTATGCCCTGAGCTGTTCGGCGGGCTGCCCATTCCCCGGCCCCCCTGCGAAATCCAGGGAGAACGGATTGTGGACATAGAAGGAAAGGACCGTTCCCAAGCCTTTCGGCGGGGCGCTGTGAAAGCGTGGGAGATGGTGCAAGCCTGCGGCATCAAAAAGGCTGTTTTAAAAGCCCGCAGCCCTTCCTGCGGATGGGGGATGGTTTATGACGGCAGCTTTTCCCACCGCCTGATTCCGGGGGATGGCTGGTTCGCCGGGCTTCTGGGGGAGAATGGGGTAGAGATAACCACAGAGGAAGAACTTTTCCCTTTCCCCAGCCCAAGGAAAGGAGATGAGTTAAAATCGACGCTTTCTGTTTAAACCCTCAGCAGCGGATGGTGGTTGAGGACACCAGTCACCACCTGCTGGTGCTGGCTGGCGCCGGTACCGGCAAAACCAATACCCTGGCCTGTCGCACCGCCTACCTGATTGAAAATGGGGTCCCCGCCAACAGAATCCTCTGCCTGACCTTCACCAATCGGGCCTGCAAAGAGCTGGTAGAACGGGTAGCCCTGCGGGCGGGCCCCGCCGCCAACCAGGTGGTAGCCCGCACCGTCCACAGCTTTTGTGTCTGGCTGCTCCGGCAGGCTCCGGCGGAACTGTTGGAGGTGGGACAGGAGTTTGGGGTCTGTGACAGTGAGGACAGTCTGGAACTTCTGGGGCAGGTGTGTCTGGAACAGCTGGGCCGTTCCATCCCCCAAGCCTCCGCCCAGATTCTCCAGAGGTTCACCGAGCTGGTGAAAAGCCAGCTTCTGGCCCAGCCCCACCTGGATTTGACCACCGGAACCGCCTGGACCTTTGCCCACCACCGGCAGGAAATCGAGGCCCTCTGCACCCCTCGCCGGGGGCCTCTGGACCTGAAATTCTTTCATTTCCTGGAAAAATACGGAGCTTCCTTCCTGCGGTTTTACCAGCGCAAGCTGCACCAAAACAACCTGCTGGATTTCTCTGACCTTCTCATTCAGGCGGACCGGATGCTGGAGCATCCTGCCTGCCAAAAGTGGCGGGATTGGTTCTCTTACGTGCAGATTGACGAGATGCAGGACGTGAGCCTGGGGGAATACCAGCTTTTGAGCAAGCTATGGGGGAACGCCAAGGTGCTGCTGTGCGGGGACTTCAATCAGACCATCTATCAATGGCGGGGCTCTGACCCCACTGGTCTGTCCCAACGGTTTATTCGTGATTTTTCCCCGGTGGTGGTGGAGTTTACCCGCAATTACCGTTCCTCCCCCGGCCTGCTGGCCCTGGCCTCCAACTTCCGGCGCAACGCCTTCGGCCAGAAGGAAACCCTTCAGCCGGTGCCCAAAGAGGATGTGGCTTACCAGAAGTTCGACTCGATGGAACAGGAAGCCCGTTGGATTTACCGGCAGATTCAAGCCCTGCCCACCAAGGAATATTCCAAGGTGGCCATCCTGGTACGGAACAACAAAACCTGTCAGGAGATGCAGTCTTTGTTGCAGGCCCTTTGCCTGGAACAGCCCGCCTCCATTGAGTTTATGCTGGCCGACCAATTCCGCCTGCTGAAACGGCCGGAAATCAAAGACCTGCTGGCCTGCGCCAGTCTCATCAGCAACCCCCGGGACGGGGAAGCCCTCCGGCGGGTGCTGTCCCGTCTGGTGCCGGAGGCAGGGGAAGCTCTGGTCAATCAGATGGTTCAGGATTCTAAGGAAGGGGGCGGCGCCTCCCTCACCGATATGATAGACCAGCGGTGTTTTTTGGGGGACTTTTTCCAGCCCTTGCTCACTGCCCAGGAGGAGGGGCTGGTGGTGGTATTTGATGTGGAATCCACCGGCACCAACGTTTATGAGGACGATATTATCCAGATGGCGGCCATCCGGTTGGACAGCCAGGGACAGGAATCGGGGCGGTTTCTCCGATTTTTGAAACCCTCCAAACCGGTGGGAGACTCCCAGCGGGTTCACGGATTTTCAGACGCCTTTCTGGCGGAACATGGGGTCTCCCCTGCCCAAGCTTTGGAGGAATTTTTGGAGCTTGTGAAGGGCCGGGTGATTGTGGGGCATAATGTAGGGTTTGATATGGCCATCACCCGGAGCAATTTGAAGCGTCTGGGGATAGGCCAGCCTTTGGACAACCTGTGGTATGACACCTTGGACCTTTCCCGCCGGTTTCTGAAAAAAGCCCCCAACCACAAGCTGGAAACCCTAGCCCGGCTGCTCCAAACCCCTCATCAGCCTTCCCATGACGCCATGGATGATATTTTGGCCACCGCCGACCTTTTGGGGCTGCTGACCAAAACCTATCTCCTGCCGGGGACCTCTCAGCGCAGACTTTTCTACACCCGCTATCTGCCCCAGCTGCGGCCTGTCTCCCAGAAAATCCAAGAAATAAAGGCGCAGAATTTCTCCAAAAGCTCTGGCCTTTTACAAGCGCTGATGAACGCCTTCTCCCTGGGTGAACTCTATCGGGAGCAGCCTCAGCGTCTGGAACGCCTGGAAACTTTTTTAAGCTTCGTCCAGGAGCAGGAACAGGAGGACCTTCCCCTAGAACGGCAGCTCTCCAATCTGCTGGAGCTGTGCGCCCTTTCGGCCAGCGAGCTGGACCATTTGTCCCGCTCCTCCAACCGGGTGGTTATTATCACCGCCCACCAGTCAAAGGGCTGTGAGTTTGATTATGTGTTTCTCCCAGTCCTTCAGGAAGGGGTATTCCCCAGCTTCCAGGCGGTGCAGTCGGGGGACTTTTCAGAGGAACGGCGGGTGTTCTACGTCTGCATCACCAGAGCCAAGCGGCGGCTTTTCCTTTCCTGGTCCCGCTACAATCAAAACCTGTATCCCTGCCAGCCCAGCCGGTTTCTGGAACAGTTGGGGTTAGATACATTATAAAATGAGCAGAATACAGGCAGCAAACAATCCCCCGCCGGCGGTTGACCGGCGGGGGATTGCTTATCCTGGAATCCGCTGTTTATACGCTTCTGTGTTCTTTTGGTATTCCCACTCCCGATAGGCGTCGTAGAGAGATTTGGCCCCATATATCCCGAAATCTTTCAGCTGCTCCAAAGTCCGCAGGCTGGTGGGCATCACCAGGCACACATATTTTTGCCGCATGGTTTCCACCTGATTGAAAGGGGCCAGGGTGAGTGGATACCAGCGCCCCATAAATCCCACCTGATAATGGATGCTGTCCTGCTGCTCAACCCCCAGTGCTGGGGCGGCGCTTTCTTCCCGGTACCGTCCATCGGCCACGTCCACCATCAGAAACACGGTAATCAAAGCCACACACAACAGTGTTACAAATAATGATGTAAAGAAAATTTGCCAGTCCCGTTGCCCCATGACATCCTTCCAATCTTATGGACTTCCCTCCTAGCCCGGCTGCTCCTCAAGAAGCAGCCGGGCTAGCGACTGCCCTACCAGCTGGGCGGTATAGATGCTTTCCTCCAGCGTGTTGGCGTTGGAGCCCATCTCCAGCAGCAGGGAGCCATTTGTCTTATCCATGTTGTACTTGCGGTAACAGAAGAAGATGGGCCGGGTCAGCTGTGGCCAATCTTCCTCAATGGCGTTTTGAAGCGAGGCGGCGAACCGCAGATTTTCCTCCCAGTTTGGTACCCCCATTGTGCCGTCCTCGCTTCCGGTAATAATCATCAGTTGGGCCGCTTTCTTGCCGTTGATTTCCACTGTGGGTTTCACAATCAAGTCCGCTTCCCTCTGGATGGCATCCCGGTGAACGTCCAGGGCGATTTTAATGGATGGGTATTTCTCCAAATAGGAATCTATGGTTTCGGCGCTCCGTTCGTAGGAGCCGTTGTAGGAAGGGTAATCATGCTGGGTCCTGTCATGGACCACCTTGATTCCCGCATCGGTCAGCGCTTTCTCCAGCGCGTCCCCTACTGCTACCATGTTCTTAGTATTGTCCGTATCCCGCCAACTATTCCTGGTATCATAATTTTCGCTGTCATAAGGCTCATAACTTTCAGTGGCGTGGGTGTGGAAAATCAGAACCTGGGGCTCATCGGTATCCTCCAGCTGGATATTCATTCCCCGGTTCATAATTTCCTCCACCTCCTGGTCCGGCACCTCAGTATAATTCCTTAATTTTCCTTTTCCATAAGAAACCAACGGCACCGAAGTGGACGCCAGATTCTCCTGTACAATCCGGCCCCGGTATTCCTGGGGGATTTCATCCACATGGGTGTTGTCCTGAGGAGGAGAAGGGTCCTGGCTTTTGGCCGGGACCGCTGTCCTTGTTTCCGGCGCCGGCTGGGTTTGTGTTTCTTCCTGAGGGGGCTGGGATTGGGAGATGGATTCCGGCTCTTCTGTCTCCGGTTCCTCCCAAGGCTCCACGTAAGGGTCTACCGCCCCAGGCTCCCCTTTATAATAATCTGTATCGATGTCCCCTGCAAAACGCCTCTCCAACATCCGAATGGAACCCTCCGGCATACTGACCATGGCCGAAAAAAGAGCAGCCTTTTCGGTCAATTCCAGCATCTGTCCTCCAGAGGCTCCCACCGCCCAAACGCACGTGGGTACTATCACCAGCGCGCTTATCAGAGTGGACAGTCTTCTGGGCCAGTTTCCTCTTTGTCTTGTCCGCTTCAGTCCGCCCGCCTCCCTTGCTCACCATTCCTTTTGTTCATCCTATGCGCGGGCGCTCTTGGATATTCCTCGGTGTTTTGACAAATTTATTATATAATTAGTCATATATACTTGACATTTTGAAAATTATATTTTATCATATAGGTACAGGGGAGGGATGCCGGTTGCCTAAAAATCTAAAACTGAAAGCTGCCCGAGCCGCTCAGGACCTTTCCCAAAAAGCGTTGGCCCAAGCGGTAGGCGTTACCCGACAAACCATCAATGCCATTGAAAATGGGGACTACAATCCCACCATTCGATTGTGTGTGGCCATCTGCCGGGTACTGGGCAAAACCTTAGATGAACTGTTCTGGGAGGAGGAATCAGAATGAAAAAACTGAACTTTGACGAACGGCAAATGTCCTTGCGGTATCAGATTGCCCAGCAGGGATTCTCTTTAACCGTTCTGTTGCTGCTGGCGGATTATCTGGGCTATCTGTTTGGAGTGCAGCTGCTTCCCTACCCCAACAATGTGTTCTGTATTCTGGTCATCAGCTGTACCTTTGTCACCATCCGGCGGATTCTCAAAGGCTGCTATATCGCCCCAGGCCGGCAGTTCAGGGACTTGAAAAACAACCTATGGCTGATACTTGTATTGCTTATGATTGTGTCGATTATTACAGTTGGGGGGATTGTACAGTCTAACCAGAACTCTTTGCCAGCTTTCTCCAATTCTGCCACTTTATCTCCTGTTTTTTGTTATCTGCTGCTGGCGGGCCAGGGAATTTGTTATTTGTGGTATCTTTGGAGGGAAGGACATCACAAAGACGATGACTGAATCTTACTGAAATTTTTTAATCATGGAAAAAGGAGATGTGTTTCCAATGGAATTTCGATTGGCTCAGGTGGAGGACGCCGCTTCCCTTTTAAATATTTACGGCCAGTATATTGACACCCCCATTACCTTTGAGTGTACCCTCCCCACCGTGGAGGAGTTTGAAAACCGCATCCGCTCCATATTGGAGTTGTATCCTTATCTTGTATGCGAGGAGCAGGGAAAAATCATTGGATACGCTTACGCCCATCGTCAGATGGAACGGGAAGCTTACCAATGGAATGTAGAGTTATCCGTCTATCTGGACCAGAATTTTACCTCCAAGGGGATTGGCAAAAGGCTGTGCCAGGCGGTTTTGGAGCTTCTGCGGCTGCAAGGGGTAAAAAATGTTTACAGTCTGGTGGTTTGTCCCAATCCCCAAAGCGAGGGACTCCACAAAGCTCTGGGATTCGGCACCATTGGAATCCACCGGAATACAGGATACAAAGCTGGAGCTTGGCGGGATGTTGTCTGGTTTGACAAGGCCCTTTCCCACTATGGGCCTGACCCGGCGCCCATCATCCCTTTGAACCAGCTGGACCAAGAGATTTTTCATCAAGTGTTGTCCTACGCTCTCAGGAACTAAGGGGCATCAGCCTAAAAAATTTAATTCTTTGAATAAAAAGCCTTGACATTTATTTGCTTCTGTGTTATTATAATCAAGCGTTAAAAATGCATGGCTTTTATATCGCGGGGTGGAGCAGTTCGGTAGCTCGTCGGGCTCATAACCCGAAGGTCGTAGGTTCAAATCCTGCCCCCGCAACCAATAAAAATCCCCCCGCAAAGCGGGGGGGTATTTCAGTTTCGGGCATAGCCCTAATATTACAGGCTACGCACAAGTGCGTCTTTCATTGGCCTGCCAGCCACGCATGGGATTACTTGCTACCCGTAA
>CALWZG010000007.1 GCA_944385965.1 uncultured Anaerotruncus sp.
CCTTCTTGAACACTTCCTTGAGGAACATCTCGCACAGCGTGGTGGGCAGCTGATAAATCAGGCGGGCGATACCCAGATTGTCATAGCTGACGATGGTCTTCTCGGTGTCGAACACCTTGCCGACCTCGAGGGCCACCTGGGCTTCCTTGATGGAGCGGGCCAAATCCTTGATGCCCTCGACCACGGTGCCGATGCCGACGGTGGCCTGGGTATAGAACTCGCTGCTCAGCGTATCCACAATGGAACGGGCCAGCTTCTCCAAATCCTTGCTGTCAATGCCAGGCTTTGTCTCCTTCACCAGAACAATATCATTCTCGGAAATGTTGAACACAAAATCTTTCTGCTTGTCCGGGAACAAATTCTGGATGACATCAAAAGCAGAGATGTCGTTGGAAGCCACAATCCGAATCAGCAGCACCACTCTGGTGGCGTCGGTGTTGAAATGCAGCTCCCGGGCTTTTACATAGATGTCCCCTGGCAGGATATTGTCCAGGATTACATTTTTGATAAAGTTGTTGCGGTCATATTTCTCATCGTAATACTGCTTGATAGAGGCCAAGGAGATGGCCAGCAGGTTGCAGTATTTGGCGGCGGGCTCGTCAACCCCCTCCACAAATACCGCGAACTCCGGCTTCATCTTGCTGCCAAAGGGTTTGTAGGTATAGCCGTCCCGTACAAAAACCTCGTTCATTTCCCCGCTGTCCATGGCGAAGAAATCACTGGTCTCGCCGATTTTGGTTAAGTCGCTGCAGGAGATAATGGTCGCGCTGTCATCCACCACACCGATTACACGGTCGATGCAGTCCCTCATTTGATGAACGATTCCTTGGAAAAGCCTGTTTGACATGTCTATCCCCTCTTTTTACTTGTAAATAATCCTACGCATCCTACGCTCTTTCGTCTGAAGTTCTTATGTATGGTTTCGCCCCATGGTGCAAAAACATGGTCAAAATCACCACAGCCCGAATTCAGACAATCCAATATCCTTATTCTACAACAAATTTGTATAATTTGCAACACAATTTCTGATTTTTGTTGTGGAATACTCATTGTTTTTTTCTGGATGAAATTTTGGACGAAAAAAACTGCACAAAAGTCTTTTGGATATTTTTGCGCAATCCACCCGCAAAGCCGCTTGCCAAGCGGCTTTGTGAAAAAGCTTTGTGCAAGATTCCATTTTTCAGAGGGGAAAGCGGAATTCACCGCTTTGTTCTATCATACAAGATTTTCCTAACCATTCTATGAAGAAATTTTGTCGGTTTTTTGAACGGTCAATCCTTTTTCTGGAAAGGTGGGTTCTCTCTCTCCAAAGGCGTTGACAGCTCCAAAAGCGCCAGCTCTTTCTCTGACAGGCTTCGGCACGCCCCCGGCTCCAAGGTGGGGTCCAGGTCCAATTCACCGATTCTTGACCGGTGAAGATTGGTCACGGTCAAATCAAAGGCGGCGAACATCCGCCGCACCTGATGATACATTCCCTGACCAATGGTCACACGGGCCTGAAAGGGATTTTTTGCAAGTTCCAACCTGGCCGGCTTGCATTTTATCTTGGTTTCCTTCTGGGGCAGCCGCTCCAATTTGTGGCGGTCCCGCTTCTCCGGCGCCAGCTCCACCCCCTGCCAAAAGGCTTCCACCAGGCTTTCGGGAACCGGTTTGTCCAGCGTCACCAGATAGGTTTTAGGCACATGGCTTCTGGGGGATAAAATCCGATGGGCCAACTCCCCATCATCGGTCAAAAGCACAAATCCTGTGGTATCCTTGTCCAAACGCCCGGCGGGAAACAATCCAGACCGCCGCAGCTCCTCCGGCACCAAATCCACCACCGTAGGCAGGGCTTGGTCACTGGTTGCGCTTACAACCCCTTTGGGCTTGTTCATCATCAGGTAGCTGTGGCGGGTCAAGCGCAGGGGCTGCCCCCCTACTGCCACTTGGTCTGTATCCAGATTCACCCGGCTGTCAAAAGCCCGCACCACCTCCCCATTTACAGTGACCTGTCCTTTGCTCAGCAGTTTGTGGACATCCTTCCGGGAAAGGCTGGTTTGGGCCGAGATGACCTTGTCCAGTCGTTGGGTATCTTTCGGGGCCAATGGCCTCACTTCCTTTTCAAAGTTCTCTCAAAAGGTAAAATAGCCGCTCTGCGGTTTATGATACTATGTATCATTGGCCATTAGGACGGGAGTGGGTACAGCCCACGCATCGTCCTGGCCATAGGATGTAAATAGCCGCTCTGCGGCTATTTTACCACAGTCTTTTCAAAGGCGCAATCACTGGGGCGGCACCAGTCCATGCAAAAATCCATCCAATTCCAGGGAACAAATATCTCCGCCAATCAGCTTGTTCTTATATACCAACAGGTTTGCCCGTACATTTTCCGGGTGGTCAGGGTAGTTTTTCACCACATAGGTATAGCGCTTGCATTTCTTTCCCCCATATTTTGATAAATCGCAGCCTTGGGCCTTCTGCACCTGATTGTAATTTTCATACACCTGGTCAAACTCCTTTGGAATGAGAACCTCCAGAATTTGGTTTGGCTCCTCTTCCACCTGCCAGCCCAGGGATTCCAGAAACTCCACCTGCTCCTCCTGGGTACTCATAGGGGTTTTGGCGATTTTGGGTGCGGCTGGTCCCATGGTCAAATCCCCCTCCACCTGGGAGCAGGCCGACTTAATCCATAGCCCTCCCGCGCAAGCCAAAACCAGCGCCGCCGCCACGAAGGCTATCTGCCGCCGGGTAATGCGTAAGGTGATGGTGAACATAAACATCCCTCCTGTTTTCTATGATATGAAAAAACAGAAAGAAAAAGACCTGGGATCCTTCTGATTTCCGAAAAGCGGCAAAAAAGAGCGCCTATGGAAAACCATAGACGCCCAAAGTTTATATGATGCTTTTTTAGCCCTCAGCGTCCGCCAGCGCTTTGGCCTCGCTGATAACAGCGGCCTCAAGCTGAGAGGGAAGCTGCTCATACCGCTCAAAATTCAGGGTGAAATAGCCCCGGCCTTGGGTCATGGAGCGGAGTACGGTGGCGAAATCTCCCATCTCGCTCATGGGAACCTCACCCTCTACCATCTGCAAGCCATCCTCAGAGGGGTTCATACCCAGCACACGGCCCCGGCGCTTATTCAGCTCACTAATCATATCTCCGGTATTGCCGTCCGGTACATAGGCGCACAGATGGCCAATGGGTTCCAGCAAGACAGGACCCGCCTGGGGGATACCCGCTTTATAAGCCAGGGAAGCTGCCATCTTAAAGGCCATTTCAGAGGAATCCACCGGATGATAGGAACCATCCAGCAGCACCGCTTTCACACCTACCATGGGATAGCCAGCCAGGACACCTTTCTTCACACATTCCTGCAAGCCCTTTTCTACCGCGGGGAAGAAGTTCTTTGGCACCGAGCCGCCGAACACATTCTCCTCGAACACCAAGTCCTCGCTGTCGCAGGGGGAGAACTCAATCCACACGTCTCCATACTGGCCATGTCCGCCAGACTGTTTCTTATGTTTACCCTGGACCTTGACGGTCTTGCGGATGGTCTCCCGATAGGCCACTCTGGGCTTCTCCAGGGTAATATCCACACCGAATTTGGATTTCAGCTTGGAGACGATTACATCCAGATGCTGCTCACCCAGTCCAGAGATAATCTGCTGTTTGGTTTCGTTATTCTGCTCAAACTTGATGGTGGGGTCTTCCTCCATCAAACGAGCCATACTCTGGGCCACTTTTCCCTCGTCGCCCTTTTGCTTCACCTTCACCGCCATAGACAGGCAGGCTTCCGGGAACTGGGTGCGCTGGAAGGAAACCACCTTTTTGGGGCCACACAGGGTATCTCCGGTAATGGCGCTTCCCAGCTTGGTAACCGCTCCAATATCTCCCGCGGTGATAAAGGCGGTATCCTCCTGTTTCTTGCCGATGACATAAATCAGCTTGCCCAGACGCTCCGGCTCCCCTGTGCGGGAGTTCACCGGAATCACATCGCCGGAAAGCTTTCCGGAGACCACCTTGAAGTAGGACAGCTTGCCCACAAAGGGGTCCGCCACGGTTTTAAAGATATAGGCCGCCAGCGGTGCTTCATCGGTGCAGGGAATCTCCACAGGCTCCCCATCGGCGTCCTCCGCCATTTCAGCGCCAGCCTCCCAAGCGGAAGGCAGATGGTCTACCAGAGAGTCCAAAAGCATGTCGATGCCTTCCAAAGTAACAGCGGAACCGCACAGTACCGGGGTGATGGTTCCATTATGTACACCATCATGGATGCCTTTGATAATCTCATCCCGGGTAAACTGCTCACCAGAGAAGTATTTCTCAAACAAAGCCTCATCTGTTTCCGCTACGGCCTCGCTGACCGCCACCTTCAGACCTTCCAGACGATGCTCCATATCAGGAATCGCCACCTCAGAAGGCTCTCCCTTGGCGTTGTAGCGATAAGCCTTGTTGTCCACCAGGCTGACATAGCAGTCCACCTTATGGTCGTTCATAACCGGTACCACCAGCGGGCAGACCGAAGGTCCGAACTGCGCTTTCAGCTCCTCCAAAACCTTATAAAAATCTGCGTTTTCGGTATCCATCTTATTTACAAAGAAAATCTTGGATTTTCCCATTTTCTCCGCCAGCTTGTAGGCCTTCTGAGCGCCTACCGTTACGCCGGAACGGGCGGAAACACAAATCAGAACGCTTTCCGCTGCCCGGACACCCTCATAAAATCCAGCGGCAAAGTCAAACAGTCCTGGGGTGTCAATCAGGTTGATTTTCACGCTTCCCCAAGCGAAAGGAGCCACCGCGCTGGACAAAGAAACCTTCCGCTTAATCTCCTCAGAATCAAAATCACAGACGGTATTTCCGTCGGTGGTTTTGCCCAAACGGTCGGTAGCCCCTGCCTTGAACAGCAGCGCCTCCGCCAAGGAAGTCTTTCCGCTGCCGCCATGACCGGCGATGGCCACATTTCTAATCTTGCCAGCTAGGTACTGTCTCATAAAATCTTACACTCCTTTTTTGAGGCCGCTTTTCAACCTCTCTGATCTTCGTTCGCTACACCCAACCCCCACAATTGTGGTCATAATGGATAGAGAACCCCCTAATGCGCAATCGCATTATATTGATATTATACAGTTATTCCAGAAAATACGCAAGCAAAACCAACCTGTCCCTTGTATAAATAATCCGGGAACTTCTGTGCAAATTGTCTAATTTTTATCTTAAAGATGGCTTTTGGATAGGGGAAGTCTCCTGAATACGATACAAAGCCCGTTTCCGGTATTTCAGGCTGGCCAGGGTCCCGGCCCGGCCGATGGCCCACCAATTGGCCGCTCCTCCAGCCGCTCCCACCACCGGAAGCCCCTGCAAAGCCTTAGCGGCGGTGAGCCGCAGGGCCAGCAATTGGCTGGCTTTGCGGACCCAAGGCGCCAGTTCTCCCGGCACTTGGCGCCCCTGGTCCAGAAGCCACCCTGTTCGGTCGGCGGCCGCTGAGTCCTCCACAGCCTGCTGCCCCTCCCCAAAGGCAGCGCACAAAAGCTGTATCTGAAACAGCCGCTCTCCTGGTCCACCATGGGAAAACCCACAATCCTCCGCCGCCTGATAGATGGTTTTCAGCAGCAGCGCCAGCAAAACCGGAATATCCGGCAGCCCAATTCCCAGAACCCCCAACAGGGTTCCATCCACCGCCCCCAACATCTGATTTCCCCAAACACCCCCTTGGGCCCGCAGGTTCCATTGGGCTAAGGCCATTCTTCCCACATTTGGCGCAGGAGATGAAGCTGGAAGGGTCTTCCCTATCAGCCCGCTGCCCCGTTCCATCAGCAGCTCAAAAGCTTTGGCAAATCCTTGGTTCAGCGCTTTGACCAAAGGTTCCGGCGCTTTCTCCAAAATAGGTTCTCCCAATTTTATAGGTGGTTTTTCCAGCAGCGCCCGTTCCTTTCGTATCAATTTTTCCAGCTGTTTGTCTAAATTCCGGCGTTCCATGACCATCCCTCCTTTTGGTCTGTTTCCAGCAATCTGTGCCTCAAAGGCTTTGAGGGAGGCCCTTCCTTTCGGAAAAGCCTCCCTCTGTTGAAATTTTATGCGCTTACCGTCCTACCACTGAAGCGCCTATCAATGTCACCAAAGCCCACGCCAAGTTAAAGCCTAGCAAGGTGGGATAGGCCGCTCCCGACAAAGAGCCTGTAAACGCCATCAGCGCTACCAGGCCATACCCCACAATAATTCCTATCAGCTGAATTAGGGTTCCCCGCACCACCGAGTTCCGTACCCCATTGGATGCCCGCAGCAGGCGGCAGACTCCCTCCAGATTCCCAGTGTGGACCCCTCCCGCCGAAATATGCTCTTTGGGCTGGGTGAGATAGTTGTATTCTCCATGCATCTTGGCAGGCATCACCTTCACATGGCTGCGCTTGATGCCAAAAGCTCTGGACACCTGTTCAGCGGTCACGTTGGGGTCGGTAGCGTAAACCAGCAGGGAAACCCCCATCCGTTCCAAACGGGTTAGCCGCTGGGCCACCTCCGGGTCCCCATTATAGCTGACCACAAACATGGCGGTCAGCTCCCCGGAATTGGCGATATACAGCACCTGCCGCCCATCCTTGGTGTACCGGTTCTCAAAGTCTTTGGAGGGGCAGTCAATTTCATGGGTCTGCATCAATTCCCGGTTTCCAATCAGCACCCGTTTCCCCGCTACCCAGGCGGAGATTCCCATGCTGTCCTCATACATGATGCTGTCCACTTTTTTCAGCAGGTCCCGGTTGCCTCCCACCATGTTCAAGAACACCTTGGACATGATGCCATCATAGGAAAGAATCACGCTGGCCGCATCCAGAATTGCCTCGTCTATCCGCTTCTCAGCGAATACCTTCATTCCATGAAGCATCACATGCTCCTTGGAAAAAAGGTCCTGCTCGGTTACAACCACCGCCTCGATTCCGGCGTATTCTTCCGCCGCCTCATATCCGGTGAGCATCGCTCCCCGCTTGGTGAGCTGCTTGGAAACGGCGGAAAGCATCAAATTCGGCAGGATGGCGCTGGAAAAAGGAGCGGTGATACACAGCACCGCCGCGAAAGCGGAAACAGAGATGTTGGGGTCCTTGGAAAGAGCGGCGGTAACACCGCCCACCAGCAGTGCCCCCAGGAGGGTCACCGGAACCGAAATCCGGCAGAAGCTCTCGCTGTGGTCACTGGAATAGCTCTTGTCCAAAAAGCCAGTGATAAAGTCCGCCTTGACGCTGTAAGCTACCCGTTCCACCTCCGGGCCCATCCCTCTGGTAAACTCCCGGGCGAACTCCCTGTCCCGGATAGGCACAAAGGCGTACTTTTCATCCGGTCCCGTTAAAAAGTTAAAGTTTCGCTGGACCCGTTTAATCAGAGACAGCTTTCCAATCAGGTTGAACACCAGGCCCAAAATGGCCACAGAGAAGTAAAGGCTTATATATTTGGAATCGTAAACCTCTTCCGGGAAAACCGCCAGCACAATGCCTTGAATCAGCACCCCTAAAATAGCCAGAGAGGCCGGGGAGTCATAATCCGCCCGCAGCTTGCAGAGAGCGGCGATACCGCCTCCCACAATATTTCCGCAGACAACCGCCGCCAAAACGCAAATGGCGATGTTGACAATCAGGAACAGCCGCATATCGGATTCCGGGAACATAAAGTTGGGCAGAGGAAGCATGAACTGCTCTCCCTCTCCCAAGCCCTCATTCAATCCCAACTGCTCCGCAAAGGGGAACACATCCATGGATAAGGCCAGATACAGGGACAGTACAGTCAATATCAGGGTGAGAATCAGTTTTACCACCAGCCCAGCCTTGATGGAACGGATATCCTTTTCCACATAAGGGGCGTCTTGGGGGGAGGCAAAATCATCCTCCCCACCGGTATCATCCTCCAAAGCCTGTTGGGCGGCGTACCCTCTCTGCCATTGGGACTGGGTCAAGCCAGCCCCCTCCTCCTGCCGCTCTCCCCGTTTTAGACGAGGGGAAGCTATCTCCTGGGTAAAACCATTTTCCTGCCTTCTCTGGCTTCTTCCTTTCCGCTGCCTCTCCGGTTTGCCGGAAGGCAGCGGAATATCCACCGGGTCCACATAGGCGGTGGCCTGCTCCGGCATAGGCAGAGGGTCCTCCGGCAGGGAAAAATCCTCCTCCATAGAATACTCTGAGGCTGATAAGTCCGACTCTTCAGGCAGGTCCATGCCATAATCCTGGAAGGAATCTTCCATCTGGAAGGAGGAGTCGGAAAATTGGTCTACTGAAAACGCCTCTTGGTCCATAAAGGAGGACGCCCTCTGAGAAGACGCGAACTCCTCCCTCTGGAAATCCTCCATCTGAGTTGCTGAGGCCCCTTCAAAGGAAGTGTCCTCAGGGTAAAACTCCTCCTGTTCCCAATTCTGACGGGGATACTGGGAAGGGGTCTCCTGAGGGTTTGGGGAAAAGCTTTGTCTGCTGGGATGCTCCCATGCCGGCGGCTCATCGGCGGAAGGGGCGTGTCTGGGCCGGTCCCAATAGGCTCGTCCCGCACTTCTGGCGGGATGCTCCCGCTCAAAGTCAAAGGCTTGCCGCTGCTGCTGACGGGCAGGCGGTTGACCAGTGGGACGCCGAACCCCAGTCTGTCCTCCGCTCATTCGAGGGTTTTGAGAGGTAGGGCGCTCCTGAGGCATCTGGGAGCGTCTGGGGGCAGGAGCACTCTGCCGCCCTCCAGCACCAACCGGGCGCTGCTGGGATTGGGGGATTCTCCGCTGAGGCTGAGGGGTCTCCCGCAGCGCTCTCTGAGAAGTTCCTCCTGTGGAGGCATACCCCTCTTCCCCGGTTTCCTGTTGTTTTTTCCGTCGAATCTCTGAAAGAATATCATCCACATTATAATTCTGAGGCACGGTTTTTCACTCCTCCTAATCATCTTTCCAGGGATTTAACCCAAACGTTGGCGCACTACCTCATAAATCAGCACACCAGCGGCCACCGAGGCGTTGAGAGAGTTGACCTTTCCCCGCATGGGCAGGGAAAGAATCACATCGCAGTTTTCCCGCACCAAACGGGAAATCCCAAACCCCTCGGACCCAATCACCAAAGCCACATTTCCCTTCAAATCCGTTTTATCCCAAGGCTGACCATCCATGTCAGCTCCAAATACCCAAACACCCCTCTGTTTCAGCTCCTTGATGGTGGCCACCAAATTGGTCACCCGGACAATGGGCAGATGTTCCACCGCTCCCGCGCTGGTCCGTCCCACAATAGAGGTAAGCCCTGCCCCACCCCGCTTGGGAAGAATCAGCCCATGGGCTCCGGCGGCCTCCGCCGTCCGGATGATGGCCCCCAAATTATGGGGGTCCTCAATGGAATCCGCAATCAGCAGGAACAATGGTTCCTCGCCCGCCCGCTGAAAAATTTCCTCCATCTCAGCATACCGGAAAGCCGCCGCCAAAGCCGCTACCCCCTGATGCCGCAGCCCCCCGGACAAGCTGTCCAGCTTTTTCAAATCTACCCTCTTTACCGGGATTTTTTTCTCCTTGGCCATAGCCACGATTCTGGAGATAGGCTGGCCCTTGGCCTGGGCGTCATCACAGATATATACACATTCCACCTGCCGCTCTCCCTTGAGCAGCTCCACCACGGCGTTGCGTCCTAATACCAGGTTTTCATTTTCTTGGTCAAGTTTCGGGTTGGATGTTCCCATAGTGCTCCTCTCACGCCCGCCTCCGCAGGCTTTTCCTCACAGTCATATTTGATACGGAGATATTATAGCATATCCTTTCAGGGGTTTCCAGCGAAAAAAAGCGCTTCCAAGAAAAACCTGACGAAAAGCGGAAAAAGAGGGCGGATTATCCGCCCTCTCCAATGAAATTTATTCCCTGTTCACCTTGACATCCTTCCCGTCCAGCCTATAAAAGGAAAAAGGCGCAGGCGGCTCCAGCCCCAACCAGAGCGGCTCCAATCAGTTTCAGCGCCTCACTCCAGGGGCGGGACCGGCGGTTTTTCGGGGGGGTATATTGGATTTGCCCCAAATATTCCCCTGCCTGACTTTTCAGGCTGGAACGGTCCTCTTCCTGGGCCCCAGGGCGCAGGAATAAAATTGCCTTCTCAAAATAACGGTTATCCGTATGCACAACCTCAATCACTTTTTGACTAACGCCTTTCAGCATGGAAATCCCTCCTAGCGCAAAATTTTCATCGCAAATTACCATCGCAAACCTAGTTTGAGCGCCAGCGCCTGGTTTATTCCATTGTCAACCGCAATTATGCACAAAAAATCTATTTGCGCGTCCTGTGTCAAGTTATACACATGGTAATGTGGAAAATGTTGAAAACTTCTTTCCCTTTTCCTGTATCAGTTGAAAACTCGGTTGAAAGAGTTGATAAATTCTGCTTTTGCAGCTTTTCTTAGATTTCACATTTCCACTCAACTTTTCACATTTTCTTGACAAACAAATCCCTTTAAATACAAATAGTAATGATCTATGGGGAGTTTTTGCATCCTATTTTGTCAAATTCAACTGTTTTTCCCAAAAATATTTGTTTTTTTCTCTAGTCAGTTCTGCTATACTGGAAGAGATTCTTTTCTTATTCAGGCTTGGGGGTTGTATTATGATAAAATCAGGATTCAGTCCGATTTTCCAGGAAAATACGGTTCTTTTGCGGAATTTTCAGGATTTTGACTTGGAGCAGACATTGGACTGCGGGCAGGCGTTCCGTTGGGAAAAACAACCGGATGGGAGCTTTTTCGGCATAGCCGGTCAGCGCTGTTGTCAAATTGCACAGAACGGGCAGGACTTTCAGCTGATTGGGGTTTCCCGGCAGGATTTTGAGGAATTTTGGCGGGATTATTTTGACTTAGATCGGGATTACGGCGCCATCAAACAAGCGCTGTCCGCCCATCCGGTTTTCGCCCAGGCCACCGCCTTCGCCCCAGGCATCCGGCTGCTGAGACAGGACAGCTGGGAGGCCCTCTGCTCCTTTATCATCAGCCAGAACAACAATATTCCTAGAATCAAGGGAATCATTCAACGGCTCTGCGCTCTGGCTGGGCAGCCCTTGGGGGAGAACTTATATGGGTTTCCCGCCCCCGAGGATTTGGCTGCTTTGGAGCCGGAGGACCTGGCGCCTATCCGAGCGGGGTTCCGTGCCCGCTATCTGGTGGACGCTGCCCGGAAGGTTTCCAGCGAGCAGGTCAATCTGGAGGCTTTGCCCTTTCTCCCTCCGGAGGAAGCCCGGGCTATGCTGGAACAAATCATCGGCGTAGGCCGCAAAGTGGCGGACTGTACCCTGCTTTACGGGTGCGGCCGCCTGGAATGTTTCCCGGTGGACGTTTGGATTAAGCGGGCTATGACCAATCTGATACCCGAAGGACTTCCCGTCTGGGCTGAGGAGTACGCTGGAATCGCCCAGCAATATCTGTTCCACTATGCTCGTACCTGCGAAAATTCTTTTCAATAAGTGTTTTTTAGTGTCCCTTTCTTCTAAAAAAAATGGTTTTTGAAAAATGGGTGTTGGTTTTTTGAAATTTTTTTGACAGGGTTCCCCAAGGTTTGACATCCTCTGGAAACCCATTATAATAAATGAAAGAGGCTTTTAGAAGATAAATTCCCAAAGGGAGTGTGTGATAAAATGACCTATGCCCAGTTCAAACGCCTGAAACCAAAATATAAAAGGCGAATTCTTGTTCTTTGCGTGCTGGCGGTAGCGCTATTTATCGGGGGATTGTATTTGATTTCCTGGTGTGTCAACGCCATTAAGGTACAATTCAACACCACCACCCTGAAGGATTATACCGCTCAAACCATTCTGGAACGGGAGGGCTTTTCCAAAATCCTTGAGGTTATGGGGCAGACCGACGGGGAAAACATTCTGGTGATGGACAGCCAGTTTGTTATGACCTGGCATGGTGATACTGCTGAGGAGGGGCAGCCCCAGATGGAGGTCACCCAAATGACCATCCACCTCACCAGCCTTTTGGACAAGGATACAGAAACCTGGACCTTGACCGCCAACCAGAAAAAGGTTCAGCTCCGCCGCACCTCCCAAACCTATGAAAATAAAAACACCTTGGCTATCCGCAAGGTGCCTCTCTCTATTTACTATCCCGCCCTTTATCGGGCCTCCACCTCTACCGCCCTCCACTCCTATCTGACCCAGAATTTTCCTTCCGGGGAAGGGGGACAATATCTGTTCGCAGATGAGTTTGGGGACAATGTGAACCCTGGGTTCAGCACCTATCTGGCCAGCGGCTACACCGGTTTGTGGGTTTCCAAAACCGGGGCGGTCTCTGACCTGGACGAAAATTATCAGCTGGTGGACCGCTGTGCCCCCATGCTGGTATCCATCGCGGAGGTGAATCAGTCCAAATCCAAAAAGAACAAGATTGTGCTGCTGGAGCCCGTTGAAAAGCTTGTGGTACTGCTTCAGGCGGCCAACTATTAAATTGGAGGAAAGCCATGAAAATCAAGCCGCACAAACTAATTTGTGGGCTGTGCGCCCTGTCTTTGGCGTTCAGCGGGTTATGCTTGTGGAACATTTACCAGCTTCGTGGGGAATTGGAGCGTCAAACCCATCAACTGATGAATCTGGAAAACCTGAGCGGCCAGGTTTCTGACACGGTTCGTTCGGTTCCATCTCTGGTGCGGGGTGCTTTGGATGAGGCCTTCGCTGTATTTTCCAAATATGAGTCCTCGTTTTCCGACACCCTCACCCCCCAGGGAACGGGAGAGATTCAGGTCCAGCTGATTCCACGTCAGTGGGCCCAAGACACCACCGTTCAGGTCCTTTATCAGGAGGATGATGGTCCCCAGCAGTCGGTCCAGGCCCAGCGTTCCGGGGAAGGCTATGAGTACACAGCCTCTATTCCCTTTTCCATATCTGCCGATAAGATTTCCCTGACCGGTTCTACCGTCTCTCAAGGGGTCACCTCTCTGCAGCCACTGGAGGACTTTTATGCCCCCAAATCCTACTATACCCAGTCTTTAGGGTTTCCTGAACTTTTCGGCTCCACCCAATATCAAAACGGCAGTCTGAAAACAGACTGGGAGGTGTCCCTGCACTGTGATGGGGGACAACTGTGGGATGAGAAGGAACCGCCCCTGGTCTCCTGTGATTTGGTGATGGAACTGGACGGTGAAGAGATTGACCGTCTGCCGTTAGAGGCGGACTCCTCAGTTTTTCCGCCCCGGGATTATTCCCTGAAGGTGCAGAAAGAATACGCCTGCCAGCCAGGGCAGCGGCTGACCGTTAAAATGGTGGCCCAGGACCCCATTGGGTTTACCTATGAGCAAACCGCTGATTCCTACCAAATACAGTCCAATGGGGTGGACCCTGATTTTGACCGGTATTCTTACGATTGGGAGATTACCTGGAAGGGAGCGGCTTCCTGACAGAAAAAGAGACGGACCTAGTCCGTCTCTTTTTTGGTTTTTTTCAGACACCCTCCTCCAATAAAATGGCAATTACAGTGATGTCATCTTCATGGCCATCATCTCTCCGGCGCCTGGCCTCCCGCAAAAGGCGTTCGCTGAACTCCTGGGGGTCCTGCCCCTCATAATGCTCCAGCTCGGAAACCAGCCAATCATAGCTTCCGGCGATGGCCCCATCGGACACCATCACTATCCAATCCCCTTCCCGGAGGGTGACTGCGCTTTTTTCAAAGCTGACCCCGCCTAAAATCCCCACCGGCAGGGAATTGGTCTGCACATATCCCCCCTTTCCGGATTTCCGCAGGAAGGTGGGGGCAGCTCCCGCTTTATAAAACTCTACCCGGCCGGTGTAGAGGTCAATCCCTGTAATATCAATGGTGGCCAGGGATTCCTCCCCGGTTTTCACCAGCAGGGCGGAGTTGACCAGCTTGAGGGCGGCATCCAAACCCACCCCCGCCTGAATCAGCTTCTTCAGCAGCTGGGAGGTCATGGTGGAGTCTACCGCCGCAGCTCCCCCGCTGCCCATCCCATCCGACAGAATCACATTGACCCGCCCATTTTTCCCATCCACATAGCTGTAACTGTCCCCGCACACCCGGGCACCTCCATTGCAGCTTTGGCTGGCCCCCCAGCGGATACTGTATGTTGCCTTCTCCTGGAAGGTGAGCCGAATCAGGTTTCCATCGTTGGGCCGTTCCCTGGCGGGCAGGTCAAATTCCCGGCCGCACAAATCGGACAGATCCAGGGTCAGCTCCTCCATCCGCAGACGCCCCAGCTTATAGGCTGGAACCACCATCTCCAGGGTCATGTTGGTCTCTCCATCTAGGGTGCAGCACACCCGGTCCGGGAAAATGGTCAGGGTTTGGAGGTATTGCCGGACCTTCTGGGCGGTCTCATTGTCCTGCACCTGAATTTTATCCAAGTCCTTGCCCATAGCGTCAATCATCAGGGCCATCCCCTCAAACTGGTCGGTAATCACCCCACGAACCTGTCCCATTTTTCGTTTGACCGTTTCTCTGGCCATATACTCGGAAAATAAAGCCGCCATCTGCTTGCACAGCTCCGGCAGACGCTTGCAGGAATGGGCGAACCAGTCCGGGAAGGCGGACTCCTCCAAAGGCTCTCCCCGGCGCAGCGCCCCCAAAGCCTGGCTCAAGGCGTCATTGGTATCGTTATAATGGAGCTGCCAGCAGGTGGCGTTCTGTCTGCATTTGCGGCACACCCGGTCGGCGGCGCATTGGTACACAGAGGAAATATCTCCCCCCACCATACCCGCCAGCTTGTCGTTTACCTGCCTTGTGGCGTCGGCCACCTCCCGCAGCGCCCCCGACATATCCCCCATCTGGTTGGTGAGCATGGCCTTATAGGTCTCCCCCGCCACCAGGGTGCCTTCCTGTCCCCGGCCCAGCAGCCGCTCTAAAGTGGACAGGGGAATCAAGATAGAGATGACACTGGAAATAAAAATTTCTACCAGCAGATAGGGGTCCATGGTACTGCGGTCGGCAATCAGGGCGAACAGATTCACCATCAGGAATACCCCTGCGGCGGCGGCCCGGCTCAGATGGGCAAACACCCCAGCCAGCAGCCCTCCAAAGCCATAGGTCCCCATCAGAAAGGCGTTGCTCCCCGCCAGAATCCCAGCGGCCACTCCCGCTGTCACCCCGGCGATGGCCCCTCCCGCCTCTTTGGCGGCCTGGGCGGCCACCAGCACCACAAGCACCGCCAACATCCTGCCCAAGGACAAGCCAAACACCTTCAAATGCACCAAGGCCAGCACTGCAATGGCGAAGGCGATGACCATAGAGGTCAGGTCGGTCTGCCTGGCGTTCTCCAGGCCCTTTTCAAAGGTCTGGGCGGTTCGGATGAAAAAGTAGGCTGCGCAGCAGGCCAGAAGCACCTCCGACACATTCAGCAGAATCCCATACACATTTCCCCCGGATACGACGGTAAAGGCCATCAGCGGCAGCCCCAGGGAGATGGCGCAGGAAACCTGTCCCGGCATCTTCATCAGCCGCAGATAGCTGCTGCTGGTAAAGCCCCACCGCAGAAGAAACAGCAGCAGCATAGCAATCACATATTTGATGTTGGAAAACACCTGATAGGAAATCAGGTATCCCAGCGCTGCCCCTAAAATCGCCGCCGGGGCGTATTTATCCGGGGCCGCCGCAGCGAAGGACACTCCAAAGGGTGCCAATCCCCCCAGTACAAAGGCATTGGCGCTTAAAAATCCCCCTGCCCCATAAGCGGCGAAGGCCGCTCCCAATTTATGGGCCCGCACCGTCTGCCGAACCCTTTGCCCAAGGGCCAACGAACCTGCCGCCGACCTGTTCTGCATAAAATCCACCTGCCATTCATAAACTATTATTTTATCCGTATTGTAAATTCTATTGTAGAGTTTACCCTAGGAAAAGTTTGTCCCATTCCGGCTGTCGTTTTTTTGAAAGGCAGGTGTATTTGAGCGGTTTTAGATGGAAATTCTTCCGAAAAGGCGCAAAAATCCGTAAAAAGAGCGATGGAACTAGCCATTGAAAATCCATATGGGGTGTGTTAGAATAAAGTTTAATAATGAAAAGCGCTAATAGGAACATTTCCGCTCTTTCAAAGGAAAGGACCGACCTTTATGAACTATGAGCTTTCTCATCGGATGGCGGCCTTGCAGCCCTCCCTCATCCGTGAAATTTTAAAATCCACCTCTGACCCTTCCGTGATTTCCTTTGCCGCCGGCAACCCGGCCCCCAACGCCTTTCCTGTCCAGGAGGTGACGGAAATCGCCGCTGAGATTCTGCGGCAGGAGCCTATCTCCGCCCTGCAATACTCTGTCACCGAAGGATATCCCCCTCTCCGGGAAGCCTGCAAGCGGATGCTCCGGGAGCGGTATGGTATCTCCACCGAGGGCAATGAGCTGATTATCATTTCAGGAGCCCAGCAAGGGGCCGACCTGGCCGCCAAGGTGCTGGTGAATGAAGGAGATACCGTTCTTTGTGAGGACCCTTCCTTTATCGGATGCCTGAATACATTCCGCTCCTACCGGTGTAACCTGGTGGGAATTGAGATGGAGTCGGACGGACTGAATCTGGAGCAGCTGGAGCGGGCGATGCGGGAACAGCCCAACGTAAAGCTGCTTTACCTCATCCCCAACTTCCAAAACCCCACCGGAATCACCACCTCCCTGGAAAAGCGCCAGGCCATTCTGGAACTGGCCAACCGCTACAACGTGGTGATTCTGGAGGATAATCCTTATGGGGACCTGCGGTTCTCCGGCAGCCCGGTGCCATCCATCAAGTCTATGGACACCACCGGGGCGGTCATCTACAACGGCAGTTTCTCCAAAATCCTGGCTCCCGGCCTGCGGGTTGGATTCCTGCTGGCCCCCACTGAGCTGGTGGGCAAACTGACGGTAGGCAAACAGTGCGCCGATGTCCACACCAACATCCTGGCCCAGATGATTTGCCATCGCTGGCTCACCTCCTGTGACCTGGACGCCCATCTTCAGCGGATTTCCTCTATTTATAAAGGAAAATGTCAGCTGATGCTGGATGGAATCGAGAAGGAGTTCGCCTCCAGCGTAACCCATACTGTACCAGACGGGGGGTTATTCCTTTGGTGTACCCTGCCTGAAGGAGCGGATATGCTGGACTTCTGCCGCAAAGCGGTGGAAAAGAAGGTGGCTGTGGTGCCGGGGTCCGCCTTCCTGGCGGATGAGACCGCCCCCTGCCGTTCTTTCCGCATGAACTATTCCACCCCCACCGACGAAAACATTGTCAAAGGGGTCGCTTTATTGGGTGAATTGACAAAACAGCTCTTTTAACCCCTATCCCATTTGAAAGGATGACTTATATGGACAAAAAAGTAATTTTCTCCGGTATTCAGCCCACAGGAACCTTCACCCTGGGCAATTATCTGGGGGCGCTGCAAAACTGGGCTGCCCTTCAGGATGAATATAACTGCTGCTACTCGGTGGTAAACATGCACGCCATCACCGTCCGCCAGGACCCCAAAGACCTGCGGGCCAACACTTTGAGCGCTTACGCCATGCTTTTATCTGTGGGCATCGACCCGGAAAAATGCATCCTGTTTATCCAGAGCCATGTGCGCACCCATGCGGAGCTGGCCTGGGTGCTGGACTGCTACACCCAGTTTGGAGAGCTTTCCAGAATGACCCAGTTCAAGGATAAAAGCGCCCGGCATCCCGAGAATATCAACTGCGGCCTGTTCACCTATCCCAGCCTGATGGCGGCGGACATCCTGCTGTACCAAGCCGACCTGGTGCCGGTGGGGGATGACCAGCGTCAGCATCTGGAACTGACCAGGGATATTGCGGAGCGGTTTAACGGCATTTATGGGAATACCTTCACCGTCCCGGATGGCTATTATCCTAAGCTGACCGCCCGTGTTATGTCCTTGCAGGACCCCACCAAGAAGATGTCCAAAAGCGATGATAACCCTAAATCCTACATTTCCCTGCTGGACCCCCCTGCCACCATCGTGAAAAAGATTAAAAGCGCTGTCACCGATTCCGATTCTCTGGTAGCCTACCGGGAGGGGAAGGACGGTATCAACAACCTGATGTCCATTTACAGCGCAGTCACCAAGAAAAGCCTGGAGCAGATTGAAAACGAGTTTGTTGGCAAGGGCTATGGTGACTTTAAGCAAGCGGTGGGAGAAGCTGTTGCAGAGGCTTTGCGTCCCATCCAGGAGAAGCACGCCCAGCTGATGCGGGAAAAAGCCTTCCTGGAGGACTGCTACCGGGCAGGGGCTGAGAAGGCCCAGCAGGTTTCCCAGCGGACCCTTGACAAGGTTTACAAAAAGATTGGGTTCCTTCCAAGATGAGCCAGACAACTTTGCGGCAAGCTTATGAGGCTGCCTATGGTCGGCCTCATTCCAAAAAGGCGCAGGAGGAGGACTCCCGCGCCTTTGATTTATCCTGCCTGTTTCAGCGGGCCTTTGGGATTTCCCGCTACCAGCTGCCTCTGGTGGGGGAACAGCTGGCGGACCTGGAAAAGCTCTCCCTGTTTCAAAATCTCTGCGCCCGGTATGAGGCAGGGGAACCCCTTCAATACATTCTTGGGGAGTGGGAATTTTTCGGTCTGCCTTTCTATGTGGGGCCAGGTGTCCTCATTCCTCGACCAGACACAGAAATCCTGGTGGAAAAGGCTTTGGAACTGCTGGCTGGAACCCAAACCCCCAGGATAGCGGATTTATGCGCCGGTACCGGCTGTGTGGGAATTTCCCTGGCGGCTCACCGGCCTCAAGCTCAAGTATACGCTTTGGAGCTTTCCCCTTTGGCCTTCTCCTACTTGGAACGGAATATCCAGCGGAACCAGGTGTCTGTCACCCCCTTGCTGGGGGATGCCCTTATTCCACTTGAGCTGCCTCCTTTGGATTTGGTGGTTTCCAACCCCCCCTATATCTCTAAAGAAGAAATGGAACAGCTGGACCCTTTGGTCAAACAGGAACCGGAACTGGCCCTTTACGGCGGGGAGGATGGGTACCGCTTTTACCAGCGGCTTCCCAGCCTCTATTTTCCGATGCTCAAGCCTGGGGGTGCTATGGCCTTTGAAGTTGGGTACCGGCAAGCCAACCATGTGAAGGCTTTTATGGAGGCCGCTGGCTTTCAGCGGGTGGGGATTCAAAAGGACCTGGCTGGTATTGACCGGGTTGTTTTTGGAAGCAAGCCTGAATGATAAAAAATGGAGCCTTTTTCTTAAAGAAAAGGCTCCATTTTTTATCTTTTATCAATCCTTGCCAAACTCGTCCTGCCCATCCTCGGGAATGCAAGGCTTCATGGCGGCGATGGCCACCTCCAGCTGGCTTTCATCCGGTTCAAAGGTGGTGAGCCTTTGCAGCCACAGCCCTGGGGCGGAAATGATTCTGGTCAGCAGGTTATCATGCCTGCCCGCGAAACGAATCACCTCATAGGACAACCCCACCACCACGGGCAGCAGCAGAATCTTCAGCGCCACCCGCATCCAAAGGCTGCTCCAGGTGACCACCGAAAACATCAGGATGGAAATGACCAGCACAATCAGCAGGAAGCTGGTGCCGCATCTTGGATGAAACCGGGTAAAGTTCTTGGCGTTCTCCGGCAGCAGCTCTTCCCCACCCTCATAACAAGCAATGGTTTTATGCTCTGCCCCATGATACTGGAATACCCGGTGGATGTCCTCCATACGGGTCACCAAAAACAGATACAGAATAAATACCACAATTTTAATCAAGCCTTCCACCAGGCTCAACACCATACTGCTGGCGTTCACCATGCCTCCGAGAAATTTCACCACCGCCGCAGGCAGAAGCATAAACAGTCCAATGGCGATGACAGCGGCCAGGACGCTGACCAGGACATTGAAAATCCAGGCCATTTTATCCCCCAGATGCTTTTCCAGCCACAGGTCAAATTTGGAAGGCTCCTCTTCCTCTGTCATGCCTGAAATCTCTGCTGATTTCATGAGGCATCGGTATCCCATAGCCAGAGAGGAAAAAAGGCTCCATACACCCCGCACAATGGGAATTTTGCTGTACCATTGCCGGGAACCTGTGGACCAGGTCTCCACCTCAATGGAACCATCCGGCTTTCTCACCGCCATAGCGGAGGTTTTCGGTCCCCGCATCATAACCCCCTCAATCAAGGCTTGTCCGCCGATCGAGGTCTTTTTATTCGTCTTGCTCAAATAATCTCACCCAATCCCCGCCGCTGGCCGGCGGCTTTTTTCAGCAGCCTCTTGCAAGGCCCAAATCCCATGCTTTATCCCATCTGGCAGTCCAGACTCTTCGTTCATACGACAGACCCTATTATAGCTTTTTAATTATGAATAAATCAACCTTTCTTCCTTTGCCCAACCTCTAAAGCAAGGTCTTTTTACGGCTCCTGCTTTTCTTCCCCCAGAGGGAAGCAGATGGTCACCTGGGTGCCCACCCCTTCTTTGGAAGTGATGTCCAGCTTTCCTCCATGGAGGGAAACGATCTCATCCGCCACCGCTAACCCGATTCCTGAGCCTCTCCGGGTGGAGTTAGCCTTGAAAAATTTCTCCTTGATGCGGGGCAGGTCTGACTCCTTAATGCCGCAGCCGGTATCCATCACGGTGATACAGGCGTTTTGATTGGTCACATTGGCCTGTATGGCCACCGTATCCCCCTGGTCTGAATATTTCAGGGCGTTGTCAATGATATTGACGAAAACCTGCCGCAAACGGTTCTTGTCCCCATAGAAAGAGGCAATCTCATCCGGCTCCTCATAAATCAACTGCTTGCCCTCATGTTTTGCCCGCTCCTCAAACATCAGCACAGCGTCGGACAATTCGGCGACCAAGTCCAGCCGCTCCCGGTTCAGCTGCATCCTGCCGCTTTGCAGGCGGCTGAAGTCCAGCAGCTCCTCCACCATCTGGGCCAGCCGCTGGGTTTCGCTGTTAATCACCCGCATCCCCTTGCCCAACATCTCCGGGTCCATATCCGTCTGCATATCCGACAGGGTTTCCGCCCAGCCTTTGATGGCGGTGAGGGGGGTGCGCAGCTCATGGGACACCGAGGAGATAAAGTCGTTCTTCATCTTCTCATTGGCGGACAGCTCCTCCGCCATATAGTTGATGGTATCGCAAAGCTCCCCGATTTCATCATCGTTCTTTTTGTGCAGACGAGCACCAAAATCCCCTTGGGCAATTTTGCGGGCAGTCTCGCCCACCTCTCCCACAGGATTTACAATGGAATTGATAAAATAAGAGCTGGAGAAAATCACGAAAAAGATAATGGCCACCCCTACCAGGGTAATCATCAGGATAAACAGGATAATTTGATGGTCGATGGCGTCCAGGGAAACTGCGAACCGCATGGCTGCCGGCTGGTTTTCATCCACCGGTGACACCACCGTGACCGCCATAATCTTTTCCCCGTTCACCACCTCATTCATGTATCCCACTCCATCACTGGATTGAAGAGCCTGCCAGAAATCCGGCATATAAACCTGGCTTCCCGGCTGAAAACCGCTGGAGGTAAAGAGTACATTTCCATCCAGGTCCACCGCCATCAGCTCCATCTTGTCCCGCTGGTCGAAATTCTCCACCAGGGAGCGGACCTGAGTAGTAAAGTTGGCGGAACTGTCCTCCGAATAAGCGGTCATCTGGGAGGTGACGAAGGATGCCTGGGCCATGATGGTGCTGTGTACATTGTTATAGTAAAACGCCTTGATGCCGATGGCGAACCCTATTTCCAACGCGATTAGAATTACCAGGATAACGCCCAGATTATTGAACAGCCACCGTTTGGTAATCTTTTTTACCGCCATCCCGGCTCCTCCTTTCGGTTAAACATTTTCCCCAGTGGGTTATTCCTGGGACCACTTATACCCAAATCCCCAAACGGTAAGCAGATATTTTGGGTTGGATGGCTCATCCTCCAGCTTCATCCGCAGCCTGCGGATATTCACATCCACAATCTTGATGTCCCCATAATATCCTTCCCCCCAGACTCGATTCAGAATATCCTGACGTCCAAGGGCGGTGTTGGGGTTATTAAAGAAATATTCCAAAATCTGGTACTCCACCTGGGTCAAATCCAAAGGTTTTCCATTTTTAGAAACGGTGCGGCTTTTCAGGTTCAGCACAAAGGGACCAGATACCAGCTCATTCACCGGCTGGGGCTGGGCCTTCTCGGTGGCCATAGCCACCCGGCGGTGAAGAGCATCCACCCGAGCCACCAGCTCCGAGGGGGAAAAGGGCTTTGTGATATAGTCATCCGCCCCCATCATCAGGCCCCCCACCTTATCCATCTCCTGGCTTTTGGCGGTGAGCATGATGATGCCAATGGCGTTATTCTTCTCCCGGATGCGGCGGCAGACCTCAAACCCGTCAATTCCCGGCATCATCACATCCAGCACCGCCACATCAAAGTAAAATGGATTTCGGTCAAAAATATCCATGGCGGCCTCCCCGTTGGGAACATCCACCACCTCATAACCGGCCCGTTTCAGGTTGATGACCTCAAAGTCCCGGATTACGTCCTCATCTTCCACAATTAAAATACGTTTCATATTGATACCGCCTTTCTTAAATCAAAGCGAATAACTCCTTTGTCAGCTGCTGGATGGTCACCTTCAACGGGCTGTCCACATCCTTTGGTACATACCCATAATAGGTAAACACCCCCCGTTCCGCAATTTTCACATAGCTTTCCAAAAATTTGTCCTGGTAGTCCTTTTGAGACACCACACGAATCCGGGCCAGCTCCCCTGACAAATCCTCCAAAGGCTCTTTGGCTTCCTCATGGTATTCCCGGAAGCTCCATTCCCCATTCTCAATCTGACGGACCACTGTGACCTTTCCAATCCATTCCTCCGGGAACTCCAACCGGTAGCCTCCCTCCCGGTTGATGGCCGCGGCAAACACCCGCCGCAGAAAATCCCCATCTATCTGATGGTATTCTGTCAGATAAATTCGTTCCGCTTCCTCCTGCTCCTCATATCCAGGCATCAGCTCCGCTGTGGGAATCTCAATTACCCCATCCTTGTTCACATCCTCACAGATGGGAGCCGCCGTCATATCCGGGTCCAGTGTGATATTTGCCCGGGCCGCCTGGTCGTAAAGGGATGGAAGAGCCTTCGGTTCGCTTCCATCTTCCGGGTCAGACAGGGGGCTTTCCATATCCTGGTAAATCACCGGCACCAGTTTATCATTCTCCATAGAGAAAACTTCTGTGACCAGCACATCTCCAGACACCAGTTCATCAATAAAAATCCCACGTTGGAGATCATCCAAAAAAATCCGCCCCGATGTCACCCCTGGAAATTCCAGAATAGAATCAGAAAGGTCCTGGGAATCTGCAAATACCGCCTCCCCATTCCGCTCGGTTACCAGATGCAGTCTGCCACGGTCATTCCGGCTGCTCAGCAGCAGCAGATCATCCAAACCATCCCGGTCCAGATCGTCCAGAAGATACTGTTCAAACCCTGGGTTTTTTTGATCAAAGCCCAACACCGAACGGAACTGCCCATTGTCATAGGTATAAAGCCCCAAGGTCATCTGAAGGTCATCTGGGTTCTCCCATCCAATCACAATGGTCACATTGGGGGTATGGGTCATCTGGGCAAAGGCTACAAAACCCACCTCCTGCCCAGCCCCAGCCAGCTCACAGGGGGAATACCAGGTGCCATCCTCCCGCTGGTCCAACAGGCATAGGCGGGCGCTGGGATCGTTTTCCGTGGCGTAAAAGACCAGGGTTTCCTCTTTTCCATCATGGTCGATGTCCTGAAAGATATAAGCGGAACGGTACTCACCGCTCTTGGGATACCTGAGGATGGGTTTTGACAGGACCGCCTCATTTAAAGCGTCCTCTATGGCGATTTGCTCCGGGGTCAGGCGGGGCGGCCGCATCAAATTTTCCGGTACCGGCTCAATCCCTGTACATCCGCTCAGGGTCATCCATAGGGCGCAGGCCGCCGCTGTCAATCCATAACGCATATTCATTTGGCCATCCCCCCTTTTACAAGTGTGTATACGTGTTTCAATTTTATCCCAAAGCCCCAAAAAAGTCAACGAAACACCTGGGAATTCCCCTCCAACTGAAAACGCCTCCCCAGGCGGATAAAATCCCCGGGAAGGCGCTTTGCCTGCCTTGCAGCGGCCCAAACACAGCCGCCTCAAAGGCCCATTTTTCGTTTGCATAAATGGGAAAAAGGTGGTAAACTAAATGAAATCACTTTTTCTGCTGAACCGGATAGGCGATTCTGGTCTCAGAATTCTGAATCAGGTTGAGCAGGGAGGAGGCGAACAGAGGATACTGTTGGGAAAGAGCCTCAGTGGTTACCAACAACGGCTCCACATCTTTAATCCGCTCCATCCCTGGGATAGGCTCCCCTTTCACAATAGACTGGGCGTTGGCACCGCAAAGCTCCATAGCCGCGTTGGCATATTGCTGAGCTACCCCGTCCGGAATGGTAAACATGGCGTTTTGATTCCGTGAGTTGGCGCTGTATACCAGACGGAACATGCGATAGACCGCCAGCATGAGAAAAGCGGATACCTCATGGATGAGGGGTTTGCAGCCGCTTTTTGCCAGCAGGTCGAATAAAATGTTCAGAGAATTGGCGATGAGCTTTTTGTTCAGCACCGGCAGAACCCCCCCACGGAAGGTATTCTCCTTTCCTGCCATATCCGGCTCCGGAATGTCCTCCACCGTCAGCTTGGAGCCGGTCCGGTCGGGGGAACGCCCCAGCAGATAATCGCAGGATACCCCATAGAAATCAGCGCATCTGGTGAGAAAATCCAGTCCGCACTCCCGGATGCCCTTCTCATAATGGGACAGCAGCGCCTGGGAGATACCCAGCTGGGACGCCGCCATTTTTTGGCTGATTCCCTTCTCCTTTCTAAGCAGGGTCAAGATTCTTGGAAAATCCGCGTTCATAAACTACTATCTCCTCAAACATATCTTTTCTCTATCAAAAGCCATCTTTCGGGCTTTTTCGACTTTTACGTATCGTAAATTATATAATATCAAAAACCTTTTGTAAATAGCGTGTGTCGAATATTTGCAATCTTTGGTGAAAAAAGTCAAAAAGGAGTGTCCAATTTATGCTAACCTACAAAATCCATCTAATTCGCCACGGCCTTACCCAAGCGAATCTGGATGGATGCTATATAGGCTCCCGCACCGATTTGCCCCTCTGCCCTCAAGGGCGGCAGCAGCTGGAGGAACTGCGGGAGTCCTGGGAATATCCTTTCGTGGATCGGGTTTATACCAGTCCTTTGCTGCGGGCCAAGGAAACCGCCGAAATCCTGTTCCCGGACCGTCTGCTGGAAACGGTGGACAACCTTCGGGAACTGGATTTTGGAGAGTTTGAGGGCCGTTCCGCTGCGGAGCTGGAAAAGGACCCTGCCTTCCAAAAATGGATTTCCTCCCCCGCCAGCGCCTGCCCCCCAAAAGGTGAAAGCGGTGAGCAGCTTCAGAAAAGAGCTGTCCAGGCGGTGGCGTATATCTTCGGGCAGATGATGGAGAAAAAAATCCCTTCGGTGGCGGTGGTTACCCATGGAGGGCTGATTACCCAGCTGCTGGCTGCCATGGGACTGCCTCAGCGGGAGGCGATTCGCTGGAATACCGCTCCTGGACATGGGTATACCCTTCTGCTTTCCGCCCAGATGTGGATGAGAGACCACAAATTTGAGGTCTATGAGCAAATCCCATACCCGCCCTCCCAGGAGGATACTTTTGTCAGCGCTTATTGGCAGGATTCACAGCCGAAGGAATCCACCTTTACTGAATCCTAAAATCCCGTTCATATCTTGGACACCACCCCTTTATCTTCCGGTGCTATAATAGGTACCGATTTAAGAGGCCTTACCCGCTGTCCCCTGGATGGACAGGGTTCGGCGGATTTCTGGATTCCTTAAAAAGCTTTGGGCTGACGCCCAATTGACAGGAGGTACTTCCTTTTATGGGACTCATCAAAACTGTGAAAACAAATGCCAGACGAGCCCTTTCCGGCTGTTGGGGAAAGGCCATCGCTGTGCTGTTACTGACCATTCTTCCCACCTTTCTGCTCCATGTGGTGGAGTTTTTCATCCGGGCCATTGGGGACATTGACCCCTTTGTTGACTACAATCAGACCCCTGGCTATGCCTTTGACAACCTGACCAACGTGTCCATTGTGTCAGCCATCGTATCCCTTTCCATGCTGCTGCTCACTTTTCTTGTGGTGGTTCCCTTGGCGCAAGGGGCCAAGCGGTGGTTTTACCGCCGCTCCGGCGGGGAAATAGACGGGGTCAGTGACCTCTTCTTTTACTTTGAAAGCGGTAGAGGCTACTTTAAATCCCTGTGGCTGTCCATTCAAATCAATGTGCGTCTGCTGTTCTGGCTGATTCTGCTGAACCTGCTTCCTGCCGCTATCTTTTTCCTGGTGGGGTACGCTCAATATTCAGGGGTGGAGATTTCCTCCTCCCTCACCGCACTGATGGTTCTGCTGGCCTTTGTGTGGGGAATCCTGGAGCTGATTTTATTTGTCTTTATCCAACTGCGTTACTTCCTGGCTCCTTACCTGCTGGCCCAGGACCCGGACTCCAAAGGGCGCCGCACCGTAAAACGCAGCATCCGCCTGATGAAAGGCCACAAAGGAGAGGTATTTGGGTTTCTGCTGTCCTTCATCGGTTGGTGGATTCCCGCCATTCTGGGAACCGCTATCCCCATCTTCACCCTGTTGAGCAGCTCTGACGCCAACGTTTACGCTGCGGCCAATACAGCCTTTCTCACCTTCGCCTTCTTCTGGGGAATTCAATTCCTGATGATGCTGTATGTAGGGCCTTATATGTACGCTTCCTGCGCCCTTTACGCCCGGTATTTGATTCAGCTGGGGGAGATGCCCCTGCCTGTTCAGGCGGAGGCAACGGTGGAATACCAGCCCGCTCAGGGGGATTTTTCCAGTGAAGCTGTACCGGATGTGGACGAACCCACCCAGGAAACCGACCCAATCTCCATAGACCCGCCAACCCAAGAGTAACCTTTCTAGCAGAAACAAAAGGAACGGATAAACAATCGTTTATCCGTTCCTTTTTCGTTTATAAAAAGTTTAGTCCAAAATAATGCTTTCTCCAGTCATCTCCTCAGGCTGAGGCAGCTCCATCAATTTCAGCATGGTGGGAGCCAAATCCGCCAAGCGGCCCCCCTCCCGCAGCTTGCAGTCTCCGCAGCCTACAACCAGCAGCGGCACAGGATTGGTGGTGTGGGCGGTGAATACCGACCCATCTTCCTCCAGCATCTTATCCGCGTTGCCATGGTCAGCGGTAATCAGGGCCGCACCGCCTACCTTAAGGATAGCTTCGGTGACCCGTCCCACGCAGGTATCCACCGCTTCCACCGCTTTTACTGCCGCCTCGAAGGAACCGGTATGGCCTACCATATCGCAGTTAGCGTAGTTAACCACAATCATATCGTATTCCCTACTCTCGATCCGCTTCACCAGCTCATCTGTTACAGGATAAGCGCTCATCTCCGGCTGCATATCATAGGTAGCCACCTGAGGGGAAGGAATCAAAGCCCGGTCCTCTCCCGGATAAGGGGTTTCCACACCGGCGTTGAAGAAAAAGGTTACATGGGCGTATTTCTCTGTTTCCGCGATGCGCAGCTGACGCAGCCCCTTGTCGGACACATATTGGCCGATGGTATTTTTCAGGGAGACCGGCTTGAAGGCCACCTCCACATTGGGCATCTGGGCGTCATACTGGGTCATGCAGACATAAAACACATCCTTGCGGGGGCCCCGGTCAAAGCCTTTGAAATCCGGGTCCACAAAGGTTCTGGTGATTTCCCTCACACGGTCAGGGCGGAAGTCAAAGGATACAATGGTGTCGTGGTCCTGAACAGCGGCTTCCTTCACACAAACCGTAGGCTCTACAAACTCGTCGGTAATTTCAGCCCCATAGGATTTTTCCAGGGCATCCACGGCGGAGGAATTGAAATCCCCAGTCCGGTTCACCAGCAGGTCATAAGCCCGTTTAACCCGCTCCCAGCGGTTGTCCCGGTCCATGGCGTAGTAACGTCCAATCAGGGACGCCACCTGGCCTACCCCAATCTTATGCATTTCCCCTTCCAGGTATTGGATAAACTCCCGGCCACTGGTGGGGGCGGAATCACGGCCATCCATAAAGGCGTGGAGATACACCTTTTTCAGACCAAACTCCTTTGCCATCTGGACCAATCCCAGCAGATGGGTGGAGTGGCTGTGAACTCCTCCATCCGAACACAAACCAATCAGATGCAGGGCGGAGTCATGCTTTTTGCAGTTCTCCATAGCATTCACCAAAACCTGATTCTTGAAGAAATCCCCATCTTGAATGGATTTGGTAATGCGGGTCAATTCCTGGTACACTACCCGGCCCGCTCCAATATTGGTATGGCCTACCTCTGAATTTCCCATTTGTCCTTCCGGCAGACCCACATCCATGCCGGAAGCCCCAATCTGGGTATGGGGGCAGGTGGCGAACAGCCGATCCAAATTGGGTTTGTTGGCGGCGGCGATGGCGTTGCCATAGCTTGAGGGATTATAGCCGAACCCGTCCAAAATCATCAATAAAACTGGTTTTTTCATCTTGTTCCTCCAATTCAAAAGGGGATACCGCACTGCGCTCAGCGCGGTCCCCTCGCTCATTTCTCTTGCTGTAAGCCTCCAGATTTACTTGGAAGCCGCTTTCACGATGGTGGCAAAATCAGGAGCCTTCAGAGAGGCGCCGCCAATCAATCCTCCATCTACATCCGGCTGGGCCAGCAGTTCTTCAGCGTTGGCGGCGTTCATGGAACCGCCGTACTGGATGGTCATAGCGTCTCCAGCGGCCTGTCCATACAGTTTGGACACGGTTTCCCGGATGCAGTGGTTTACCTCGTTGGCCTGCTCAGCGGTAGCGGTCTTTCCGGTACCGATGGCCCATACAGGCTCATAAGCAATGATGATGCGTTTCAGCTCTTCAGCGCTGACACCGCCCAAGGCAATCTTGGTCTGCATGGAAACAATCTCCTCAGTGATACCCTGCTCACGCTGCTCCAGCAGCTCCCCTACGCACAGAATCACCTTCAGGCCAGCGTCCAGAGCGGCCCGTACCCGCTGGTTTACGGTCACGTCGGTTTCCCCGAAGTACTGGCGGCGCTCGCTGTGGCCGATAACCACATACTCCACGCCCATCTCCGCCAGCATATCAGCGGAAATCTCACCTGTGAAAGCGCCGGATTTCGCCCAGTGGCAGTTCTCCGCGCCCACCTTAATGTTGGTGCCAGCGGTCAGCTCCAAAGCAGTTTCCAGATTGGTGTAAGGCACACAGATGACCACACCGCAGTCAGCATCCTTCACCAAAGGAATCAGGTCGGTAATCAGGGCCTTGGCCTCAGGACGGGTTTTGTTCATCTTCCAGTTTCCAGCGATTACAGCTTGACGCAGAGTTTTATTCATGTCAATTCTTCCTTTCTTGATTCAGCGGCAAGGTTTCGCCGCTGTTTATCGCTTGTTGAGAAATGTTTTGGGCGCAGCGGAAGAAAGCGATTCCTTCCAGCCCCACCAAGGTCAAACAAATACAGATACCCTTGCGGGTTGGGTAGAAGGATTCCCACACAGGCAGCAGGGAAACCGCACAGACAATTCGTTCCGCCGCCCTCAGCCCAATGACCCCTAAAATGGAAAGCAGCATAGAGCCTATCCCCACCAGGAGAATTCCAAACCAATTTCCATCCAGCCTTCCGGCAATCAGGCTCACCAGGGCCAGCCCCAGCAACCCTGAAACCGGAACGCTCAGGATAGACAGCATCCGCATAACCGGCAGCAGGATTTTCCAGGGCAGCCAAGCCTTTCGGGGCACCAGGCTGTCCGCCAGCCACCCTGCCTGATAATCCTGCACCAGAGGAATCCAGCACATCCAGGGATGGGGGACTTTCCCGGCACGGCACAGGCACCACAGACCGATCGCGGAAACCAAATACCACAACAGATACAGCGGCCACCAATAGCTGTCCCAGAGGACGGAAAGCCAATCCATACGCCCCACTCCTGACCAATTCCTTCAAAAAAACAGGGACGCGGCTTACCCGCGCCCCTGTGGGTTTGTCCCGGGCGCCAGAGAAACCGTCAGCGGTCGTTCAGCGCGGCAATGCCAGGCAAATCCTTACCTTCCAAAAACTCCAGGGAAGCACCGCCTCCAGTGGAAATATGGGTCATCTTATCGCCGTAGCCCAACTTGGTTACAGCAGCGGCGGAATCGCCTCCGCCAATGATGGATACAGCGCCGCTCTCGGCCACCGCCTGAGCCACCTTGAGAGTTCCCTGAGCGAACCGCTCGAACTCGAACACACCCATAGGTCCATTCCAAACCACGGTGCAGGCGCCCCGGATAGCGTTGCAGAACAGCTCGATGGTCTTGGGACCGATGTCCATACCCATCCAGCCATCAGGGATTCCATCCCCATTAGTAATCATGTTGTGGCAATCAGGGTCAAATTTGTCGCCCACCAGATTGTCGATGGGGAGCAGCAGCTTAACCCCTTTATCCTTGGCCTTAGCCAGCATCTCTTTGGCCAAATCCACCTTATCTTCCTCGAACAGGGAGTTGCCGATTTTGTCCCCCTTGGCCGCCATGAAGGTATAGGCCATACCGCCGCCGATGATAAGGGTATCCACCTTATCCAGCAGGTTATTGATAACACCAATCTTATCGGAAACCTTGGCACCGCCCAAAATCGCCACAAAAGGCCGTTTGGGGTCTGCCAGAGCCTTGCCCATGATGGTGATTTCCTTCTGAATCAGGTAGCCGCAAACAGCGGGCAGATAATCGGCCACACCAGCGGTGGAGGCGTGGGCCCGGTGGGCGGAACCGAAGGCGTCATTCACATACACATCCGCCAGAGAAGCGAAAGCTTTCGCCAAGGTGGGGTCATTTTTGGTCTCACCAGCCTCAAAACGCACATTCTCCAGCAGCAAAACCTGGCCAGGCTGCAAAGCAGCTGCTTTAGCCTTAGCGTCCTCGCCCACTACGTCTTTGGCCATCTGGACCTCACGGCCCAGCAGCTCGCCCAAGCGTTTGGCCACAGGAGCCAGGGAAAACTCAGGCTTGAACTCTCCCTTGGGACGTCCCAGGTGAGAGCAGAGAATCACCGCGGCGCCATGGTCCAGCAGGTATTGAATGGTGGGCAGAGCGGCCACAATCCGCTTATCGGAGGTGATGACCCCGTCTTTCAGGGGAACATTGAAATCACAACGGACAAGAGCTTTCTTGCCGGCTACGTCGATATCCTCGACAGACTTTTTGTTGTAAGAGGTCATGTAATTCCGCATCCTTTCTTTCAAAACAGTTTCTTGTTCTGTTTCCGCGACAGTCCTTAAACTCAGTATTGCCGCCTTTTGCTAAACATTAAACAATCTAACGGGTTTATTCTAAAGCATACCAGAATTTTTTGCAAGGGGTCTAGAAAATTTTGGTTGAGTTTTTCGTGCAATTTGAATAAGTCCACAACTTTTGAGTTTGGGGAACTGTTCCTCTCTTGCGGATTGCCCAAGACAACTTCCTCTTTTAGGCTTTCACAAACGGGAAAACGCCTTTCTGAAAGCCCAAAAGGACAGGAGGCCCCTGGTTTTGGGACCTCCTGTCCAAGCAATTCTTATAGGGTAGAAAAGGAGCTTTTCCCGGCTGTCCTGTCAGGATGGATAATCCATTCAGAACCGGGGGCGCTTCACATAAGATGTGTGCAGAACCTCATGGGCCTTATGGCTGCCAAACTCCCCAAAAAACTCCTCATAGATTTTCAGCAGGGAGGGGTTTTCATGGCTCTTGCGCAGAGGCTTACCTGCATCATCCTCATACAGGGCCTTGGCTCTCAGGCCCTTCAGGTCGGTGAAGTTGCGGACACTGGCGGTCTGTACCGGCTGTCCGCCCCCGTTGACACATCCGCCAGGGCAGCCCATCACCTCAATGAAATGGTAGCTGGCCTCTCCGGATTTCACCCGGCGCAATATCTCCTTGGCGTTGGCCAGGCCGGAAACCACCGCTACACGGATGGTCAAATCCCCAATCTGATAGCTGGCCTCTTTGATACCCTGGGTGCCCCGCACTTCATCAAACTCCAGCTTCTCCAGGGGCTTTCCGCCTACCCATTCGGCGGCGGTCCGCAGAGCCGCTTCCATAACGCCTCCAGTGGCGCCAAAGATGACACCCGCTCCGGTAGATTCGCCCATTGGGTCGTCAAATTTCTCGTCGGGAAGCTGGTCGAACAGCAGACCCGCGTGCTGAATCATCCGGGCCAGCTCCCGGGTGGTGATGGACACATCCACATCCGGCACTCCGGCGGCGTTCTCATTGGGACGTCCCACCTCGAACTTCTTGGCGGTGCAGGGCATTACGCTGACCATAAAGATGTCCTTGGGGTCCCAGCCCATCTTCTGGGCATACCAGGTTTTGGCGGTGGCACCAAACATCTGCTGGGGGGATTTGCAGGTGGACAGGTTGGGAATCATCTCGGGGAAATAATGCTCGCAGTATTTTACCCACCCCGGAGAGCAAGAGGTAATCATGGGCAGGACACCGCCGTTTTTCACCCGCTCCACAAACTCGTGGGCCTCCTCCACAATGGTCATATCCGCTGCCAGGTCGGTATCAAACACCTTCTCAAAGCCCAGGCGCCGCAGAGCGGCCACCATCTTCCCTTCCACATTGGTGCCTATGGGCATTCCAAAGGCCTCCCCCAGGGTGGCCCGGATGGAGGGAGCGGTCTGTACCAGCACATGCTTGGAGGGGTCATGGAGTGCATCCCAAACCAGACCGGTCTGGTCCTTCTCTCCCAGGGCACCGGTGGGGCAGACCACGATGCATTGGCCGCAGGACACACAGGCCACCTCTCCCAGATTCTGCTCAAAGGCGCATCCAATATGGGTGTCAAAGCCCCGCTGATTGGGTCCCAGCACCCCGATGCCCTGCCATCTTCCGCAGGCTGCGGCACACCGGCGGCACAGGATACACTTATTATTGTCCCGGAACATATGAGGGGCAGACCGGTCAATCTCATAAACCGGGTTCTCGCCGGTGAACCGCTCCTGGTCCTCTACATTCAGGGTTTTGCACAGGGTTTGCAGCTCGCACTCCCCTCCCCGCACGCAGGACAGGCAGTCCTTTTTGTGGGTGGAAAGAATCAGTTCCAGGGTGGTTTTGCGGGCTTCCCGCACCCGGCGGGAATTGGTGATGACCTCCATCCCCTCCGCCACCGGATAAACGCAGGAGGCTACCAGTGTTCTGGCTCCCTTCACCTCCACCACGCAGATGCGGCAGGCGCCAATCTCATTGGCGTCTTTGAGATAACACAGGGTTGGAATCTCAATGCCAGCGCTCCGAGCGGCTTCCAGGATGGTGATTCCCTTCGGGACGGACAGCGGCATCCCATTGATTTTGATTGCTACTGTTTCCATTTTACCCACGCTCCTTTCTTACTCTTTCACGATGGCGTTGAATTTACATTGGTCAATACAGGCCCCGCACTTGATACATTTCTCAAGGTCAATGGAATGGGGCTTCTTCACCTCTCCGGAAATAGCCCCCACGGGGCAATGTCTGGTACACAGGGTACAGCCCCGGCACTTGTTGGGCACCACCACATAATGCACAAGCTGTTTGCATACCTTGGCCGGGCAGCGCTTGTCAATCACATGGGCCTCATACTCCTTGCGGAAATACCGCAGGGTGGACAACACCGGGTTGGGAGCGGTCTGTCCCAGCCCGCACAGGGCGTTGTCCTTGATGTACAGGCACAGCTGCTCCATCTTATCCAAATCCTCCAGGGTCCCTTCCCCTTTGGTGATTTTGTCCAGCATCTCATACAGCCGCTTGGTGCCTACCCGGCAAGGGGTGCATTTTCCACAGCTTTCGTCCACGGTAAACTCCAGGAAGAACTTGGCGATGTCCACCATGCAGTTGTCCTCATCCATAACAATCAGGCCGCCGGAGCCCATCATAGAGCCAATGGCCAGCAGATTGTCATAGTCGATTTCGGTGTCTATCAGAGAGGCGGGAATACAGCCTCCGGAGGGGCCTCCTGTCTGGGCCGCCTTGAATTTCTTCCCGTTAGGGATGCCGCCGCCGATTTCCTCGATAATCTCCCGGAGGGTGGTTCCCATAGGCACTTCCACCAGACCGGTGTTGTTGATTTTTCCGCCCAGGGCGAACACTTTGGTACCTTTGGACTTCTCAGTCCCCATAGAGGCGAACCACTCCGACCCTTTCAGGATAATCTGGGGGATGTTGGCGTAAGTTTCCACATTGTTGAGGATGGAGGGTTTGCCGAACAGCCCCTTCACCGCCGGGAAGGGAGGACGAGGACGGGGCTCGCCCCGGTGGCCCTCGATAGAGGTCATCAAAGCGGTTTCCTCTCCGCAGACAAAGGCACCCGCTCCCAAGCGCACATCCAAATCAAAATCAAAGCCGCTGCCCAGAATGTCCTTTCCCAGCAGCCCCAGCTCCCGGGCCTGACCGATGGCGATGGTCAGCCGCTTCACTGCGATGGGGTACTCCGCCCGGACGTAGATATAACCTTGGGTAGCCCCGATGGCATAACCGGCGATGGCCATGGCCTCAATGACAGCGTGAGGGTCTCCCTCCAGAACCGACCGGTCCATAAATGCCCCCGGGTCTCCCTCGTCGGCGTTGCAGCAAACATATTTCTGGTCAGCTTCAGAGGCCTTGGCGAAACTCCACTTCAAGCCAGTGGGGAAGCCGGCGCCTCCCCGTCCCCGCAGGCCGGAGCGCTTCAGCACATCAATCACATCGTCCGGGGTCATCTCGGTGAGTACCTTGCCCAAAGCCTGATAACCGTCATAGGCGATATACTCGTTGATGTCCTCAGGGTTGATGACACCACAGTTGCGCAGGGCGATGCGCTTCTGTTTTTTATAGAAATCTGTCTGGTCCAGGGACTTGATGTTGTCCTCCTGGGCGGTCTCCTCATAAAGCAGGTGCCGGACAATACGGCCTTTCAGCAGATGCTCCTCCACGATTTCCTTGACATCCTCCGCCCGCACATGGGCGTAAAAGGCCCCTTCCGGGTAAACAATCACTACTGGTCCTTTGGCGCACAGGCCAAAACAGCCGGTTTTGACGATTTTCACTTCCTCGTTCAGGCCATACCGGGTCAGCTCATCCTGAAAGGTCTGCAAAATCCGGGCGGAGCCGGAGGAGGTACAGCCAGTGCCTCCGCAAATCAAAATATGGGAACGATACATGGCGTTTTTCCTCCTTCCTTACTTCTTTACGGCGCCAATGGTGTACTCGGTAACCACCTTCCCATTTACCAGATGGTCCACCACCACTTTCACCGCTTTTTCCGGGTTCATCTTCACATAGGTGACCTTCTCTTTCCCTGGGACAGTCACCTCCACCACCGGCTCATACTGGCAGATGCCGATGCAGCCGGTTTGGGCCACTGTCACATTCTTCAATCCCCGCTTGGCAATCTCCTCGGTAAAGGCTTGAAGCACTGGTCTGGCCCCCGCTGCGATGCCGCAGGTAGCCATTCCCACCACCACCCGGATATTTCCGGTATCGTCGTGACGTACTCCCATATTCCCCTTCATCTTATCCCGCAGGGCCTGCAATTCCGCTAAACTTTTCATTGGCGCGTTTCCTCCCTTTCCGTTTCCCGCAGCTCCTCCATATTTTCCCGAATCATCTCCCCCAAAAAGGTGATAACTTCCGGCGATTGGATGGGCACCCCATCCAAGGTCTGCCGCACCTCTCTGGTATCCAACACAAATTCCTTGTTCTCCCACCGGTAGGTGTACCGAAATTCCACCTGTGGATTGCACTGAATCAAGGTGGTGACGGTTCCCGCTACATCCCCCAAGGGCATCCGGTCAATGTGGCTGTATCCAAACCAGGCTCTCATCCGGGTCCCTTTCCCTGGCTGACTTTCAATGCTCAGGTCCCCGCCGGTCAGCTGGGCGGCCATCTTCAGAAATGGCACCCCCAGACCCACCTTCCGGGTGGTGCGGGTGGTATAGAAGGGGTCCGTGACCCGCTGGGCCTGCTCCTGACTCATGCCGCAGCCATCGTCCTTGATTTCCAGCGCCAGCAGGTCGCTGGAAGGGGTTTCCTCCACCAGAATCTCTATTAGTCCAGCTCCCGCCCGCACCGAGTTTTCTGCCACATCCAGCAGGTTGAGAGATAATTCCTGCATCATAGGCTCACGCCCCGTATTTCTGCAAAATCATGTCTATATCGTCCACCGTCAGCCGCCCATAAACCTCATCGTTAATGGTAATCACCGGCGCCAGACCACAGGCTCCAATACACCGGCAGGCGTCCAAGCTGAACTTACCGTCCGGGGTACAGCCGCCGCTTTTAATGCCCAGCTTTTCTGACAGACGCTCAAAAATATCTCCCGAGCCTTTTACATAACAAGCGGTACCCAAACACACTGAAATCCGGTTTTTACCCTTGGGGTTCAGGTTAAACTGGGAGTAAAAGGTCACTACCCCATAGATTTCCTCCAGGGGAATGTCCATTTCCAAGGAGATGATTTCCTGAACCTCTATCGGCAGATATCCATAGATCTCCTGGGCTTTTTGCAGCACTGGCATCAGCGCTCCTGGCTGTCCCTTATAATCCTGGATAACCTGCCGAAGCTGTTCCTCCTGAATCTTGGTCCCAGAGAATGGGACAGCCGACTTTGTGTTTGCCATGTTGTTGAGACCTCCTAACATCACATATGGATTGGACGGCGTACTTCCTTTTCCATGTTTCCTTGTCATCAATTGATAACTTTTTGTCAATTAGCCGATGGGGATATTATAGCAAAAATTTTCCCCACAGTCTATGCTATTTTTAATAATTTTTATACTTTTATAAAGTTATTTTATAAAAGTTTACTGTTTTCCTTTAGAAAAATCCACCAAAACAAAAAAATTTCTTTCTCCCCAAAAGGGATCGGCCTCAGGGGTTGCCCCCTGGACGGAAGGCGTGCTATACTGAGGAAAACAACTCCTGACAACCGAAAAAGGGGGATTGCGTATGACCGTGCAAGAAATCCAAGAGATTTTAAAAGCCACTGTTTACTGCGAAGGGACTTCCCTGCAAACCGAGGCCCATACCGCCTGCGGCAGCGACCTGATGAGCGATGTGCTGGCCTATGTGAAGGATCAAAGCGTGCTGCTCACCGGCCTGGTAAATCCCCAGGTGGTACGCACCGCCGAGATGATGGATATGGTGTGTGTGGTATTTGTCCGGGGCAAGCAGCCTGACAAAGCCATTGTGGAGATGGCCCAGGAATTGGGAATCGCCGTTCTTTCCACCCCTTATGGGATGTTTTCCGCCTGCGGGCGGCTGCATGACCGGGGCATGAAGGGAGGAGGCGAGGCTTATGTCTGATACCATTCAGCTGAACTTCACGGTGCCGGGAGATGACTTTACCCGAGCCGGAGAAGCTTCCAGCGAGGTAAAGGGGATTCTGAAAAAGCTGGGCCTGTCCCCTATGGTGGTGCGCAAGGTGGCCATCGCCATGTATGAGGGAGAAATCAACATGGCCATTCACGGCGGCGGCGGGGAAATTACGGTGGAAATCTCCGACCAGTGGGTTCAGATGGTGCTGGCCGACCAGGGACCAGGGATTCCCAATGTGGAGCTTGCTATGCAGGAAGGCTGGTCCACCGCCCCTGACAGTGTACGCAACCTGGGATTTGGAGCGGGGATGGGACTGCCCAATATGAAAAAATACTCCGACGAGATGTCTATTGACAGCCAAGTGGGTGTGGGGACCACTGTGACCATGCGGGTCTATCTGAATCTCTGAAAGGAGGGTGGTTTATGGAAAGCCATGCTTATTTCCATTCGGTGACGCTGGACCAGGAGAAATGCCGTGGGTGCATCAATTGTGTCAAGCGCTGTCCCACCGAAGCCATCCGTGTCCGTGGGGGAAAAGCGGAAATCATCACCGCCCGCTGCATCGACTGCGGGGAGTGTATCCGGGTCTGCCCCCATCACGCCAAAAAGGCGATTTTCGACCCTATGTCTATTATGGAGCGGTTCCAATATACCATTGCCCTGCCGGCGCCCGCCCTCTATGGACAGTTTAACAACCTAGATGACATCAACCTGATTTTAGCCGCTCTGCTGAAGATGGGGTTCAATCAGGTATACGAGGTGGCCCGGGCCGCTGAACTGGTCTCCGACGCCACCCGCAAATATATGCTGCGGCCGGATATTGTGAAACCGGTCATCAGTTCCGCCTGTCCAGCGGTGCTGCGGCTGGTGCGGGTACGTTTTCCCGAGTTGATTCCCAATATTCTGCCCATTCATGCCCCCATGGAGGTGGCGGCCCGTCTGGCCAAGCGGGAGGCTATGGCCCGCACCGGGCTTTCGGAGGAGCAGATTGGGGCCATCTTTATCGGCCCCTGCCCTGCTAAGGTTACCGCCGCCAAAATGCTGATTGGCGGGGAGAAAAGCGCGGTAGATGGGGTGCTGGCCATTCAGGAGGTCTATCCTCATTTAATCGGGCTGATGAAAAAGGTCACCTCCGCTGACCTGTCCCAAGCGGGGCGTATGGGCATCGGCTGGGGAAGCAGCGGCGGTGAGGCCGCCGCGGTCCTTCAGGAAAAATACCTGGCCGCTGATGGGGTTGAGAACATCATCAGTGTGCTGGAAAATCTGGAGGACGAAAAGTTTTACGGTTTGGATTTTGTGGAGCTGAACGCCTGCTCCGGGGGCTGCGTGGGTGGGGTTCTGAATGTGGAGAATCCTTACATTGCCAAGGTGAAGCTGAAACATGTGCGCCGGTACTGCCCTGTCTCCTGCAATCGCCTGCCCAATGATGACCTTTCCAATTATTTATGGGAGAAGCCCTTAGAATATGAGCCGGTATTGGAGCTGGACCCGGATTTCCGGGTGGCCATGGAAAAGATGAAGGAGATGCGCCGGATTCAAAGCCATCTTTACGGATTGGACTGCGGAAGCTGCGGAGCGCCTTCCTGCCGGGCTTTGGCGGAGGATGTGGTGCGGGGCATTGCTACCGAGGACGCCTGTATTTTCAAACTGCGGGACCAGGTGGAGGAACTGGCCAAAGGGTTAAACCTTCTGGCCCAGCATATGCCCAAAGCCTCTGAATAAGAGAAAAAAGGAGGGAGTATCCATATGACGGTAACCGAAATGGCTGAAAAATTGGGATGGGAGGTTTTAGTGGAGGGAGAAGGTGCCTGCCGTGAAATCCAAACGGTTTACTGCTGCGACCTTCTCAGCTTCGTGATGGGGCGGGCTCCAGCAGACAGCGCTTGGGTGACGGTGATGGGAAACGCAAACGCCATGGCGGTGGCTCTGCTGGCAGATGTGGCCTGTGTGGTGCTGGCGGAAGGGGCCGCTTTGGACGCGGAGGCGGCTGTAAAAGCGAAACAGCATCAAATCGCTGTGGTGTCCAGCCAGGGGCTGGCTGTGTATCCCTCCGCCAAAGCGGTGGCTGAGGTCTGCGGCTTATGAGCCAAAAGCCGGAATGGACACAAGCCCTTTTCTCACAAGCGCTGGACACTAGAAAAGACAGCCCTCCTGGTCAGGTTTACTATGACCTTCATATTCATTCCTGCCTCTCCCCTTGCGGCGACAATGATATGACGGTCAACAATATCCTCAATATGTGTCTGCTGAAGGGGCTGGACTTAATCGCCCTCACCGACCATAACTCCTGCAAAAATTGCCCCGCCCTCCTTTCCGCCGCTTCTGAAGCGCCTATTACAGTGCTGCCCGGCATGGAGCTGACCACCTCCGAGGAGGTGCATGTGGTGTGCCTCTTCCCCGCCCTGCCCCAGGCTATGGCTTTTGACCAATATGTACATGACCATCTGCCCAAAATTCAAAATGTTCCCCACATTTTTGGGGAACAATGGATTTTGGACAGTGAGGACGAACCGGTTGGACAGGAAGAGCTGCTTCTTCTGAACGCCTCTACCATTTCCATCTCCCACCTTCCCGCTCTGATGGGGGAATTTGAGGGAATCTGCTGGCCCGCTCATATTGACCGTTCCAGCTACAGCCTGCTGTCCAACCTTGGGGGAATCCCTCCAGAATGTGGGTTTCGGGGACTGGAGGTGGCTTGTCCAGAAACCTTTTTTGCGGAGGGGCGCCATGAGGAGCTGAAGCGGGATTATACCATCCTCACCAACTCAGACGCTCACGACCTGGGCAAACTTTCAGAACGGGAACATTGGCTGCCTTTGAGCAGCCCAGATTTTCGAGGATTGGCGGAATTGTTAGGATGAAGCAAAAACGATTGGAAATTTTGTTGGTAGCGGGGTTGCTGGTCATCTGCTTGATACTGGGGCTTTGGCTTTACTTGCCTAAAAGTGGGGATACTGTGGCAATTATCACGGTGGATGGGACTGAATATGCCCGTATCCCTTTGAAGGACGCTGAGGATCAAATCTTTTCGGTGGAAGCCACTGAAAACACCCCTGCCAAACCTGTTTCCTTTGAGATTAAGGACCATAAGATTCGATTTATCCAGGTAACCTGCCCAGACCATCTGTGCGAACAGACTGGATGGTGTTCCAAACCTGGAGAGCGGGCGGTTTGTATGCCCAACCGAACCGCTGTTGTTTGTTACGCTGAAAATGAGCTGTAAAAAGCTGGCCTGGAGGATTTTCAGAATCCTCCAGGCCAGCTGGTTTTATTTCACTTTACAGACGAATCCATTCTACTAAATTACCATGCTCCTCAATCACCCCTACCAAATCCGAGGTAGCCAACCAAACTGTGGCTGTATTCTCATTGGGATGAACACCGATAAGCCCATCCCGGAACTGCTCATCCAACAAAATCTTTACTTGTTTCTCCTCGTCATTCAAAACCCCAAAAGGAGTTACAGCGCCTCGGGTAACCCCCAAAATCCGCTCTAAATCTTCCTCGTGAGCAAAACTCAAAGAACCTATTCCAAGGCTTTTTCCCAGCTCTTTTAACTGAACCCTCTTTTCTTCCCCCACCACAATCAAATAGTAATGACGCTTTTTCCCGTCACGGACAAATAAATTCTTAGCGATTCGGTCTGGATGAGGCAGCCCAGCCTCCAACATCTCCTCTATGGTATAAACCGCTTTATGCTCAACCAGCTCATATGGGATATTTCCCTTTTCCAGCACCTGAAGTACCGCTTCCTTTTTCATTGCCATAACACATGCACCTTCTTTTTTAGGTTTGGTTTTATCCTAACAGATTCGGCTAACTTTCGCAAGGCATTCTCCAATTGACAAAAATATCTTTCTATTTTATAATAGAAAAGCATTCGTTTACAATCAGGTTTTGAGAGAGGTTAACTGTCTCCAAACCGTCAAATCCCAAAGCCCTTTAAAGCTGAATATTTTTTATATGCCCCCGTAGTTAAATGGATATAACAAACCCCTCCTAAGGTGGCGTTACAACATACAACTCAGCAAAACTCAGTACGGGATTGCAGTTCGACTTTGGTCGGGCTATAATCATATATTAGACACGTCCATATAGCTCAGCTGGATAGAGCACTCGCCTCCTAAGCGAGGGGTCGGAGGTTCAAATCCTCTTATGGACGCCAGCTCATAACGCCGAAA
>CALWZG010000008.1 GCA_944385965.1 uncultured Anaerotruncus sp.
GTGGTGGCGCTGGACAGCTCCTTCTTCGCCTTTTCAGCCGCCTCTTTCAGTCTCTGCATGGCCATCTTATCGCCGGACAGGTCGATGCCTTCCTGCTTCTTAAATTCGCTCACCATCCAGTCGATCACCTTGTTATCAAAGTCATCGCCGCCCAGATGGGTATCGCCGTTGGTAGCCAGAACCTCGATGACGCCGTCGCCAATCTCGATGATGGAAACATCGAAGGTACCGCCGCCCAGGTCGTAAACCATAATCTTCTGCTCCTGCTCTTTATCCACGCCATAAGCCAGAGCCGCAGCGGTAGGCTCATTGATGATACGCTTTACATCCAGGCCCGCGATGCGGCCGGCGTCCTTGGTGGCCTGACGCTGGGAGTCAGAGAAATAAGCGGGAACGGTGATGACCGCCTCGGTAACAGGCTCACCCAGATAAGCCTCAGCGTCCGCCTTCAGCTTTTGCAGAATCATAGCGGAAATCTCTTGAGGGGTATAGCTCTTTCCGTCAATATTCACCTTGTAATCGGTACCCATATGCCGCTTGATGGAAGCGATGGTCCGGTCCGGCAGGTTGATCGCCTGGCGTTTCGCCACCTGGCCTACCATACGCTCACCGGTTTTAGAGAAGCCCACCACAGAGGGAGTTGTACGAGCGCCCTCAGCGTTTACAATAACGACAGGCTCTCCGCCTTCCACAACCGCTACGCAGCTGTTTGTTGTTCCTAAGTCAATTCCAATGATTTTTCCCATAATGTTTTCCTCCTAATCTATAAAAAGCCTAAAGTTAACAAATTCAGTTGGCTACCTTTACCATGGCATGCCGGATAATCCGGTCACCCATGCGGTACCCTTTTTGGAAAACCTCCACAATGGAATTTTCCGCCAATGTATCATCTTCTATATGCATCACAGAGTTGTGCATGTTGGGGTCAAAGGGCTCTCCTGGAGCGCCAAACTCCTCCACGCCTAACTTCTTGAGTGTTTCCATAAAATGCTGGTAGATCATCTCTACCCCTTCTTTAAACTTATCGTCTCCGCAGGGAGCTTCCAGCGCCCGCTCGAAGGTATCCATAATCGGAACGAACTGGCATACTGCGTTGGCGGTAGCCTGAGGATAAATGGCCTCCTTTTCCCTTTGGGTACGCTTGCGGAAGTTATCGTACTCGGTCATCGTCCGAGCCAGCTGCTCCTTGGTACGACCCAAAAGGTCCTTTACCTGCTCCAGTTCCTCACCTAAAAGCTCCTCCTGGCTTTTCTCCGGTTCTTCCTGGGGCTGCTCCCCATCCTCCGGCTGTCCCTCCTGGTCAGACTGCTGCTCCTGGTCGGGCGCTTGTGTCTGGGTGTCAGATTCTTCCTGGGAAACGACCTCCTGCTCTTGTTCTTCCTGATTCACGGGCTGTTCTTCAGCAGCCTTGGCTTTTTTCTTCTCAGACAATCTATTCCCATCCTTTCCCGAAGCCCTTTACTCAGCATCCTGTTCAAAGGTCTCCGCCAATACTTTACCTAAGGTTTGTGAAAAATATTCCAGATGCGGAATCAGTTTGGCGTAATCCATACGCACCGGACCGATGACTCCAATGGCTCCGGAATTTTGTGTCCCAATCTTATATTTGGTGACCACCACCGAGGTGTCCGCCAACTGGCTCTGGGTATTTTCTTTTCCAATGGTGATGAACACCGCATCTTTCTTGGAAGCGATGACCCCCAAAAGCTGCTCCCGATTCGTCATCGTGTTCAGAAGCTCCTGAGCGATATCGCTCAGCTCCTTATAGCCCAACAGGTTCGCTCCACCGGATGTGTAGAACTGGCCTTCGTTAATCTCCCGGCACAGTTCGTAGATGGTGACCAGCACCGGCGCGAACAGCTGGGAATATTCACCCAGAGTTACCGAAACGGAACTGAGGTACCGCTGGCTGATGTCACTCACCGACCTGCCCACCAAACGTCCGTTAGCGAACTGGTTCAGGAATTCCACAAGCTCCCGGGTCACCCGGAAGTCCACCCGGCAAACCTTATTTTTAATCACTCCATTGCTGGCAATGACCAGCACCACCGCTGTACGAACTCCGGCAGGCACAATCTCTATATGTTTCACCGTTACGGATTTTGGGGTAATGGTGGTGGAGATGGTGGCGCAGTTGGTATAATCCGCCAACGCCTCCGCCGCATCCTCCAACAGCTTATCCGGGTCAGGGTCACGCACATTGAACAGGGCGTCTATCTCCCTGCGCTCCTGCTCGCTCAAGGGCTTGCAGCGCATCAGCTGGTCCACATAAATCCGATAACCTAAATGAGAAGGCACCCGGCCCGCCGATGTGTGAGGCTGTTCCAAATATCCCATCTCGAACAGCGCCGCCATATCGTTGCGGATGGTGGCGGATGAAACGGTAAATCCTAATTTTTCCGCCAAAGTTTTTGAGCTTACCGGTTCCCCGGTCTCAATATAAGTCTCCACAATGGCGGTCAGGACTTTTAGTTTTCTCAGGTCCAACTTCATCCTGTCCACCTCCCGAAGAATTGATGAAGTTGTGTTAGCACTCTTTACTTTCGTTTGCTAACATCCTTAATGTACCACATTTTTTTCAGAAGTCAATACCTCTTGACAGAAGTTCACGAATTATTTACACATTTTTATCACTCTCATTATTAAAGTGCTAATATATTTATTTTAGCATAAAAATATATTATATTTATTATATATATTCACTAATTAAATACTTGACATTTTTTAAGGAGTGTAGTTTAATAAAGGCAAAGGAAAAGTTTGACATCCCCAATTGGGAAGTATTTTGAAACGTCAACCCACCATCCTAGATTAGAACAGAAGGAGGATTTTTTATGATTCGTGAGATTAAACTGCACACTGCGGAAGATTTAAAGGAGTTTATGTGCCTGGCTATGAGTACACCTGAGGATATTGGTGTTCACGACCCTGAGGGGAAAATCGCTGACGCCAAATCTATTTTAGGCTTGATGTCCCTGGATTATAATTCGCCTGTAAAAGTTGTCACCGAGGATGCCAGCTTTTTGAAAAAGCTGGATAAGTGGGGTATCTAAGCTTTTACCGCAGCTGAAACAATGGGCTTTCCACAGATGGCATCTCAATCTGTGGAAAGCCCATTTTGTTTTGTTGAAAAAATGATTACATCAAAGGAGCGAATACCCTCAGAACCGCCCTGCCCAGCCAACGGGGGAAGGAGATATTTTTAAAGCGGTCCAGGGTGACCTCCTGACAAACCTCCAATGTTTTCAAATAGTCATCCCGGATGTCTTTGATGCAGCTGCACCGATACAGCCACGCGGCGCACTCAAAATGCAGATAAAGGCTTCTGTAATCCAGGTTGATGGTACCCACCACCCCATACTCATCATCCACAGCAAAGGTTTTGGCGTGGACAAAACCTGGGGTATATTCATAGATTTTTACCCCTGCTTCCAACAGCGCCTCATAGTTGGAGCGGGTAACCGCGTGAACATACCACTTGTCTGGAACATGGGGGGTGGTAATGCGCACATCTACGCCGCATTTGGCCGCTGTGGATAATGAGGTGACCATTTCATTGTCCAAAATCAGATAGGGGGTATTGATATAAACATACCGCTTCGCACGGTTGATAAGGTTCATGTAGACTGTCTCACCAACTGCTTCCCCATCCAATGGGCTGTCGGTAAAAGGCTGCACAAACCCATCTGTTGGAAACTTTCCATCCAGGTACACATCTGGACGGAATGGAGCGTAATCCTCTTGAATGTTCCTCACATAATCCCACAAGGTCAGGAACATAACAGTTAAATTCCAAACAGCGTCTCCTTTCAGCATAATGGCGCAATCTTTCCAATGGCCCAGCTTGGGATAGGCGTTGATATACTCATCCGCCAGATTGATTCCCCCAGTAAATCCTGTATGGCCATCAATGACACAAATTTTCCGGTGGTCCCGGTTATTGTATCGAAGGGAGAGCATAGGGGTTAGGGGATTAAAGACACAGCATTGGATGCCAGCCGCCTCCAATTTGCGCTCATAACCTTGTGGAAGGGTCATCAGACAGCCCGCGTCATCATACATAACCCGCACATCCAGACCTTCCTGAACCTTGCGCTTTAGGATTTCCAGAATCGGGTCCCACATTTTGCCTTCCTCAATGATGAAATATTCCATAAAAATATAATGCTTGGCCTTGTTTAGTTCCTCCAGCATCCGCTGGAATTTCACCTCTCCCAAAGGAAGAAATTCTGTATATGTATGACCATGGGGTACAGCGTAAGCAGCTTTGTAGATATAGCTGGACTGCAATCCAGCCTCCTCATCCAACCGACGAATTTCATCCAACGCTGACTCCTCCCGCTTCAGAGCCTGAGCGGTTCGCTCTCCGATTTCCCGCATTTTTCGGCGTTCCTTTCTGGTAAGCCGATTACCTCCAAAGAGCATGTAAAAGATGCCTCCAAAAATCGGGAACAACAAAATAGGAATTAGCCAGGCGATTTTATAAGCTGGATTGCTTTTACTGCTGATGATGTATAAGACAACCACCAAACTGAGCAGCTCACAAATTCCATAAAAATGGGCGAAATAGTTTTGAAAGCGCATCACCATCATCACCAGCACCGCCAATTGAAGAACAATCAGCAGCGCTGCGATGGTAACTCGATGCAGCAAAATATTAAACAGTTTTTTCATAAGCATCTTCCTCATTGCTTATTGATATTTTTGTCTGGGAACGGAACCTTTCTTTAAGCGATAAGATACCGCTTCTCTCAATAAGGTATATAGCACAGAGCACAATGGAACCATAATCAACATTCCCACAACACCCAACAGACCACCGCCAATGGTCACAGCAGTCAACACCCAAATACCTGGCAGCCCTACCGAGCTGCCAACCACACGGGGATAAATCAAGTTTCCCTCAATCTGCTGAAGTACCTGGAACAGTATGAGAAACCACAAAGCTTGAATGGGATTGGACACCAAAATCAGAAAAGCCCCCACCACGCATCCAATAAAGGCGCCGAAAACAGGGATTAAAGCGGTAATGGCAATCAGCACCGAAACCATTAAGGCGTAAGGAAGGCGCAGAATACTCATGGCGATAAAAAACATGGTCCCCAAAATGACTGCTTCCAAACATTGGCCTGTCAAAAAATTAGAAAAAATTCGTTTCGACAGGTCAGCGATATATAAAACCCGGTCTGTAATCTTTTCCGGAAGGTAAGCGTATAACAGACGCCGCACCTGCCTGCCCAAGTTCTCTTTCTGGAGCAGCAGGTAGATGGAAAACACAAATCCCAGCACAAAATTCAAAATTCCACTGAATACCGAAGTGGCTACCTGGAAGGTGGAATTCAGCATCGCGGCCGCCCCATTTTTAAGGGAATTCATCACTCTTTGGAGCATTTCCTCACTGGAAATGGCTTCAATCGCCTGCTGGAATGGTCCCGGATAGGTAGTAGCCAACTGATTAAAAAACGCTGGAATCCGTTCCCTCAAAATCCGCACTGTATTCCCGATTTCCGGAGCCACAATGCGTACCACGAGTGTCAGCACCAGCACTAAACCCAGCAGGGTCAGCAGCAGGCTTACTACCCTTTTCAGTCGGAACTCTTTTTTTATCAGCCGCTCCTCAATGGCCTTCATGGGTACACTTAAAATAAAGGCCATAGCCAAACCGGTTATAAACGGAGCCATCAAGCCCAGGCCCCACCCCAGCCAGCCTCGCAGGGTCTGCAAATTTTGAAGCACCCAATAAAATAAGACCACCCCAGAAGCCACTAGAAAAATTTCCTTCATTCTTTTCCGGTCCAAGTTCCCGCCCTCGTTTCTCACAAAATTTAGGTCTCAAAGGCCAAAGTTCAGATACATGCCATTTTATAGCCTAGAAAATATTCTTGTCCCAGTCTTTCTGCGGCGATTGCTTCATCCATAGGAAGCCTTTCAAACCTATCTTTTCGCTTGTAGGTATTTTACCACAATTTTCATAAAAAAGACATAGAATCTTTCTTCCAAACAAAAAGAAAAAGCTGGCCCCACCTTTCAGCAGAGCCAACTCAAAACATCAGAGCGTTTCTTTATCAGACCATTGTCCATTGAGGGTCCCAGGAAGGCAGCCTTCCCCAGAAGCCTTGATTCACCGGCTTACCAATTTTTTGGTAGAGCAGGCCCGCTTGCTGTACATCTCCAGCCAACAGCATTCCTACCAAGGTCACCCCATCCAACACCAGTTTTTGATAAACTCCAGTGGTTTCTGGGTCCTTCAGAATTACCTCATCCTGACCCGCACCCGCTACCGTCCGGCCGGCAGAAATCAGGGAAAGGCCAAACAACTGAATAGAGTTCATGGCACGGCTGCCCTCATACCGGCGGCAACCTCCCGCCATATTCTCTCCGGCAATTTCTCCCTGTTCCACCGCGTTTAACCAGATGGCCCGTACCGCTGGCTCACCCGCCGGATAAACCGGTGCCTGGGTCACATCGCCGGCAGCGTACACATGGGGCAGGCTGGTACGCATACCCTCATCTACCAAAACTCCTCTGGCATGTTCTATGGGCAAACCATCCAGCATTTCAAGGTTGGGACGGACACCCACGCAGACCAAAACCAAATCCGCAGACAGGCATTTTCCATTTTCCAGCCGTACCCCGCAGGCCCGGCCCTGAGCGTCCTTCTCAATCCCTTCCACCATGGTGGAAAGGAACACCTGAATTCCAGCTTTTTCAGTGGCCTGTTTCAGCATATCAGCGGCGGTGTGATCCAATTGTGTCACCATCAAACGGTCCGCCAGTTCCACAATGGTCACAGACATCCCCTGAGCGGACAAAGCCCGAGCCGCCTGCATCCCAACCAGGCCGCCGCCTATGATAACTGCTTTTTTATCCGGGCCTACCTGAGAAGAAATGGCTTCCGCGTCGGCTTTACACCACAGTCCATAAACCCCTGGAACTTCCAAATCCGCCCAAGGAGGCAGAGAGGAATGGGAACCTGTGGCCAGCAGCAATTCCTCATAAGAAATGGTATCTCCATCATCCAAAGTTACATAACGCTCCTCCGGATGAATCTTTACAATCCGCCTTCCAAGGCAGGTCCTTACCCGCCACCGCTCATAGAAGTCCTCCTCAAAATAGATTCCTTCTTCACTCACCTCACCGGTGAGATATTCCGGCATGGTGATGCGGCTGTAAGGCTGCCCCTCCTCCGGGGAAATCATCAGGATTTCACCTTCGGGGTCCCTGCGGCGTATGGCTTTTACCCCATGGACAGCGGCAGGACCATTCCCCGCTATGATATATTTCATCGGTAAGTCCCCCTTAATTCTCGTCCATGCACCAAACATCCACCAGCTCTTCCAAAAGCTCCTGAGCCCGCCGGGGATTGAACACACCGCATACGCAAGGAGTAGCCAGATAATTGGCCGCTTCCTCTGGGGTGCGCTTTCCCTTTTTAATATCAATCAGCATCTGCCGTACAAAGGTCTGGGAAACCATTCCATGTCCGCACATAGTGGTGACCTCCAGCAATTCTTCCTCCGGCAGCCTGTCAGTGCGGCCCCGCACTCCCAAAGAAACCTCCACAGTGTGGCGCTTAATATTATTGTCCAACAGGACCTCGTTTACATTGTCCAGAATGCCGGAAATGGTGATGGAAACCCCCAAGTCCGCCGCCTTCAGCTCCCGGACCGCTCCCCGCAAATCCTCTTTGCTGGTGAAAACCCCATGTACAATGGAGGTATCCTGAACCCCCTCCATAATGGCTTCCTTCCCTACCAGGTAGTAGCCGCCGGTTTTCATGTCCCCCATGTTGACCCAATGGTATTTATCCACAATTTTTAAAAATTCCGTCAGCGCGTATCTGGAATTTTCCGAGTTGAAGCCTTTGGCGGACATGGCGAAAATCACATAATCCCGGGACAGCGAGTCCATGCTGCCCCTCCGGTGCAGTGTATGCGACATTAGCGATCCGCCCCTTTCACATTCAAATGGCCTAAGCCGATATTGGTTTTTCCGTTGCGGGTATACCAGCGATGGCCCGCCTCCATCACCTTCAGGCTGGGAACCGACAAATCCTCATCCGCCCGGCAGACCAAATCAATGGAAAATACCGAGTCAATGGTTTTCGCCACCTTCTCCATAGCGTCCAGTACCTCCAGGATGCGGTCCAATGGGATGATGGTTTCCACAATGCAGGAAAGGACCTTCTCGTTCAGGACCTCCTCCTTCATCTTGCCGGTTTTTGGGTCCTCCAACAGGTTGGTCAGCGGATTCTGAGGCTCAAATTCCACCCCTAAAGGTGCCAGCGCCATAAAGACTTTTTCCGCGTCCCGCAGCCGGGCTCCGATGCCCGGACGTCCCAGCTCAGCGGACATGCCGGCGAAGCCTCTCTCATACCGATTGGTGATGTCGTTGGTTTTCATCTCCTCAGTGCCCCGTCCCGGAACCTTGGTTTCCTTATGGATGGCCAGGGGGTTGCTGAAGGTACCCCGAATGCTTCTGGGCCATTGTGTTTCCGGCTGCTTGAGGGCATCCACCGGGCAGACCTTGGCCCGATAACAAATCTCACAATCTACGCACTCATCCTCATTCACCACGCAATGAACCTTTCCCTTTTCCGAGCGGGTAAAATCAATGACCTGCATGATACAGAATGGGCGGCATTGGCCGCAGCCAATACATTTTGAAGCGTCTATGCGCATGATAACGCCCTCCTTAATAACCGATAATCTCGGTGACTTTGTCAGCGAAGCCTTTGGCGTCGACACAGGTGATTCGTTTGGAGATTTCCCGGCCCAAGTCCTGATTGCCGTTGATAGGAAGCTCGGTAGCGGTCATCACCGGCAGCCCTGCCTCACCCAGCATCAGCGCCCGGGCGATGTCCATGCCGCAGCTGATTTCCGGCATAAAGACCGCCGCCACTTTGTCTTTAATCTCATCCAGATACATCAGCGCCTCACTGATATAGCCGCTTCCGCAGAACACGTTCTCACCAATCAAATCATACTTCACCAAAGCAGCCGCTGCGTTTCCGAACACCAGACAGCCAACTCCAGCTTCCGCCAGCCGCTCCACCGAATGTTTGAGGATTTCATCTACCGTCAGCTTCACATTGCTTCCGCCGCAGATTAAAACTACCTTTTCATACATCTGGGCCTTCTGTACCAACTGCTCCCAGCTTCTCACCCGGATAATGGCGCTGGCCGGGTCGGGATGAATCTTTTTGGGATCTCGCTTGGCGTAAGCTGCAGCGGCTTTGCGCAGGATTTCCTCCGGTTCCATGCAGCTGGGAATAACCGCTGTGTGGTAATGACGGGCCACATTTTTGCCCAATCCTACCCCACTGGGGTCCAGTAAATAGCAGTCCACCAGACCGGTCAGCATAGCGAACTCAATATCCCCCTGAGCCGCCACAGTGTCCCGGCGGGAGCAGATTTCTCCTACCAAAGCGATTTTAAATCCTAAGGCGCCCACCTCATGGGCAATATCCTGATGATGGGCTGCGTATTCGGTCAAAGCGTCCAGCATCTCGATGGAGCAGCCCTCAGCGCAGATATTCACCCGTTCCTGATCCAGCACGCCCATACCCACACTGGTCATTCCGTTGGTGCCGCACTTACGGCGCTCCTGGCAAATTTCTTCCGCCGCTTTCAGCAGGGACTCCATATGATTCTCAGTATAATAGGAAGGTTTCTCCATCCAGTCCATCAGGCGGTGGTATACCAAATCCGCAGAGCTAAGCCCGCATACGGTATATTCCTCCTGGTCGGAAAAAGGGTTCAAGCGGCAGGGGCCCAGAGCGCAGGCGCTGCAGGTCAGTCCCAGGCGGCCAAATCCGTCCTGAGGAAGCATCCGCTCATAATGGTTCCAGGAAAGGTCTATTCCCTGCTGCCGGGCAAAGGTCAGGTATTTCCGGGCAGCCGGGTCAATGGTTTTTCTTCTAATCTGAGCCATAAAAGTTTCCTCCTAATGATTCTATCCCAGTGTCCTGTCAAACGGGGTTGTTCATGGTTTCGCTGCGCAGCTCACGCAGTTTTTCCTCAATCTCTTTGGCGGTCAGCAATTGAATCGCTCCTGTTGGACAGGCAGCCATACAATATGGCTCCCGCATCTGAAAGCACCGGTCACATTTGAACGCGGTATGTAACTCAGTGGCGGGTGCGATTACTCCATATGGGCAAACCATGACGCACATCCAACAATTGATGCATTTCTCGCTGTCGATAAATTTAACTCCGGTTTCGGGGTCCATTTGCAGGGCTCCGGTAGAGCAGATACGCAGACATGGGGCGTCATCGCACTGGCGGCAATGGATGGTCACCGGCTTCTCTCCGTCACTATGGACAAAAACACGGGCACGGGGCTTTACCGCTTCCTGCACAGCGGTAACTAGGTTCTTTGTGACCGACCCTCGCTCTACGGCACAGCGCAGCTCACAGGTCTTGCAGCCCATGCACAGCCGCCGGTCAACATAGAACCGTTTCATTTCTTCCATAAATTGGAGCCTCCCTATCCTTTTTCATAAAAGATGTGTCTCCTGTTGGCGGCACACTTTTTTTATATGACGATTATATTTTACAACATTTTTGTTTTCCTGGACAGTTAATTATTGTTTTTATCAAAATTTTCAGCAGTCACGCCAAATTAGTTATATTTATTTGTAATAATTGCATAAATTCAAATTTTAATCCCTCAATATCATACTGTCCAACCCTAAAGAATTCCTAAGCGTTTTTCCCTGGGAAAACGCTTCACAAAGCCCTTCAGAAAGGGTTTTATTTGACATTTACGTTTGGCAGAGTATAATACTTAATAGTGGTTATTATGATAGATTCCCTTTCCGATTTTGATGGAGGAGTGACTTTTATGGCATTCAGTGACAAACAGTTTTATACGATTCTTTCTAAAAACGGAGAGCTGGCCTTAGACGCTGGCGCTTCTCAAGACAATGGCTCTCTGGTCCGGCTGCAAACTCCGGATGGGTCCGACAGCCAATTATGGCAGGTTCTTCTGGTAGAGGATACAAAATTCTTCAAGCTGAAAAACAAATCTTCCGGCAAGCTGCTTGATACCTTGGTCAGCGGCATTGAAGCGGGAACCTGGTGCCAGCAATGGGATGATGTGGATGGGGACAGCCAGATTTGGTACGCTGAGGAAGCTGAGGAAGGCTACACCAAGCTGAAATCCCAAAAGTCTGGCCGCTGTCTGGATATTGTGGCTATGGCCGCTGTGGAAGGCGCTCTGCTTCAGATTTGGGATGATGTGGATGGGGAAAACCAGCAATGGAAAATGACAGCGGCTGTCCAGGAGCAGGCTCCTGCGAAGGCTCCCAGAGCTAAAAAACCAGCCGCAAAGGAACCCGCCCAGAAAAAGCCGGCGGCGAAAACTGCCACTAAAAAGGCAGCGGCACCTAAATCCTCCACGCAAAAAGCCTCATCTGCCGCAGAGGTTTCTGAGGTGGTATCCGAACCTGCAAAAGCCGAAAAATCAGCCGCGCCCGCTAAAAAGCCTGCGGCCAAACGTTCCCGGAAAAAGTAAAATTTTCAGCGGTACGTTGATTTGTACCGCTTTTTAATTTCTCATAGCGCATCTGTTTTTTATAGAAGGCGTTCTGCCAAATTTTCAGAAAAGAGGTTTCTCTGTGACGTTATTATCTTCCATAAGTTCATTTAATTTTGTATTTGCAGGCTTTTGAGCCTGCTTTTTTTTTGCCCTTTTAGTCAGCTAACACTCTAACATACCGCTTTGACCCAAGCGGGAGAAAAGGTTGTGATTTTACATGGAAAAAGAACACTCTGATTTGATTCAGCCTATTAAAAATTTATTTTTTGTATTGTTGGGCAATACCCTTTACGCCCTGGGGGTGGTGCTGTTTATCCTGCCAAATGGTTTGATTACAGGCGGAACCACCGGTCTGGCGTTAATTGCCCAATACAGCCTGGGGATTCCCCTGACCGGATTTGTCACAGTATTTAATACCCTGATGTTTCTGATTGGCTGGTGGGCCTTGGGACGAAAATTCGCCCTGACCACCCTGGTCAGCAGCTTTTATTACCCATTCATCCTGGAAATCTTTCAGAGAATCCCATCCCTGCGTCAGATGACCAATGACCGCTTGCTTTCCGCCATTTACGCCGGCTTGCTGATTGGGCTGGCCATCGGTATTGTAATTCGGGCGGGGGCGTCCACAGGCGGTATGGACATTCCCCCATTGACCTTAAATAAAAAGCTGGGGCTTCCTGTTTCAGTCACTATGTATGCCTTTGACTTTTCCATTCTCCTTGGGCAGATGCTTTTCGCTGACCGGGAACAGGTACTGTATGGGATTCTGCTGGTCCTGATTTACACAGCGGTTCTGGACAAGGTGCTTTTATTTGGCCATTCCCGCACCCAAGTGAAAATTGTCAGTAAGGAATATGAGGCTATCAATCAGGTGATTATCCGGGAATTGGATAGAGGCTCCACCCTCCTGCATGGGGAAACTGGCTATCTTCGGGAACCTATCCCTGTGGTGTTAACGGTTCTCTCCGACCGGGAACTTCCACGCCTCACCAGGGAGGTTTCTAAAATCGACCCCAAAGCCTTTTTGGTTATCAGTAAGGTCAAAGAGGCGCAGGGACGGGGCTTCACCATGAAAAAAGTTTATCGGCAGCAGGTTTGACCTGTTTTGGAAAAAATTTGGTCATAAAGTTTTTCAGGTTTATACAAACTCTTTCTATTCTGGATTCACAATTATCCTTTATACTAAGACTCGTTCCCAAGAGGAACAACACTTATTAGGGAACCTTTTTCATAGTATTCCCTCTCCTTTTTTCTCTCTTTTTCTCTTTTCTCTTTTTCTTCTTTTTTCATCTGCTCTAGCCTGGCAGGACGGAATACCGAACCCGGCAGGGCAGAACCAAATTTCATCCCGCGAGGGATTCGATAGGGACATCTCATCTGAGATGTCCTTCTTTTTTTGAAATGGTCGCTGCCAATCCATTGGACCTTTTGACATATGGACAATCCGCCTGAACTTGGACAAAATCAGCGCAACACCACATTTCTAAAGGCTTTTTGGATTTGCCCCTATTATAACGTAATCGTCAATACGACGAACAATTCCAGTTGCTTTCACTGAAGACTACCTCCAAAATCGTACTATTTCAATATATATCATGGAAATCATGTATGAAACCCTTTTGACAGTAACTAGTATCCGCAATATTTCCTCTGCTATGCTGTCCTTTCCAGTGATTATTTTGGAAATTTTAGGGAAGTTCATCCTATATGAATCATATCTTTGGATTCTGTTTTTTCAATTTCTTCAGCATGAATTGTATATTATTCATATTTTTTTATTTTTTAGTGGAAATTTATAGTATTATATGCTAAAATAATTTTAAGGGAATCCATACCATATATAAAGGAGGGAATTCTATGGCGTCGCAAACCACTATCATTCAATCCAGATTCAATCCTAATCTTGAGGTCAGTGTCTTTTCGGGTCACTTCGCCACCAGCCACTCCCACAATAACCATTATATTGACATCACCCGCATGAAGCATGAGCATACCATGGCCCGTGAGGCGGCAATCACTTTATCCCAAGGCTATACCTATGACACTCCCATTGATACCATTGTGTGCATGGATGGCAGCGAGGTAATTGCGGCGTTCCTTGCCCGCCATTTGACCAAAGGAGATTTGGCTACTGTCAACAGCCAGAAAAATGTCTGCATTGTTACCCCGGAATATGACCCCAACCGGCAGATGATTTTCCGTGATAATCTCATTCCCATGATTCGCGGCAAAAACATTCTTCTGCTGATCTCCACCGTCAACTCTGGACGTACCATCCGCCGGGCTTTGGATTGTATCCATTATTATAATGGGATTGTTCAAGGAATTGGGGCGGTATTCAGCGCTCAAGAGGAAGTAGATGGCGTGCGGGTACACTATCTCTTTTCCCCTGAGGACATTCCCGGCTATGAAACCCATTCTCCAAGAGACTGCCCTTTGTGCAAGGCGGGACAGCGGATTGACGCTTTGGCCAACAGCTTTGGCTTTTCTACTCTATGATAAGACCTTCTTTTATAAATGAAAATATGAAACACACTTTTCCCTCTGTATAGGAAGCAAATCCCATGCAGAGGGATTTTTAGACGCATCCAAGCTTCCTTTTTGCCCCTATCCTTTTCAGAGAATCTAAGGTATAATGGGTAAATCATTTCAGATTGGGCAAAGAGGGGGCTATTATGTTATTGAGGGCACAAATCATGAAGCTCAGGAAATTTAGGTTTATTTTATATGGTATACTGCTTTTAGCGCTGGTTGGAGCGGTGGTTTTTGGAATTCTCAGGATGAGAGAAAATAAAAAAGGATTCTATGCCACCCAAGCAATTATTGAGAATCTTTCCATCTACAAATCTGAAATTGAGAGTTGGGGATATCAGGTATCCATCTTTGACCCGCTGCACACAACAGAAGAGGACCCTCATTCTGTACTTTCTTACTATGGGCTTCTTGACCCTGTGCTGATTCTCACCGACTCCCAGGGGGGAATGTGGTTTTTTTACAATGGGTTCGATCAATTTTACCAATCAACAACTGTCCTGTCAGAGATGACCCTTTCCCTGAAAAAAGAAAAGAAAACGCTCCTAAAAACCGTTGAGCTGTGGCTTCAGAAAGCGAACAGGAATCGCCCCGCCATGCAGATCAATTCCAGCAAGCAAAACAGCAGAGCCTATTATGATATAGAGGTGTCCATTGATATACAAGGGTCTTCCCCCGATACAGGTGAGCATCTCTTGACTTGGGAAGGGGGACTGAATTATGTGTGGTATTGCAGCAATAATTTTGAGGAATATCGATGGTTTGGAGTGATAGATCCCCAGCATCATGGTATGGAGGCCAACAGAGTCATTAAAAAAGAATTTTCTGCTCAGACATTGTTGGGCTTTTATCAGCAAGGTTTGCAGTTGCAGGAGCGTTTAATAAATTTATATAATACAAATAAGACTTCTCCATCTCAAAAAACCTGATTTTTATGTCATATTGTACAATCTTATTTTCCCTTATCAACCTGCTAAAAAAATTTTTTGTTCTTTATTACAACTTTATGTGACAAAATATAGAAAAAATATCCTTTCTGTGCTACAATAAGCTCAAATAAAATTTAATAGAAAACTATGTATCAAATTTTAGTTATGGGATAACCACAATCAGACCCATGTTCAAGCAATTTTTTATGAAAAACATCTGACTATATACAGCAGATATGTTTATGGTTCTTAGGTGATTCCCAATGAAAAGAGAATTGAGGTGAGGCGATGCGCCTGAAATAGAATCAAAAACAGGGTGCCGGATGAAACTTTAGTTGGCACCTTAAAAGCGGTTCAAAAGCTTCTAGAGAGAAAGGGGTATTCCTATGTTCAAAAAAATGAAGCTGGCCTCTAAACTGGCCATTATGATTGCGGGTATGTTAGCGATTATTTTGATTATTTTATTGGCATGCTCAGTTCTTATGTCCCAAGCCGCCATTAAGAAAGGGATTTCTGGAGAACTCAACTCAGTGGCCAATGGCAACGCTGAAATTATAGAACAGAGTTTTCGTGGGTTTGAAAATTCAGTGATGGGTATTCAGAATTACATAGATTGGGGGTATCAGAGAATCCTCCAAAATCCTGGGGACAATGTGGTATCCGACAATCCAGATATCGCTGAAATGCTTCGAAGCGACTTATATACCAGTAAAACCTTGTCTTTAGCTGCTCATGATACAGAACTGTTTATGACGGAAACATGCCGCTCCACCATAAAAGCAAATGATTCCATTGTCGCTATGGGAGTTATGTTTGAGCCATATCAATTTGAAAGTGATATGGAAGCTTTCGGCTTTTGGATCAATAAAAATAATGTAGATGGACAGATTGTTCCTTTTTCTTCCTATAATGATTACGCTGAGGAAGACTCTTACAATTATGTAGTTGAAAATAAAAAGTCCTATATTTCTCAACCCTATGATAATGGAAATGGCCAAATGGTTTTGGCTTATGGAATCCCCATTACACATGAAAGCAGACTCATTGGTGTTGTGATTGGAAATATTAACCTGGATGCTTTCTCTGGAGTAACCACCTCCAGTCAAAACTATTCTTCTATGTGGGCTACTATTTATGATGATAACAGCACCATTGTTTGGGACAGTGAGACTCTTGATGATGTCGGCAAAAATATGAAAGAGTTCACTCCAAATGAGCAAGAATTTCAGCAAGTACAGTCCCTCATGACCGGAACCTCCACCTTCCATGCGGAAAAAACTCGGGAAGATGGAAAAAAAGTTTCCTGCTTTTACAGTCCTATTCAAGTAGGTGACCGTACTTGGTGGTCAATGACTGGACTTTATACCAGTGACGCCCAACGTTCTATTGTACAGACCACCATCTGGCTTTGTGTGATTTCCTTTGTGGCTTTGCTTGTGATTATTTTTGTCATCATCTCTGTGCTTCGCTGGATGTTGTCTCCTGTGAAAAAAGTGGTTCAGGCAGCGGAAAGTATTGCCCATGGTCATTTGGACATTCATATTGAGGCCACCACACAGGATGAGATCGGTGATCTGTCCAGAACCTTCCAAGCAATGGCTATAAATCTGAAGTCCATCATAGAAGATGTGGATTACCTGCTGAATGAAATGGCCAATGGAAACTTTAACATCCGTACTCGTATAGAAGAAGATTATGTGGGAGACTATCGAGGAATTCTTTTGGCCATCCGCCGCATCAATCGGTCGCTGAGCCAGACCCTCAGTCAAATCAGTGAGGCCGCCGTCCAGGTTTCCGCTGGCTCTGACCAGGTATCCTGCGGAGCCCAATCCCTTTCCCAAGGCGCTACTGAGCAGGCCTCCTCTATTCAGCAGCTGGCCGCCACCATTACTGAAATTTCCACCACTGTAAATGACAACGCCCAAATGGCGGAAGCCGCAAGCGTCAATGTAAATCAGGTTAATAATAGTGTGGCTGAAAGTGGACAGAAGATGAAATCCACACTGGAAATTATGGAAGACGCCCGTTCCAAGGCTACCAAGGTAAGTGGTATTATCAAAACCATTGAGGACATCGCTTTCCAAACCAATATTCTCGCTTTAAACGCGGCGGTTGAGGCGGCCCGGGCAGGAGCTGCTGGAAAAGGCTTCGCTGTGGTGGCTGACGAGGTGCGCAACCTTGCCGGAAAATCTTCTGAGGCTTCTAAAAATACAACTGAGTTAATCAGCGGCGCTTTATCCGCTATTGAGGAAGGCACCCAAAGCATGCAGGAAACCAAGCAGTTTGTGGACAGTGTTGTGACCGAGGCGGCGGAAATTACAAAAATATTCAACAAAATTTCCCAGGCTTCTGAGCAGCAGGCTGCTTCTATCCAGCAGGTAACGCTAGGAATCGATCAGATTTCCAGCGTGGTACAAACCAATTCTGCTACCGCGGAGGAAAGCGCTGCGGCAAGTGAGGAGCTTTCCAGCCAGGCACAGATGCTGAAAGATTTAATCAGTAAATTCAAGCTTCGGGATTCGTCAGAAACAACCGTAAATCCTATGGACACAAATCCTTCCTCTGAAAACATCGATTATACTCAAGCCGGAAATGATTTTTCCAAATATTAAACCGATAAGGTAGAATAAGTTTCGCAAAAACAAAAAGGGACATGGTTTGCAGATCTCTGGTAGAATGAAGTTGCGACACCACCATTCGAAAGGAGACAGCAAACCATGTCCGAGAAGATTGTACAGCT
>CALWZG010000009.1 GCA_944385965.1 uncultured Anaerotruncus sp.
TGGAGAGTGTAGCTAGCGCTTATTTTTTTTTTTTTTCGCAGTAGCGGGCGTAGGCCTCCCGCAGCTCCTGGGCGGTCTGCTCGGGGCAGGTGGGGTTGCAGTGGGCCCAGCAGCCGGTCTCGGAGGAGGCGTTGAACTTCACCTTATCGGCGCTGCGCATGGGCGGGAAGAACTCGATGTGGAAGTGGTAGCTCTCCCCCACCGGCTGGCTGTTCACCGGGGCGTTGTGCATGCACATCATATAGGGGAACTTGTAGCCGAACAGGCTGTCCAGCATCCCCACCGTATGCTTTAAGGTCACCGCCAGGCTGGCCCGCTCCTCCGGGGTGAACTGGGTGATGTAGGATTTGTGGGACTTAGACATGATGTAAACCCCGTAAGGATACTCGGTAAAGAAGGGCAGGAATACCACAAAGTCCTCATTCTCAAAAATGATTCTCTGTTTGAAGTCCAGCTCCGCCTTCAGCATGTCGCAGAACAGACAGCGACCCTTCTCCTGAAGATACTCCTCAGAGGACTTCAGCTCCAGCTGAATCTTTTTGGGAATCACCGAGTAGCCATAAATCTGGCCGTGAGGGTGGGGCATGGTCACGCCTACCGCTTCTCCCCGGTTCTCGAAGATGAACACATACTTAATCTTTTCGTCCTGGCTCAGGGCTTCAAACCGCTGGCACCAAAGGTCTACCAGCTTGGTCACATGGGCGTCACTCAGCTCAGGAAGGGTGGTTGTGTGGCCTGGAGAATAAAGAATTACCTCACATTTTCCATAGGCGGGAGCCGTCTTGAAAAAGTCTGTGGCCACATCATCCGGCACAGGGGGGTTCTGACTTAAAGCCGGAAAATCGTTGTCATACTCATAAACCTCATAGTCCTCCGGCACCTTTCCGCTGCCTGGGCAGAAAGGACACCAATCCTTGGGCATCTGAGGCCGCGCCTGACGGTGAGAAGCAATCATCACCCAATCTTGAATCAAAGGATGCCATCTTAATTCAGCCATTGCCTAATCCTCCATTTCTAAATCATTGATGCAGTTCCGGTGTAACGCAAACGCCGCCTATGGGACGGATGGACAGCACGTGGCATTTCCCCTGTCCAAACACCGCCTCCACCGAGCGCCGATATTCTTCCAGCAGGTCCTCCGGCACAAAGGCCTGAATGGTGCCTGCGAAGCCGCCGCCATGGACCCGCCAGGCGCCTTTGCCCTTCAAAATCCGCTCACTGATGGCCAGTCCCAAAGAAAGGCCCTGCTCCTGGGGGTTCTGGCAGGTATACACATTTTGCAGGTATTCAAAGGAGCTGTTCCCGCTCTCAATCACCAGTTCCTTAAACCGCTGGAAATCCCGGTCTCCCAGGGCCGCCACCTGTTTGGGAACCCTGTCGTTGTCGGCGTAAAAATGGAAGGCCCTCAGAACCGCTCGGTCTCCGCATTGTTCCCGCAGCTGCGCCACCTTGCTCAGGAAGTCCTCCTGAGGTACTTGGCGGAGTACCTCTTTGCCAAAGAATCCCGCCACCGATTTCATCTCCACCGGGATGGAGGCGTAGTCCCCTGTTAAATCCGAGTGGTTTCCGCCGGTATCCACAATGCACAGTTTATATCCAGCGGTGGCGAAATCCACTGGCACCTGCTCTACCTTGGGATGCTCCGGGTCCTCAAAGTCGATGGTCACAAAGCCTCCCACCGAACAGGCGGTTTGGTCCATCAAGCCGCAAGGTTTGCCAAAATAAACATTCTCGGCGTATTGACCAATCTGGGCGATTTGGACAGGGGTGGCCTTTTCGCCGCTGTACAGATGGTTGAGCATCTGGCCCACCACCGTTTCAAAGGCGGCTGAGGAGGAAAGGCCAGACCCTTTCAGAACATTGCTGGTGGTATAAGCGTCAAACCCGCCGATTTCCATGCCCAGCTGCTGGAACCGGGCGGCTACCCCCCGAATTAAGGAGATGGCTTTATTTTTCTCCTCCTCATGGACCGACAGATCAGACAGCCGCACCTCGTCCATAGGGTATCCGGCGGACTGAATCCGAATGATTCCTTCCTGGTTGGGGCTGGCCACAGCGATGACATCCAAATTTACCCCAGCGGCCAGCACCCTTCCACGCTGATGGTCGGTGTGGTTGCCGCCTACCTCGGTACGTCCAGGGGCGGAAAACAACTGCACATCCCGCTCCTTTCCGAACAGCTCCCCAAAGTCATCCAGCGCCTGGGCATACCGCTGGGGCTGCTCCGCCGCTTTCTCGCTATAAAGCCACTGGAATACCCGCTCATAAGCGCCCTGCTCCAATTGCTCTTTTAACTCCTGTATCTTCATGCTGTTACCTCCATCCTGCCCAGTGGTGGGTATTTTCCCTTTGGTATCAGCATACCGCAATCCCCCAAGAATTACAATCCTTTTCCTGTTTCTTTTTTATGGATATTTGTTGTAACCCTGACAAAATTTTGGTATAATAGCCCTAAGGCGGCAGAGAGACTTGCATGGATTGGCTCAGGGGGCGGAAAATGAAAATGTGGTTCCCAGCGCGAAGCCGCCCCGGAACCCGAAAGGAGGTATGGACAGTTTGTCCAAGGTCTATAAACACTCTTATAAAACCAAAACCAGGGAAAGTATGCCGGTGGCTGTTTACAACAGCGGCTCCCAGCAATGCGAGCCAGGATATGCCTGGGGTCCGGCGGTGCGTGACCATTTTTTGATTCACCACATCCTGCTGGGGAAAGGAACCTACCGGGTAGGCAATCAGCAGTTTCATCTGGAGCAGGGGGACACCTTCCTGGTTTATCCTGGGCAGGTGGTCCAGTATCAGGCGGACCAGCAGAATCCCTGGGCTTATTGCTGGGTAGGCTTCAACGGGGCGGAGGCCAAGCTGGTCATGTCCCAAACCCCTTTTTCCAGAGAACATCCCATCCTGCGCAGCCAGCATCCCGCTAAACTGGCCGAGTCCATCACCGCCATTTATCAGGCTTTGGGGACTACACAGGCGGCGGAGATGCGGGCCATCGGTTATCTGTACCAGTTTCTGGCCCTGCTGATGGAGGAAGCCCCTGGAACACCCGCTAACCGTGACCTGTCCCTGGAGTATGTGGAGGCTGCCATCCGATATATCTCCCACAACTACTCCCGGCCCATCGACATCAGCGATGTGGCCTCCTCAGTGGGAATCAGCCGCAGTCACTTATATCGGGTTTTCATGCGGCATATTGGAACTCCGCCCAACGAGTATCTGACCCATTATCGGGTCTCTCAAGCCTGCGACCTTTTGGAGCACACCTCTCTGCCTATCTTTGCGGCGGCGGCTTCGGTGGGGTATGAGGACCAACTGTATTTTTCCAGGGTGTTCAAAAAGGTGATGGGGGTCCCACCCTCTGAATACTTAAAATCCCATCGGCAAAAAAACTCTGAAAGGAGCCTTTAAACAATGGATACAACCGAGCTTATTAATACCGGAAACGAGGTGGCCGCCGAAATCCAGGAAACTGCCAGCACCATCGCCACCTTGCCTCCGGATGACCAGATAAAACTGTTAAAGAACTTCCTGCAAACTATGCTTCCTAAATGCGTCACCGCTGTGGTTCTTTTTATCGTGGGTATGTTCCTCATCCGCCTGGTGATGAAATTCACCAGAAAGATGCTCACCCGTTCCACCCTGGACCCCACCCTTCACAGCTTTATCCTGTCCATTCTGCGGGCGGTGCTTTTAATCTTCTTGGGAATTGTGGTTTTAACCGTTTTGGTGCCTTCGGCGGTTGGCTCCATGGTGGCTCTGCTGGGTGTCTTTGGACTAGCTGTCTCCCTGGCGGTAAAGGACTCCCTGGCTAACCTGGCCAGCGGTATCTCGGTGCTGTTTACCAAACCCTTCTCCCTTGGGGATTATGTTTCCATCGGGGACTACGAGGGGACCATCCAGGAGATTCGTTTGAACTACACCGTTCTCAAAACTGTGGACAACAAGCTTATCCATATTCCCAATGGGGATGTAGCAAAAGCCCACATCACCAATTTCACCGGAGAGCCGGTCCGCCGGCTGGATTTGGAGTTTTCCATCGGCTATGAGGATGACTTTGAGAAGGCCAAGGCAATCATCCTGGAAATCATCACCCAGCATCCCAGCGCCCTTCCCGACCCGGCGCCGCTGGTTCGGATGACCCGGCATGGAGACTCCGCCATTGTGCTCATCTCCCGGACCTGGTGCAAAACCGAGGATTATTGGAATATGCGGTTTGATTTTCTGGAGGAGGTCAAGCGCCGGTTTGACCAGGAAGGAATCACCATCCCTTACAACCAGATGAATGTGTATGTGAAGCAGATATGACCCCCTTATTCCAGCGAAAAGCCCCTTGGCGTTTTTACGCCAAGGGGCTTTGGTTTTACTTCTTAAAAAAGAGGCATCTCAGTGCTTATGAATGGAAGAAGCGATGAACCCATCCACCAGCTTGTCCACATACTCAAAGGAACGGCCAGTACCGATGGCCACACATTCCACTGGGTTTTCCGCACGGCGGGCCGGCATTTTGAGTTCCCGGCTCATATAGGTGTCCAAGCCATGGAGCAGGCATCCCCCGCCGGTCATCACCATACCATTTTCATAAATATCCCCCACCAGTTCCGGTGGGGTCTTTTCCACCGCGCTGTGAACCGCATTTCTGATTTCTACCACCCAATCCATCACGGTGGGATACAGCTCCTGGCGGGTCACCATCTGACGAGCCGGAAGGCCGGTAGCCAGGTTCCGTCCCTTAATCTCAAAGGTCAGGTTTTCCGCCTGGGAGTCCACACTGGCAATAGCGATTTTCAGGTTCTCCGCCATACGCTCCCCAATCAGCAGGTTATAGGTCCCCCGGATATATTTCACAATGGCGTCATTTAGCTTGTCTCCCGCTACCTTGATGGAGGTCTTGCACACAATTCCATTCAGGGACAGAACCGCTACATCACTGGTACCGCCCCCAATATCCAAAATCAGATTGCCGTTGGGCTTGGTAATATCCAGACCAGCCCCAATGGCTGCCGCTACCGGCTCCTCAATCAGAAACACCTTTCTGGCTCCGGCCGATACAGCCGCATCCACAGCGGCCTGGGCCTCCACATTGGTAATCTGGGAGGGAACGCACAGAGCCACCCTGGGACGGATAGCGGAATGGGCACAGGCTTTTTTGAGGAAATAAGTAATCATCTCCTCGGTCATGACACAATTGGAAATGACCCCATCCTCCAATGGGCGGATAGCTACAATATGGGCCGGCGTCTTGCCCAGCATATTGTAAGCCTCCTCCCCCACACTGATAACCGCTCCGTTTTTCCGGTTCACCGCCACCACCGAAGGCTCCCGCAGCACAATCTCCTGATCCCGATAAACCAGAACTGTGGCGGTACCAAGGTCGATGCCTATATCAATCGAAGCCATATCCATTTCCTCCTGTAACTCCATGCTGCGCCTGACCGGAAGAGGGGCCAGGCCATTGAATAGTTCCTATTTTATCAGGTTTTTGTGGGAATTGCAATGGACTCCCCTGGGCCGCCCCTCATCCATAGCTGGAACGAGTGATGGCCGCTGTCAGTCCCCATACCCTTTCCGCCCCTTGCTCCTTCAGCAGTCTGGCACAGGTATCCAGTGTCCGTCCGCTGGTAAACACATCATCAATCAGCAGAAGCCTTTTTCCGGTCAGGTCCACATCCTCCCAGATGTCAAAGGAGCGGGCTGCGTTTTTCCGCCGGTCCTCAAAGGTCCTCTGGCTCATTTGAGCCTTTCCCCGGCCGGTATGGAGCAGCACCTCCTCCAAAACCGGTAGTCCTGTAGCCTCAGACACCTTGGCCGCCAGCCGCTGGGTTTGACAGAAGCCTCTCTGCCGCTGCTTTCTGGGATGGAGTGGGATATACACAATGGCCTCCAGTCCCAGGCCGGACATCCGCTCCCGGAAGCAGTCGGCCATCAGCGCCCCCAAAAAGGTGGCGTAATATTGGCGACCGCTGTATTTATACCGGTGGATGCCCTGACGGACAATCCCCTCATACCACAACGGTGCCCCAGCCCCATCCAAAGCTTCCAGCTGTGAACAGACACAGGCTCTCACCGGCTTACCGCATCTGGGGCAGCCTCCCTTGGCCCAAGGCAATTGCTGGGCACACTCCTCACACACAAACGCCTCCTGCCCTACCAGCTCCCCGCAGCCAAAACACTTGTGGGGAAACAGCCAGGTGAGGAAGGTTTCCCATACCCCGCTCATTGGCCGCCTCCCAGAAAATAAACCAAATTTGTGTACCGTCTGGTTTTCTTATGGTTGTCCACCATCTGATAAACCGCTCGCTCAGAGCCTACAATAATCAGAAGTTTTTTGGCCCTGGTCACCGCCGTATAAAGGAGGCTGCGATAATACATCCGGCTGCGCCCCTCCATTAGGGGCAGAATCACTGCATCATACTCATTGCCCTGGCTCTTATGCACCGTAATGGCATAGGCCAGCTCCAGCTCCTTTGCCATGTCAAAGCTGTACTCGGCGGTCCGGTCATCAAAGCGAATCAGCATAGAGGAGGAAGGCTTGTTAATCATCTCAATCACACCGATATCCCCATTGAAAATTCCCATTCCGTCCTCCCCGTTGGGACGCTCCCACAAAATATCGTAATTGTTCCGAATCTGCATCACCTTGTCCCCTTCCCGCAGGACAGAGGTGCCCATGGTGAACTCCTTTTTCCCAGGGGAGGGTGGATTCAAGGCTTCCTGAAGCACCCGGTTCAGCTCGGCGGTCCCTACCGCTCCCACTCTGGTGGGACACAAAACCTGGATGTCCCACATTGGGGAAAACTGATAGCTGGCGGGAAGCCTGCGGGCGCACAGGTCAGCGGTGGTGTTCAAAATTTTGGCGCTGGAGCTGTCCCGCAGGAAAAAGAAATCGTTGTTTCGAATGTCCAGACGGGGATATTCCCCTGAAACAATAGCGTGGGCATTGGTGACAATCAGGCTTTGGGCCGCCTGGCGGAAAATCTCGTCCAGATGCACCACTGCTACCCTGCCGCTGTCAATTAGGTCCCCCAGCACGTTCCCCGCCCCAACAGCAGGGAGCTGGTCCTGGTCCCCCACCAGAATCAGCCGGCAGGTATGGCGCATAGCTCTCAGCAGGCTGTCAAACAGCAGCTCGTCCACCATGGAACACTCATCAATGATGATGGTGTGATAAGGGAGGGGATTTTGGGCGTTGCGCTTAAAGCGAATGTTCCCCGCGCTGCTCCCATAATCCACCTCCAGCAGCCGATGGATGGTTTTTGCTTCCACCCCGGTCAGGTCGCTCATCCGTTTGGCCGCCCTTCCGGTGGGGGCCGCCAAGGCCACCTTCTCCCCACGCTCCCGCAAAAGCTGGATGATGGCGTAGATGGTGGTGGTTTTTCCAGTTCCAGGCCCTCCGGTCAAAACCATCACCGGCTCGGTGAGGGCGGTGAGAATAGCCTTACGCTGCAATCGGGCATATTGGATGCCCTGCTCCGTCTCCAGATGGTCCAGCAACAGCTGGCCGTTTTCCAGTTCCTCCCGCTGGGTCTGCTCCATCAGCAGCAGTTTGTTGGAGATATACCGCTCCGCCTCAAAACACTCTGGCAGATAGACAAAAGATTCCCCAGAGCGCCGCTCCATCCACACCAAAGTGCCCTCCAGCTCACTGGCCTCCCTTAACGCCTGCTCAATAGGTTCTTTCTCCACCTCCAGAAGCCGCTGACAGACCTCTGCCAGCTTATGGGTAGGCAGGCAGGCGTGGCCGTTGTTGTTCATGTTGTGGCGCAGGATATGGACCAGCCCGGCGAAAATCCGGTCATAGCTGTCGGTTGGAAGCCCATTCTCCATGGCAATCAGGTCCACCTTCTGGAAGTCCACCCCAATCTCCTCCTCACAGAGCAAGTAGGGGTTTTGGGTAATGGCTTCCTGGGCCTGTGGGCCGAACCGCTTCCAGGTACGGATGGCGTAGGAGGCTGGAATATTGTAGTGGGCCAGGAACAGCATCACCGTCCTGATGCCAAATAGCCGCTGGTACTCTTGGGCAATCTGCTGGGCCTTGCCCTGGGAGATTCCCGGTACCTCCGACAGCCGTTGGGGGGTTTTCTCTATCACCAGCAGGGTATCGTCCCCGAAGGCATCCACCAGCTTCCGGGCGATGACCGGCCCCACCCCCTTGATGACGCCGGAAGACAGATAAGCGGCTATGGCGGAAGCGGTGGCCGGCAGCAGCCGCTCATAGCTTTCCGCCTTCAGCTGGGTTCCATATTTGGGGTGGCTGGAGCAGATACCGGTGACCACCAGGGTTTCCCCCACAGCGATGTCAGGAAACTCCCCCACAACCGTCATCAGCTCCTGGTCGGTGGTCATCTCCAAAACGGTATACCCGCTTTCCTCGTTATGAAAAACGACCCGCTCTACCGCTCCTTCCAAGCGGTATCTCGCTCCAACTTCCACCAAAATTTCCTCCCCGCTGGTATCCATTCAGTCGGACCTGTTCTCCCCAGGCCTGCCTCTACATTTTGTTGTAATTTTATTATAATACACTTTTACGTTGTTGTAAACGGCTCTTTCATCAGGGCTTCCAGGGCCTCCAAATTGGAGACATACCGGATGCCGCCTCCCGTCCCCAGCTCCTTGCAGTCCTTCTCCCCTTCCGGGTCCAGTCCAGCGTTGTAGAGAATCCATTCCTCGCACTCCGCAGTGGCCTCCCACTGTACCCCAGCATAAGCCAGGGCCAGCTGCCTGCGGACCTGCTCCTGATTTCCCCCCACCGGAACTACCTTGTAAATTTTCCCCTGCTTTCCTGTGGACTGGAGGGCCCACCAGCTAATCAGCTGTACCACCCCAAGACACGCCAGTACCATCAATAAAAACCATAAAACCACCGTCAGCATAAAAAAATCACCTCGCCTTATTCTATGCGGCCAGGTGATTTTTGGTTTTTGAAAAATTGAAAAATTCTGGGGAAAAGCCAAGTCTATAAAACCTGTTTTATAGACCTGGGCCCTTTTGGGTGTGACAACAGATTACTTGAGGGCATCCAGCAGAGCCTGTACCCGGTCGGTCTTCTCCCAGCTGACTCCCAGGTCCTCCCGGCCCATATGTCCGTAGGCTGCCAGCTGTTTGTAGATGGGCTTGCGCAAATCCAGAGCCTTGATGATGGAGGCAGGGCGCAGGTCAAAGACCTTGCGGACCGCTTGGGCTAACTGCTCATCCGGCACGGTACCTGTACCAAAGGTATTCACATTCACCGATACAGGATGGGCCACACCGATGGCATAGGCCACCTGCACCTCACAGCGCTTGGCCAGCTTGGCGGCTACAATATTTTTCGCCACATATCGGGCGGCGTAGGCTGCGGAGCGGTCCACCTTGGTGGGGTCCTTGCCGGAGAAGGCTCCGCCTCCATGGCGTCCCATGCCGCCGTAGGTATCCACAATGATTTTCCGGCCGGTCAAGCCGCTGTCCCCCTGGGGTCCGCCGATTACAAAGCGGCCGGTGGGGTTCACATAGATTTTTGTGTTTTCGTCCATCAGACCCTGGGGAATCACCGGACGGATGACCTGTTCTGTAATATCCTTCCGAATCTGCTCCAAAGAGACCTCAGGGGCATGCTGGTTGGAGATAACCACCGCGTCTACCCGCACAGGCACATCGTCCACATATTCCACTGTCACCTGAGTTTTCCCGTCCGGCCGCAGATAGGGCAGAACCCCTTCCTTGCGGACCTTGGTCAGCTGTTTGGCCAGCTTGTGGGCCAGGGAGATAGGCATGGGCATCAGCTCAGGGGTCTCGTCGCTGGCGTAGCCAAACATCATGCCCTGGTCACCCGCTCCGGTAACCTCTGCCTCATCTGCGCTGCCTTCCTTCCGCTCCAAGGCATCGTCCACCCCCATAGCGATGTCAGAGGACTGCTCATGGATGCTGGTAATGACCGAGCAGGTGCTGCAATCAAACCCATATTTCGCCCGGTCATATCCAATCTCATTTACGGTTTTACGCACAATGGAGGGAATATCCACATAACAGGAGGTGGTAATCTCTCCCATCACCATCACCATACCGGTAGTGGTGGCGGTTTCGCAGGCCACACGGGCCTGAGGGTCTTTTTCGATGATGGCGTCCAGAACCGCGTCGGAAATCTGGTCGCAAATTTTGTCTGGATGGCCTTCGGTCACCGATTCCGAGGTGAAAAGATATTTTGCCATTTTTACCGTTCCTTTCCGCTACGAAGCCGACTCCACCTGAATGGAATCCACAATCGCGTCGTAAATTTTCAAGTCTTCCGCGCCCGCCTGCCGGGATACCCTGAAACGCAGCTGCAAGGCGTTCCCGTCCTTCAGGTCAACGATATAGTTTAGGATATTGTGAGACCCTAATGGGCCATAATCCACATACCGAAAATAATTTCCCGCCCTCCAATAGGCGCCAGGCAGATTTTCCTGGGTTTCCTGGGTACAGAGAGGGTCTCCTGTCACCGGGCTGGTTTTCCGCATTTGGTCAAAGGGAGGACTGTCGTAAAACCGCACCCCTGATTCCAGCGGATAAAATTTCCATTCCCCAATCTCCAAAGGGCCGCCATGGAAAGCCTGATTTTCCATCAGGATTTTGTCTTTCTCCAACACCCAATCCACAGGAGCCTCCATGGTCACAACCCCATTTGAGAACTCCAGCTGATAAGTCTGCCGCTCTTGGTTTTCCTTCCACAACTTGTATTCGTCATGGGGGTAAAAGGCATCTGGGTGAGTGGTGGGGTCCTGCTCCTCCGTTGGAGGATGCCATCCCTCATCAACGCTGACCCCCATGGAAGCCACAATCCCATCGTAAATAGACAAATCCTCTGGTGTAGCCTCTTGGGACACATAGAAATACAGGGTGGCGGCGCAGCCATTGCCTAAATCCACAATGTAATTGAGGACATGAATGGGACCTATCTGGTCTATAAAGCGATAATAGGTTTCCCCCAGCTGATAAGCCCCTGGCTGGTTAGCGTTCGTATCCTCCTGACGCAGGGAAGATTCTCCGGTCAGGGTGCTTTGCTCCTCCGCCAGCAAATCATTCTCATAGAAAGGCTGGTCTGGTTTGACCTTATAATAGAACTGGAATTCTCCAATTTTCAGAATGTAATCCCCCATCTGTTCATTCTGAAAGGACAGGACTCCAGCGCCCCCATCTCCAATAATCCAGCCCTCTGGTGCCTGAAAGGTCAGGGTTCCTTCCCCATTGGGGTTGTTATAAAATCCCGGCAGAGGGAACTCATAGGCTGTATATTGGCTTGTATCCCTCCAAAGCTTGTATTCATCCCTCCGGTAAGACCCATCCCGGACAGAGGCTTCTGTGGGCGGCTCCCAAGGTTCTTCCTCATCAGGGACTTCACTGGAGGCTTCCTCCACAGCACTGGACATCTCCTGACTGGAGGGAGCGGAAGAAGTACCCACACTGGAAGATGAAATGGCTGAAGAAGCAACTGGGAGTTCTTCCTCCATGGGTAGCTCTTGGGCACAGCCTGTCAATAAGCCGGCGGTCAGAATCATTACCAAAGTTCGCTTCATTCTATGGCTCCTTTAACTGAGAAAATCCAAAATACTGTCACTAATTCCATTGACGGTTTGATAAATGCCCTGTTTGCTGGTCATCTGGTCATACTCCGCTGGGTTGGTCAAGAAGCCCATCTCCACCAGCACCGCTGGGGCGTAGGTATTCAGTGTCACCCGATAGTTGGAAAGTTTGGCGCCCCGATTGGTTCGGCCGGTGGCGGAGGCCACATTGGCTGAGAGCATGGAGGCAAAGTCCTTGGCGATATTTTCGAAATAGTACACTTCTGTACCGCTGGGCTTATTGGCGTCCTGGGTATAACCGATGCTGTTGCAGTGCAGGGAAATAAACAGGTCTGCGTCCTGGTCATTGGTCAAGGCCATACGGTCGTTCATGGAGACCGAGCTGTCCCCTTCCCGGCAGAAGATAACCGTAGCCCCCAAATTTTGCAGCCGCTTTTGGAGGGCCTGGGCAGTAGCTAAGGTGATGTCCTTTTCCATGGCACCCTCTGTTCCCGGAATTCCAATAGCGCCTGGGTCGGTACCCCCATGACCAGCGTCTACCGCAATGATAATATTGGAGAGCGGCTGGCCGCCGGTGCTGAGGGCTGGTCTGGGTCGGGCGAAAATATTCACGCCGCCTTCCTGCCCATAGGTAATGTCATATCCCCACAAAGGCTCCGCCAGCTGAAAGCGGAAAATCACATCCAAATCCTCCTCGGTAACCTCTACCTGGGTAAACAGGCTGCTTTGGGAGACATAATCCTTCAGCTGCTGAATCTGAGAATTGCTCATATAGGTATTAAACAGCTTCACATATAATTTTTCACTGTCCTGATAGGCCCGGAAGGTGGGTCTTCCCTTCCCCGCCAGAGAATACACATCTCCCCGGCCATCCCCGGTAGGACCGTAGATAACATCGGTGACACGGAGGGTACTTTCATCCGAGCCAGGCAAAGGCTCTACCGACTCTTTGTAGATCCATCCGCCAGTAGCCAACTGATACATATCATCTGTCATATCGGTAATAAAGTCGGTGGTACCAGCTTTCAGGGTCTCAATAAACATAGCCCGGTTGGAGGTATCATACAGGTTGGTTGCATAGTTTTTCACCTGCACCTGCAAATCATCCATAGAGCCAGCAATATAGACTTTTCCGCTGGAGGTGAACTCCTTGCTTCCATTGAGTATGTAGGTCACCTGGCCCAAATCCTGAAGGCCATTCACCTGACCTGCCGTGGTCTGGCCGGTAAAGGTGGCTGGAACCCCCGCCACAGCGGTAGCGGCCTGCTGTTTCAGCTGAACCCGGCGGCCACCCACTACAGCGGTGACGCTGGCCCCGGAAGGCGCCACACAGGACAACTTGATGGTATTCCCGCTGACCTTGGCCGCATCATAGGAAGGGGCCATCTGGGAAATGACCGTAGTAGTGGTCACCGTTCCTGAGCCGCTTCCTTTGGTGATGGTCACTGTCTTTTGGATCCCCCCCTGCTGGAAGGTGAAGGTATTGGCCCCATCCCGCAGGGATACATAAATGCCAAAGCTTCCCTGGCTGCCTCGATTTTCCACCGTTTCCCCGTTCATGGTTAAAGACTGGTTAGGGTCAGAGGAACCTGTGATAAAATAAGCATCCGCCGATGTTGTAATGTCTTGGGCAGGACGGGATAGCTCAAGTGTATGAGGTACCTGTAAATTTATATGACTGGTAACGCTGTCATAGTCGCTGTACTGTCTGGCAAAAGCGGGAGCGGCACAGGATACCGCCATCACCGCCGCCAAAGCCAATGTAAAAAATCTTCTGCTGAAATTGGATTGTCTCAAACTATCCCCTCCATTCGATAACTTCCTTTTTGCTGGCGTGAAACACGCTTCTGTTTTTATCTGCTAACCAAAAACGCTCGGCCAGACAGCCGAGCGTTCTCATCCTCATCTGCCGGTCATCAACCGCAGGATTTGGCACCTTGCGTCGCAGGTTGCCGGGTTTCACAGGGCCTGTCCCTCCACCACTCTTCATAAGGTCGCAGTATTGAATTGATATGATTTTACAAGATTCGAGGGGATTTGTCAAGTGTTAAGCCGCCAATTGACCAGCTTCATGTCTGACTAAACGGCCAATGGGCTTATATACAACGTAGGTAACCACTCCATTGATGCCCGCCTTGAGCAAATTGAAGGGAATGATAATGGGAACCATCATCTCCAGCACCGCTTCCATAGGAGCGCCCATAAAAATCGGTGTAAAAATCAGATTGCACAGAACCATCATCAGGGTTTGGGCAGCCACACCACAGGACAAGGCGATTACAGCGCCCTTGCGGGTATGGTTGCGGCGGTAAATATTGCCCGCCAGCAGAGCAAAGGCACCTGTGGCCAGGAAATGCATAATAATCCCAATCGGGCCTGCTGAGGCACTGACCGTCATACCCTGAATTACCGAGACCAGAAGGGTCAGGCACAGCCCTGCGGTTGGGCCAAAGAGGAAGGTCCCCACAAAGATGGGAATATCCGCCGGGTCATACTCCATCCAAGCGGCTGCGGGAAACAGCGGGAACCGCACAAGGTACACCAGCATGATGGACAAAGCGGTGAGCATAGCCAAGGTGGTCATTTTGCGGACAGATGTTTTCATAATTCTTTTACCTCCATTGAGGTCTGCTGAGGGTGTGAAAAAGCCCTTGGAATACTTCCAAGGGCGTCAGCGTGCCAAAAGGCGAATCCGCTGTTTCTTTCATCCGGACTATACCGTTGGTATGGGAGTTTCACCCATTCAGCCGCCTTATCAGACGGGTCGCGGACTATACCGCCAGTGAGGAATCACACCTCGCCCTGAAACAGACTAAATTTTTATTGCTTCCTTATTATATGCTCTTAGTGGAAGTTTGTCAAGCAGCCCCGAATACACAAGAAAAGCGGCATGGCGAAAGCCATGCCGCTTAAAAAGCTTATAATGAGGAATTAGGCATTGATCTTGGTAACAACGCCGGAACCAACGGTACGGCCACCCTCACGGATAGCGAAACGCAGACCTTCCTCGATAGCGATCTCGGTGATCAGCTCAACGTCCATCTCAACGTTATCGCCAGGCATGCACATCTCAGTGCCTTCGGGCAGGGAGATAACGCCGGTAACGTCAGTGGTACGGAAATAGAACTGAGGACGATAGTTGTTAAAGAAGGGGGTATGACGGCCGCCTTCTTCCTTGGACAGGACATACACCTGACCATGGAACTTGGTGTGAGGATTGATGGAGCCGGGCTTGGCCAGAACCTGACCACGCTCGATGCTCTTCTTGTCAACACCACGCAGCAGGGCGCCGATGTTGTCGCCGGCTTCAGCGTAATCCAGCAGCTTGTGGAACATCTCGATGTCGGTGACAACGGTGGACTTGGACTCCTCAGCCAGACCAACGATCTCGACAGTCTCGTTCTTCTTGATGACGCCGCGCTCCACACGACCGGTAGCAACGGTGCCACGGCCGGAGATGGTGAAGACGTCCTCGACGGGCATCAGGAAGGGCATGTCGGCCTTACGGTCGGGAGTGGGGA
>CALWZG010000010.1 GCA_944385965.1 uncultured Anaerotruncus sp.
ATAAAACAAGCTTTTTCTGGTTGCCAGCCTCAATCTGTCAGCGGTAAACTCGGTCATCTTATAAAAGGTATGCCCTTTCGTACAAATATCTTAAGAATCTATAAAACATATAGATTCTTAAGATATATATTCTATTTACTCCTTGGGAGCGGCCTGGGACAAATCATACAGTCCATCTACCCAGTTCACGGAAAATTCGTCAATCACACTTTGAGCGTTGGCTTTAAAGGCTTCCAAATCTGGGGTCTCTACTTTCATGCCCAGTTCTTCCAGCTGTTGAATCTGGTCTTCCTCGCTTTCAATGATGGCTTTGCTGGCAGTATCCACAGCGTGGTCTACCGCAGTTTGGACAATCTGCTGAATATCTTCCGGCAGGGAATTCCATTTCTTTTCGCTGATGGCGAAAGCCACAGGAGCTTTTACATGGTCAGTCAACACCAGGGTATTCTGTACCTCATAAAACTTAGCGGACAAAATATTGGCCAAAGGATTTTCTTGGGCATCTACAATCTTTTGGGAGAGAGACAGATAAAGCTCGCTGTAAGCCAAGGGAGTCGGCTCCGCGCCAAGAGCACGGCCGGTAGCCAAAGAAATAGGAGCGTCAATAACACGCAGTTTTACACCAGCTAAGTCAGCGGGGGTCTGAACATCTTTATCATTGATGGTCAAGTGGCGGCTTCCAAAATAATAGGTACCCAGAACCCGGATATTGGTTTCTTCCGCCATTTGGTCCCACAAGAAATCCAAATCCTCACCGTTGGCAAAGTTCAGCATCTGTTGGGGAGTATCGAATACATAGGGTGCGTCGAAAATTTGAAGAGAGGGGAAGTAGACAGAAAGAGCACTGTGGCCAGGCGCTATCAGCATATCATTGATGTCATTGGCGACCATGTCCACCATCTCTTTTTCTGTGCCCAGCTGTTCCGAGAAGTAAGCGGTGGCCTTGATACGTCCTCCTCCCAGCTCGTTCAGCTCATCTACTAGGGCTTGGTAAGCTTCTGCCACCACGTGAGTCGCGGGTTGGTTGGTGCCAAAGTTAAATACATACACTTCATCAGCTCCACCACCGGAGCTAGAACCGGAAGAACCACCAGAATTGTTGGACTGGCTGCCGCTGGATGAGCTGCCGCAGGCGGTTAAAGATACTACCATACTGAAAGCCAGAAGCAGTGCGGAAAGTCGTTTCATTCTATTTTCCTCCTAAAATATAAATTTTATAGCAACACAAAAATTAAAGCTGGGTAATGGTCTCTATGATGCCAGAAGCGTCAATGCCATGTTTATGCATCATATAATCAAGGGTCGCTGTTTCACCAAAGCAGTCGCGCAGACCCAGCTGAACCAGCTTCGCTTGGGTACCATGTTTGGCCAGAACCTCCGCCACAGCGGAACCCAAGCTCCCAATAATAGAGTGATTCTCTACGGTAACGATTTTCTTTACTTTTGAGACGCAGTCCAGTACTGCTTGTTCATCAAAGGGTTTGATAGTCCCCATATGAAGATGATATACCTCAATACCCTTTCTATTAAGTTCCTGGCAAGCCTGAATTCCTTCATTGGTTGTGATGCCAGTTGTAATCAAACCCACATCCGCTCCATCCTGGAGTACTTCAGCCACACTAGGTTTAAACTGATAGTCTGGGCTATGGAACACAGGAAAATCACCCTTGTTGGAGCGGATATACACTGGTCCCACATAATCCGCTGCGTATTCCAAAACTTGGGCAAACTCTTCCGCATCGCCGGGGTCAAACACTTGAAACCGGGGAATCGCTCGATAGATCGCCAAATCCGCTACTGAAATGTGGGTACCTCCATTTTTCTCGCTGGTCAATCCGGCAGAGGTGCCAATAATTTTTACATTGAAATTGTTATATGCCACTGCGTTAACCGCCTGGTCACATGCACGCTGGGCGGCAAAACAAGCAAAAGTAGAGGCGAAGGGAATCTTTCCGGTGGCGGCCAATCCCGCAGAAAATCCAATTAAATTCTGTTCAGCAATTCCCACATTGTACTGGCGGTTCGGATAGGCTTTTACGAAAGCTGCACTGCCGGAGGCTTTCATCAAATCCGCTTCTACCACCACTAGATTTTTTCGGGTTTCTCCCAGTCTCACCAAAGTTTCCCCATAGGTCTGATTTGTATTTCTCTTTTCCATGCTTTCAGCCCCTTCCTTCCAGATCCCGCAGACCAATCTCAAATTGTTCCTGAGTGATCTTTCCGCTGTGCCAGATATAATTGTCTTCCATAAAGGATACGCCCCGGCCTTTTTTGGTATGGGCGATTATAATTGTAGGCTGCCCATGATGGAGTTTGGCTTGGGTGATTGTTTTCTGAAGGGCGTTTGTGTCGTGTCCGTCACATTCCAGCACGTTCCATCCAAAAGCCCGCCACTTGTCCGCAAAGGGCTCCAGGTTTATCACCTGAGAAGTCCTGCCATCAATTTGGCACTGGTTATAGTCCACAATCCCAATCAGGTTGTCCAGCTGGTACTGCCGCGCCAACATAGCGGCTTCCCATACCTGACCTTCATCACATTCACCGTCGCCCAGCAAGGCGTAAACACGGGTGTCTGGATACTTTTCTTTCAAAGAAGCGGCCATACCGCAGGCTACAGATAATCCCTGTCCCAGAGACCCTGAGGAGTAATCAATTCCCTGTACCTTCAAACGGTCCACATGCTTGGGCAGACTGCCTCCATTCTGGTCCAGCTCCTTTAACCGCTCCTCAGCGATGAATCCTTTATCCGCCAGAATGACATACAGTGGCGGCCCTGAATGACCCTTGCAGAGGATGAACCGGTCCCGGTCCTTCGCCGCAATCCCACCGGACAGATTCATAACATCATAATAAAGAACAGTCATAATTTCCACCGCGGAAAGGGAACCGCCATAATGCCCTCCTCCCGCTTGGGTAATTACCTCAAACGTTTTCGTCCGCAGTTGAGCCGCTTTTTTTTGTAAATCCATACCGAACAGGCTCCTTTCTAATCAGTTACGCTCAAAATAATTGGCTCGCTCCAGCAAGCGCTTGGCTCGATGGATGACTGGCGCGTCTACCATTTTTCCATTTAAGGAGAAAGCCCCCAAAGCAATATTTTCCGGCAGCTGGGCTGTCTGCACAATCTGCTGGGCTATGGCAATCTCCTCCTCGGATGGTGTCAGCTCACGATTGATCTGCTCCAGTTGCCCAGGATGAATGGCGGTCTTCGCCTTCATGCCTGCCTGCTTTGCTGTCCAAATATCATGGTTCAGTCCTTCCGAATCCCGGAAGTCAACAAAGGGAGTATCAATGGCCAGAATCTTTCCGCTTTGGCAGACAAGCCCGATTCGTTGTCTGGCCGCTAGGACCTCTTCTCCTGTTTTGGTTCGGGTAATCTCCATATCCCTGGTGTAGTCCTCGGCGCCGAATTGAACGGCTGCGATTCGAACTGAGGCGGCAATTACCTGCTCCAAATGGACCAGCCCATATGCGCTTTCAATCAAAGGAATCAGAACAAGGTCTTGGGTGTTATCCATTTCCGCCAAATCTCGGTCAACCTGTGCCAGGCCCTCTGGAGACGCCTTTGGTACCACGATCCCAGCAATGGGCAGCTGGACTGCTAAGCGCAAATCTTCAGGATATTGGGGGGAGGCGGTATCATTGATACGGATAAAAACCATTTTGCCGGTTGTGTGATGTTCCAGGAATTCTTTTGTCACATTCCGGGCGATCTCCTTACATTTTGGAGCGATGGCATCTTCCCAGTCGATAATCACTCCATCTCCTTTGCTGAGGAGCGCTTTTTCCAGCATATGCTCTTTATCTCCAGGCACATAGAGGAGCGACCTGATAAAAGTGTTAAACATAAGCACTCTCCATTCACCGTTAATTATAACGTTGTAGTTAAGTTTAATTGAATTATAATTGCACAAAACAATAGTTTCAATAGATTTTATAATAAAATTCTATATAAACATAAAAATATATCTAATATACTAAAAAATATATAGAATTTTATTTTAAAATAACTATAACGTTTTAGATTATTTTTTTGAAAATTGGTTGCAAATATAAAACCTATATACTATAATAGAATTAAATTTTATTAGACATAGAGGTCGTTTACTGCAATGACAACGAAAGTTCGATTGATTGATATAGCAAACGCCACAGGGGTTTCTGTTTCAGCGGTATCAAAAGCCCTTAAGGACAGCCCAGAACTTCCCCAGGCCACAAAGGAGCGCATTTTGGCAGCTGCGAACCGACTGGGCTACCATCCCAACTTTACTGCTCGGTCCCTTCGTCTGGGGCGCAGCAATCTGTTAGGCGTTTTAATTCCAGATATTACTAACCCTTACTATGCCTCTATCCTAAAGGGAATCGAATCAACCGCCAGAGTTCTTGGATTGACCACCATTATAACCATTACAAATGAAGATCCCACGATAGAAAGTGACGCCTTAAGCGCCTTTCTCTCGGTTCCGGTAGATGGGATATTATCGGTCCCCATCCATCTGAATAATTATGTGGGTATTAAAATACCATTGGTACTTTTGTCTCGATTCCCATTTTTAAGCGATTTTTCTTATAATTCTGATACCATCCCTGAGGTGGATTTCAATTATGTACTCAGCGATGACTATAAGGGACAGTATCTTGCCACAAAGCATCTTTTGGAATGTGGAATACAGGATATCTATCTGATCCTTAGCCAGGCCTGCTGTGAAAAGGTATCAGGAATGAAATCAGCTATTCGCTTGTCTGGTCACCAAAAAGCGCTGCGAGATTTTGGGATTCCCTTTGATCCCCAAAAAATCTTTTATGAGGCTACAGACAATCAGTCCTCTTTTGACATTGTGGACATGCTTTTTCAGAAGGCGAATCCCCCATTTGGGCTATCCTTAGTCAATGACGCATCCTGTGCCGGAGCTATCAGCGCCCTAAACAAACATAATCTTAAAATTCCGGAGGATGTACAAATCATCGGTTATGATGATATTGAGTTATCTCAGTTTCTTTATCCATCATTGACCACCATCCATTCCGCAAAACAGTCCATAGGAGAACATGGGGTTTCTTTGATTTCAAATATGATTAGCCGCGACAATCCTCCAAAAAGCAAAGTTCATACTGTTTTTGATCCATATCTGGTAGTTAGACAGTCAACCCATAATTTTCAGGATTAGCCGTTAAAAGTCAATTTTGAAAGATGCTCAATCAAGCAGGAAGATTGAATGGTTACTGTATATCCTCTGATAACAGAGTAAATTACTGGACAAAGTCAATCCTCATCAAAATACAGAGCGCCCGGCTCGGAGGCTTTCTCCGAAACCGGGCGCTTTTTCTAATATTGAAAATCTATGGATCAGCTGCGAAGGGTAGGGGCGGTATCCCCTTCTTCCAACTGCCAGACAGCATCCAGATCCCAACCCAGATCCTGGAATATCTGGAGGTCTTTCATCTCCTCAGAGGAGAGAGCCAGAGCGTTAAATTCTGTGTTGGAACCTGGATAAGCGTAACCAGGACCCCAGGTTCCAGCTTTCTGAGCATTGTAGACACAGCCGGAATCCTGTCCGCTGTGGTAGCCTACCAATCCACCCACTGGGCCGGACATAGCAGTAATGACCAAATTTGTATCACTGTAGCAGTTGGTAAAGGTGCCATTATAACTGGCTCCGGCCAGGCCACCGATATTGCTTACCAGCAGACCGCCTTCTTTTTGGAATGCAGGCGCCGCAGTAACGGTTCCCCGGCAAAAGCAGTTCGTAATGATGGAGTTATTATTGGCGCTGCCGATCAGGCCGCCCACATTATTGTCACCGGAAACATCAGCCAGAGCAAAACATTGTCTTACTCGCAGGTTTTCCCCGGTAGATCCGATCAGACCACCAAAGCCGCCGTGAGAGTTATAGATTCCGGTGGGAAATTCAACGGTACCCGTGAAAGAGCAGCCAATCACAAATGCAGGGGACTCTGCATAGTCACCATAAGGCCCACGACCAGCCAGACCGCCCGTATCACCAAAACCCTGGACTGTGCCCTCAATATGAAGGTTCAGAACTTGTGATCCGGCGCCCAGCACGGCAAAAAAGCCGCTCTGGCTGAAAGGGTCTTCTTGAGACTGGACATTTTCGTAGGGTACATTCAGGCCGGTAATCCGATGTCCGCTGCCATCAAAAGTACCGAAAAAGCCGAGATAAGAACGCATATCTTCAAAAAACTCAGGATTTTCCTCTTTTTCCTGGGAAATTTTCTGGATGAGATAGTCATAACCCTCCAGCAGAGCTTGGGCCTCCTGCAGATCGATAACATTTTTCAGAGGACCGATGGGAGACCACGGTTCTCCCTCCAGGTCGATATCTGCGTCGAGCTGCCAAGTAAGATCCTGACAATAGTAGGAGGCTCCTGTCTCTACCCATTCAGCAAATGCAAAAAGCTCTTCTTTTGTCCCCAAAAGGCGGACAAGCGGCTGATCTCCTTCCCGACCGGGAAGTTCAGGCATTTCGCTCCCAGCTGTGTTCTGGGGTTCAATTTCAGAAATCAGGGAGGAGGAAAGGGATGAAGGCTCTGCTTCCTGAGAGGTATCAGGCACAGATGAGGAGGTGGACTTCCTGCTGCATCCAGATATTAACCCAATCATGACTCCTAGTACGAGAATCAGGGCGATTTTTGTTTTCATAATAGTGCTCCTTTCTGTTGAGTTTCGTTTAACATATCAAAAAGGGATTTATTTAATAAGCAATTCTAAAATAGTCCAAGTAAGCTTTGTATCTGTCCTGTGCAGTCAGGCAGGTATCGATCAGATATCCTTTCTCATGATTCTACTCTTTCAGTCCCTGGTAGTAGAACATTTTTAGGGGGTCCTCAATGATGAACGGAACGATATTGTATTTCAGGAACTCTTTGAACAGGATCAGTCTACCCACACGGCCGTTTCCGTCCTGAAACGGATGAATCCGCTCAAACTTCACATAGAAGTTCAGAAGATCCTCAAATGTTTTTTCTCCTTCTGCATTGTATTCTGCCAGCAACGCTTTCATCTTATCGGAGACTTCTTCCAGAAGGGCTGTGTCCATACCACCAACTTCATTGGGCATCTTTTTATAGTCATCAATAGCGAACCAATCCTTTCTGGAGTCATTGGTTCCATTCTTTAAGGTCAGGTGAAGCTCCTTGATAAATTTCTCTGTCAATGGTGTTTTTGCATTTGCGCCGAAGTATAGACGGAGGGTATTTTACAGGGAAAAAAGAGAGGCAATGAGAAAGATTATAAGGACTCTGTGCCAGTGGAAGGAGGTGGGAATCATAGAATGAGAGGTATGCTTGGATCATATCCATTTGATTGTAAACATAACCCAAAAATGAGTGTATTGAGATTTATGGGATACCTTAAGGGAAAAAGCAGTTTAATGATATTTTAAAGGAATACATTAAGAATCAGATAAAGACAGATCGGAAAAGTGATTAGATCAATCTTTACGATCGCTAAGACCCGTTTACGGGTGGCAAGTAATTCCATGCACGGCTGGCAGGCCAATATTAGGGCTATGCCCGAAACGGAAATATCCTCCGATTTGCGAGGTACAAAAAGCCCATCCTTTGCAAAGGACGGGCTTTTTCATGTGTTTAAAACAATAGAAGCTTTATGCTGCTGAAACAGAAGATCGTTTCTTCTGTTCTACAAACTTCTGGTACAGAACAAACAGAACCAGAATAACCACACCGATAATATCTGTTACCGTTCCAACAGTAATAAAACCCATTGCCGCACAGGCTAGGAGTACACGCTTGAAGGGGTTGAGCTTGCCCATGAAATAACCTTGAATTGCACCTGCAATAAGATACACACCAATGAATGCTGTAATTGTGGATTGCACAATCATCCAACCAGTACCCTCAAAGAGCAGAGCAGGGTTATACGCTGCCACAAACGGTACCACATAGGCTACCACCGCTAATACCGATGCCTGTACACCGGTTTTCATCGGATTAGACTCTGACACATTGGCCGCTGCATAAGCCGCTACTGCCACAGGAGGGGTGATATTAGAGATGATGGAGAAGTAGAACACAAACATGTGCGCAGCAAAAGGAGAGACACCCAGACGGATTAGAATGCGGCATCCTAGAGCCGATGCGATAACATAAGCGGCGGTACTTGGCACACCCATGCCTAAGATCATGCAGGCTATCGCCACTAACAGCAAGGCAAAGAATTTTACTCCATGGGAAAGCCCTACCACCAAACTGGAAAAACTGAGGGCCAGGCCGCTGTATGTAACGGCAACCACAATCAGGCCAGCGCCTCCCAAGGCAGCCATACACATAACTGAGCTTTTTCCTCCGTCGTAAAGAGCCTTTATCAATTTTTTAGGGGTCATACGGGTAGATTTATCAAACATACTGACCAGCACGCAAGCCGCTGTCGCCCACAAGCCAGACAACAGGGTTGAAGTACCAGTAAGCAGCAGCACCAGCAACAGGATAATGGGGAAAAACAAATAGGAACGTTTCAAAACCACCTTCAGTTCTGGAAGATCCTGTTTTTCCTCCCCTTTGATGTTTTCCCTCATACACTTAAAGTGAATCATCGCAAATAGAGAGAAATAGTATAACACCGCCACAATAGCTGATTTTATCGCAACCTCTCCATAGGTGATGCCCAAGTTTTCTGCTAATAAGAAAGCCGCAGCCCCCATAATGGGCGGCATCAGCTGGCCTCCGGTAGACGCTACGGCCGAAACAGCACCGGCGAACTCCGGGGTGAAACCGCCTTTTTTCATCAGAGGGATGGTAAAAGTACCAGTGGTATAGACGGTAGCCACCGCCGATCCAGTCATCGTTCCGAACAGACCAGCGCTTATAGTGGCGATTTTAGCGGAACTTCCACGGGTATGGCCAGCTACCGCTCTGGAAAAATCAGTAAAGAACTGTCCTGCCCCGCTTTCCACAGCAAAGGCACCAAAGATACAAAACACAATGATAAAAGTGGCTGATGTACCCATTAGGCTTCCGAACACGCCCTGATCAGTAAGGAATGTACTGCTTTCGATGATGCGTTGAAACTCTAAGCCCTTATGAGCTAACATACTACCTAAATAGGGCCCAGCGTATAGATAAATTAAGCCTAACACAGCTAAAATTGCCATCACAATGGAAACACAACGGCGCATCGCTTCTATAAAACAAATAATCAGAATGGACCCCATCACCAGCTGAATGGTAGTCAAATCGGTTACAAACACCATGCGAGATTCCAATACATCTTTATTGAGAATAACATACAGGCATGGTAATAACGACGCCACCGCAAAGACCATATCTACCAGTGTGACTCGATCCTTTGGAGATTTTTTCGATGCCGGATACAGGAAGAAAACCATTGGGAGCAAAGCTCCCACATGCACACCTCTCTGTATAAAGGGGGCATATACACCGGTAGCCGCTGTATACAGCGAGAATACCGAGATGAATACCCCCAAAATCATACAGATCATATTGGGAATGCCCTTTAACTTTCTCATTACTTTACCCCCCAGCAAACAAAAGATCATACAGGCAGGGGAAAAACTGTCGCTTCTCAGCGGCGGTGTCCTCCCCTGCCCATTTTTGAAGGTTTAAACAGCGTCAGGATGACTATTTCATATAACCGTGATCTTTATAAAATTTTTCTGCGCCAGGGTGCAGGGGTACATCGCCGGTGTTCTGCCAGGCGGTCTCCAACGAGAAATTCGCAAAACTGGGGTTAATTGCTCGGAAATCTTCAATATTGGCTTCAATAATTTCCAAGATTCGATAAACGGTGTCGTCATCTACTGCAGCATTACATCCCAAACCGGAAGACATTTGCAGAGAAGAAGTATCATCCGGTTCAAAAGCGTAAGTATTTCCCGGAATGGTGACCTGCTCCAAAGCATAATTCTCAATCATAAATTTCTGAAGCTCTTCAGGCAAAGACAGCAGCTTCAAATCGGTGTTGGCTGCAATCTCCTGGGTAGTACTGAAGGGCATAGAACCTTGGTTGAACATAATATCGATATGGCCATCCTGGGCAAGCTGAGACCAATCACTATATGGGGTATAGGTGGTGCTTCCACCCCAGCTGGCGATGTCATCCTCGGTAACCCCATAGTATTGAAGCATAATGTCAAAGTACAAGGCTGGTGTCGTGGAACCCTTGTTAGGAGTCAGCCAACGGATACCCATTTTGTTGTTGAAAATATCATCGATATTTTCAACATCTACATTAGCCCTAGCTACCACCTCAATAGTTTGCGGACTGAATCCGGCCGCGATGATACGGATATCGCCGTATGCCTTCTCATAAGGAGCTTCCCCATTATAGGCCAGTTGGGCCATAGGCGGATAAATCCAACCAATATCAAATGTTCCATCCGAAATTGTCGCAGAATTTCCAATACCAGAGCCTGGAGAAACTCGGAAGGTAATCAGTGGTTCTTTTTCGGTGATCATCTCGGTGAAGGCCGCGAAAGTAGAATACCAGCCGCCGCCTACCGCTCCGGCTACGCCGTTTAAATCAGCGCCCATCCAATCCAGAGACACATTACTTTTAGGAGCGCTCTCCCCACCGGAGGAAGCAGCTTCTGAGGAACTGCCGCCCTCCGCTGGAGAGGAATTACCCGCACAAGAGCAAAGTGTCAGCGTGGTGCAGCACGCCAGTAGCATGGCTGTCAATTTTCTGTTCATCAGTAGTTCTCTCCTTTACATCTAAAATGATCTCTTTTTCGCAGCCCTATCTCCACTAATTTTATCTATTTTTCCCATTATTGAGATAAGCGCAAAAAAATGACAAACAGATAGCTTCTATCTGTCTTTTACTGATTCCAGGGCGTCCTCCTGAAAGACCCCATCTTTCAAAAGAACCACATCGTCAACGAAAAGGGTGGCTTCCTTGGCAATCATGTCAATATGTACGGGAGCACTATTCTGACCGCCTGGAAAGTTGGAAGCGTTATTTCCCGCTGCAATATGTACTGTGCCTAGAGGTGCCTCATCTTCTAACAGGGAACCACATGGTATGGCGCAGGGATTCAGTCCTATTCCCAACTCCCCAATACGCAGACAATTTGGATTTCCAGAGCGTGTCAATATCTCTCGCAGTTTATCCGCATCCGGGCCCCCAGTAATTGACTGGATTATGCCATCCTGTATTTCCAGACGCACTGGTTCTGTTAGAACACCCACTCCTGCAATACTGGCGTTAATAACAAAAATTCCATTCGTTTTATCCTCCACTGGGGCAATACAGGATTCGATATTTGGCGGAGCCGCAAAGGACCCCGGTGTTCTGGCGATACCATCGACCGCACGGCCCATACGTCCTTCCAACACGAAAGAAATATCCGTTCCAGTATTTTGGCAAACAATACGGGCTGTTTTGGCCTCTGTCAGCAACTTTTTTACCTTTCCTGCCACAATCGCCCTAGCTGGGAAATCTGCCTCGATCGCCCCATGAATCATCATATGCGGGAATACCTCCGGCATAGTAATGATGCGGCAGCCCGCAGCCCTGGCAGACTTCACCGCCGGAGTGTGGGACATGGATTTTGTCGTCACCAGAAAGGCTGCCGTAGCCTTTTCCATGGCCGCTCCCACTAAATCCGGAGGGGGAGTCCCATGGCTTTTGGTTGGCTCAAAGATGACCATATTGGTGATGGCACCTAATGCCAAACATGCTTTTGTCACCTGATTTGCTACCACAAAAGACTCATAATCGCATACTATCACTACAATGTCCTCTGGAGTAACCCCGGCACAGTCCCGGGCAAGTTTCATAGCGCCTTTCATCATTAAATTTTCTCGAAGTTCCATCAACAGCCCTCCCATTCCCTAATGATATTTATTATAATATCACCATTTGTAATTATCGTCAATATTTATAAAATTATTTATCATTGTTTTATTTTATTGTTAAATTTTATTTTCTTTATAAATTATAATATAAGCATCGCTTTTGTTTTTGAACAAAAAAATAACTCCCATAGTCTATCTGATATTGGTGTATCAGATAGACATGCGCCTTAAGAGATGTACAGAGCATCCATAAGACTTATGAGAGGATTTTACTGTGAGTCTATCACAGCCGAGATACATTCTCAAGAGGGCTTAAGCATGCTAGATTTGAAACACCGTATCTTTCGGCCTTCTTCCTTTGCTGTCAACAGATTCATTTGTTTTCCCAACATCCAATTTGTTTGACATAAAAACAACTTAATACCCATACAAAGTGCCTTTGATAGTGTGCATTCAACACGCCAAAGGCTTGCTGGTTGTAGCTTTGGCAAACGTTTCATGTAGTATCGCTAACTCAGGCTAAGGGACAGGAACACATTTTGTGTCAAATGAAAATAAATTATTAAATAGACATCTATAAAGATGTCTATTTAATAATTACAATGGCAGAGACGGTGGGATTCGAACCCACGTGCCTATCTCTAGACAAAACGATTTCGAGTTGTTGACAGGGGAGATTCCGCCGGTTCGTTCCGGGGCACAGGAGTGCCGCCCGGGAAGCCGGAAAATCCTTTACTGATGCGGGTTTGCGGGCCGAAAAGGGCATCAGGACGGGGCTTTACAGGGGTGGGGCATTCCATGTCAGAAGAGCCGATTTCATTAGTAAACCCATTAGTAAAGACGCAGTCAGCCGCCGATGGCGGCTTTTTTCTTTCCATTCCAGAAGTCATTTGCTATACTGAAATCAGACCAGCCAAAGGGGTGAGGAGATGAAGCGAAAAATTTGGGGGATTGGGATACTGGCACTCATGATTCTCTGTACCAACTGTATGGGACTTGGGGAAGGAAAGAAATCCGCCCAAAACGAAGAGGTCAGTTTCTCCGCCACTGTGGAATATCTGGACAGCGTCCTGGAGGAACTGGGCGGGCAGGATCTTCTGAACGGCCCGGTCTTTGCAGACGGGTACAGCTGCTGCAAGCTGAAGGATACGGTTTTGTACTGGGCCAATCACTGGTACGGCCCCCATCAGATTGGCTCGGTAATCCTGGCGGAGAACCAGAAAACCGGGGAATTTTCACTTGTGGATTTGGGCTGCTGGCAGCGGCTGGGTATCCAGGAGATTCAGGGAACTGCTGACCCGGCAGTGGTGCGGATTTTCTTTACCGACGGGATTGTTTTTGATGGGAGTGAATATTATACCCGCAGCTTTGTGGACAGTGTGGATTACTCCCTGACTGAGGGCAAAGTCACTGCTGAAAACAGCTTCTGTTTCCCGGGGCGATACGGCATGGTGGGGGATTCGGTGGAGTACCGGCACCGCTTCGGGGACTGTGAGGTGACCGAAGGGAAGATTGCCCTCTGCTTTGCAGTGACCGAAACCACGGGCTGGGAGGGATATCCCAGAAACACCGAAGTGGTGCTTCCAGAGGTTTTCCAGCCCGGGGAGCCGGG
>CALWZG010000011.1 GCA_944385965.1 uncultured Anaerotruncus sp.
CAGATGGTTCTCAAACATCTCATATCCCCGGTCGATGTGCTCAATAGCTGTAATTTGGCTGACGCCGTGGGCCGCCAAAGCGGCCACCGCGATAGCCGCTCCCCCTCTTAAATCGGTACAGCACAGACTGGAGCCATGAAGACGGGGAACCCCTCTCACCAAAGCCACCCTGCCTTCCACCTTAATATCTGCGCCCATGCGAATCAGCTCAGGTACCTGTTTATACCGGGACTCGAAGATATTCTCCACAAACATACTGGTTCCTCGCGCCAAACAGCTTACCGACATCAAGGGAGACTGGGCGTCTGTTGGGAAGCCTGGGTAAGGCATAGTCCTTACACAGCGCAGAGAGGACAGAGCTTTGGGCGCCCGCAGACGAATGATTTCTTTCTCTAAGGTCAGCTGGCAACCCATCTCCTCCAAGCAGGGCAAGACCGCTGACAGATGCTCCGGCCGGACTTTTGTCAGGGTGACATCCCCGCCGGTAATAGCGGCGCAGCACAGGTAGGTGGCAGCGGCGATTCGGTCCGGGATGACCCGATGCTCTGCTGGATGCAGGGCTTTCACCCCTTCAATCACCACATCCCCACCGCCTTGTATGCTGATTTTCGCCCCGCAGGCGTTGAGGAAATCTGCTAAATCGTTGATTTCTGGTTCACGGGCAGCGTTTTTAATCACCGTTTCCCCTTCCGCCAGACTGGCCGCAATCATCACATTCTCAGTGGCGCCCACACTGGGAAAAGGCAGGGGGATTTCAGCTCCGCGCAGGCCATTCTGTACCTGGCAGTCCAAATATCCCCCCTCCTCCCGAATGGTGACCCCTAATCGTTTCAGAGCCTGCAAATGCAGGTCAATGGGCCGGGGTCCCAGCTCACAGCCTCCGGGCATGGAAATTTTCGCCTTTCCGCATTTCGCCACCACCGCCCCCAGAAAAACCACAGAGGAACGCATGGTTCGCATCAGTTCATCGGGAATCTCATAGCTGCACACAGAATCCGCCTGCACAATGATGCTGTCTCCCTCCCGGTGGCTGTCCCCTCCCAAATGTTTTAAAATGGTTCTGGCCGCTTCCACATCGGTCAACTGGGGGCAATTATGTAAAACGCAGTCCCCTGCCAGCAGCGAAGCCGCCAAAATTGGCAGCGCTGAGTTTTTGGCTCCTTGGACGGGCAGGCTCCCTTCCAGCCGATGGCCGCCTTTGATTACAAATCTTTCCATCTTCACGCACCCTTTCCCTCGGTTCGGCGGGTATCGGGATACCCTCTCGCAAACTTATCCTATGCGAAATCCTCATGGGTGGTGAAACTTGGAAAAGAAATTCTATTCAATCATCCAGGAAAAAAGAACCTTTTCCTTTTTGGTCTAACATTGCTTCTGCTTCAAACTTTATTTTTTCCCCAGCGGCAGAGACCATTCAAATGGAATCTTTTATCTTACTGCTGCGTCCATAACCGGTAATCACCATCAGAATTAAAATCACCAGCATGGAAATGGAGTAGAAATTCACAAAGGGAACCGAGGCGGGCGCTACCATAAACTCCTCCCCAAACTGAGCCGCCTGCTGGGCGGGAATGACACAGTGTACAGTCCAAGGAGCTAGGAAACAGAATACGCAGCCTGTGCAGTCCATCAGGTTGGCCCGACGGTATCTATCCAAGCCTACCCGCTGGCCAATCTCCTGTACCAGCTCGCCCATGGCCACAATAGCCACTGAGATGACACCGGTAATCATGGACAAGATTCCAACACACCCGATGATGGTGACTTCTCCGCTGCGAGGGCCTACCGCCAGCTTATTTAAAGCAACACCCACATCCTGGAACAGGCCACTGGCTTCCACTACGCCCAGCATGGAAAAGACCGCAATCAGCATAGCCACGGTTCCCATACATCCGGTAATTCCATCGTTGATCAGGCCCGCAGCCTTAAATCCTCCCGGGAAAGAGATGAGGCTTTCCACCGTATAAATGCCGCTGAGCAGGCCCGCGACCGCACCGGCGAGGACCCCATAAGCTAAAGCGGTAATCAGATGCTTCCTCATCAGGCAAAGCACAATAATCACCACGGGAATCACCAGCATCACCAAGGATTTGGGGACTGGAGTAGGCTGGGCCCCGGATTCCAGCAGGGTGCCGCTGGTGGTCTTGGTGAACAGCAGGAAGCACACCAAAGCGCACACAGCCGCTGGAATGGAATATTTCATGCGGGTGCGGACCACATTGCCCAAATCCGCCTCTTGGGTAGCAGCGGAAGCGATGGTAGTATCGGAAATGGGGGCCAGGTTATCGCCAAAAGCCGCTCCTGAAACCACCGCTCCAATCATAAACACCGGATCCACCCCAGCCATTACCCCCACCGGGAACAGAATTGGAATTACCACAAAGTAGGTTCCTACCGAGGTGCCTGTGGAAAAGGCCAGCAGACAGGTAATCAGGAAGGTAGAAGCGGCGAACAGCTTTCCGGTAAATCCCGCCTCCACAGCATAGACCGCGATGGTCTGCACCAAACCACTGGAGGAAATCAGCTTACCAGCAATGGCTGCCAGAATCACGGCCATGGCGATGACCGGAAACATGGGCTTGGTCAGTCCGTCCAGAATGGCTTGACCATAAGCCTTTTCATCCTTGGCGAAGATGACCCCTACAATAATGGCGATGAAAAAGGCCAATACATACCCGTTTACGTTGGACTGGCTCATAGCAGCCCAAATAATCAGACCCATGGCCACCAGCAGGGGGACCACCTTTCCAAAAGCGCCCAATCGGAACTCCAGTTTTTTACTTGACATTGAACTCACGCCTCCTCTAAATCCGCTTTTCAGCGGGTATCTATGCGGCACAGCCGCTTATAAACACATCTCAAAGCCCTTTCAGCAGGGCATCCGCCAAGGTCCGCAGGGATTTCCCCTTCTGGGCCTGATGGAATTCAGAAGCCGGGCGGCAGGTCAGCGCCCCGGTGGGACAGACCCGCACACAGGCCGGAACCAAACCTCTCCGCAGCCGCTCCACACAGCCATCGCATTTCACCATCTTCCCTTCCCCGTTAAAGGAAGGGGCTCCAAAGGGGCAGGCCATAGCGCAGCTGTGGCATCCAATACAGCGGGTATTGTCATACAGGGTCAGCCCCGTCTCCTCATCCTTAAACAGGCACCCCGCCGGACAGGCCAGCACACAGGGAGCGTCCTCACAATGCATACAGGCCACCGACAGAAAACCACATTTCCCATCTTCCTCCAGCTCAAAAGCGTTTCGGAAGGGATGCTGCCCATGGGCGCTGTCCAGGTCGTTTTGGTCCATGCAGGCCAGTACACAGGCACAGCAGGCGGTACATTTCTCCGGGTCCAAATCGAAATAAACACGCTCCATTCTCACACCTTCTTTCTAACCCCCAGCCGGGTGGACCGGAATGCTGGGAAACCTGAATAGGGGTCTAAATGGTCAGGGGACATAAGGCTGTTCACATCCGCCTCGGAATAACCATGGAACATATAAACCGTTCCCTTATCCACCTTGATAGACAGGTTGGCTTTTACTGTAATGGCGCCCATTTTGGTGAACAGCTCAATCACATCCTCCTGCTGGATGCCCAAACTGGCGGCGTCCTCCGGGTTCAGGTCGGCCATAGGCTCCGGCCGCAGGAACCGGTTCCAGGGCACCCCATGGAGCCGGGAATGCTGGGCGTTGGTAAGCCGGGGACCTGAGCACAACACAAAGGGATATTTCTCTGGGTCCTCTTGGTTCAAAGGCTCTTTATAGGTGGGCAAGGGGTCCAGCCCCCGTTCCTCATAAGGAGCGATTGCCAAAGAATATAACTCAAATTTCCCGCTTTTGGTGGAAAGACCCTTTTCCAGCATACTGCCTGGCTGGTAAGGCTCCACCGGGATTTTCACCGGGTAGGGGGCCTCCTTCAGCTGTTCCAGGGTCACCGGCAGGTCTTGAATCATATACCGGTAACAGGCTTCCCTGCCCGCCTCCATCAGCGGGTCCCCCAGATTCATGGCTTTGGACAGGTCACAGAGAATATCCACATCCGAACGGGACTGGTACAAAGGCTCAATCACCGGCTGGGTACAGGTGAGCCAGCCCCCTCCATAAGCTTTCAGTTCGCTGCGCTCAAAGGAGGAGCAGGCCGGAAGCACCAAATCACAGAATTTGCAGGTATCGGTCATAAACAGGTCGGTATTTACCAGGAAATCCAGCTTCATCAGGGCGGCTTTCAGCCCTTCACTGTCCGGCGCGATTCGGAAGTTCACCCCAAAGCCCAGCATAGCCTTCAAGGGGTAGGGGTCCTGGGTCTGAATCTGCCGGGCCAGGTCATCTACCTGCGCCTCATTGATGAAATCCCCCCAAATGGGGAACCACTGGCTTCCCACCGCTGGGCGGGCGTTCTTGGGCTTCGCCTCCAGGGTAAACTGGTCCTCCCTTGTCTGGAAGCCCGCCGACTGGTAATTGTAGCTGAACTGGCAGGGGATCTGCCCCCCTGGCCGGTCAAAGCATCCTGTAATGGCGGACAGGGCCATTATCGCCCGGTAGTTCTGGAACCCGTTGCGGTGATGGGCAATGGGGGCGGCGCTTTCGTTGATGGCCAACGGCAGGTTCTCGCCAATCATTCGGGCAGCTTCCTCCGCCTGCTGGGCGGGGACACCAGTGAGCTGTTCCACCTTTTCCGGCGGGAACCCCTGGACATACGCCCTATACGCCTCATAGCCATAGACATATTTTTCGATATATGGTTCATCCACCATTCCCTCACGAATCAGCACATGAGCCAGCCCCAGCGCTAAGGCTCCATCCGTTCCCGGACGGGGACGCAGGTGCAGGTCCGCCAATCTTTCGGTGGTGGGGGTGATTCTGGGGTCCACGATAATCACCTTCATGCCCCGTTCTTTCCCCGCTTCCACCCCTTTTGCGGCCAGGTACCGGGAATGGTAGGGATTGTAGGCCCACCCCAGATATACCCCCGCCCTGGGGGTGTCCGGGCTGGACATGATATTTCCGGTGGTGACCAGCCAGTTAAGGAAGGTGGAGGTCATGCAGATACTGGACTCGGTGGCGTAATTTGGGGAGCCAAACTGATAGGCCAGCCGATGAAGCCAAGGCCGGTACCACTTGGAGTACCCGGAGAAAAATACCACCGACTCCGGACCATACTCCTCTCGAATCTCCAAAAGCCGACTAGCAATCTCCTGGTAAGCTTCCTCCCAGCTGATAGGCTGGAAGGTTCCGCTGCCTCTGGGGCCAACCCGTTTGAGAGGGGTACGGATGCGGTCCTCCCGGTAGATGTACTGCCGGTTACACAGGCCCTTGGTACACAGCAGTCCATGATTCAGGGGGTGTTCCGCTGTCCCCTCAATCTTGACCACCTTTCCATCCTTGACATAGGCGTCAATCCCGCAATGAAAGGAGGGACAGCAGATGTCACAGATGGTCTGCTTGACTTGGATGCCGGTTTCCGGGCCTGGGATTTTGGCTTCCAGCAAGGTTTTACTTGGTTTCATGGACGATACCCTCCAATCTTTGGATAACCCCTGGGGTCAAACCGCTACGAAGCAGGGCTACCTTCTGCATAGGGGAAATGGGGTCTGATTCCCCAAGGAAACGCTTTACCATATAGTTCTTCACCACGCCGCTGATGGCGTAATTATCCAGAATATTCACGCAGGCCAGCCTGCCTTGCTGGAACACCGCCCGAAGCTGGAAGGAGCCATCCGGTTTTTGGTAAAAATAAGGCTCCCCCTGGGCCTTCACGTCCCCAAGGCCGATAAAATCCATCCCCATAAAATGGGTGATGTTGTGTGGGAAGCTTCCCTCGTAACAAAGGGCGCCGCCCGCTATGGCGCTTCCAGCGGTTTTCCCCTGGATACCTGCATTGGCCCAAAGGCCAATGACCTGTTGGGTATTGGATTGCAGATTCCTCCCCTGGCAGCAGTCCCCCGCCGCGTATACGCCTGGGGCGGAGGTTTCCATCCGCTGGTTTACCAGGATGCCCCGGTCCACCTCCACCTCTGAGGGGTCTATGAAGGACAGGCTTGGGCGGGTGCCGATGCACAGCACCGCTAAATTCCCTTGTTCCACCCTGTCCCCAAAGTGGACCGCCACCCCGTCCCCTTCCGGCGTAATCCCTGACAGCCCCACTCCAAATGCCAACTGTACCCCTTTCTTTTCCACACGGTTTTGGATTTCAGCGGCGGTTTCCGGCAGGGCGGCCAATGGGAAAATCCTGGGAGCCAAATCCGCCAGCATGCACTGGGCACCCAAGTTGGACAGCATCTCCGCCACCTTGATGCCCGCCATGGAGGCCCCAACTACCACCGCCCGCTCTATCTTTTTCCCTTGCAGGCGTTCCTTCATCCGTTGGGCGTCGGCCACCGAACGCATCACATAAACCCTGTCCTTGGGATAAGGGCCAATGGGAGGGATAAACGGTTCCGCTCCTGTGGAAATCAAAATCGCTGTGTAGGATTCCCTGGTTCCACCCTCCAGCACCAAAGTCTTTTCTTTGGCCAGAAGGCGGTTTACCCGTTCTTTGCGAAATTGGAAAGGGTATTGAGCGTTGATTTCTTCCAGCCCCCCAAAGGGAAACATCCCCTCATAAGGCAGCTTCCCCCCTGTATAATAGGTGGTCAGCATAGGGTTAGCAGGGGGCAGGCCGGTAGGCTCATATACATCCACCTGCCCGCTGAAGCCATGTTCCCGCAGCGCCTTCAATCCATGGTAGCCGGCGCAGCCAAAGCCTATGATTGCCGCTCGCTCCATATTGCTTCTCCCTCTTTTCTCAGATATGGCTTTCTTCTCATTTTGGTTGTGTCATCTCTATGCTTTATGCTACAATAAGAATCATCCTATTTTCAGGAGGCCCCCTATGGAATTCGCCTGTATCATTTTAACCGGAGGCAAAAGCCGCCGGATGGGGCAGCCCAAACAGTTCCTGCTCTGGGAAGGCCGAACCTTTTTGGAACAGGCGGTGGAGACAGCCCAAACTCTGGGATGTGGGGAGATTCTGCTCTCAGGGCAGGTTTCCTTCCCTGGCACCCGCACCGTCCCAGACCTTTATGAACAGACTGGTCCTTTGGGTGGGTTATGCTCCTGTCTCCAACAGGCCCATACGCCCTTATGTCTGGTCATTCCGGTGGACCTTCCCCAGCTTCCTCTAAGGCACCTGAAAAATCTGCTGACACACGCTGCCGCCCAACCAGACATAGATTGCTGGCTTACCATTTGCAGCGGTCAGCCCCAGCCTTTGGTTTCTCTGTGGCGTACCCGCTGTCAAAAAGCACTCGCCTCTCTGCTGCTGGAAAAACGCTTTTCGGTTATTGACGCGGCCCGCCAGTTCCGCATGGAGTGGGTTCCCTTCCAGGGGGACCCGGAATATTTGGCCAGCTGCAACACACCCCAGGAGTATCAGCAAAGGCTGGAATGGTTGGCTCAACGAAAAGCATCTTTGGAAAAGGTCCAGTAAATCAATTGTACGCCCATATCAGTCATTTCCATTCTTCTTTTCCCTGAGAAAACACCAAAGTCCGCCCCTGTTCCAAATTAATTGGAGCAAGGACGGACTTTTTAAATCCGCGGTACCACCCTGCTTGACAGTCTCAGACTGCCCAGCTCATGAAGCGCCAACACGCTCCCCATCCTGTAACGTGGATGAGTCGTCATAGATACTTGGTTTTTCCCCGTTCCCCATGCCCTCCGCGGCCCATTTTCGATTCCGCTTTCCGCCAGGTTCTCAGCTTCCTCCCGGCTCTCTGTGGGTGCGCTTACCGTTTTACTTCCGCTTCATCGGTTTAAAAGGCTATTTGATTTACTCTCATTATACACGGAATGTCTATTTTGTCAATAAAACCTTTTAAAAATATTATGATTTCTACAAACGGATTTCCTTGTGGGCTTGTCAAGTGGATTCATTCGTTGTATAATAGTTGATATTCGCAACTATTGCATTCTACAACAATGATAGAGGAGGTGGCTTATGTTCACAAGCTCCAGCATCATCCGCCGGGGTGAGCAATGTTTTTTCCGGGGTCAATTAGAAAAATATGGGCTTTTGCCTATGGAGGGACTGACCCTATATAGTGTGCGGAAATTCGGTCCCTGCAATCAAGACACCCTGTGCCTTCATCTGGAAATCGATAAGGGCCGGATGGCCAAACTAATGGCGCATCTGGAAGAACGGAGCTTCATACAGCGGGTAGTCAATCAACGAAACCGCCGTGAAAAACAAATCGCTCTGACCCAGGAGGGTCAGCAGGTAGTGGATGCGATTCTTCAGGCGTTCCATAAATGGTCTCTCATCTGTTTCAATGGGTTTTCCCCTGAGGAGCAGGCTCTATATAGGTCTATGCTGGACCGAATCGCTGAGAATGTGTCAACCTATCGCAAGGAGGAAAAAAAGCATGACGAAAAATTTGACTGAGGGCCGGCCTTTAACCGTCCTGTTCCTGTTTGCCCTTCCTATGGTGGCGGGAAACCTGTTTCAGCAGCTCTACAATATGGTAGATTCCATGGTGGTTGGAAAATACGTGGGTGCCAACGCTCTGGCCGCTGTGGGCTCCTCCTTCCCGGTGGTCTTCCTCTCGGTGGCGTTGGCCGCTGGTCTGGCCATGGGATGTACCGTTATTATCTCCCAGCTGTTTGGAGCCAATCAGTTGAGGGAAATGAAAATCACCATCACCACCTCTTTGATTTCCCTGTTTACCCTTGGAGTTATTATTATGCTGGTGGGGGAACTGATTTCCTCTCCCCTGCTTCGCCTGCTGCAAACCCCTTCCGAAATCTTCTCTGATTCCTTGTCTTATCTGCGCATCTACTTTGGAGGAGCGGTTTTTCTTTTTATTTATAACACCTTAAACGGCATTTTCAATGCGCTGGGAGACAGCCGCACACCATTGTGCTTTCTGATTCTTTCCACCATCACCAACATCGTTCTGGACCTGACCTTTGTGATTCAATTCAATATGGGGGTAGCGGGGGTGGCTTGGGCAACCCTCATTGCCCAAGGGCTGTGCGCTGTGCTGTCCTTTGTTGTGATGCTTCGCCGTTTAAAACGGATTCCCGACGAGGTGGAAAGCCAGGAACCCCGTCCTCTGTTCCATCTTTCAGCCATTCAAAAAATTGCCAAGGTAGGAGTTCCCTCCATGATTCAGCAATCCATTGTCTCATTCAGCATGCTGATGATGCAGGGTCTGGTCAATTCCTACGGAGCTACCTTTATCGCTGGGTATACGGCGGCCACCAAAATCGATACCTTGGCCATGCTGCCCAACATGAACTTCTCCAACGCCATGTCCAGCTATACCGCTCAAAATATCGGCGCTGGAAAATTGCAGCGGGTAAAAGAAGGATACCGGGCCAACATGCTTATGGTAGTGATTTTCAGTGCCCTGATTACAATTATTATCTTTTTGTTTGGTCCTACTTTGCTTACCCTCTTTATGGATTCCAACTCTGATGCCGCCGCCATCGGCTATGGTATGAAATATATGACTACCGTCTCCCTGTTCTATATTTTGATGGGAGTCATGTTTGTCAGCAACGGTCTGCTTCGAGGCGCAGGAGATATGCGCGTCTTTATGTGCAGCTCCTTGGGGAACCTGTTTACCCGGGTGGCGCTGGCTTACACATTGGCCTACTTCATCGGTGAGCAGGCAATCTGGTGGTCCATTCCCATCGGCTGGGCTGTGGGCTCTATCATCTCTTACAGCCGGTATCGCAGTGACAAATGGCAATCTGTTCATGTTATTTGAGCGTAACCTGATAAAATCCCCCAAAATCAGCTTTGCTTTCTGATTTTGGGGGATTTTCATTTGTATACAACCGGCATGGGAAACTGCTGAGAAATCAATCAAAGAGTACTCTCTTGCAGAAACTTTTCCTGGAATTCCTCCGCAGGAATCGGCTTGCTGTAATAGTATCCCTGACCATAATCACACCGCATAGAGCGCATCATTTCTTCACTTTCCTCGGTTTCTACCCCTTCCGCAACCGTTTGGATCCCCAGCTTTTTGGCTAAGGAAAATATGGAGGACAGAACCGCGCTTTGTGAACCATTTTTGTCATTGACCACATCTTTCAGGAACATGCGGTCCAATTTCAGCTCGTTGATTTGCAGCTTGCCCAATGTGTTGAGAGAAGAATATCCGCTGCCGAAATCATCCATAGAGACCCGAAATCCAGCATCGTTTAATTTCCGAATGGTGTGGTTAAGCGCCCCAATGTTTTCAAAAGCCAGCCCTTCCGGAATCTCTAAAATGATATACTGTGGAGATATCTGGTATTTGTTGGTAATCTCCAGCAGCTTTTCCACATAATCCTCTTTTACAAACAGGGATTTTGTCTGATTGACAGAGATTACAATAGGGGAGATGCCCTGCTCCATCCAAAAGCGTAATCTGTTACAGACCTGCTCTACCATATACAAATCCAACTGCACACAGAACCCATTTTCCTCAAAGATAGGGATAAACTGATCAGGAAAGATCATTCCTCTGTCGGTTGGCTGCCAGCGGACAAGCGCCTCTGCTCCATCAACACGACCTGTTTGAAGATTCATTTTAGGCTGTAAGTAAAGCTGATACTCTTGTTTCACCAATGCGGAACGCATATGTGTTTCGATATAATACCGCAGCTGCTCTCTCCGGTACAGCGGCTCATCAAAAATATATGTGGTATCAATATTCATCTGTCTGGCATGGGAAAGTGCCGCCATCATATAGCTCATATTGGAGGAGGCGCAATAGGGTGAAGGAGAATCCGCTATAAACACCGCCCCACAATAAATGGACAAAGGATGTCCATCTAATATCACAGAACCCATCGTACGGATTTTAGAAAAAATATCATCCAGGCGAGGAATCAAACTGTCAGCGATTTCTTCTTTCAACACCAGATAAAATAAATCTGCGGATGGCCGACAGAAAAACTCTCCCTGTTTGGTTTGGGACTCCAATATGTGTTTGATGCCACACAGCATCTCGTCGGCCCGTTTGGTTCCGTAGGTGTCGTTAATATACTTAAAGCTGCGTATATTAAACGCAATTAAAGCCGCTTTCTCCTGTTTTTCACAGATTTCCTCCAGCATTTTCCGGAAATATGGCTCGTTATAAGCGCCTGTGACTTCATCATACATAGCTAAATGCATCAGACGATTTTCAGCGGCCAACGCTTTATAGGTAATCCTCTTGTTTCTTAAATATAATAAAAGCCCACAAATCACAAAAAGGATCACAACGCCGCAGCCCAAGATAATCAAACCATAGGCCTGGAACCATTCCCCAAGGGTATAGTCTATATCATCACCGGAATAACGATATAACATTGTCTGCCTGGTGTTATCGCTGATGGAGCTGATATACTGGTTCAATATAGCCACAAATCCATCAGGGACATCCCCCGCTACACTGGTCACATAAGAAAAATTCTTTGTATTTCCCCAGTCTATCACCAGATCATCATAAATGACCGGCTTTTGAAGATAGGAAACAAGGGAATAGTAATCCAGCTGAACCCCATAGTTTTTAGTATGCTGGATGTCATACAGGGCCTGTTCGGTGTTGATCCGGAATTCCAAATTGGAAGGATGTTGATGGGGATTATGGTTATCACAGGCTGTCACGCTGAAGCTATTGAAGAACGGGAGGGTAAACCTTATATTTTCCCGGGAGGATAAGGAGGAGTTGGTGGGAATACACGCAACCAGATCCACCTCTCCATTTTCTACCAGAGGGATTATTTCCTCATACGATTTGGCAATCACCGGTTCATACTTCAGACCTGTAATTTCAGCAAACCGCTGAAGGTATTCTACGGCAAACCCTTTCAGTTCCCCATCCTTGACATATTGATATGGGGCGTTTCCATCGAAAAAAAGCACTTTCATGGTGTCTAGGGACTGGACGTATCTGCGGTGTTCGTCGGAGATTTGAAAATTGTCTGTCTGGCGAAAATACAGCTCATACAACTCAATCTGCAGGTTAGGCTGGGAAGTGTTCAGGCTTCGCATAGCTGTATCCAGCTGCTGCAAAAGCTCTGTATTATCCGGAGAAAGGGCAAAGTAATAGGGAGACGGTGAAAACCGGCCCACAATACGGAACCCATCTGTCAGAGAAATATCCTTTTGAATCAGAGCGTCAGCCCGCCCACTTCGCACAGCCTCTATCATTTCTTCATAGGTTTCGCATTGCACCAAAGTATAAGAAAAATCGTTCACCATTGCGTAATAAACAAATTGGTCTATATGGTCCTTGTAGCCAGGATCAATCGCCACCCGAATATTATCCCAGTGGGAAAAGTCTTCCTCAATCCAACGCAAATCCTCCTCCAAAACCCCTAATGTGGTATAAGTTGTGCCATAGCTGTAACTGGGATAAAGGAACATTTCTTCCAGCTCAGGGTCCCGGTTCATTGTGCCCAACATATCAATTTTCCCGTCTCGGAGCATGTCCATCAGGGTATCCAGTTGGGTATCCAAATCCCCTTCCACCTGCACAAATTCCACATCCCAGTTGGTAAAAAACTCCAGCTGATGCAGATAATCCACCAGATAACCTGCGTAATCCCCACGCTGGTTCATATAAGATGTTCCTCTTTGAATGGGAAATCCAATCGTCACAACCGTTTTAGAAGAGTTTTTGGCATAAACTGTAAAACCACCACATAAAAGCAACGCCCCTAAAAATATTGTCAACAATTTTCCAATATACTTCATCCTGCTCGCCCATCCATCTATTTATAACAATATAGACCTTTCCATATATAGGTCTTGTCAACTTGCTTTTTGCCTAAAACGCGAAGATACTGTGTAATGTTTCTCAAATTACAGAAACACCCATGTCTTGATTTTACTAATTCCATAGGAAAAAATCAAGGAATTTCCAGTTTTGACCCCTCTGGGGCAACCACTAAGATTAGTTTGCAGGCACCGAAAGGTGTCGGCAAGCTAATCTTTTTTCTTTTATTCAAGGAGGATGCACCATGAAAGTTGCCAACAAGCAGGAAGCCTGGAACAAAGTCAATGAGATTTTCCCCACTGACTACATCAAGGACGAGCACAGCAGCATCCGGGCCGGTTATCCCGTTTATCGGAGCACCGCCGAGGGCCACCATTGTGACTACATCTGTGACCTGGGTGACCGTCTGGAGGTAAACCTGGACAGCAGCCACCTTGAAACGGTCAACATCTGGATTGAGCACCCCACCCAGGAGCCCACCCAGGAACTCAGCGAGGAACGCAAGGAGCTTGCTAAGCGGCTCCAGAGAGCCACCTTTTGGTTTACCGGGGAGTATGTCAAAGAGCTGGCCAACAAAGAAAAAGAGGACGCCGCCATTAAGGCCCTGCAAGCTGAGCCCGATGATGGGCAGGTCAAGTGTATGGTGCTCACCGCTGAAAATAACGCCAAAGTAATGCTGGACTGCATCAAAGAGCTTATTCAAGCGGTGAATATCCTCACGGACCGTGAGGAGGATGTGGATGATTGGATGCTGGCAGGCATCACCGCCATGCTGGACAAGTGCAATGAACAAAAGGTCATCCCCTTTGACCTCCCCACCTCCATCTGCGGCCTCCTGGGCGCTGAATGGCGTAAATAAAGCACCCCCACCCCCAGCAAGAAAGGAAGTGAGAACATGGCGAGCTACGCTTTCGCAACGCTCCAGGCCCGGCAAACGCTCCAGGAGCTTTGGGAGCAAGGCAAAACGGTCAAAGACATGGCGGAGGCACTTGATGTGCCACTGTCCACGCTCTACACGGAACTGCGCCGGGGCCGTTCTGGGGTCCGCCTCCCGGACCAGCGATTGCAGTATGATGCTACCCTTGCCCAGCTCAGGATGCAGCAGGAACTTGAGC
>CALWZG010000012.1 GCA_944385965.1 uncultured Anaerotruncus sp.
CCCCAGAAATGTAAAATTCCAAAACCATAATGAAAATGCCGACCGCCATCTCATTGCCTGTGCGCTGAGATGGCGGCCTTTTTATACGCCGGGAGATTTTACGGTTACGCTTCTCGCTTCTCCCCTGTGTTTGCTTGAATTATAGAAACGTTTGTTCGATGTATAGTGCTAAAAATAAAAGCCTAATTTATTAATTCCATGCATCTGGGTCAATGTCGACAAATCCACCGCCAACAGAGCCAGCACTCTCTGCCATTTCCTCTAATCCCTTTTCAATCTCTTCCTTGTTTTCCCATGTAATCTCTATATTACTACTATTGCCACCGTTGTCTTGCTGGGCTTTTTGGTCCTCTGTTGGTGTGGGCTTGCTGGATGGGGGTGTTACTGGAACTTGTGTGCCACTCTGAGTATTGTTGTTGGCCTGCGCGTTGCCTTGTGTGCCACTCTGCGCGTTGCCCTGCGAATTATTACTGCCCTGTGTGCCAGGTTGCTCTATGCCACTAAACTGAGCATAATAACCCGTACTGTTTTTCCATTCCCTAAATAATTCAATCCCATTCTCCGGTAATACCGATTCATATACTAATGCCTCTATTACTCCCTCTTGCTGTATGTCTAATTCCTCTATTGTCATGGCTCCTGAATTGATGATGTCTGCCGCTCCCTCTATCGCTAGATTGAATATCTCTAGGTGCTCTGCTGTTAAATTGTCTAAGGTATATGTGGTGTTGATGTTGTCTGTGACCTCTGAGGTTACAGGCTCTTTTTCATTTTCAGATACTTCTGACATAGAGGACTCCACTTCTGAGGACGCCTGTGCTGTGGAAGATGATTCTGCTACCGAAGATGATTCCATACTGGAACTTGGTTCCGGTTTTTCGCTGCAAGCTGCCATAGAAAGGGCCAGTACACTTGCCATGCTCAATGCTATAATTTTTCTCATGGTTTAACCTCCTGGATTTTAATAGAAATAGTGACGCGAATGAAATATCAACCCAGATATAAAAATGAAGCTTTCATTTTAAAATAAAATACTGTACTATTTTATTCATGTTATTCTATTATCAAAGTACAGTCTTATATTACCATTTATTTTCCAATCTATTGTACCATTGTCCCCTTATTTCTTCAAGTCTTATTTAAATTTTTATTGGCTTATTTCCATTAAACAGTTAGAAAATACTTCTTACTGTTTTTCTTTTTTTACACGTCCTCACTTCCTTCCAAATTTTCTGAATTTTTAAAATTAGACAAATCACCTCCCACTGTATCCCTTGGAAATACCCCTCTGTATCCCTGAAAATTTGCAACTGCTGGTGCTGTAAAATCCCCTTGGGGTTTTACCCAATCCCACTTTGCAAATCTTTCAAAATGCTGGGGGTTACTATGTATCCACTTTTTTTTTCTAACTGTCCATCAAATATCAATTACCAGATTATCTTCATATTCATGCATCCTGCGGTAAAAAGTGTTGGGCTTTAAATTGATTGTTAGTTACCTCGTTTATTCTATAAAAAATGGTAACTTGGTAACCTGTTTTTGGTAATTTGGTAACCCTATTTCTGGGAGCAGCAGCAGGGGAGGATACCTTTATTGCCTATTTTCGGGCAGGGGATAGAAAGCTTCTATGTTTGACTTTTTGGAAGGTTATGCCATCATTTTGTCTGATTGTACAAGCGACTGATTTCTATGTTATTTCTTCTGTAAACTGTGTTTTACTATGTCAGTGGAACACTCTAATTGTTTTACTATCACCCTTATTGATAATCCTATTTTATGTAAGCTATCTTCCTTTGCTTTGTTTATATGGTTTACTGGTTCAATCATTTTTTATGTACTCATGCTCATAAACATAAGCTTTCCGGTACCAGGTAGACCGGGAAATTCCAAGTTTCTTGGCTCCCTTGGTAACGCTTATTTTTCCATCCTTGTAGTCCTGATAAACCTGCTCAAATGTATCTGTTGCTTTCTTAGGTCTCCCGGTCATGCGCCCTTCAGCTTTCGCTATGGCGATCCCTTCCGCCTGACGTTCTAAGATAGTTTCCCGTTCAAACTGCGCCAAAGCACCGAAGATGGTCAGCATCAGCTTTCCGGCTGGACTATCTGTATCAATGGTCTCTTTTTGGCTGATAAACCGTACGCCCTTTTCCTTTAATGTCGCTATTAAATCCAGCAGGTCACGGGTATTTCTGGCAAAGCGTGAAAAACTCTCCACGACTACCATATCTCCCGCACGGACAAAATCCATCATCTTTTGCAGTTCTGGGCGTTCTGTGTTTTTGCCGCTTAGCTTGTCCGTAAAAACACGCTCCACCCCTAACTGCTCCATAAGAATATCCTGCCGGGCTGTGTTCTGTTCCCGTGTTGAGATACGCACATATCCAACTTTCATATTGCTGCCGCTCCTTCATAACTAGATTTGCAGATGAAACAAAACTCCAAAACCGCCCTATAAATCATTGTCCCAAAAGCCATACCTTTCAGAGCGGAAAACTTTATTGAGCTATGGAGCGTCCCATAAACTTATTTGGAACTTTTGAAACACCCCTTTTGGAGCATTATTTCAAAAACTACTCCCTCATCTTTTTGGAGCAAAATTGAAAGAACTAAAAAAATAAGGTGCTGCTTGCCCTGCATCAAATAGCACCTCATTAATACATAATCCTCATTTGGGCCTAAATTTTATAATTGTAAATTGCCCCCATATATGATAAAATTATACTGACTCTAATTGTATTACTTAATTTCTATGCCATAAGTAATAATAAATTAAACTTGGGAGGGATGGATAATGCAAAAGAAAGAGTCACCACAAAAGGAACACGCCATTTGGAAAATACTTACTCTTGTTGTCGCAGTGCTAGGTATTGTCGCCAGTCTTTTCTGTCACTTTGACACTAAACGTTCTACTGAATATCAAATTGTAAAAGCGTTATCGGAACGTTATGAATCCGTTGATGAGGAAATGTCCTATAAGCAAGCTTTGGAAGCTGTTGATCAAGATATAAAGCATTTAAAAGCTGATAATACTACATTGGAGGCAGAAAACACGGCTTTACAAAGTGAGATTGATTCCTTACAAGATAAAATTGACTATTCTGAAAAAATTACTCTTGCTGAATCATATGCTTCTTCAGGTAACTATGCAGTTGCCATTCCCATACTTAACTCTATAACTGAGAAAGATGAAGATGCAGTAGCTTTACTTAAAGAATACACATCTAATTATGAAATAGGGGTATCTACAGAGGCTGAAAATCTGGCTGACCAAGGGGATTTTGACGGAGCCGTATCTTTAGTGAACGAAGCATTAAAAATTGTTCCCAACAGCCAAATCTTGCTGGATAAAAAGAATAACGTTACCCCTCAATATCTTGTTGATACTGTGGAATGCTATAAGGCTGAGAATCTATGGCTTTTAGATAACAGGGAATCAATACAAATGAGTGGAAAAGGTTATCGGCACGCTATATATTCAAATTCTTCTGATATTGTTATCAATATGCTTAATGGTTCCTATTCAGCGTTTGCCTTTTACAATTTGGAAGGCAAATATACACAATTATCTGGAATAGCTGGGCACATTGATTTTAGTGGTAGTGGCACTCTTGGTGAAAATGACGCAGGACAAGTATATGATGCCAAAATCACTATATGGGGTGATGATGCAGAGATAGGAACTATTAGCTTGTCATCAAATGATTCAACCCAAGATTTTAATTTTCCTATCAACGGGGTAAAAATATTAGAATTTAGAATTGAGTGTAGTGGAAACTCAAAAGTTGGTATAGCAGAAATTCAAATCCGATAGCCGATCACAAGATTGTATCCAATATTTAAAGACAGGCGGTATCCCATGTAATCCCATGAGATACCGCCTGTTCCTTTTTCGTCCCATCGCAGAAGCGGTAAAAATACGGTAAAACCGTCTTTTACATCTCCTGTGGCGCTTCCACAGAAGATCCAGAAACCCTTGTGGCTCTAGCGTTTTTCTCTCTGCGCTCCTCAATGGCTTCCTCCAGCATCATATCCTTCACCTTCATCAGACGGATTTGCGTGGAGCGCTCATTCTCGTCCAGCTTCATGGTGATGTATTTGATATTCTCCTGAAGCTCAGGAATCATAACATGCTCCAGCGCGTTCACCCGGCGGCGGGTTTTTTCGATTTCCGCCGCCATCAGTTGGCAGGACTTTTCGATTTCCGCCAATTTCAGCAGGTCCGGCAGAACATCGGAAAGGGATTTGACCGCCCCATCCAAATCGCTGGAGGTAAAGGCGAATCCGTAGGAATAAATGTTATTGGCGTCCGCAGAGCGGGTTTTGTATTCAAAAACGGGAATATCCACGCTCATAACATTGCGCTCGCCAGCCTCCAGATAGACACGCTGGGAAGGCGCCATCATAGCTACATTGAGTACCTCATCCGCCATACCGGCTCTGGCCAGAACAAAATTTTTGTTGGCGGCCTGGATGCCCGCTTCCACCTTCTCACGCAGGACTTTGTTTTCCCGAACCAGGTCCAGGAATTGGCGCATCAGCTCATCCCGCTTATCCTTCAGCAGCTTGTGCCCCCGAATAGCGGTGACCAGCTTCCGTTTCAGGCGGGTTAATTCCATACGGGTTGGGTTCACTTGCTTTTTCGCCAAAGCCGTTCACCTACTTTCCGTAATACTCATCCAAGAACTCATCCTTGATACGCTTCAGCTCACTGCGGGGCAGGATGCTCAGCAGCTTCCAGCCAATGGCCAGGGTCTCCTCAATATCCCGGTTGGTGTCATATCCCTGGGACACATATTGAAGCTCAAACTCGTCGGCGAATTTGGCGTACAGCTTATCAATATCGGTCAGGGCCGCCTCACCCAGAATCACCATCAGCTCCTTACATTCCTTTCCACGGGCGTAAGCGGCAAATAGCTGGTTCATGGTATTGGCGTGGTCCGCTCTGGTCTTCCCTTTACCGATTCCCTTATCCTTCAGACGGGACAGGGAGGGAAGCACGTCGATAGGCGGCGCGATATTTTTGCGGTACAGCTCACGGGAGAGGATGATCTGCCCCTCGGTGATGTAACCGGTCAGGTCGGGGATGGGGTGGGTTTTGTCATCCTCAGGCATGGTCAGAATGGGAATCATGGTGATGGAACCATTTTTGCCCTTTTGACGTCCGGCACGCTCATACAGAGAAGCCAGGTCGGTATACATGTAACCAGGATAACCACGGCGTCCGGGAACCTCTTTACGGGCGGCGGATACCTCACGCAGAGCGTCGGCATAGTTAGTAATATCCGTCAGGATGACCAGCACGTGCATATTCTTCTCGAAGGCCAGGTATTCAGCAGCGGTGAGGGCCATACGAGGGGTAGCGATACGCTCAACAGCCGGGTCATTGGCCAGGTTGATGAACAGAACCGTTCTGTCCAGCGCTCCGCTCTCACGGAAGCTTTCAATGAAGTAGTTGGACTCCTCGAAGGTGATACCCATAGCGGCGAATACTACCGCGAAAGGCTCGTCAGTACCACGCACCTTGGCTTGACGGGCAATCTGAGCCGCCAATTGGGCGTGAGGCAGACCGGAAGCGGAGAAGATAGGCAGCTTCTGGCCACGGACCAGGGTGTTCAATCCATCAATGGCGGAAACGCCAGTCTGGATAAATTCCTGAGGATAATTGCGGGCGGCGGGATTCATGGGCAGGCCGTTGATGTCCATGCGTTTATCCGGCAGGATTTCAGGGCCATTGTCGATGGGGCGTCCCAGACCGTCAAATACACGGGAGAGCATATCCTCAGAAACCCCCAGCTCCATGCTGCGGCCCAGGAAGCGCACCTTGGAATTGGAAAGGTTGATACCGGTGGAGCTTTCAAACAGCTGAACCAAAGCGTCTGTTCCGTTAATCTCCAGAACCTTGCAGCGGCGTTTCTCGCCGGAGGCCAGCTCAATTTCGCCCAACTCGTCAAAGGCGACTCCCTCAACCCCACGAACCAGCATCAGAGGGCCGGCTACCTCTTGGATTGTACGATATTCCTTGGGCATCAGAATTCCTCCTTTTTCGCCGAAGCGGCAATCTCATCGCTAAGGGCTTTCAGGATGCCCTGATACTCGCTGTCCAGCTGTTCCGTGCTGGTGTATTTGAAACGGCCGATGCGCTCACGAACCGGCAGCTTCACCAAATCGTCCACAGTGACCCCGTTTTTGCCCAAAGCCTCCACCGACTGGTCATAATAATGCATCATCAGCTGCATCATCAGATACTGTTTCTTCAAGGGGGAGTAGGTGTCGATTTCATGGAAGGCGTCCTGATGCAGGAAGTCCTCACGAATGGAACGGGCAGCCTCCAATTTCAGGCGGTCAGAGGGGGACAGGGCGTCAATACCAACCAGCTTCACAATCTCATCCAGCTCCGACTCATCCTGAAGCAGACGCATAATCCGGGTACGCAGCTCCATCCAATCCGGTTCCACATTGGAGTTGAACCAGCCGGACATGGTGTCCACATACAGGGAATAACTGGTCAGCCAGTTGATGGCGGGGAAGTGACGCTGATAAGCCAGCTGGGAATCCAGGCTCCAGAACACCTTTACAATACGCAGGGTGGCCTGAGAAACCGGCTCAGAAATATCACCGCCAGGAGGGGAAACCGCGCCGATAACCGACAGGGCGCCCTCTCTTCCGTCAGCACCCAAGGTGATGACCCGTCCGGCACGCTCATAGAACTGAGCCAAACGGCTTCCCAGATAAGCGGGATAGCCCTCCTCACCGGGCATCTCTTCCAAACGGCCAGACATCTCACGGAGGGCCTCCGCCCAACGGGAGGTGGAATCCGCCATCAGAGCCACAGAATAGCCCATATCCCGGAAATACTCAGCGATGGTGATACCGGTATAGATGGAAGCCTCACGGGCCGCCACCGGCATATCAGAGGTGTTTGCAATCAGAACGGTGCGCTCCATCAGGGAACGTCCGGTCTTGGGGTCTTTCAGTTCGGGGAACTCATTCAGAACGTCGGTCATCTCGTTGCCCCGCTCACCGCAGCCGATGTAAACAACGATATCCGCCGCCGCCCATTTGGCCAGCTGGTGCTGAACTACTGTTTTTCCAGAACCAAAGGGTCCGGGAACCGCGGCCACACCGCCTTTGGCGATGGGGAACAGGGTGTCGATAACCCGCTGTCCGGTAACCAGAGGCATGTCAGGGGACAGCTTCTGGGCGTAGGGGCGCCCACGGCGAACCGGCCATTTCTGCATCAGGGAAACCTCGATTTTGGCTCCGTTGGCGTCCTCGATAACAGCTACCGTCTGCTCTACTGTATAGTCACCCTCAGACATGGAGGCGATTTTACCCACTACCCCCACAGGCACCATAATTTTATGCAGGACCACCTGGGTCTCCTGGACGGTACCCAGAATGTCACCGCCCTGTACACTGTCTCCCACAGATTTTACAGGGGTGAAATGCCAGACCGCCTGACGGTCCAGGGACGGAACCTCTACACCGCGATGCAGGGAGTTTCCGGTTTTTTTCATAATGTCCTCCAGCGGACGCTGGATTCCATCGTAGATATTGGAAATCAAGCCAGGCCCAAGCTCCACGCTCAAGGGGGCGCCGGTGGATTCCACAGGCTCGCCAGGTCCAAGGCCGGAGGTTTCCTCATAAACCTGCACAGAAGCCTCATCGCCATGCATCTCGATAATCTCTCCGATGAGGCGCTGGCTGGAGACACGCACCACGTCAAACATGTTGGCGTCCCTCATGCCTGTGGCAATAACCAGAGGGCCGGCGACTTTTTTAATCGTGCCTTTGCTCATTTTTATTTTCACCTACAATTCGTTGATGTTCAGTTGCCATTAAAGATAATATCAGAGCCAACAGCCTGCTCCACCGATTTTTTCACGTTGAGGATGCCCATGCCAGTATTGCCGGCCACCCCTGGGATGGGGATGATGGCGGGCAGACGGGAAGCGCGGTAGCGGTCCACCTCCGCCTCCACCTGAGCGGCCAGAGCCTCGGTGATATAAATAACGGCGTATTGGCCCTCCGCCAGGGAGCGAAGCTGTCTGGCGGCCTGGGCGGGTTCGGTGACGGGAAAGACTTCCAATCCCAAAGCGGCGAAGCCATAAATGCTGTCCCGGTCACCCATGACTGCGATTTTATACATACATCTGCCGCATCCTTTCCCGAATCACCTGCTCAGGCAGGCCATTGAGCTTGCCGGACAGGATAATCCGCACCGTTTTAATCTCGTTTTCCCGGGCCAGCACATAAGCGGCCAAGGGGCCAATGCCAAAGGCCTGATACTGCTGAGGCTTGATGGCTTCAATCATCAGGTCGTCCAGCCACCGCTCAAAAGCGGAAGGGGATTGGCGCAGGGTATCCACCCCGCCGGCATAGTTGGTAGCGCTCAGATAATCACAAATGGATTCCATGCCTTCCGCGGCGGCTTTAGCCAAACGGCTCACGCTGAGGGTGTCGCAGGGAGCCAAAGCCCTTTGGATGAAATCCAGAGGCTTGCCGGTATTGGCGCACCGCACAGCGGTTTTAATATCCGCTGACGCAACGGTCAGCTCAGCGTAGAGCTGAATCAAATCGCTGCGGGAGTCCTTCCCGGCTTGATAGATGGTGTCCAGGCAGGCCCGGTCCACAATCACGTCGCAGAGCTGGCCATCCTGTGTTTGAGAGAGGGTGGTGTAGGCCTCCTGTGCCGCTTGGGCCATGCCCGAGGGCAGCCAGCCGTATTCCTTCTCCCGAACCGCCTCCAGAATCCGCTGGTAGGGGATGGAGCCGTTGCTGATGAACAGCCCGAAATCTTCCCCCTGGGTGCAGACCAGCTTAATAGCCGCCTTCAGATTGTGGTAGTCATTGGTATAAAGGAACACGTCGAACAGGTGCATATCGTCCACCAGTTCCCGCATCAAAGCCCAGGTTTTCTCTCGCTCCTGAGCCAGCATCTCCTCGGCGGTCAGGCCGCTGTCCGCGCTGCCCCAGCCCTTGTCCTGAAGGAGCCGCAAACATTCCTCATAGCTTTTGGCGGACAGAAGCTGCTCCAGATTCTGGCTGGACAGCAGCCCCAGCTCTTTGGAACGGACCCGGGCTACCGCATAGGTAAATGAAGTATCAGACATTGTGGTTTACCTCCTTCACAGGCCCGCTTTAAGCGAACAGAATAGCCTGGGCTTTATCCTGGAGGCTCTCCTGAGCGGCATAAAACAGGGCTCCAATGGAGCAGTTTTCCTCCACGCCGCCGTAAACCAGCACAAAACCGCCATCAATCTCGCAAGGGGTGGCGGAAAGGGTCAAGGGGCCTTTCGCGGCGGTGTTGATGGCCTCCTCAAAGCCAGCGGGCATCCGGCCCAGGTCCTTTTTGGAGAACTGAATCTCTCCCGCCTGAGGAAGGGAGAATTTGGACACCATTTTCAGAAGCAGGTCGAAGTAATCCTTATCCGGAAGGGCGTAGATAGAATCCTGAGCCTTTTGAATCACCTGGTTGATGATTTCCTGTTTGGCTTCCAGCACCGCCCGGCGGATGGTCAGATCAGCGGCGGATTTGGCGGCGGCCTGAGCGTTGCGCACAGCGGTTTGGGAACGTGCCTCAATCTCCTGTACCTGCTTGCGGCCATCCTCCAAAGCCTCCTGGGAAAGGCGCTCCGCTTGCGCTTTCCCCTCCGCCAGAATCTCTTGAGCGGATTGTTGGGCTTCGTCCTGGATCTGCTTTATGATCTTTTCTAATCCCGTCATAGCAGAATCTCCTAACTTTGTTTGATTATGAAGCCCTTAGATATTAGCGCCGCCCACGCCGATGAGGGCCAGCAGGGAGATCAGCAGGGCCAGGATGGCGTAGGTCTCAACCATCGCCGGGAAAATCATGGCTTTACCGAACTGGTCAGGACGTTTGGCAATCATGCTGATGGAGGCCACGGAAGCCTTGCCTTGGTACATAGCGGAAACCAGACCGGCGATGGCCATGGGCAGGCAGGCGCAGAAGTACATAACGCCTTTGGCCAGGGACAGGTCAGCGGGGGTACCGCCTACCAGGCCCACCTGGTTCAGGCAGAAGAACGCGATAATCAAGCCGTAAATACCCTGTGTACCGGGGAGCAGCTGCAAAATCAAAGCCTTGGAGAATTTATTGGGGTCCTCGGTGGTGATGCCAGCAGCAGCCTGACCAGCCACACCAACGCCAACAGCGGAGCCAGCTCCCGCCAGACAAGCGGCCAAAGCGGCGCCCAAAATCGCAAATGCCAAACCCATGTTACTCATCAAACTATTCATGATGGATGTCCTCCTCGAATTTGTAATATTTTGTATGCGCGGCGAATGGCTGGAATTTACGCCCGCCGCCCTCGTAAAACTTGCCGAAGAATTCCACGTATTGCAGACGGTTGCAGTGAACATAGGCTCCCAGCACCTCAATACCGAAATTCAGGGTGTGTCCAAACAGGAACACCACGATAAACAAAATCGCGCCCAGAGGCCCGCCGCCTCCCATGGAGCCCATTTGGTTTACCACCGAGCCGATAACGCCGGTAGCCAGGCCCAAAGCCAGCAGACGGGAATAGGAAAGGATATCGCTCAAATAGCCGGTTACGTTGTAAAGCTCATACAGCCCTTGGGCGAACCGGACAGCCGGATTTTTGGAATCTCCGCCGGTGAGTACGATGCCGATGGCACCCACCAGAGCAATCCAGGCGAAGATGGTTCCTATCGAAGCGGGAACCCGGAAATTTACCTGAAGGATGCCCAGCAGCAGGTCGGTGGACAGGCCGTAAATAATCAGGCCGCCTACCAGCATATACCAGACGATGACCTTTGCGAAAGCGTCATAGTAGCGTCCAGCTTTCAAATGCTGGTAAAGCTGGATGCCCAATCCGGTGAACAGATGAATCACGCCCACAGCCATACAGAAAACCATCAGGCGCATCGGGTCATCCAGAGGGGTAAACCACGCTGGGGGAATGACGATTTCTTGTCCGAAGAAGGTCCGGCTTACTACCGTTACCACATCTCCAAAATAACTGCTGAATACAATCCCCCAGAAGCTGGTGGAGATACCGCAGTAGAAGAACATGGTAAGGTTTTTGCGCCAGCTGTCATCCATGTTTTTATATTTTAAAAGCAGGAACCCGGTTCCCAGGGCTAGAATCGCTCCATAACCGAAGTCAGACAGCATTAAACCGAACAACGCATAATAGAAAATGGACATCATGGAGGTGGGGTCAATTTCTCCTTTGGATGGGAGACTGTAAGACTCCAAAACGCCTTCCAAGGGTGCCGCGAACTTGTTGTTATGGATGGCTACGGGCACATCCTCCTCCTCACTGGGTTCGGCAAACTCAATAGAGAGGTCAAACCGGGAGGTGAGGGCCTTTTCCAATGCGGGAGCGTCCCGTTCCGGGATATAGCCGGAAAGCAGGAAGGTCCGTTTGGATTGGAGCATGCGGCCTGCGTTCTCGTACCGCTCCTCCTTGAGCCGATAATAGTCCACTAAAAATTCTAAATCGGCTTTGTGGGAGGAGAGGGCAGTGATTTCGTCCACAGCCTTCTGAATGGAATCCTCTACCCCGATCATCTTCTGATGCAGGGCCTCCGCTTGTTCTTTTGGGGTGGCGGAGGAAAGGTTGGAGGGCCGTATAAAGCCTATGGAACGCAGCGCCTCCTCCATACGCGAGGAATCCTTTTTGGGGACCAGGAAGAAAACACAGGTCTGGTCCTTGGAAACACTGATTAAATCGGCGTGTACCGCTTCCAGCTCTGGGGCGGCCTGGGCAACCTTGGAGTAAATCCCTTCCAGGGTGAGCTCCTCCCCAAAAGAACCGATAAAAGCGGCGGTGGAGCGGGTACCCGGGAAATTCATGGGCAGATCCAGTGCCATCCAGGGGGACAAGGCGTCGGTTTGGGAAGTCAGCTTGACCAGCTCTCCTTTGCCCTCGGCGATAAACCGGGAAAGCTCTGTTAAGCGGCGGGCGATTTCCTCCGACTGCTGGATTTGTCCTTCCTTACTCTGGAATTCCTGTGTGGTAAGGGCTTGTCGGCCAACGAATGTGTCCAGCATAGAGGTTTTCGCAGGGGCGTAGGTAGCCAGTACCTCCAACGCCTGAAGGCCAAGCCCGGCGTTTCGGTCCGCTTGTGAGCGGGACTCCCCAAGATCCTCCTTCTGAAACACACTGTCCTGGCTGTCAAGATTGGTGATTTCCACCATTCCCTGCCGCTGAAGAGCTTCCAGAATTGGCTTTTGGTCTTTTTTCAAGGCACAGATGCTGACACGCCGCATCCGTAAAACTGCCATACAGATGGATACCTCCTTTGTAGTGGGATTACAGAACAGCTACACCAACATTTCGAGAATGGCCTTCTGAGCTTCCTGAGCCTTTGCAGCGGCTTTTTCCCGAAGCTGCGTAATCTGCTGTTCCGCCTCCTTCAGCGCCTGACGACGCAAGGTTTCCCCCTCCTGTTGGGCTGCGTCCAAAGCGGATTTCGCTGCGGAGTTGGCCTCATCGGTCAAATATTTCACCTGTTGACCGCTTTCGGCTTTCGCACGCTCCAAGAGAGATTCCCTTTGTGCCTGGGCCTCTTTCAGCGTGTTTTCCGCGTGCATTTCCGCTTCACGGATTGCCTGAATTGTTTCCTTTTCCATATCGTCACCCCTTTCCAAAATGACGGCCCGTGAACCGTTTCTTTCAAATTGTGCAGATTGACATTGGTGAAACAATTATTATTATCCTACACCATTTTTGTCTGGGAATCAAGGAATTTCTTCCGGGACGGTTTTGTGTAAAGTCCAATCTTGTTAGATAATAAATAAACGATTCTTATTCAATATAACCAATTATAATAAAAATATGGCCTTTATATTTGCATAAAATAAATATTTTTTTGGAAAAGTAGTTCTTTTGGTCTAAACAGATAAAAAATAGGATTGGACAAATTAACAAAAAGATTAGTTTGTGCAGAAAGTAGAAAATGAAAATGATTTTCTGACGTTTTGCACATATTGAATCCATCTTTCGAACATGCTATACTAATTTAAATAGTGATAGAGAAAACCTTTTGCAAGCCTGTTCAAAGAGGGGTGTTTTTATGGCTGCCAAAAGAATATGTGGGGTGATGGTGGCCTTAATCGTTCTTATGACCAGCCTGACACCTCTGCTGGCTCAGGAGCAAGGCTCTGCGCGAACATGGGATTCCTGGGGAAGCCTGACCACCGCGTCCGACATTCGCAGGGCGGTATCCGACCTGAACAGCAGCTCGTCCAAAGAGGATGTGGAATATGTGGCCTCGGCTGTGCGGTCTCTGAGCCGCCGGGAGCAGGAACGGCTGACCAATTCTACTATCCGAACCCTTGGAGACTATTATAATAGATATTATAGTGAGGATGTGAAAATCTATACCAGCGGCTTTACCTCTGGCCGGAAAATGAATGAAAGTTATAGTTATGGAGCGGCGGTAGCGGCTGGAGGAGATGTGAGAATTACCCTGGACCAGCGTGACCCTTCCAGCAGCCGCACAGTGCTGCAATTCTACATGACCGCTAATCAGTCATTAGATGGTCCGGTAATTTTGGATGTTGGCTTGCCGGATAATTTTAACAATTCCTATGATTATTATGTACGGGGGCCAGATGGCCGCTTGTCAGTAGACATCCACCGGGATGGGGATATTCGCTACGCCAGATTTACCACCCTGTCCACTGGTACTTTTCAGCTGGTGCGCTCCTCTGAAAAAGAGGACGATGTGTATGACGATGGTTTCCCCATGCTGTCCAGCCTTTGGCGGTCGGTGATTTCCGCCATCCGGCAGGCGGGAAGCGGGGAACGGGTACAGGTGGATATGGGAACAAGGACCTCAGTTCCAGCGGATGTGCTGCGGGAGCTGCGGCGGGGCAATACCACCCTTTGCCTGCGTTATTCGGATGGAGAGCAGTTGGTCATTTCAAGTGCCCAGGTGGGGGTAATTCCCGCCAGCAGGGACAGCTACTCCATAAGTGTCTTAGAGAAAATGTATGGAAGTTCTGGAGCCAGTTCCTCCCAAACCCAAAGTTCCTCCTGCACTGCGTCCTCATCACCACCGATTTCTTATTGCCCTCCCCTTAGCAGCCAATCACCTCCTGCTTCCTCCTACTACCAGGTATCCTATCCTGCGGTTTCCTCCTCCTCAGTGGCTTCACAGACGGAGGAATCTTCCAGCTTGGAGGAAGGGGTTTCCATTCTTCCGGAGGAACCAGAAGTGGAAATTGAGGCGGAGGAGGAATCCCGGCAGCAGGAGGAACAGGAATCCCCATCAGATGAGTCAGCGGAACCATCCAAAACCGATTCTGCTAGCACTTCTCCTCAGGAGAAAAAGAGATTTGCCTTTTTCGCGGGGCTGACCATCTTTCTGGCGGTGGTCATCAGCGGGGTGCTGACTCTGGTAGTTTATTTAGCCAAGCGGCAATAAGCAGATTAAATGAGACTGGTACATTCTGGTTTTCTTCAAAAAATGCCTGAGGTTCCTTGTTTATATTTAATGAAAATGGACAAATTTGTAAAAAACTATTGTGATTTACATGGAACCATGCTATACTAAAGTCAAGGACAAGGTTCCCTGAAAAAGACATCTTCACACCCTCACCCCCCTATAGAAGCGAAAAGGCCCAGCGTTTCGGCGCTGGGCCTTTTTGCGGCTTTTATCAGGATTTTCCAAATAGTTTCCGCCAAAAGCTTTTTTTCGTAGGTTGTGGGGAAGGGGAAGGTTTGGGAGGGGCTGGCTGACCTGCCGGCGGAACTTCCCGTTTTTGATACTGGAACTGGGATAAGAATTCCTCCGGGGACAGATTCTGCTCCTGGGCCAGCGGGGCGATTTGAGCCAAAACGTTTTTTTGGAAAATGAAAACCCCTTCCTTGTCACAATGGAATAGGTCGGAATAACAGATGGTGGCGTTTAAATTTGTGGGGTTTGGTTCCACTACCTCAGTGGCTTCCAGCAGGCCCAACCCCTGTTCCAAAGCTTGGTCCACCGCTTTTCCGAAGACGGTGATATTGTCTCCATAAAAGTCATCCATCATGTTTTTCAGAGAGGGGTCCTGTCCATAATCCTCCCGGAATTGTTTGAGCTTTTCATAGGGGAGAAAGACCCCGCCGGAATAGTTTTGCGTGATTCGTCCCTGGAGGGGAAGCTGTCCGGCAGGCTCCCACAGCTCCGGCCATGGCTGGATGTAGCGGGAGAGTTGGGGATTGCGTTCCAGCAAAAAGGAAAAGGCGGTTCCTCGGGTGTAGTAAAAGGTGGAAAAAAAGCCCTGTACCACCGCCAGATAATAGCTGTGGGAGAGGTCGAAACAGGCTTGGGGGTCTGTTCCCTGAGCCGCACGCAAGGTCTCTTTATATTTCTCAATATAAAAATCCTTCATACCCGCCTTCTTCCCGATAGCTTCCCCTTGGGAAAAGTCCGGGTCATTCAAACGGTCAAAATACCAAAGCTTCATCTGAGCTGGGCTGATTGGATGATAACTGACATCATACCCCATAAGCAGGTCCTCTCTTTCAAGTTTTTTCTGGGTCCTCAATGATAATTTTATCCTTAGCGAACTCAAGAGCCATAGCGATTACCTCGTTGCGGCTCCGATTGGTCTCCTGGGCCAAATGGTCATAAAATTCTACAAGAGAACGGTCCACCCGAATGGTAAACATAACTGGCTCGGTGCGTTTGGAAATTTTCAACTCATCCATGATGCTGTGTGCCTTTCCATAAAAATCTATTTCTATTATGACGGATTTTTAATAGGATAAATATAGTTAAAAAATATATTTATATATGTTGAAAAATAAACATATAAATGTTATAATCATCCTCTGGAATGAATATGGAAATTATAATTAAAAAAATTGAAGTTTTGATTCCTCTTTGGTCGTTTTAAATAAGGATGGAAATTCTTGTGAAGAATTTGTGAAAAATTGCTCCATCCTATTGTCAAAGACCGGTGAACATGGTATTCTTTTCTGTATGAAACGAACTAATACACTCAATACAAAGGAGCGGATATAAAATGAGCCAAATTGTGGAACAGCAGGCCATACAGACTTTACCAGAAACTTCTCCAGAGCCAATGCTTCCCAAGAAGGACCCAGCTCACTATACAAAAAAGCGGCATATAAAGCGATGGGTGATTTTGGGCGGAGTGGTGATTGTGGCAGGACTGGTGGTTTTGAAGGTTATGACACGTCCGCCCCAGCTGCCAATGATGGCAGGAACCCAGCTTACCCGGCAGACCCTTTCCAGTACCGTTAATTTAAATGGTGTGGTGGAAAGCGCCAATTCCGCCCAGGTATACGCTAAGGTAGGCAATATGGTGGAGCAAGTTCCTGTGAAGGTGGGAGACCGGGTGGAAGCCGGGCAGCTTCTGGCCCAGTTGGATACCACCGATATTCAACTTTCCATCGCCCAGCAGCAGACTCAAATGAATCAAACCAGCAAGCTCAATCAGCTGACTGAAGAAATCAGCCAGAGGGATTATGACCAACTGGTGGAAGACTTGAAAAACAATATGGACAGCCAGGTGGTCAGCGCTGAGCAGGCTTTGAAATCGGCTCAGAGGGAATTAAGTCAAGCGCGGGCGGACATGAATGAGCGCAAGGATGAGATGGCCCACGCAGATGAAATGATGTACGCTTTGGAAAAGAAGCTGAGTCGGGCGAAGGACGCCTATGAGCAGGCGGAAAAGGACTACGAGAAGGTCAAAAATGACCCCAATGTTTCCGAAGAGGAAAAGAAAAAGCTGCAGGAGGCTATGCAGCAGGCGGGGGAGGCCTATGACCAGGCGGTTCGGGATTGGAATGATGGAAATAACGAATATGGTGGGGATTTGAGTACATACAGCCGCTCCTATCGTCAAGCTCGTTTGGCTTATGAGGCGGCGTTGGAGGACCGCAATATCGCTCAGCAGAACGCCCAACGCCGTTTGGAGGAGCTGGAGGAGACGATTAAAAAGAACCAGCTCAGTTCTGACCAGACAGCGGAGCAATACAGTCTGCAAAAGTTACAGAAGGAGCTGTCTGATTCCACAATCACTGCTCCCATATCAGGAACCGTCACCGCTGTCTATGCCAAGGAGGGAGCGCCCGCCAGCGGTTTGATGTTTATTATTGAGGATATTGACAATTTGGTGGTGAAAACCAAGATAAAGGAATACGATATTTTTACCGTAAAAGAGGGAATGTCGGCGGAGATTAAGTCGGACGCCACTGGTAACCAGGTTTTCCAAGGCCAAGTATCCACTATTTCCCCTTCTGCGGTCAAGGACGCCAATGGAGAGGTGAAGGACCAAGGCACAGTGGAGTTTGAAAGTGATGTGGCCCTGACCTCACCGGAAAGCGGGCTGCGTGTAGGTATGAATGTTCGGCTGAATATTATTCGAGACCGGAAAGAGAATGTGTACGCGGTTCCCTTGGAGGCGATCGCCACCGATGAAAATGGACAGAGTATTGTTTATCAGGCGGTTACGGATGAGGAGGGGAATACCACTGCCCAGCCGATTGCGGTAACCCCAGGCTTGGAAACGGATTTCTATATGGAAATCAGCGGGGAGACCCTTGCAGATGGAATGACCATTTTGAACAGCGCTGAGGGGTTGGCTCCTGGTATGCCTATCAAGCTGTCCAATCCAGCGATGGCTGCAATGGGGTGATGGCATGGAGAATAAAGACCTTATTATTGATATGAAAGGGATTTACAAGCGGTTTTACATCGGGCAGCCCAACGAACTGGAAATCCTGAAGGGGATTGATTTACAGGTGTATCGAGGGGAGTTTGTTTCCATTGTGGGTGCTTCCGGCTCTGGTAAATCCACACTGATGAATATTATTGGAGCTTTGGACCGTCCCACTGAGGGCAGTTATAGTTTGGATGGGGTTCCAATGGGGGAGGTGCCGGACGACCTCCTTTCCGATATTCGAAACCAGAAGATAGGGTTTGTCTTTCAGACCTTTAATCTGATTCCCCGCACCAGCGCTTTAAACAATGTAGCCCTGCCTATGCTTTACGGAGGGGTCCCCAGGGGACTGAGAACCCGCAGGGCCAAGTGGCTGCTGGAGCAGGTTGGAATGGGGGAACGGATGAGCCATCAGCCCAATGAGCTGTCAGGCGGTCAGAAACAAAGGGTGGCCATCGCCAGGGCTATGGCCAACGACCCCGCCATTATCCTTGCGGATGAGCCCACAGGCGCATTGGATACCAGCACAGGGCGCCTGGTGATGGACCTCTTTCATCGACTGCATCAGCAAGGTAAAACCATTGTGCTGATTACCCACAACCCGGAATTGGCTCTTGAAACCCAAAGGGTTATTACCATCAGCGATGGGCGTGTGATTCGGGAAGAGGAGGGAAAATCCTTATGTATCTGAAAGAGAATATCCTCCTGGCCCTCAGTGGATTGCGCGCCAATAAGATGCGGGCGCTGCTGACCATGCTGGGAATCATCATTGGCATCAGCTCGGTCATCACCATCACGACAATTGGAAATGCTGTGAGCCGTTCGGTGAGCGATTTATTTGCAGACTTGGGCGCCAACTCCATACAGATTTATGTTCAAAGCAAACCAGATGAGTATGGAAATATCAATTGGGGGCGGGGCTTTGAGGAGGAGGACCTGATACAGGATGAGATGATTGACCAGTATTTAGAAATGTTTGGTTCTCAGGTAGACTGCTGGGCCGTATCTCAGAGTGTGGGCAGCGCAGATGCCCTCAATGGAAACAATAGCGCCAAAGGGAATGTGACAGGAGTAAACGCCAATGCTCTGGGGATTCAAAATATAAACATCATTGCAGGCAGAGACCTGAACGAACAAGAGGTAGATGGAGATAAATGGGTGATAGTCCTTTCCGACCGCTTTGTGAGGGACCTTTTCCCCAGACTGACCCCTCAGCAGGCCATCGGGCAGGAGGTAAAGCTGCGTTTGGCCCAAGGAACCTATACCTTCATGGTGGTAGGGGTGTACAAATATGAGGTCAGCGGATTCGCAGCCACTATGACAGGAGATACCAGTACCACGATTTTTATTCCATTGGGGGTATCCGACACCATCCTTCAGGATGGAAGCACCGATACCAGTGAATGGATGAAGGGATATTATCAAGTTCAAATCCGGGCCAACAGCACAGTAACAGACAGTCAGCTTTTTGCCCAGCAGACAGAAGACTTTTTTAACAAGCGGTTTTACCGCTCCAACCCTTACTATCAGATTAGCGCCCAGAGTATGGACAGCATGATTGGCAGTATGACCAGCATGATGTCCACCATCCAGACCGCCATTTCAGTGATTGCCGCTATTTCGCTGCTGGTAGGAGGAATTGGGGTTATGAATATCATGCTGGTATCGGTGACGGAGCGCACCAGGGAAATTGGTACCCGAAAGGCTCTGGGGGCGAAAAATTCCGCCATACGCATTCAATTCATCGTGGAATCCATGATTATCTGCATGATTGGTGGGATAATCGGGGTACTGTTGGGAACCACCGTAGGGCTTTTGGGCTCAGCTCTGCTGAAAGTGCCTGGCACACCTTCGGTTCCCGCAATTTTGATTGCTGTGGGCTTTTCTATGGCAATTGGAATCTTTTTTGGCTACTATCCCGCTAATAAAGCAGCCAAGCTGGACCCCATCGAAGCTCTGCGGTATGAATAATTCTGATTGTTAAAATAACAAAAAACGAGAAAAGGGCGGGTGTGTCATTCTGCATCACAATGACACACCCGCCCTGGTTTTTTAGGGACGGAAAAAACGTTTTAACTGTGGCCCACCAGATTGGCCGCATACCGCTCCAATTCCTGTTTGCTGGAGAAAGAGACCCCAGTCTGCTTGATGGTTTCCTGTACCATTGGGGGCAGGCTGTTGAAGTAAGCCTGCGTTTCCTGGTCCGGCGTTTGAAAAGAGTTTCCCATATACTTCACCTCCGGCTTTAGTATGGCCGGATAAAGCTGATTCATGCGGAGGCTGGGAAAAAGCTTATCTCAAAGCTTGGCGCCGCATCGGTTGCAGAAAAGGCTGCCAGGAACCTGAGGTGCCCCGCAGGCCGGACAGGAAGGAAGATAGTTGTTCCGTACCAATTCCAAATCCTGTTCCCCAATGGGTATCATTTTGCCCTGGTGGATAGCGTCCCCAACTTCCTTCCTCAGGCTGAAAACACTGGCACATTTGGGGCAAGTAGCCCAATAAACTGCTCCATATTTTACCAATGGAATGAAAAAAGCATGAAAATAGTCATATTTGCGGCAGAGGCTCATCTGAACCTCCTGCTTACATACAGGACACCGCAGCGTGGGGAGACTGTTTTCTGGTACTACTTTCTGTCCGGTTCCGAATATACCTATAAAGAACAATGGGCTCCCTCCCTAAAATCATTGGAATAGTTGCTATTGTAGTCTATTTTCCGTAAAAGTCAACAGGCTGGGCTGGGAAGTATCCCCAACCTATTGACCGGGGAAAGGGAAACGTGTAAAATTAGAGGGAATCCGGCGGTAGAATCAAGTCGCATCGCCGTTACCCAGAAAGGGATTTTGATGATGAAAAAAGCTTTAACCATCCTTTTGACAGCGTTGGTTTTGACCGTTTTTCCAGGCTGTGACAGTCGGGTGACCGTGGATGAAACCATCCATATGGTCAGTTCGGTGGTGGAGCCTGTGCTTTCCAGACCGGAAATTCAGACGGTTTATGGAAGCGAAACTTCCATGCCTGACCACCTGCCGGAAAGCTCGGAGGAGGAATCCTCGGAAGCTTCCTCAGAACAAGAAGAAATTTCCAAACCGGAGGCTCAGACTTCTCAGAAGGCGGAATCGGAAATCAGTTCCAGTTCCTCACAGGCTCCTGAGGAAAAGGAGGAGCCCAGCCAATCCCCTGAGGAGACCGCCCCTGAAACCGCCCAAACCCTTCAGACCACCGAGAATGAGGAGAATGTGGCGCAGACTCAGTCTGTTTCCTCCAGACCGGGGAATGTGATTGTAGTGGAGCAGGAACCCCAGCCTGCGGAGGAGCCCCAGCCTGTTTATGACGCCCAGCCCCCTCAGGAAGAGGTGCGGGGTGTGTGGATTTCCTATTTGAGCATGGATTCTCTGGCAAAAAATAAGACCCAGGCTCAATTTACCGCCAATATGGATGCAGCCTTCCAAAATATAAAGGATTTGGGCGGCAATACAGTATTTGTCCAGGTGCGTCCCTTTGGAGACGCCTTGTATCCCTCCGAGTATTTTCCCTGGTCCTATGTCCTGACCGGAACCGAGGGACAGGACCCAGGTTATGACCCCTTGGAAATTATGTGCCAGCTTGCTCATCAGCATGGGCTGCGGATTGAGGCGTGGCTGAACCCCTACCGGATTCGGGCGGCGGCCGCCACCGGAAAGCCTATGTCCAGCGATAACCCTGCTTGGGATTTGTTGGAGTCCGGCGGTGCTATCCAATGGAATGGAGGCATTTATTACAATCCAGGCAGTGCGGAAGCTCGCAAGCTGATTCTCAATGGAGTGAAAGAGATTGTAACCAATTACCAAGTGGATGGAATCCATTTTGATGATTATTTCTATCCCACCACAGATATGTCCTTTGACAGCGACACCTACCAAGCCAGCAACAGCAGTTTGTCCCAAGCGGATTGGAGACGGGAAAATGTGAATATCTTGGTGCGGGAGGTCTACGCCGCCATCAAGGCCATAGACCCCAATTGCGTCTTTGGAATCAGTCCTCAGGGGAATACTAAGAATAATTATGATGGACAGTTTATTGATGTAGCTAAATGGCTGGCCAATCCCGGCTATGTGGACTACATCTGCCCACAGATTTATTTTGGCTTTGAGAATACCGCCTATCCCTTCGCTCAGACGGTGGAGAAATGGAATCAGATGATTAAGGTTCCCAGCATCAAACTGTATGTGGGTATCGCTGCCTATAAAGTAGGTGCCCAGGACCAGTGGGCGGGAGCGGGAAAGGATGAGTGGCTGAATACAGATGATATTTTGGCCCGGATGGTGGAAACCTCCCGGGAAGCCAGCCATTATGGTGGGGTGGCCCTTTACAGCTATGATTCCCTGTTTGTGAATCCTTCCAGCCAGATGCGGCAGGAAGTGGAAAATTTAAAAGAGATTTTTTAAGAGAAGCACCACAGCCCGGCGGGATTTTCCCGGCGGGCTGCGGGCGTGTTCAAGACGTGAAAAGACAGGACGGAGTGCCGTCGGGGAGGATACCCAGTGACCAACAAAATGCCTAACCGAAATATGATGGCCCTGATTTTGGGGGTCAGCTTTGCGCTGATTACAATTTTAGGGGGAACTTTGGCCCTGCTCAAACAGGACCCTTATGCCGACGCGGATGTTCCAGCGGTATCAGAAGAAATAGAGTCACAGGAATCCTCTCAGGAAAGCGCTCCCGATGAGAAGGAAGACACAGACCAATCAGAGGAGCAAAGTGAGTCTCAGGAATCTTCAGAGGAGTCTCAGGAGGAAGAATCCCAGGGAGACACCTCTGAGGAAGATGAAGAGAAGGTTCCGGAAGAGGATTTGCCGGAGGAAGATACCTCTGAGGAGGAATCTCAGCAGGACCAGCCTATCTTCTATAATGTACCTGACCAGATGCGGGGGGTCGTCATCGCTGCTGGACGGGATTTCCTCACCACCAGCGATACCACCGGCCCAACCGTGGCGGCTCAGTTGGACGCTGCCATCGCCAAGGCGGAAGAGCTGACCATGAACAGTATCATTATTGACACCAAGTACAATGACCAGGTGCTTTTTGACAGCGATTTGCTGCCTATGGCTCAGGTGGACCTGGATTGTGTGGATTATCTGGTGACCAAAGCCAGAGAGTCGGGGCTGTATGTCTACGCCACTTACGATGTGAGCGATTTGATGGATGCTGGGGGAAATCCACAGAAGGCGGTTTCCGCCGATGGGGAGACCCTGGACCAAATCGCCCAGGCGGTGGGGGATTTCGCTGAGCAATATGAGGTGGATGGAATCCTGCTGCAAAATTACGACAATCCTTCCAGCGCCGCCGCGTACAGCGCTTACAAGCAATATGGGGGCGGTATGGGATATGAGCGTTATCTCAAACAGGTTCCCACCGCCTTGGTGGAGACTGCCGCCGCCGCTGTAAGGCAGCGGGCGCCTGGTACCCAGGTGGGTCTGGTGGTATCCGCTGTTTGGGAGAATCAATCGGCGGATACGGACGGAAGCGATACCTCCGCCAGCTATACCTCCCTGGGAACCGGCAATGCGGACACCAAAGCTATGGTGGAAAGCGGGAAATTTGACTTTGTGATGGTGGAGAACTTTGATTCCACTACCGACCCGCTGGCGCCTTTCCGCACGGTGGCCAGCTGGTGGAAACAGGTGGCGGATGAGGCTGGGGTTACCCTCTATACTATGCACGCCAATGAGCGGTTGGGAGTGGAGGCCTATGGTTGGCAGGTCATGGAGCAGCTGACCAAGCAGGTCATCGACTTGGGGGACCTGGAAGTGGGAAGCGGAAGCGTTTTCCACTCTTTGGCGGCTCTGGCGCAGGATGTGGGAGGAACTACCACAACCTTGGTCCAATATATGAATGATGAGATTGATGAAACCTATGTGCTTCAGCAGCTGTCTATTTCCAAGCCGGCACAGCTGACCTATACCACCAAAGAGCCGAATGTGACCTTCCAGGGTGCCTCTGACCCCAGGGAAAAGGTGACCATGAATGGGGAAGAAATCCCCAGAAACGAAAGCGGCTATTTTACCATTACGGAGGATTTGAAGGAAGGGCTGAACACCTTTACCTTCGCCCATAAGAATAAAACCTTTACATACAACATTACCCGGGAAATCATTGTGCTGAAAGAGGTTCAGCCTACGGGAAAAATCAGCGTGGATGGAGATACTACTGTTACCATCACCGCCCTGGCCTATCAGAATTCCACGGTAGTGGCCTCCATTGGAGGGCAGCAGGTGACCTTGAATCCTTCCAGCGTAGAGGACGACTCGGTGGACAGAGAGTCTGGATACCAGCTTTATACAGGGGTGTTTACCGCCCCTACCGCTTCCCAAACCGCTGCCAGCCTGGGAACCATCAGGGTGACCGCCACTATGTCCGATGGGCACAGCATGACCTTGGAGGGCGCCTCTGTAACGGTGAACAAGAAGGCTGAAATGGGGGATGGGGTTGTGGTCCATGTGACCGCTGACCAGGCCGAAACCTTCCCGGTATCCACCCTGAACGACAACTCTGACCCCAACTATTTCCCGCTTCCCAAAGGAACGGTGGACCGGGCTTATGGAAGCGAGATTGTGTATAAAAATGGTACCAAAACCTATACCTATTGGAAATTGCAGTCTGGGGTGCGGGTCTATTCCAAGGATATTACCACTGGGGGACAGATGCCGGACAACAACGAAATTTCCTCCATGAGCATCAAATCTTCCGGCCAGTTTACCGATGTGACCCTGAATACAGGCAGTAAAATCCCATATACAGTTTCCTATGATGGCAGCAAGCTGGTGTTTAAATTCCAGTACACCGCCAAAACACCGGGGGACTGCGACGACAGCAATTCCCTGTTTAAGTCGGCCACATGGAGCGGCTCCAACATGACCTTGACCCTGAAGCGGTCAGGGGGCTTTATGGGATATAAGGCTTACTATGATGACAATAACCGGCTGGTGCTGCGGTTTAACAACTCTCCAGGCTCTTTGTCAGGGGCCAGAGTGGTGGTAGACCCTGGTCATGGCGGAAATGATCCAGGAGCTTTGGGCTTCTATCCTGGAAAGGATGAGGCGGACATCAATCTGGCGGTGTCCCAGAAGCTGGTCAGTGAACTGAAATCCCAGGGCGCCAGCGTACTGATGCTGACTCCTGGAAGCACTATGGCTTCCCGCTTAGCGGCGGCCAGAGCCTTTAATCCCCATGTGCTGGTCAGTGTTCACAGCAACACCAATGCAAAATCTTCCCCCAAGGGAACGGAGGTTTACTATTTCTATTCCTTCCAGAAACAGCTGGCGGCCAATATTTCCGCCAATGTGGCTTCGGCGTTGGGCACAGAGAATCGTGGAGCCAAATCGGGATTGTATTACATGACCAGAGAATCTCAGTTCCCCTGTGTCTTGGCGGAGTTGGGCTTTATCTCAAATGAGGAGGAATACACCAAGCTGATTAACTCCAAGTATCAAACCAAAATCGCCAGTGGTATCGCCTCCGCTATCAACAGCTATTTAGCGGGAGTGGGCGCTGGATATGTGCCGGATGAGGATGATGAGGACGAGGAGGAAGAATCTGAGGCTGAGGAGGAGGAAGAAGCGGACCAGGAGGAAGCGGAAATCTCTCTGAACAAAACCTCTATCGACCTGAAAACCGGGGAGACCTACGCTTTGGAGGCTCAGGCCCCTGAGGACGAGGATATTTACTGGGAAGCGGAAGATGAGTCGGTGGCTACCGTCAATTCGTCCGGTAAGGTGACCGCCCAAGGACCAGGAACCACCTATGTCATCGCTTCTCTGTCCAATGGAGCCTCAGCGGAATGTGAGGTCAACGTGGATGGAGGAAGCGGCAGTCAGGAGGTAACCGGTGTCAGCTTGAATTATGAGGAACTGGAACTGGGTGTGGATGACACCTTTGTACTGAAAGCCACCGTAAAACCCAGCAGCGCCTCCAATAAAAAGGTGAGCTGGGAATCGGATGACACAGAGGTAGCGAAGGTCAACTCCTCCGGTAAAGTAACCGCCATAGCGGAAGGGGAAACCACCATCACCGTTACCACCGAAGATGGAGAGTATACCGCCGAGTGTGAGGTAACCGTGGGTAAACGGGACAATTCAGGAGGCCTAGTCCAAAAAATTGTCATCACTGGTGAGAATACTCTGGAGGTGGATACCCGTATCACCCTGGAAGCGGAGGTTACCCCCTATAACGCGGAGGACCCCGGCGTGAAGTGGACCACCAGTGACAAGGATGTGGTGAACCTGACCCCAGTGTACAAGAGCAATGGGGAAAAGGATGAGCAGAAAATCAAGGTGGAAGGACTCCAGGATGGCACAGTTACCATCACAGCCACCGCTTATGATGAAAGCGGTGTAAAGGATACCTTTGAAATCAAGGTGGGAACTGGTAAAAAGAAAGAGGACGATGACGATGATGAAGAGGAGGATGAGGAGGTAGAGCATCAGGACGGTGTGCTGGTGGAATCCATTGAGATTGATGGGCCCAGTACCATCAAAAAGGGCACCCGGGAGGTTTTTGAGGCCAAGGTGACCCCTAATTACGCGGAAGATACCGGGGTGAAGTGGAAAGCTACCGATGATGAAATTTTGGAAATCTATCCCACCGATGATGAAAATGTGGTGAAGGTAGAGGGCTTGAAAAAGGGCAGCTGTTACCTGGTGGCTACCGCTTATGATGACGGCAAAGCAGAGAAACGGATTAAGATTACGGTGACCAGTGATTAATCACAAAAAAATTAAGATATTCTAAAAAATATTTTTGCTTTTTGAGGATTCTGTATTGAATTCCCCAAAAACCCTGTTATAATAAAGACGTATACGCCGGGGGCGCCTGGCATTAAAGGAGTGAGCGCATGTATAAGATTGTAAACAAGCGGGCTTTGAACAGCACTGTCACCTTGATGGAAGTGGAAGCGCCCCATATCGCCAAAAAGGCGAAAGCAGGACAGTTTATCATCTTCCGGGTGGACGAACAGGGCGAACGGGTTCCTTTGACCATTGCCGACTATGATAGGGAAAAGGGCACGGTGACCATTATTTTCCAAATTGTGGGAGCGTCTACCAAACTTCTCAATGATTTAAATGTGGGAGACAGCATTCTGGATTTTGTGGGACCTTTGGGGGTTCCTACCCATGTGGACCCGGATGTGAAGCGGGTTTGCGTCATTGGCGGCGGTGTGGGCAACGCCATTGCCTATCCCCAGGCGAAAGCCCTGCATAACGCGGGCCTTCAGGTGGATATGATTGCCGGCTTCCGCTCCAAGGATATCGTTATCCTGGAGGAAGAAATGAAGGCGGTTACCGACCATCTTTATATTATGACCGATGACGGTTCCTATGGAGAAAAAGGGCTGGTAACCAACAAATTGCAGGAGCTGATTGACGTCGGCAACCAGTATGATTTGGTCATCGCCATTGGACCGGTGATTATGATGAAGTTTGTGGCTGCTACCACCAAACCTCACAACATTAAAACGTTGGTGAGCCTGAATCCCATTATGGTGGATGGCACCGGCATGTGCGGAGGATGCCGGGTAAAGGTGGGGGGCAAGATGAAATTCGCCTGCGTGGATGGCCCGGATTTTGATGGCCATGAGGTGGATTTTGACGAACTGATGCACCGGAACACATTTTATAAAGAGCAGGAGGGCCAGGCGCGGGAACACGTCTGCCATCTGACGGGAGGGAAACGACATGGCTAATATGGCGTTGAAGAAGGTACCAATGCCGGAACAGGCGCCGGATGTACGCAATAAAAATTTCGCTGAGGTAGCGGAGGGGTATACCGCTGAAATGGCGATGGAGGAAGCTTCCCGCTGCTTAGGCTGCAAGCATAAGCCCTGCGTCAGCGGATGTCCTGTGAATGTGCATATCCCTGAGTTTATCGCCAAGGTAGCGGCCGGTGATTTTGCGGGCGCCTACCAGGAAATCGCCTTGACCAACGCCCTGCCGGCAGTATGCGGCCGGGTGTGCCCCCAGGAGACCCAGTGTGAGGGTAAATGTGTCCGGGGCATCAAGGGAGAACCGGTGGGAATTGGCCGGTTGGAGCGGTTTGTAGCGGATTGGCAGATGCACAACGGTGATAGCAAGGTGGAAAAGCCCGCTGGAAATGGACATAAGGTAGCCATTGTGGGGGCTGGACCGGCTGGCCTTACCTGTGCTGGAGACTTGGCGAAGATGGGGTATCAGGTCACCGTTTACGAGGCGCTCCACGCCGCGGGCGGAGTGCTGATTTATGGTATCCCGGAATTCCGTCTGCCCAAGGATATTGTAGCCGCTGAGGTAGGTAAGCTGGAGCAGATGGGTGTGGAGATTAAAACCGACTGGATTATTGGTCGGGTGGAATCCATTGATGAGCTGTTTGAGCAAGGCTATGAGGCGGTGTTCATTGGCTCTGGAGCTGGTCTGCCCAGCTTTATGGGAATCCCAGGGGAGGACTTGCTGGGGGTTTATTCCGCCAATGAGTATCTGACCCGTATTAACCTGATGAAAGCCTATAAAGAGGGATACGACACCCCAATTGCCCGTTCCAAAGCGGTGGCGGTGATAGGCGGTGGAAACGTGGCCATGGACGCGGCCCGCTGTGCCAAACGCATGGGTGCCGAGCAGGTCTATATTGTGTATCGCCGTTCTATGGAGGAGCTTCCCGCCAGAGCCGAGGAAGTTCACCACGCTATGGAGGAAGGCATTGTATTCAAGCTGCTGAATAATCCCACACGGATTATCGGGGATGAAAACGGCCGGGTTCAGGCGATGGAGTGTGTGGAGATGGAATTGGGAGAGCCAGACGCTTCTGGCCGCCGCCGCCCTATTGTGAAGGAAGGCAGCGAGTTTACCATGGAAGTGGATACAGTGATTATGTCCATCGGTACCAGCCCCAATCCTCTGATTCGTTCCACAACTCCAGGGCTGGAGGCCAATAAGCATGGCTGTCTCATTGCTCAGGAAAACGGCGCTACTACCAAAGAGGGTGTCTACGCTGGCGGAGACGCTGTGACAGGAGCTGCCACGGTAATTTTGGCTATGGGAGCAGGGAAAACCGCCGCCGAAGCCATTGATGAGTACATCAAATCCAAAGAGTAAGCTCTGAATACATACACATAAAGGGGGCGTCAGCAGTTGAACCGCTGACGCCCCCTTTCGCTACTTTTTAATGGGCTTTCATTTTATTCAAAGGCAGGAATCTCAACAATACAGCCATCACAATTCCGGTGGTTATCATTTCACCCACCATAACGGTGCCGTTGACCCCTAAAGAATAAATCCAGACAGGGGTTCCCTCCGGGGCGTAAATACCCCAGATGATGATGCCAGAGAGAAAACTGCAAAAGAAACGGCAGAAGATGACCAAAATGGTGGCCACTACCCCACCCAGCCATTGATGTTTTCCGAAGGGTTTAGCGAACAGTCCTGCCAGCCCCAGGGCGCCGAAAGCCAAAACATAATCCAACAGGATGACCAAAACGAAATTTCCGAAGGTCTGTACCGGTGGGGGATAGAAGCCTTCCACCATTTGAAGTATGGAATAGGCCACCGAGGTAAATAGTCCCCATTTAGAACCATACATCAAAGCGATCAGGATGATGGGCGCCATGCTGGCGGGGGTGATAGAGCCTCCATTGGGAAGATGGAACAGCTTAATCATGGATAGTACCAGTGCCAGAGCCGCCATAACCGCGCAATGTACCAATTTTTGGGTATTTGTTCTTTGCATGAAATTTACACTCCTTTTTATGAAAAAACGCCGCAGGTATCTGCGGCGTAAAAGAGTATGCGGACACTTCCTACGCTGGCATTACCCAGATCAGGTTAAAGGGACAAGGACAGGATTATGTCCAGATCTCAGCCGGCTTTCCGCCAGCGCCCCTGTGCGGCGATTTTCAATTGTTATCGGGTCTTATTATAGTCTTTTTGGAGGAATTTGTAAAGAGTTTCGGAGATTTTATGAAATAATGCTGGTGTACCTATTTGGCCAAGAATAAAATAGCAAAGGATTTTACTGGAAAGTTTTCCTCCATAAGAATTGCAACAAGATTCTGGAGAAACAATCATCACAAGAGGAGTTCCTAAATTACGTTTTTGCAGATAATAATACATAACTCTCCATTGAACCTGTCTGTGAAAAACTCATTATCTTCTGCTTATCTCTGAAGTGTGTCTAGAGGTCATCCGAAAAAGTGAGTATCAGATGGTTTTCAACAATACTTGGAAAGAGGTACTTTTACAGTGTTATATGTTTGGGATGAGATAATCGCCTATATATCCACCCAGTTCTTCAAAGGTAGATTTTATAACCATCTTCTTTGTGTATTCCGATTTCAGCTGTTATTAGGAGATACCCAGTTTCTGGGCATCTTCCTCCATATGCAAGAAGCTCTGTGTCTGTATTAAAAATACCTTCCTTTCCTCGTTGATGGTTGCTGTAGCTGGATGTTGAGTTCCATAAACATCTCCTGATTTTCGTCCATACTTTTTTCTCGGATGTACAACTAAAAATTGTGGCAGTTCTTTTTTATTTATTGATTTTAAGCAAATATACTTAGTATACTGTCATTACACTAAACATAACAACTTATGCCAACCAGAGCACACAAAATAAATTAAATAAAATTGTTTAGTGTTTTCTTGATTTTCATAAGCATTTCTGCTACGCTTTTTCCAAGGACAACCAACAATGGGGGGATAATATGGCGATTGGCGAACAGATTCACTTTTTCTGTTTTCTGCGGGAGATGATACACAAATATCTTGGTATGACGCTGGGTTTCCCGGAGAAGTTTGCTTGAAAGTAGATGTGCAGAAGAACAAGGATGCCGCCCGACTGCACAAGATGCTCTGTTCTTGGCAGCAGGTCGCAGCCATGCTGGAGGCGGGTGAAATCTTCAAAGAGGACTATGACAAGTGGTGCTACCGCTACCCGGAGTTTGATAGGGTACCACAGTCAACAAATGTGCCCTCACCAGGGCTTAGTAATCTACTGGTAAACTACCTGAAACAGGAAACAACCAAAGAGTGAATGGAGGGACGTCAAAATGTTGGAAGATAAAAGCAATGTAAAATTGGGTGACGGATTGGCTGATGGTTTGAAAAGTCAAGCTAATCAAGAAATGCTAAGTACCTGCAATTTGCTTCTTAATCGTTTTTTCGAATTTATAAGGGGAAAAGTTGAGGACATTGACTTCGAAAAGCTATTTAGCAAAAGTAATAAAGACGAAATTCTATCTATATGGTCATCCATCCTTGCAGAAAAAGGACTTGTTCCCAAAGGATATGCCGGATTACCCGATAAATTTTTAGTCGACAACTTACATCAAGACGGCTACCTGGCGGGTTTATACGCCGGATATGCCCTTGCTTTGATGTCATTAGTTGACAACAACGCTTCAAAAGAATTGATTCTATCCGTGAGAGATGATATTCGTCCTAATTTGATGGAACATCACTATAACGATAGAGATAGTTTTTATTCACGCTATCAAGATAAAGGATAAGGTAGAATAAGTTTCGCAAAAACAAAAAGGGACATGGTTTGCAGATCTCTGGTAGAATGAAGTTGCGACACCACCATTCGAAAGGAGACAGCAAACCATGTCCGAGAAGATTGTACAGCT
>CALWZG010000013.1 GCA_944385965.1 uncultured Anaerotruncus sp.
CAGGCGTGATGGGCGAGGTTCCAATGCGAATAACCGCGGCATCCTCCTGCATGGCGTTTTTCGCCCGTGTCACCGAATCCCGGCAATACTGGATGATATACCGCGCATCGTTATACAGGGAAATCCCAGCTTTTGTCAAAGTAAGTCCCCGGTGACTCCGTTGAAACAGTTTGATCCCTAAACTGTCTTCCAGCAGATTGATCTGCTTGATGATGGCTGTAGGAGTAATGAAAGCCTCTGCTGCCGCTTTATTAAAGCTGCCGGCATCTGCCACCTGAATAAAAGTTTCTAATTGATGATTGTACATAACCTCCCGCCACCTTTCTGCTTATAACAAGTATACCACAGACGCTGATTGATTGCTTCCGTTTTCTATAAAATAACATCGTATTCGGATCTTATATCCAAAGTCAAAATTCAGAGTGGGGAGTAAATTTTAATTGCTGAGGAACCAAAACGCCTCTACAAATCCATTTTAAATGAACTTGAGTATCCGTCTTGCTTTCTTTTTCAAGATTCCCTATCAACACTGGAAGGATTCATTGAGCAAATCGCATTGATGGTAAGTCCACTCCAACAGCAGAAATATAAAATGGTAGGCACCTGTCTGCTTTTCGCTGACAGCGCCTGCGGCACATCGGGTTGGGATTGGAACTTCTGCCCAGCCACTCCTTCCTTTTTCGTGTTTTTGATTTTTCGCCATTTGTATTCCTCCTGTTCTTCTCCAAACGCAAAAAGAGCGCCGGAACTCTTTACGAAATTCCGGCGCCCTTTTTGAATTCTGGAAATGAAAAAAGGTGCCCTTTTCGAAATATAAAAAATCAAAAAGGGCACCATGCTTTTTCAGAAAGCGCATCGGTTCAAATCTCTACCGTTCCCGAAAAAATGGTTAGCCGATCTTTTGTTTTTGGGCTGAAATCGAGGTCAAAAAACCCCAGAAAAAGTCTATCGGATGCGCTTTTACACGCATCCGATAGACTTTTATATATGGCGGAGATGGAGAGATTCGAACTCTCGAGGAGCTTTTGACCCCTACACGATTTCCAGTCGTGCGCCCTCGACCAACTAGGCGACATCTCCATGGAAGATATTTTCACAGCTCTCTCGCTGCAACGATAGTTATTATACACCCATTTAAAACAAAATGCAAGTGTTTTTTTAAATTTTTTTCAATTTATTTTTTGGGACGCTGAAACATGTTCATAAGCTGGTCTTTTAGAAAAATTCCCAGGATTCCAATGGCCGCTGTCAATAAAAATACAATGCCTGTCATACCCCATTGGCCTTGGCTCACGGTAGAGCCCATCCAGGTAGAGGTTACAACGGAAGGGATTCTGGCCAAAGTGGATAAAATCAAAAAAGCCTTCATCTGTATGGGGGTGATTCCCACAAGATAGGTCAGTAAATCTTTTGGAGTCCCTGGAATCAGGAACAACAAGAACACTACGGTTTCCACCTTTTCGGTCGTATTCAGGAACCGGTACTCCTCCAGCTTTTTCTTGCTGAACAGCTTCTCATGCAGTTTATGTCCGAACCTGCGGCTAAACCCAAAGACTGCCGCCTCCCCTATTACCACTCCAAACAGGCAAACCGCTAAGCCTCCCCATGTTCCATAGAGCAAACCCGCCAACAATTCCACCGGTTCTCCTGGAATAAAAGCCACAATAATTTGCAGCACCTGCAAACACAGCAGAAATAAAAGCCCCCAATACCCAACAGAATCGATCCACTCCTGAATCTTCACCCGGAACTGAGGGTCCATTAAAGAGTTGAAAAAAGGCATAAAGCGCCAGATGAACCATCCCACGGCCAGCAGGGCCAAAAGCCCCGCCACCAGTGTAATCCATTTTTTGCCTGATATACCTTGTCCCACATGAATCGCCCTTTTCTTGTCTTTTCTACAAACCAGTTTATCACAGGGGGTCTGCCCATCTGTGACCAATCCGTAAACTTATTTTGCAATTTTCGCAGAAATCATGTATGATAAAGAAGGCAGTCTATTCTTCACCAGAAATGGGGGGTTCGCATGAACGATGTATTCCGCGCCGGTGTGGCGCCTGGTGGATTAACCATGGACTATGAAATTAAGGTCATGATCTGCTACCTCTTGAAAGAAGCTGGAAAACCCATTCCCGCCTCCACCCTGATTGAGATTTTTGTGGAAGAAGGTATTGGAAATTATTTTGAGGTGGCCAGCGCCGCTTCCAGCTTGGTACACAGCGGCCATATCCAACTGGTTCCTGTGGAAAACGAGGAAAGCCTTTATGAAGTGACTCCTGTGGGAATCAGTGCGGTAGAGGCCTTCGCTAATGACCTGCCTCTGGCCTTGAGAGAAAAGGCAGTGGCCGCTGTCCAGCGAGCGCTGACCCTTCGGGAATATAAATCCCAAAACCGCACCTCTGTACAACGGGTAGACGATGGCTACCAGCTGACCCTTACTATTAAAGATGTGGGCAGCGACCTGCTGTCATTGACCATCCTGCTGCCTGATGTCAACACCTGCCATCAGATGGAAACTCATTTTCTGCGTGACCCGGCCCTTTTCTATAAAGGGGTGGTGGCGCTGCTCACCGGAAATTACGACCGGATGGGTACACTGTTAAACCCTTCCTCTCCAGAATCTCCCTCCTAACACGGAATGTTATATGGTCTATCTGCTCTGTGGGCACTTTTTTGGGGTGTCCTATACCCGCAATCCAGAGGATGACCTGTCCCATCTTCTGGAAAAGCTGTGGAAAACCCCTGGACGCCGCAGCTGAATTTCACCTGCGCTGCCCAAAGCCTTTTAAGATGGCTCCAAATCTTCCTGAGTCCGCCTTTGTTCCTTTTCCAGGGGAAACTTGACAGAAGTCACCCTTATTCCGTATAATAAGACCCATATTACATACATGTGGAAGAAATCAGCCGTGCTGCCGTTTCCAACAAAATTTGTATTGCCGCTCCTCCTGAACCTTCTTCAATGACAAGGAGGACATTGCTGCAGGCGGCCAGAGTTGATTTTTCTAAGGGAGGCTGACATGCTTAAAAAAGTTATGCTTTATCTTATGATTCTTTTATTTACCTCAAGGGTGTTTGGAATGATATTCCTGCTGTCCTCTGGACTTTCTACCCTGCCGCTTCCAGTTTATGTTTCCAGCGGGATTGTGGCCCTGGTAGGAGTCGCCCTGACCTGTAAAGGAGTCATCCGCTCGGTAGGCCGCCGGGAATTGTGCGGCTTCTATCTGCTGCTTTGTATCAGTGTTGTATTTAACCTGATCTTTATGAAGGTGACCTATCCTATGGAGTTAACTTTTATCCATTTGACGGTCATCGGCAGCCTGTTGGATCTTGTTCTGGGGGTTGCCTTTATCCTCTTGTCCATACGGGAGGATAAGTATGTGCGGATTCATATGAAGTAAATGGTCATCCTCTTGTGGTGAAACAAGCTCTAAAATCGGAAGGACCCCGCTAAAACGGGGTCCTTTTTCATTGGCATTTAAGCCTTCGGCTCATTTTCCTTTGTGGCAGTGGAAAGCTTATATCCTAATTTAATTTCCAAGTAGGCTTTTACCAGGGAGACACACTTATCCCAGCCCAGTATGCTGGAATTGATGCACAAATCATAGTTATCCGCGTCTTTCCAGTTGCGGCCGGTGAAATATTTGTAATAAGCCGCCCTCTGTTTATCCACCTTACGGATAAACTTGGCAGCCTCCTCCGCGTTCATAGTTCCCGCGTGGCGCTCCATGGTTTTCTCTACGCAGTAATCAAAGGGGCCATGCACATACAGGCTCAGGACATTGGGACGGTCCCTCAGGATAAAGTCTGCACACCGCCCCACAATCACACAGCTCTCCGTGTCAGCCAGATCCCGGATTACTTTGGCTTGGTAATTAAACAGGTTTTGCGCTGAGGTAAACTCGCTGCTTTCCGGGGGCAATACCTCTCCTGTATAGGTTCCGCTCAGCTTGAACAAAGGTTTCCGGCCCAGCTGCTCATCCAACTTGGCGAACATGGCCTCACTGATGCCACTCTCATCGGATGCCTTGCGAATCAGTTCCTTATCATAATAATGGATGCCCAATTCCTCAGCCAGCATCTTTCCAATGGTCTTACCGCCGCTGCCATATTCCCGGGCAATGGTAATCACATAATTATCCATCTTTTCCCCTCCTTCGTTTGGTTGCTCTACGCCTTTATTGTATCCATTCATAGAGATTCCGTCAAGTACCGTTCAATCCCAAAATCTGTTCCTGCTGTTTCATCTCCTGCAAGGTGCTCAGCCCCATAGGAACCCCAATGGCAAAAGAAATAATATCCGCTACCGGCTGGCTGATAATCAAACCTGTCAGCCCAAACATCCAGGTCAGGAATATAACCGCAGGCACAAAGAACAGCCCTTGTCTGGCTATCGCTAAAATAGAGGCGGGGCGGCTTTTTCCGATGGTTTGCAGCATCATGCTCACCGGCACAATCCAAGCGGAAAAAATCAGTGTGCCGCACTGCCAGCGCAGCGCCCGCACCCCCAGCGCCACAACCTCCGGGTCATCACGGAAAATCGCGATGACCCAAGGAGCCAACACAATTCCCGCAATGGAGGTGATCGCCAAAAGGGCAATGGCCACCTTCTCGCAGAACCAAAAGGCCTGCCGGACACGGTCATAGCGCTGGGCGCCATAATTGAATCCGCAAACCGGCTGAAACCCCTGCCCAAATCCAATCAGCACCGATTGAGCGAACATCATTACCCTGGTTACCACCGACATAGCAGCGATGGCAGCGTCTCCATAAGGGCCGGCGCAATGGTTCAGGGCGGCGGTAGCCACACTTCCAAAGCCCTGCCGGAAAAGGGATGGAATCCCACCTCGTACCATTTGCAGGTACATTTCTTTGGAAGGGGCAAAATTGCGAATCCTCACAGGGATGCCGCTGCCCTTCCCCGCCATCACCACCAGGATGCAGAAGCTGACAAGCTGGCTGAAAATGGTGGCTAAAGCGGCTCCTCCAACCCCCATATTCAGAGAAAAAATAAACAGAGGGTCCAGCACCATATTCAGCAGGCCCCCAAACCCAATGCCCACCATGGCGAACATGGCGTTCCCCTGAAACCGGAGCTGGTTATTGAGTACCAGGGAGGTAGCCATAAACGGCATTCCAATCAGGATATAGCGCATGTAGCTTTTGGCGTAGGGAAAGATGGTATCAGTGGCACCCAGCAGGTGAACCAAAGGGTTCAGGAAAATCAGCCCCAGCACCGCCAGACAGGAGCTGAAAATCAGGGCAGAAAAAAATCCAGTGGAAGCCACCTTCTCAGCGTATTCCCGGTTCTTGGCGCCTAACAGCCGGGACACATAGTTTCCGGAGCCATGTCCAAAGGCGAACCCTATGGCTTGAATAATGGTCATCAGGGAAAAGGCTACCCCTACCGCTCCAGTGGCACTGGTGCCGATGCGCCCCACAAAAAAGGTATCCGCCATGTTGTAAATGGAGGTAATCAGCATACTGATAATGGTGGGGACAGATAACGAACAAATCAAGGGGGCCACAGGGGTTTGCGTCATTTGAATCAATTTTTCATCCGGCGTCATCGCCGCCTTACGCATACCAAACACCTTTTCGCCCCCTTACAAGCAAGTTTCGGTTCCCACGGCGTTTACATAGTAGTGCTCCAGCTGCTTGCCGAATAATTCCCCTGCCTTCTCTCCGCTGCAATGGCAGGCTCCCAGCAGCTGTATCTTCGACTGGGCGAACCATTCACTTGTTTTTTGAATTCTCTCCTCGTCAGCCACCTTCAAATGGGTACCTCCTATAAAACCATACAGGGAGGTCCCAAAACGGCGCTGAATCTCGGTACAGATATTCACCACCCCAATGTGGCTGCATCCGCACACCGCCACCAAACCCTTCTCTGTTTCCAGCACCAGAGCCAGCTCCTGCTCGCTGAAGGGGTAATAAGGCTCAAAATCATTGGTTTGGGGGAAATTGGTCACCAGCCACATCCCAGGCGCCAGCTGGAATTTGTCCTGGTCCAGCTGATAAAAATGGATTCCCTGGTCCATAAACCAGCCCTCATGGTAGGTGTTTCCTATGTAGCGCAGCCTTCCCTGGGAATCCCGGTTGGATTGCTTTTGGAAGAAGTTCATACCGGCGTATACTTCCTGAGGTGCGGGAAATTCCCGGAAAAAACTTCGGGAGCCGCCCACATGGTCATAATGCCCATGGCTGAACACCAATACATCCACCTGGTTCAAATCCACTCCCAGTGTCTTGGCGTTGTCAATAAAACGGCCGGTATCCCCTGTATCGAACAGCACCCTTTTCTCACCGCCAGAGATGTAAATGCTCAATCCATGCTCAGCAACCAAATCCTCTCGGCCGCTTACATTGTTGATTAGTGTAATCAAATGATAATGATTCATCATTTTTGCCTCCTCCATTTTGAATTTTAAAACAAGCGGCCTTTCTGGGTACCTAACGGTACCTTTGATGGTTAGGCTGTCTATTTGTAAAATAGTATAACATCATTTTTAGTTTTTGTAAAATTTCCCTTCAGATTTTATTCATTATGCAATATTTCCTCAAACAAAACAAACCACCCGTCCTCCTGTTTCCAGAAACGAGTGGTTTGCCTTTTCATAAACTTACCCGCTGTAAAGTCGGAACCAGCGGATGGCTTCTATCAATGGGATCGGATTTCCTGGCCCTCCGGCCGAAACAGCAGCGAGATGCACCAGATGGCACCCAGCGCTACCAAGGTATAAACCACACGGCTCAGGATGGCGGCTTGGCCTCCAAACAGCCAGGCTACCAGGTCCAGTTGGAAAATTCCGATCAAGCCCCAATTGATACCACCAATGATCACTAACAGCAGGGCAATGCGGTCTAACATGAGAACCCCTCCTTATTCAAGGTGTCTGCGATTGTTCCGCGGTAGTAGTATGGGTTTGAAATACTGGATTTATGCATCGTACACGGGTAACCTGTGGGGTCTGTTCCGGAAAGCCTGTAATTCCTACGGTAATGGTATCTGTCTCATCTGTACGAAACATCCAAACCTGTTCCCATTCCTGCCGGTTCAGCAGCTGGCCTGGACGCACCCTCTCCCCATTTAAATAAAAAACCGCCTTCTGAGAATCCGGAGGCAGAGTCAGAGCCGCAAGCTGATAGTCCGGCCCCAAAGCCCACTCGAGAAGCGCGGCGGGCAGCTTGGTAAATTTTCCTGTGCGAAAGGTAACCATCTGCTGGGCTGAAATTTGTAAGGTACAGGCTATTACCATTCCCAGCGCCAGCACCACCCCTCCTATCCGTTTCCCCATTTTTCTATCCCCTTTTCAAACTTTTTTAAGCGATTTTGTCAGATTGTATTTTTCCCTGAACTATGGCAAAATATAAGTATGACTTTTAGAAGGGATGAGTGGCGAATGAATCATCAAACCGTTGTAATCTTAGATTTCGGCGGCCAGTATAACCAATTGATCGCCCGCCGTGTTCGGGAATGTGCAGTCTACTGCGAGGTGCTTCCCTATCGCACCCCGCTTTCTGAAATTCTAGCGAAAAATCCCATCGGTGTGATCTTTACCGGAGGTCCCAACAGCGTTTACGCTGAGGACGCTCCCAAAATAGATCCCGCTCTTTTTGAGCAAGGGATTCCTGTGCTTGGAATCTGTTACGGCGCCCAATTGATGGCCTATACTTTAGGCGGTCATGTAACCAGCCCTGATTCTCGTGAATACGGGAAAACCCTCACCCAATATGACACCAGCTGCGCTCTGTTCCAAAATCTGCCTTCCCAAGGCATTACCTGGATGAGCCACACGGATTATATTGACCAGCTGCCAGAAGGATTTTCCTCCACCGCTCATACAGATGCCTGCCCGGTAGCTGCTATGTCGAATCCTACCCGTAAGCTTTATGGAATTCAATTCCATCCAGAGGTTCTTCACACAGAAAATGGTGTGGCTGTACTGCGCAACTTCCTATACAATGTCTGCGGCGCCAAGGGTGACTGGACTATGGAAGATTTTGCCCGCACTTCTATTCTTCAGCTGCGGGAGCGGATTGGCAAAGGAAAGGTTCTTCTTGGTTTGTCCGGTGGCGTGGACAGTTCCGTAGCTGCCGCCTTGCTTTCCAAAGCGGTTGGCAACCAGTTAACCTGCATTTTTGTGGATCATGGCTTAATGCGCAAAAATGAGGGTGATGAAGTGGAAGCGGCCTTCAAGGGCCGGTCTCTGAATTTTGTCCGGGTTAACGCTCAGGACCGTTTCCTGTCCCGTTTGGCCGGAGTCACCGACCCCGAAACTAAACGGAAAATTATTGGAGAAGAGTTTATCCGTGTATTTGAGGCGGAGGCCAAAAAAATTGGGCGGGTTGATTATTTAGCCCAAGGTACCATTTACCCGGATGTGATTGAGTCTGGCAGCGGAGAGGCCGCTGTGATTAAAAGCCACCACAATGTAGGCGGCCTGCCGGATCATGTTGATTTTAAGGAAATCGTGGAACCTTTGCGGCTTCTCTTTAAGGACGAGACCCGAGCCCTTGGACGGGAACTGGGCTTACCAAACTATTTGGTGGATCGGCAGCCCTTCCCTGGCCCTGGCTTAGCCATTCGGATTATTGGAGAAATCACCCCCGAAAAAATCGCTATTTTGCAGGAAGCAGATGCTATCTTCCGTGAGGAAATCGACAACGCGGGCCTGCGGCATCAGGTTCACCAGTATTTTGCGGTCCTTACCTCTATGCGTTCTGTGGGTGTGATGGGTGATGGCCGTACTTATGATTATACTTTGGCACTCCGTGGAGTAACTACTACCGATTTCATGACCGCTGATTGGGCCCGTATCCCTTACGAAACTTTGGATTTAATCAGCCGCCGCATTGTGAATCAGGTGCGTGGAATCAATCGTATCGTTTATGATATCACCAGTAAGCCCCCTGCAACTATCGAGTGGGAATGATTTCAGAGGCCCGGAAAAGCCCGTGATTACTGGGTTTTCCAAGGCTTGATGCTCTCCGTGGCAACGATTTGGCAACAGTTTTCATTATTCCAAAGATAAAGAGCTACCTGATTTGTGAAAGTCAGGTAGCTCTTTTCGTTTTACTTGTCAGGCTGCTTCTTCAATTCATCCACCAGCAGATCGCTAAGACCCTGAGAGGGGACAACCTTATGCCAGTGGCCTGTGGTATCAAACTCCGGGTAGCGATAACGCCAACGGTCGTAGTCCTCTTTGCTGATCTCTCCCGACTTCAATTTGGCCGCCTGCTCTCCCCATGCACAAAGCATCTCATGGAGCCTTGCAGCGTCTTTACCCTGGAACACATCCACCCGAAGATGTATTTCTCCATCACACTCGCAGATTTTCAGGCCGTAACGGTCCTCTAGGGTAAACAGCGTGTGCATAAGGCCCACGTAGGAGTCAATGTCTGGCACAGCCAAAGCATGGGGAGAGACCTCCAATATCTGTGCCAGCGCGGCAGTCAGGTCTGCTTTGGGCGTCCGCGACCCATTCTCATATTGGGCAAGGCGCACATCGGCAGACTTCTCCGGGAAGCCCACTGCCATGCCCAAGTATTTCTGTGTCATCCCCCGCAGGAGACGGAAAAAGTGAATCCGTTCGCCAATCGCCATATCATCAACTCCAATCGTTGGTTGTCTTTAAAAAAGCGTAGCAGAAATGCTTAGGAAAGTCAAGAGAATCCTAAACAATTTTATTTAATTTATTTTGCGCACTCCAATTGACACAAGCTATTATGCTTAGTATAATGACAATAAACTAAGCATAATAGCTTAGAATCAATAAATAGAAAAGAACCGTCGCAATTCCCGGTTATACACCATGGGAAAAAGTGACGGACGAAAGTGAGGAGGCATATATGGAACACAACATCCAGCCGCAGCAGCCATCAACGAAGAAAGGAAGGTATTTTCAATGCAGGCACAAAACTTTATGCGCGTGGAGGAAGTGGCCCAGGAGCTGGGCATCTCCAAGTCCCACGCCTACAAGGTGATCCATAAGCTCAACGCTGAGCTCCGGGAGAAGGGGCTATCTGACCATTTCCGGGCGGGTCAATCGTAACTTTTTCATGGAGAAGTTTTGCTACGGCAAGACGGAAAAGGAGGGCTAACCATGGCAGTCTACAAGGAAGAAAAGACCAACACTTGGCGGGCGGTCTACCGCTATACTGACTGGAACGGCGAGCGCAAGCAGACCCAGAAGCGGGGCTTCAAGACCAAGCGGGAGGCACAAGCCTGGGAGCGCGAACAGCTCAACAAGACCAGTGCCGACCTGGACATGACCTTTAAGAGCTTCGTGGACCTCTACACGGCGGATATGAAGACCCGACTCAAGGAAAACACCTGGGCCACCAAGGACCACATCATCCGCACCAAGCTGCTGCCCTACTTCGGCAAGCTGAAAATGTGTAACATCACTGCCCAGCAGATTATCACCTGGCAGAACGAGATGCTGAACCACAAGGACGAGAATGGCAAGCCCTACTCTCCGGTGTACCTGAAAACGGTCCACAACCAGCTCAGTGCCATCTTCAACCACGCGGTTCGGTACTACAACCTCCGGGAGAATCCCTGCAAGAAGGCGGGCAGCATGGGCAAAAAGAAAAACCGAGAGATGATGTTCTGGACCAAGGAGCAGTACCTGAAATTTGCCGAGGTGATGATGGACAAGCCACTGTCCTTCTACGCCTTTGAGATGCTCTACTGGTGCGGTATCCGGGAGGGGGAGCTGCTTGCCCTGACCCCGGCAGACTTTGATTTTGAGAAGCGCACCGTTACCATCAATAAATCCTATCAGCGGTTGAATGGCCAGGATCTAATTACCACTCCCAAAACCGAAAAGAGTAATCGGGTCATCACCATGCCGCAATTTTTAGCCGAGGAAATCCAGGATTACATCAAGATGCTCTACGACATCGGGCCGGATGATCGGATGTTCACCGTCACCAAGAGCTATCTCCACCGGGAGATGGACCGGGGAGCCAAAGAAGCCGGTGTGCCGCGCATCAGAATCCATGATATTCGTCACAGCGCGGTCTCGCTTTTGATTGACATGGGCTTCTCTGCCACGGCTATCGCGGACCGGGTGGGCCATGAGAGCATCGACATCACTTACAACTACGCGCACCTGTTTCCGTCCAAGCAGGCGGAGATGGCGGATAAATTGAACATGGAAAGGGGCAATTAAAAATGTCAGCAAAGAATTTGGACAAGCACAACCGTTGGAGAAACAAGAC
>CALWZG010000014.1 GCA_944385965.1 uncultured Anaerotruncus sp.
GACCGTCGCCGCAGGGCGGCGCTCCGGCGAAGCTGGAGGAGGTCGACACGCGCCATTAGCTCAGTTGGTAGAGCAGCTGACTCTTAATCAGCGGGTCCCGGGTTCGAGTCCCTGATGGCGCACCAAAAAGGTGCGAAGCGAACTCGCGCCGAAATGGCCCGTTGGTCAAGCGGTCAAGACACCGGCCTCTCACGCCGGTAACGCGGGTTCGATTCCCGCACGGGTCACCAATATGGCTGGTGTTTATTACGCTGAGGTCCCACCTGTTCCCATCCCGAACACAGAAGTTAAGCTCAGCAGTGCCGAAGATACTTGGCGGGAAGCTGCCTGGAAAAATAGGTCTTCGCCAGCTTTTTGCTGATATAGCTCAGTAGGCAGAGCACATCCTTGGTAAGGATGAGGTCATCGGTTCGAATCCGATTATCAGCTCCAAAAAGGACGACTGCAGTAGCGGTTGTCTTTTTTTCTTTTATCTCTAAAAGGCCGCTGAAAAGGGGCCTTTTTTGCTATTTATACTAAAAAGGAGGTGTTGTTGTGAGGGAAAGTGATGTGAAGTTGGGGAAATTTATTAGTTTGGTGCTGCGGCATCAGCCTCAAGCGGCGGGAATTCAACTGGATGCCCATGGATGGGCGGACGTAGACCAGTTGATTCAGGGTGTTCGGGCTACGGGACGCCATCTGGACCGGGAAACTTTGGAGCGATTGGTGCGGGAAAATGATAAGCAGCGGTACACCTTTAATTCGGACCATACCAAGATTCGAGCCAATCAAGGACATTCCATTGAGGTGGATGTGGAATTAAAAGAACAAGAGCCACCATCCCTGCTTTATCATGGGACAGCCCGCAGATTTCTCAGCTCCATCTGGCAGAAGGGCCTTGTGAAAATGACACGACAACATGTTCATCTGTCGGCGGATGAGGAAACAGCAAGAAAGGTAGGAAGCCGGCATGGAAGTCCAGTGGTGCTGGAGGTAAACGCTGGCAAGATGTTTCAGGATGGCTTTCACTTTTTTCTGTCTGAAAATGGGGTATGGCTCACCGACCATGTTCCTCAGGCGTATCTAAAGCTGTCAGAGGAAACAGAATCGGCTGTTTGACAGCCGAAATCCTAGGGAAGCCTATTGACGGGCTTCTGAATTTCTTCTACAATATATGGGTAATCTTGAAAAGTGACGTCTTATGAAGATGTGGTCTGTGAAAGAGAGGAAATGAAATGCCGGATATTAGTGAGCGATTTTACTGGGTGATTGGATTGGGAAGCTGGTTTGCGGGTATTGCGCTGAATATGCCTGTTTATATGGACCGTCCCGTGACAGGATTCAACTTGATAGTTTCTTTGCTGGTGATCGCTATTTGGGTGATTTGCCTGCTGAAAGTCCCTCTGCTGGGAGGCTTACAGGCCAGCGGCGGACTTTTGTGGGGTGTGGGTTTTGTGGCAGGAGGGTCATCCCTGGTTTGTTATTGGATGAATTGGCCTATGGGAATCCCCAATTCTTTGGGCCTGTTCTTCCTGACACCGGTGTATGGCATCCGCTTTTTGATTCCCAGTCCCGTCCCATGCTTTATTGTGCTGACCCTTGTTTGTTTGGCGCTTTGCGTTTGGGGGAGAAAAAACGCTTTAAAGACCTATAAGCCTTGAGCATATGAAAAAAGCTTTTATCTGCTCAAAAAAGCAGGCCAAGAGGCCTGCTTTTTCTGTTTATAGGGAAATATTAGATTACCGCAGGGAGATTTTTTGAGTATAATCCGTACCGCAGGGGGGAACGCTGGGCAGCCCCAGGCTGTACAAATCGGTGGCACGGGCTTCCAGGGTGGTGAATGGCTTACATTCTTCCAAAGCCTCCAGCCGGGCTAAGGAATGGGAAAGAGGAAGCTGAGCGCTTTGGCTGGCCAGGGACAGGATTTCCGCTCCCTTTTTGTTGAAGGACAGAACCCGAATATAGGGAGGGGAAAGCTGCATCAGTTGGCTTGGCACCCCCAAAAAGGCGCTCCAAACCAGCCGGCGGATACGGGAGAGGGGATAGCGTTTGGTTTTGGTCAGGGTGTACAGCTCCTCCAGGGAGGTGGCTTGACGAACCGCATCATATAAGCGGTTGGACAGACCTTCCTCCGAAACATCCGGCAAGGAAGCAAACTCGGTTTTCTCCATGCGGCGCAGAACCGCCAGGACAGCGTTTTCCAAGCGGCTGAGGGAGAAGGGGGCTAATCCCGACTGAATGGCGGACTGGTAAATCCGCATGGAGGCTTCAGGCACCAGCGGTTCCCATTGCTCGAAGTCCTCCTGTGCCAAAAGTTCCCTTAATCTGGAGGCGGAGGACAGCCCTTCCTGCTGATCAGGACTGTCGTGAGAAGGCCCCTGACGCTCAATGGTAAAAGGCCGGATGGAATTTTCCGGCAGCTGGGAGAGCTGACGCAGGTATTCTACCCCCAGGATGTTATTGGGATCGGATAAGACCTCAGCGATTTTAGGTCCGTATAAAAGGGATACCGCCTCTTGACGCGCTTGGGCGTAGGGAATTCCGGACTCCAAGAGGTGACGGGTATAGGTGTGGCAGTAGGGAGAAGAAACCGCTTTGGCCGCCTCTTCCAACAGCTTTAAATTGCCGCATTCGCTGCCAAAAGCCAGCATATTCACGCACCCCAGACTAACCAGTAGGCTGATGGCCCCGAAAGCGAACCGTTCGGCAGTAGCCATGGCGTAAGGCAGGGGAAGTTCCAGCACCAAGTCTGCCCCTGCGGCGATGGCAGCATTGGCCCGGACGACTTTCGGCATACAGGCGGGCTCGCCCCTTTGGACAAAATTCCCGCTCATCACCGCCACAATATGGGTAGCGCCCGCTTTGCGGGCTTCTTGGATTAAATAAGCGTGACCGTTGTGAAAAGGGTTGTATTCCGCTACAATACCAGCCACCATAGAATTCAGCATAAGCATAGATGTTCTCCCAACCGCGCAGCAGAAGCCGCGCTGACCTCTTGTCAAGATGTTAACAGTCTTTTTTGTGAAACGCCACTTGTTTTTTAGCTAATAGTGTAATAATATATAATTGTATGTGGGACTGTCAAGTATATGGGAGACAGTTTTAAGTCGAAACAATGGAGGAAGATATGTATGAAAATTCTGGTCATCAACGCCGGCAGCTCGTCCTTAAAATATCAGCTGATTGATATGGAAGAGGAACGGGTACTGGCCAAGGGCAACTGCGAGCGAATCGGCATTGACGGCAAGATTACTCACACAGTAGAAAGCGGCGAGAAGATTTCCTATGAAATCAATTTCCCTACCCATACGGAAGCCTTCCAGGAACTGGTAAAACTGCTGACACAAGGAGAACAGCGGGTCATTGGGGACATTAAAGAGATTTCTGCTGTGGGACAGCGGGTGGTTCACGGCGGCGAGAAGTTCAGCAAATCGGTGCTGATTACCGATGATGTACTCAAAGCAATAGAGGACCTGTCCGATTTGGCTCCGCTGCATAATCCCGCGGCGGTATTGGCCATCAAAGCAGCCAAGCAGGTATTTGGAGATGATGTTCCTCAGGTAGCGGTTTTCGATACCGCCTTCCATCACACTATGCCTGAAAAAGCGTATATGTTTGGAATTCCTTATGAGTATTATGAGAAATATCATGTGCGCCGCTATGGATTCCATGGAACCAGCCATCGTTATGTGAGCAATCGGCTGTTTGAGATTTCTGACAACGTAAGCCGCAACGGAAGCCGGATTATCACCTGCCATCTGGGCAACGGAAGCTCCCTGTGCGCTATTAAAAATGGAATCTGTGTGGATACCAGCATGGGCTTTACCCCTCTGGATGGCTTTATTATGGGTACACGGGCCGGCTCTCTGGATGCCTCTGTGGTTACCTATCTGGCGGAGAAAGAGGGGTTGAATCCCCACCAGATGAGCGACCTGCTGAATAAAAAGTCCGGACTTCTGGGATTGTCCGGTATTTCCAGCGACAACCGGGATGTAAACCGGGCGGCAGACGCTGGAGACCCTCGGGCCCAGCTGACCGTGGACATGCTGTCCTATCAGATTAAGAAGTTTGTGGGCAGCTACGCCGCTGCTATGGGCGGTTTGGACGCTCTGGTGTTCACCGGCGGAATCGGAGAGAATGACCACCACGTTCGCAAACGTGTCTGCGCCAATATGGATTTCCTGGGTATCCGCATTGACGAAATCAAGAACCGGGAAGCCCAGCGGGGTGTGGAAGGTTTGATTTCTGTCCCTCACAGCAGTGTGGAGGTTTGGGTCATCCCCACCAACGAGGAACTGCTGATTGCCCGGGATACAGAAGCCATCGTGAAAAACGCTTAAATCTAAAGAGCCAGTTGGCGGGGAGTACGCTTTTCAGCGCACGCCCCGCTTTTTTATCAGGATTTTCGGGGGTTTCCAATTTGAATTCTTAACAATTATGTGGTATACTGAAAATCGTTTCATATCCCTGATGGCAAAGGCAAATTCATACTTTAACATTTATGGAGGTTGATTTTTTCTTGGATAGTTCGGATGGTGCGCTTTATATTTTTTTGGTGCTGCTTCTTGTAGCGTCAGCTTTCTTCTCAGCCAGTGAGACAGCCTTTTCCTCCCTGAACAAAATCCGTATGAAAAACAGAGCGGACAATGGGGACAAACGGGCCAAACGGGCTCTGAAAATCGCGGAACACTTCGACAAGACCCTGTCCACCATTCTGGTTGGAAACAATGTGGTGAATATGGCTTCGGCCTCTATCGCCACCGTTTTGGTTACCAACCTGCTAGGCCCTTCCGGAGCCGCCATTGCCACAGGTGTTATGACTGTGCTGGTGCTGATTTTTGGGGAAATCCTGCCCAAAACTTACGCCAAGGAGAACAGTGAGCAGGTGGCGCTGAAGGCGGGGGGCCTGCTGCGATGGATTATGTGGCTGCTGACCCCGATTGTGTTCTTCTTTACCAAGCTTCAAAAGCTGGCCTTTTACCTGATGCGGGGAGACCAGGTTCAGCCCTCGGTTACAGAGGAGGAGCTGAAATGTATTGTGGATTCCATCGAACAGGAAGGGGTATTGGAGGAGGAAGAAAGCGACCTGGTCCGTTCTGCCTTGGAGTTTGACGAGATTACGGTTCAGGAAATCCTCACCCCCCGTGTGGATCTGGTGGCCATCAGTGTGGATGATTCCCTGGAGGAGGCCCAGAAGGTGGTGATGGACGCCCACTTTTCCAGAATTCCGGTATACCGGGGAACGGTGGATAATATCATCGGTGTGCTTCAGGTGCGGGATTTGCTGAAAGCGGTGGTGCTGAAAAATCAGGACCGTCTGGAGTGCCTGCTGACCGATTGTGTCTATGTGCATAAAACCATGAAAATTTCTACCCTGCTGGCGGAATTGCAGGCGAAAAAGCTGCATCTGGCGGTGGTTACCGACGATTACGGCGGAACCATGGGTATCGTTACCATGGAGGATGTGCTGGAACAGTTGGTGGGTGATATTTGGGACGAAACAGACGAGGTAGAGGAGGACTGCGTGAAAATCGGGCAGGACACCTACCAGGTCAGTGGAGATATGAATGTGTTTGAGCTGCTGGAGCAGCTGGAAGTAGATGACCGGGAATTTGACAGCGACTATAATACCGTAGGCGGCTGGGCCATGGAGATGCTGGGGCATATCCCAACCGTTGGGGAACAGTACCGGTTCAAAAACCTGATTATCACCGTGATGGAGGTGGAGGACCAGCGGATTCTCAGCCTGAAGGTGGAGCGGTTATCCATCGAGGAAAAGGTGGATCAGGGAAAGGCGACTTAATGAAATCGAGGGATTGAAGATGCGGGATTTTTCAAAGGTAAACCGGGTGGTCATCAAGGTGGGTTCCTCCGCCTTAACCCATGCCAGTGGGATGCTGAACATCCGCTGCGTGGAGCTTCTAACCAAGGTGATGGCGGATATTAAAAACAGCGGCAAGGAGCTGATTTTGGTCAGCTCCGGAGCGATGGCTGTGGGCGTTGGAAAGCTGGGCATGGCTGCAAAACCCAAGGATATGCCGGGAAAACAGGCTGTTGCGGCAGTTGGCCAATGTGAATTAATGTATATTTACGACAAATTATTCTCTGAGTATAATCATATTACGTCGCAAATTCTGTTGACCAGGGAGGATGTGGATAATCCTGACCGAAAACAGAATTTGCAGAACACCTTCCTGCGCTTGCTGGAGATGGGAGTCATTCCCATTGTGAATGAGAATGACTCGGTATCCACCGATGAGATTGAGTTTGGAGACAATGACACCCTTTCGGCGGTAGTGGCTTCTCTGGCTCAGGCGGATTTGTTGGTAATTCTCAGCGATATTGACGGGCTGTATGACAGCAATCCCCGAGAAAACGCCCAGGCCAAGCTGTTGCATCAGGTGGATAGAATTGACGCCAACGTGGAGGCAATGGCCTCCGGAGCGGGAACCGCCCGGGGGACCGGAGGTATGATTACCAAGATTCACGCTGCCCAGATTGCCACCGAGCATGGCATTGATATGGTGATTATGAATGGCTCCAACCCCAAAAAGCTTTATGACCTGATGGACGGGGAGGAGCTGGGAACCTGGTTTCCAGCCCATGAAAGAATCTGATTTTAGAAATGAGGTGCGCAGATGAATGGATTGACTGAATTGGGACAGCGGGCGAAAGAAGCAGCCAGGATTTTTTCCAGAGCCACAACCGCCCAGAAAAACCAAGCTCTTGAGGCCATCGCCCATGAAATTTTACAGCGGCGCCCCTTTATCCTGCAAGCCAATCAGCAGGATTTGGAGGCAGCCCAGCAGAATGGGATGTCAAAATCAATGCAGGACCGGCTGCGCCTTACCGATGAAAGGCTTGAGGGGATCGCTCAGGCGGTTTTGGATTTGGTCAGACTGCCGGACCCGGTGGGCCAAGTGCTGGAAGGATGGACCAGACCTAATGGGCTGAAGATTGAAAAGGTGAGAATCCCCTTGGGGGTAGTAGCCATGATTTACGAAGCCAGGCCCAATGTGACGGTGGACGCCGCCTGCCTCTGCCTGAAAACCTCCAATGTGTGCATCCTGCGGGGCGGAAAAGAAGCGATTCACTCCAATCAGGCCCTGGCTGGGGTGATGCGGGAGGCGTTGGCCGCCTGCGGGCTTCCGGCGGACAGTGTGCTGCTGGTGGAGGATACCAGCCGGGCTTCCGCGGTGGACCTGATGAATTTGAGAGGCTATGTGGATGTATTGATTCCAAGAGGTGGAAAGGGATTGATTCAGTCGGTGGTGGAGAACGCCAAGGTGCCAGTAATCGAGACCGGCGCAGGCAACTGCCATATTTATGTGGACGCCTCAGCGGATTTGGAGATGGCAGTGGCGGTATGCGACAACGCCAAAACCTCCAGACCATCGGTGTGCAACGCTGTGGAAACCATTCTGGTCCATCGGGACATCGCCCCGGATTTCCTGCCCCTGCTGAAAGCGAAATTGGATGAGCATCAGGTGGAGCTGCGGGGCTGCGCCCGAACCGCTTCTCTGATTCCGAATGTGTCCCCTGCCACCGATGAGGACTATGCCACCGAGTATGATGACTATATTTTGGCGCTGCGGGTGGTGGACAGTCTGGATGAGGCCATTGACCATATCCAGCGGTACAGCACCGGCCATTCCGAGGCCATCCTCACCAATGACCTGTCCCATGCCCAGGAGTTTACCTCCCGCCTGGATTCGGCGGCGGTGTATGTCAACGCCTCTACCAGATTTACCGATGGAGGGGAATTTGGCTTTGGAGCCGAAATCGGAATTTCAACCCAAAAGCTTCACGCCCGGGGTCCCATGGGCCTGAACGAGCTGTGTTCCTCTAAATATATCATTACCGGCAGCGGGCAAATCCGCTGACCAGCCAGCGAAGGAGAATGAGATGGATAAAGCGAAAACCTCAAAACACGCTTCCCGGTTTCCCGATGACCATATCGCCTACCGGAAAAACAAGTATGCTGCCCCAGTAGGCGGAATTTATCTGCTGTTGGCCTTGATTGGCTTGATTGCGGTGGGTATCGCCTGTGTGACCTTTACAAAAAATATGCTGGACAATACAGGGGAGAAACAAGAGTTTAGCCGGGTCATCGCCCCGGTGATGATGTTTGACCCAGTCCCTTTTGAGTCCCCGGCCGACGCGGATTCCCTGTTCCTGCTGCAAACTTCTCTGTGGAACGCTTTGATGGATAAGGGGAAGGAATACAGGGACAACCCGGAAAATTATGATAGCCTGGGGCGAATCGCTTTGCCGGCTTCTGATGTGGATGTGGCCTGTGCCCGGCTGTTTGGGCCGGACATCACATTGGAGCATCAGTCTTTTGGTGACTATGAAACCTCTTATGTCTACGATGAGGACACCAAAACCTACTATACCACCATTTCAGCCCAAACCGGTATGTATACCCCCTATGTGGCCCGCATCGTCAAACGGGGGGATGAGTATACCCTGACGGTGGGCTACGTTCCGCCTACAAATATTTGGCTGGAGGATGAGGAGAGCGAGGAGACCCCTCACCCGGACAAATATATGGTTTATGTGCTGCAAAAGATGAAGGACCATTATCAGCTTTTGACCCTTCGTGACCCAACTCCAGAGGAACTGGAGGGCCTGCCGGAGGCCAATACACCTTTGCAGCTGAATAGTACCAGCAGTGGGGATTCATCCAGCTCGCAAGCGGCGTGAATAAATTCAAATGATAGTGCTTGTCCGATGAGATAAGCCATGAGAAGCGGCACATGGAGATTCCTCCATGTGCCGCTTTTGTATGGGTCCCCAGTCTGATAGAAGGTAGGGGTGGAATTTCACGATTTTTGAGAGGAGTAAACAACCATGATATACCCAATTCCCAATACCATTCTTTTCGGCTCTTACCCTCAGAACAGGGGCGGGCTGGAAAAAGAACCCATCCAATGGCTGATACTGGAACATGGGGAGGATAAAGCTTTATGTGTGAGCAAATTTCTCTTGGACTGCAAGCCTTATCATCCTCAGCCAGAAAAAATAACATGGGAAAAATGCGGTCTGCGGCATTGGCTGAATCATGATTTTTTCTCACAAGCCTTTACAGAGGAAGAACAAAAGAGGATTATTCCATCTGAAATTAAAAATCAGAAAAACAGCACGATAGATTCTGTTTTCCTGCTGAACGCTGATCAGGCGGAATCTTATTTTTCCTTTGAAACCCGGAGAGCGAAAGTGACCTGTTTCGCCCAGGAACGGGGTGCTTGGAGTATGGAGGGCTATGGAGTGTGGTGGCTACGTTATAGCGGCTTTGATGATATGGGAGAGGAAGGAGAACTTGATGGTATCAGTTGTGTAAATTTTGATGGGTATATTGAAGTAAACGCTTCCCAGGTAACCGATTCAGAATGTTCTGTACGGCCTGCCATATGGCTGGCGTTGTAAAGGCGCTTTGTTATGCGGGAAAAAAAGGACAAAATAAAAAAGGCCGCTCCAGTGAAAGAGCAGCCTTTTGATTTTAAGCCTGATTCCAGGTTTGGTAGTCCAAGACCAAAATATACAGGCCCAACAGCAGATAAAACAGGCTGTACATGGGGGACATGGCGCAGCCCACAGAGCGGTTGAGGATGGCAGCAATCAGGTTGCTTATCCCCAAAGAAACCGCCAAAAGAACAAATCCCCGCCCAAAAGCCCGAAGCTGTTTAAGTCCGGCAGAGGGGTCTACTGAACCCAGCAAACGCCCATTGGCCAGCAGACTGAAGGCTAAGAGAATCAGCATAAGAACTTCCAGCAGCTGGTCAGAGACTGAACGGGAAGCAGTATATCGCATGAATAACTTTAACAGGTATCCCCCCTGCCAGAACAGAGGAAGTAATAACAAAAGCCCATGAAGGGGAGTGGATTGGTCAGGTTTTAAACCAATCAGAAGAAAGACACATCCGCCGGCGATAGGTCCCACCACCAGGACCAAAAAGGATAAGAGGGAAAGAAAAGAGAACCCGGTAAAGTTTTGAATACCGTCCCAAGCCAGGGGAAAGGCAGACAGGCCGGTCAGGACACTTAACAGACGCAGCGGTTTGCCTCGGGAAATGGTGTCTAAAGAGAGATGGGGCCGTTGAAGCAATCCAAGGATCAGAAAAAACAAAAGCCCCACCCCCACCAGCAGGGTGAAGGCAACACGGGAAATTCCTCCGCCCTCATAAAATCCAGTGGATGGGTCGATACAGAACAGCTTTAAAAAAATCCGCAGGCCCCCGCAGGCCAAAAGGAAAAAAGGCAATCCACACCGGGAAATGCGTTCAAAATTCATGTTAGGAACCTCCACAGATATAAGGTGACTAAACTTTATTATACCCGCTGGGCCGGTGATGGTCAAGAAAAAACAGCCTTCCATATGGAAGGCTGTTTTTTAGCTTCAGCGGTCTTTTAAAGGAACATAAGATTTCCTGGAGGAGATGGGCTTGTAAGCGGGACGGATAATCCGGTTGTTGGTGCAGAGTTCCTCCAGCCGGTGAGCGCACCAACCAGCGGTGCGGGCAATAGCGAACATGGGGGTATGCAGCTCATCCGGAATTTTCAGCATCCGGTAAACCAGACCGGAATACAAGTCGATGTTGGCGCAGACGGTCCGGTTATTGCCCCATTTTTCCCGAAGGATATCAGGAGCCAGCCGCTCTACCGCGTCTAACAGCCGGAATTCCGGCTCAAAATCGGTCCCTTTCGCAAGCCGCAGGGCATTGGCTTTGAGCTGCCGTTCTCTGGGGTCGCTTTTGGTGTAAACTGCGTGTCCCATACCATAAATCAGACCGGAACGGTCCCCGGCCTCTCCCTTTACCACCTTGCGCAGGTAGTCCTCCACCTGATGGTCGTCGTCCCAATCCCGCACATTCGCTTTCAAATACTCCAGCTGCTCAATGACCTTGTAGTTGGCACCTCCGTGACGAGGCCCCTTCAAAGCGCCGATACCGGCGGAGATGGCGGAATAGGTGTCAGTACCGGAGGAGGTGAGCACCCGCACAGCGAATGTGGAGTTGTTTCCGCCGCCGTGGTCGCTGTGGAGCATCAGGCACAGGTCCAGAAGCTGGGCTTCCTCATCGGTAAACTGCTTATCCGCCCGCAGCATCCGAAGGATGTTTTGTGAGGTGGAATAATCTGGCTCAGGATTGTGCAGATACATGCTTTTCCCATCGTAGATACGCCGTTTTACCTGGTAAGCGGCGGCCATAATGGCCGGCATCCGGGCGATGAGCTGGATGGATTGCCGCATCACGTTTTCAATGGAGGTGTCCTCTGGCTGAGGGTCGTAGGTATACAACGCCAAAACCGAACGGGCCAGCATGTTCATAATATTGGGGCTGGCCACCTTCATAATAATGTCCTCGGTAAAATCCTCTGGCAGTTCCCAGGAGTGAGCCAGAATGTTGGAAAACTCGGTAAGCTGGGCCTTGTTGGGAAGGGCCCCTTCCAAAAGCAGGTAGGCGGTTTCCTCAAAGCAGAAACGCCCTTCCCCACGGCATCCGTTAATAATCTCCTCAATAGGGATTCCACGATACAGCAGCTCACCGTCAATGGGCATTTTCTCCCCCTCATTGAGCAGGTAGCCGTGAACGTTACAAATTTGTGTAATACCCGCCAGAACGCCGGTGCCGTCCGCGTTGCGCAGTCCCCGCTTCGCGTTATAGCGTTGATAAAGTTCAGGGTCAAAGGAGTTATATAAATTGTACTCACCGCATAATAATTGAATAGCTTTTGAGAGCTGTTCATTGGGTGGGACAGGCGTTTTGGTGCGCATAGGAAAATCTCCTTTCAGTTTCAGATATGAGGTCAATAAAGTTTATTGTAGACGATGACAGAGCTAAAGTCAATACTCTCTTTGAAAAAAATGAAAGATTGAAATGAAATTGATTCAAAAAGGAGGACGTAAGATGGGAAGACGCTTTTTTCCGATTTTGGCGTTCGGGGTGTTAACATTTGCCATACCTCTTTTGATTTTGCCATCTGAGACGGGGAATGTTCCGCTGCTGCCTGTTGGGAATTTAACACAGGGTATGCAAGAAAAAAGTGAAAATCCTGCAAAAAAGCAGGAGCAAGCGAAACCAGCGGAAGAAGGAAAAACAGAAAATTCAGAACCTTACAATACTTCCAATGTGATTGGGCTGGAAGATGGGGGATTCGACCTGCTGGACAACTCTACTGGAAAGGTCATCCATGTGACCGCCCAGGAATATGTGCGAGGGTCCCTGGCCGCGGAGATGCCGCCCAATTTTCACCCTGAGGCCCTAAAAGCCCAGGCGGTAGCCGCCCATACCTACGCTTTGTACTGTAAGGAGCATAGCCAGGAGGAGTATGACCTGGAGGTGGACACGGAAAATTGGAAAACCTATACCACGGAGGAGCTGTTCCGCAAGCGGTATGGAAAATTGGCGGACGCTTATTGGGAAACCATTCGGGAAGCCGCGGATGAGGTGAAGGATTTGGTTCTGGTGTACCAGCAGGAACCAATTATAGCGGCCTATCATTCCATGAGCAGCGGGATTACCGAGGACGCCGAAAATGTTTGGCTGGCGGGAAAACCTTATCTGGTCCCGGTGGAAAGTCCTGGGGACAAGCTGGCGCCGGACTATGAGACCCAGGAGAGCTTTACTGCCGACCAGGTATCCCAAGCGGTGCGGGAAGCCTATCCTGATATAGAATTGGACAGCGACCCTTCCAGCTGGATTCAAGTGGTTGAGCGCTCGGAGGGCGGGTACGCATCAGCAGTTCAGGTGGGGGATTTGCGGATTCATGGGCAGGAGCTGCGGACTTTGCTGGGGCTGCGCTCCTCTAATTTCCAGGTGGAATGGAAGGGGGGAAAGTTTCTCTTTACGGTAAAAGGCTATGGACATGGGGTGGGGCTTTCCCAGTATGGAGCGGATTACATGGGCCGCCAGGGGTCAACCTTTGATGAAATCTTGACCCATTATTATCCGGGGGTCACGCTGGCGGCCATCTCTCCCATATGAAAACCCGCAAAAAAGACGGATTGACAGTCAGGCTGCCAATCCGTCTTTTGCGTTTTCCCTTTGGAGAATCTTCAAGAGTGGGATTTGATATAGCGGGCCACCTTTACATCCTCACCTTTGACATGCTGGATGAGCCACTGGCCGATTTTCTGATTCACCTGGCCTACCAAAGCGATGGTGGGCCCTTCCTGATGCAGCTGTTTAGAAATGTCGGATACCACGTTTACAAAGGTATCGTGGTATCTTTTATGGTTGGCGTAATCAGGATATTTGTATTGAAGCTGAAGTTTCTCCTCATCCCCAAAATGAAGCTTGGTATAGTCCAACAAAAACTTAGTGGTTTTTTCCAGCTCAGTACGTCCTTTTCCCATAGAACAGGCGTCCAGCAAGCCATTGATTGCCTCAAAAAGTTGTTTGTGTTCCCGATCAATCAGGGCGTTTCCAGTTTCTAAATCGGATGTCCATTGAAATGCCATGTGTCATACCTCCTAAAATCCAATGTGCATTCAGCCAAAGGCTCTGTCATATACTTTCACCTTTCCTGATAAAGGGATGCTATGCTGTCTCTTTATGGGAAATTTGGAAAGCTTTAATAAACACTAAGTTAGTATACATTTAATAATAAAAAAAATCAAGAGTTTTTTTATTATTAAAAAATGAAGGAAAGATTTTCCTGTCCCCTTGAATCCAACACAAAAGTGACGATTATAAAAATAGAAGCACAAAGGCCGCCGCCGCGCCTATGGCGCGTTTTATATTTCATCTTTTAAGAAAGGAGGAATTATAGAATGGTAATTAACTCAATGAATTTGACCAATGCTGTATTGAGTGGATATAACATGATAAACCAGGTCCGTCTGGCCGGGGCGCTCATGTCCCAGGGAGGAAGCGATTCCAGTGTTTCAGCGGTTACAAAGCCTGGCGCGGTGTTAAGCAATGAGGACAATGTGTTTTTGAAGGAGTATCAAAACCACATGAATACCTTAAAGCAGGCTGCCGCTGATTTATTGGGAGAAGGTTCAGCCTCAGGGGTGAAGCTGGGGGTTACCTCCAGTGATGCGTCTGTGCTGGAAGCCACCGCCAAATCCACCCTGAGACAAAAGGTCTCTTATGAGGTGAACGTTCAGCGTCTGGCGTCGGGACAGGTGAATACCAGCGCCCAGGTGGACGCCAACGTCAAAACCCTGCAAGGGGGCAGCTTGACCCTGACCACCTCCAAGGGAACCTTCCAGATGCAATTGGATCCTTCCGAAGCGGAAAATAATCAGGAGCTTTTTGAGGCCCTGGCGGAGGAAATCAACCAACTGGACGCTGGTGTGACCGCTCAAGTGGTGGAAAAGGACGGAAAGATTTCCATGAGCCTTTCCAGCGTCTCCACCGGCGAGAAAAGCGGATTTGTGGTCGCGGGGGAGTTTGCCGCCCAAACAGGGCTGGGCAATGTTTCCCAGAAGGCCCAGGATGCGGTTTACACCGTAGATAAAGCGGGGGACTCCTTGGGCGCTTTGGAATACACCTCCTCCAGCAACCAGGTTTCCGTTGGTGCCTATGGAATACAGGCCCAGCTCAAGCAAACCGGAACCGCCCAGGTGACCGTTGGAACCGATGTGGACCAGCTGGCTGACCAGGTGGAGGATTTGTTGGATGCCTATAACAGCGCTTACCAATTCCTGGACAAAAACTCTGACCGGGGCTTGGGGGTTCTGACCCAGATGAAACGGATGGTTCAGCCGCCGGTAAGCACACGTTCTTTAGCGGTAGCTGGCATCTATTTCACCGAGGATGGAAACTATGCCCTGGACCGGACAAAGTTCAAGGAGGCTATGGAGAAAAGCCCATCTTTAGTGGAAGATTTGATTACAGGCACCTATGGTCTGGCGGAAGGCTTCCAGGCGGACGCGGAAAAGGGGTTGGAAACCTCCTCTGCGGACCTGGTAAACCTGAGTGGATATGACACAACAGGTGGGTTGTTTGGAACAACTTCTTCCTGGTTTGGTCCCGCCACCACCATGCAGATGCTCAACACCTATAACCGGAATGGTACCTACAATATGACCAACTATTATGCAGTTGGAATTATGCTGAATATGAATATCTGATATTTTTCGCGCGGCGGCGGGCCAAACCTTTGAAAAGAGAAGGGCTCCGCCAAGGGCGATAGCGGGAAAAAAGCAGAGCGATGATTTGGAGGGAACAACATGTTAGAAATCAATCGTACCGCAATGGGAAGAAGCTCCTATGGGATTTCCGAGAAGAATGACCCGAAGAAATCTGTTAATCAGCAAGGGGAAGCCTCCGCAGAGGAAACCGTAGTCAAAAAGCAGGATCAGCTGGTGCGGGGAACCACAACCACCCCTGTGACTTACAGCAAACCCAAACAGGTTTCCGCGGAGGAGCTTCAGCAGCTGAACCAGCAGCGCATAGACAGCTTTAACCAAATGCTCCGCAGTATGGTGGTCCAGCAGGGGGAACAGTATAATCTGACCTTGTTTGGCCTGAACCTGAATGTTACTCCGGAGGACAGCCAGAACGCAGCTGCTGCCATTGCCCCAGGAGGGGAATACTCGGTGGATGCGGTAGCGGGCCGGATTCTGGATATGGCTAAGGCCCTGGCTGGCGGTGATGAAAGCAAAATCGCTGAGCTGCGGGAAGCGGTTGAGAAAGGCTTTGAGGCGGCCGGCGTGGAGCTGGGAGGGGAACTTCCCGGAATCTGCCAGGAGACCTACAATGAGGTCATGAAGGGCTTTGACGAGTGGGAAGCTTCTTTCGAGTAAAATTTATTGGCGTGAGCCATCAAAGGGGAGGGGAAACCCTCCTCTTTTTGTTTTTTATGGATGTTATCAAGGAAATTTTTTATGGGCAGGGGCGGCAGAGGATACAGGTTTCCCTATACAGCAGGTGAATCCAATTTGAGTGGATGGGGATTTGTTCCAGAAAATGGCGCCGTAATGGATAGGAAAATTTTTTTGCTCTACTTTACTTTTATTTGAAACAGACGATAATATCATTAGAACGATGATATTTTCCATTGAGAAAGCGAGAGGATCGGAGGGACTTATATGAAGATCAATCCCTACGTGTTAGGCAACCTTTATAGGGCTGGACAAGTGGGAGGAACATCCAGGGCGGCCTCCGCGCAGAAACAGCAAGGACAGGCTACACCAAAAATGGATACAATTACCATTAGCCGGCAGGCCAGCGACAGCCGCTTTGTGCAGGAATTGTCCGCGAGGCTGGCTAAACAGATTACGCAGCCGGAAGATCAGGAACAGATCGCGTCCCTGCGGCAAGCGGTGAGTGAGGGTTCCTATCAAGTGAGCGCGGAGGAGACGGCGGACGCCATTTTATCCCGGCTGCTGTTTTGATTAGGAAGTGATTAGGATTGCAAACTTATGACGCCAAAAGTTACCTGGAATTTTTAGAGGGCTATATCTCCTTTTTGGGGGAGGTAGCCGGGGCTCAGGAGGAAAAATTGGAAGCGCTTCTTTCCCATGATGTGGAAGTGATGGAACAGTCGGTGGCAAAACAGCAGGCGACTGATTTGGAAATGCGCCAATATGAGCAGCGCCGTGTACAGGCTCAGAAGGAAGCGGGCTTTGGGGAATTGCAGATGAGCGCTATTATTGAGCTGCTGGATGGGGCGGATAAAACCCGTATGCGCGGATGCTATGACCGGATACGGCAGCGGGTAGAGCAAATCCGTTTTTTGAATGATGAAGCCATGCGTCTGGTGGAATTAGATTTGCGTATGATTGATCAAACCCTCCCGTTGGATCAGCGGGAATATAAGGGTTATACCGGGACAGGGCAGCAGTCTGTGACCCCTGCTCCCAAATCGGCTATTTTTGATTCCAAGATTTAAAGTTAGGTAGGAGGAAACGGCTTTGAGACCGACATTTTTAGGATTTGAAGCGGGACGTAAGGGATTGGCTGTGGCCCAAAAGGGACTGGACATTACAGGCCATAACCTGATGAATGCGGCTACTCCGGGATATACCCGTCAAAGGATAGACCAGGTGTCTGTATCTACTTATGGAATGAGCACACGTATGGCCAATAACTATATCTCTATGACTGGACAGGGAGTTAATATCACTGGTGTGGCCCAGATTCGGGACCCCATTCTGGACCGCCGGTTCCGTGAGGAATTTGCGGATTCTCAGTATTATCAAACCAAAAGCGATATTTTCAGTGATTTGGCCACAGTGGTGGACGAATACGCCAACCAGACCAATGGCACAGGCTTACTGGAAGGTATCAACGGAATTACCGACGCCATTAAAAATATCAGCGGCGATAAGGCCACAGACAGGGCCTGCGCCAACGCTTTGCTGACCTCTTTTAAATCTATCTGCCAAACCCTCAACGATTTCAGCACCAAACTGGACAAAATCGCGGCGCAGCAAAAAGAGGATTTGGCGATCTCGGTGGATGATGTAAACAGCATCCTGGCCAAGATTGCTGGTCTTAATGAGCAAATCGCGGCGGAAATTGGCCTGAATCCCACCGATGAGCGTATCTATGAGCCTAATGAGCTGTTGGATGAGCGTAATCTGCTGATTGACGAGCTGAGCAAATATGGCAATGTGGAAATCACCAGCGAAGCGGATGGAACAGTGACCGTTTCTCTGGGCGGACATGTGGCTGTCAGCGGCAATGATTACGATATGATTAACCATTTTGAGCGCCCCGGCGGTACCTATTATTTGGAGTGGCTCAGCAGCGGTAAGGAAGCAGTTATGAGCACAGGCTCCTTAAAAGCCGCGGTGGATATGATCAATGGACGTGGGCCTGACATGCAGTCCCAATACGAAACCCCAGAAAAGGGCGTTTTGTATTACAAGGATCGCCTGAACGCCTTCGCCAACACGCTGGCCAATGCTATGAATACAGTTCTGCCTGGACAGATTGATGAACAGGGAAATCCTGTGGATGGAAGCGGTTATAAAAAGGTCCTTCAGTCCAGTGACGGGCAGGGCATCACTGCTGGAAACATTACCGTTTCCGATGAGTGGCTGGCGGATGTAGCCTATATCTTCCCCAACCCGGACAGCTTGAACAACAGTACCTATTTCCAGAAGATGGGTACCCTTCTGAATAAAGATGGGGAGGTTACTTTTAACAGTTTGGGAACCACTTTTACTGGCTCTTTTGAGGAGTATATCATGGATATGCACAACACCTGCGCCGGTGAGGCCAGCTTTACCTCAGGCCGGCTGGAAGCCACCGCTGCTGTGGCCGACCAGCTGCTTAACCAGAGAGACGCGGTAGCGGGTGTGAGCCAGGATGAGGAAACCACCAATATGCTGACCTACCAGAAGTCCTTCCAGGCGGTTTCCCGGTTGATGACCGCTATGGATGACTGCTTGGATGTGATTATCAATAAGATGGGCCGGGTGGGCCTGTAAGCCGAAAATGATTGGGGGATAATCGAATGGTACGTATTACACAAAATACAATGATACGGAACTATCTGACCAATATGAATATGAATATGAACCGGTTGGCGAAATCCCAAGACCGGATGCTGGGTCAGAAATATCGCAATGCCTCGGAAAACCTGGGGGATACCTCCAGAGCGTTAAGAGTTCGTCAGGAGCTTCACGAGAATGAGGAGTATCTGGTAGGCGTGCGGGATGCGGCGGGACGCCTTTCCTCTGCGGAAAGCAACCTGCGTTCCATCAATGACATTCTGGTGACTGCCAGTGAGCAGCTGATGCTGCGGGCCAACAACGACCCCAACGGGGAAGAGCGGGATATTATGGCACAGCAGATTGAGGCGCTGCGGGATCAGGTGCTTCAGTTCGCCAACGCTGAATTTTCCGATATTTACCTGTTCAGCGGTACCAATAATGGAGAAGCACCTTTCAAGGTGGATAATGATGGGGACTTGACTTATAACGGGATCAAGGTCAGTGAGATTAGCGCTGAGCGGGGAGATGTCATTTATAACGGCGTTGAGTACAAAAATGTGTATACCTACGGAAACCCTCCGCAGCCCGTCCCCGAGGATAACAACTCCTACTTTGATGTGGGCTTGGGCATCACCGTGACCGGAAACCAGGTGGAAAGCAAGAGCGCCTTTAAAATCACCTTCTCCGGGCTGGACTGCTTTGGAAGCGGTGAGGATGCTGAGGGAATTCCCAACAATGTTTATAACATTCTGGATGAGGCGGCGAAAGTCCTGCGGGCGGAGCCTTTTGACCGGGAACGTTTGGAGAAGCTTCAGGATAAGCTGACCTTGAAAACCGAGGATTTGATGATCAACGTAACCGATATTGGTACCAGAGATAACATGCTCTCTACCATTGAGGAGCGGGTAGAAAACGATAACTACAACCTGACCGCGCTCCAGCAGAAGCTGGAGGTATCGGATACTGCCACCGAATCTATGAACTGGAAGATGTACAGCGCGATTATGATGGCTACCTATCAGTTTGGTTCCCAAGTACTTCCGCAAACTTTAATGGATTTTATCCGGTAAATAAGACTTTAGGCTGATTTCGGTTCAGGAGGTGAATGTATGGTTTCGCAGGTATTACAAATTCATAGTACTCCAGTACGTTGGAGGATGGAGGTTCAAAATGCGAAAGTCCAAGCGAATTTATTGATTGATCCTCCCAGAATGCAGACAAGTCATCAGGAAGCAAAAATTACCATGCACACTAAAAATACACAGGTATTGATTGACACTACCGAAATGCGGGCCAGCATGAACCTAAAGAATATTTCCAGAGTTTTAAGTGAAGCGGCCCAGAGGGGACGACAGGCGGCTATGCAAGCTACGGCGGAGCTGTCCAGCTTTGGAAGCCAATTAGGCCGGATTGACCAGGGTGTTCAAATTCCACAATTGGTGGGGCAGCAGATTCGGCAGAGAGAGATGCCAAATTCGTATACCGTTTTTATTCCAAGTGTGGGACCCGATTTAAGCTGGGACCCAGCCACGATTCAGGGGGAATATCAGCCAGCGCAATATGAAACCCAGTGGCAGTTGGATAAAAATGTGATGGAGTATATTCCGGGAAAGGCGCAGCTGATAATCGAGCAGCTGCCCAGGGTGGATATAGAATATACTGGTACCCCCAGTTATGTACCGCCCAGTTCCGCTCCGGGCTATTCGGAATAAAATGATAAACAGCTATGCGCAAAAACCGCATAGCTGTTTGCCTATCTGAAGGAGGGCAGTTTGATATGAAAATTAGAACCAGAGATTTTGGGGAGATGGAAGTGGAGAAAGAGGCCATTATCCAATTTGCCGCTCCAATTTATGGATTTGAGAATTTACGGGATTATGTGATGATTACCGATGAGGATAATCCTCATATTGTATGGCTGCAATCGGTGGAAAGTCCTGAAATCTGTTTTATCTTGGTGGACCCGGCTTTATTGGGAAGGACCTATGCCCCGCCGCTGCCAAAGAATCTGCCTGATTTATTGGGTGAGGGAGAGTATCTGTTCTGGTTGGTGATGGTGGTTAAGGATGACATCCACCAATCCACAGTAAACCTGAGAAGCCCCATTGTGGTGAATCCGGAAAACCGGAAAGCTGCCCAGATAGTATTGGATATGGATTATCCCATCCGCTACCCGCTGATTGGTGGAAAGGGGTGGCCTGGATGCTGATTTTAACCAGAAAAACAGGGGAAGCCTTTATGATTAACGATGAGATAGAGGTCCGTATTGTGGAAATCTCGGGAGACAAGGTAAAGGTAGGGATAGACGCCCCAAGAGATTACCGGATTGCACGAAAAGAGCTGTGCCAGACGGTAGAGAATAATAAAGAGGCGGCAGCCAGCGCCACCGCCCCCAAGGCAGACCTTTTGAGTTTCCTTGCCAAATTGGACCAGAAGGATCAGCAGGATTAGTACTCCTCCGGAGGAGGAGGAAGCTCCTCGTCTTCAGGTGAGAGAGGGGCGGCAGTAGCGGCCAGATAATTGATGAGGCCTTCCCGGCAGGATTCGGGCAAGGACTTGATGGAGCAGCGATAACCGGTGCGATCTTCACCGAACAGCAGCTTTTGTTCCACAACCACCACTACTTTATTCAAAACCAGGGGAATCTCCGTGGAAACTTGAAGTTCTTCCCCTACCTCGAATTCCTCCGTGCAGGAGAATCGGAGCTTTGTCAGCGAGATGGAGAAAATCTCAGCGTCAAATTTGAGACGTCTGCCGGCGGCCAATTGGAAAACCCCTTTCAGTACAGGGCTGACGGTCCCATGAATGGCAATGCGCTGGGGGGCCATCTCCAGTTCGACGGTAGCCAGGGCCTTTTCATCCACGCCAACAATCCGCAGCAGTTTGGGGGAGGATAGATAGACCTCTCCCTCAAAGCTTTGCGCTTCTTCTGCGCCAACCATGCGGGTGATGATAATGCGGTTTCCCATGCGGAACATGGGAACAAAGGACCCTCGAAAATCTACAGAGCGATCCTGGACGGAAACACAAGCTTCTCCATCCGCCAGAATACTGCCGTCCAGGGTTTTCACAATCGCTTTGAAATATTGGTTTCCCAATGCCATTGGGTATTTCCTCCTTGCACTTCCCTATGAGAGAAGTATGATAAACTCTATTTTAATTATCCGCTCTTTTTATAAAAAAACAACCCCTTTTGATAGAAAAATCTGACAATACAAGAAGAATGGAGTGAGTAAGGGTGTCGGTAATGGATGAAATTTCCGCTTTATTGGAGGAAAAGAAAGCCCTGTTTGAGCAATATGAGGAGTTGACCAGGCAGATGCAGATTTGTCCTGCGGAAGAATTGCCCTCTTATACTGATAAACGTGGACATTTGGCGCAGAAAATCGATAAGATGGATGAAAAAATTTACAGCCTGGCCCAGGCGCAAGGCGAGGAATGGGCGGCCAATTTTGAAAATGCGATACGTCTGAAATGCCGGCGCAGCCAGCTGCCGGAGGAATTCCATCCGCTTTTTGATACCGCTCAGGTATTTTTCGGGATAGGGAACCGGATTCGGGAGAAGGAACTGATGATTGTGGAGCGTATGGAGGAGGAGCTGGAAGCATTGACCAAGCAAATTAAAGCCAATAACCGCAGTGTAAGCGCTCAAGCCTCTAAATTTGGAGTGGGGATGTCCCGTCCCAACAGCTCCTACTTAAACCCCAAGTACTCCAAAGTGTGAATTTGTTGGAAAAAATAAGATTTTATCCAAGGATTTTCCTTATGGTAATCTTAAGTTTTATGAAAAACAGCCGATAAGTATAACGAAAGCAATTTTAAAAATTAAGGGGAGGTAGCCTTTATGAATACAGTAAGTAGTTCCAGCACATACAGCGCAACTACAAGCGCTGCCAGCAGCAATGGTCTTTCTGGCTTGATGTCTGGTATGGATACCGAGGCAATGGTGGAAAAGTTGCTTTCTGGTACCCAAAGCAAAATTGATGAGCAAGAAGCCCTGAAGCAGCAGACTACATGGAAACAGGAAATCTACCGGGAGATTATCTCTCAGCTGAACACCTTCCAAAATACCTTTTTTGGTTCATCCTCCAGTACCAACCTGCTGAGTGCATCTTTCTATAACGCTATGACCGCCATCAGCAAGAGCGACGCCTTCAGCGTGGTGGCATCTTCTTCGGCGGCCACAGGCACTAC
>CALWZG010000015.1 GCA_944385965.1 uncultured Anaerotruncus sp.
TTTTGGTATACAAATCTTGACAAGCGCAGTATAATAAAATAAAAACACTAATTTTTTGCAAGGAGTGTTCGCTGATGGCTGAATTTCACACAATCTCCCCAGAACAATTTGACAAAAGTCCTTTCCAAACCATCGGAAAAGACTGGCTTTTAGTAACTGCCGAAAAGGATGGAAAAGTAAATACCATGACCGCCTCCTGGGGAGGATTTGGGGTTATGTGGGGAAAAAATGTGGCCTTCATTGTGGTTCGCCCACAACGCTATACCAAAGAATTCCTGGACGCCCAACCATATTTTTCCTTATCTGTGTTGGGAGAACCTTTTCGCAAAGAGTTGAGCTATTTAGGTTCGGTTTCTGGCCGGGATGAGGATAAAATCGCGAAATCCGGCCTTACAGTTGCCCATGAGGATAACATTCCTTATTTTGAGCAGGCCAAGACGGTGTTAATTTGCCGCAAACTTTACGCCCAGCCTTACGATCCGGCTTGCTTTATTGAGAAGGAATTGGATTCTAAGTGGTATCCCAACCAGGATTATCATACCATGTATATAGCGGAAATCGAAAAAATACTGATACAATAATTTATATTTCCAATCCCTTAGCTATGGCGTGATTTTTTAGACAATAAGGGCGTGGCATCGTTTACAGATGCCACGCCCTGCCTTTATATTTTATTGAATATCCTTTACCGCAAAATCAATTTCTCCTGGCGGCGTATATAGTCGAAATCCAGTCCTTCTACCTGACAATCCTCTTCCAAGGTTTCAAATATCAGTTTTGAGTCATTTAATTTAGCCAAGCGTAAAAGAAATTCTGTGCCAAAAGCATATTTTTCATTGATGGTTCTCTGTTTTAAAAATTCAAGATCCAACGAAATAAAGGGGATCTTAAAATCCATCATCAACTTGATGAAAGAGGTTCCACTTCCAAAATTCCCCAAACACAATTGGAATCCAGCCTGCTGCAATTCTCTAATATTTTCCAGCCACTTGGAAGCGTAACATGTATTTTGTATTTCAGAGATTTTGAGCATCAACCTTTTGGGAGAAATTCCACCTAACATTTGGGTTAAGAATCTCACCACATCTATTTTTTCCAAAATTCGTATAGGCAGATACAAACACAACAGCGCCTGCTCATCTGTTTCTAAAACCCGATGGAATCTGCGCAGCGCATGACCCAAGGCAACTTTATAAATTTCCATATTCAGCACAACAGATAACTGCTGCTCCTCTGTACAGGCCCATTCCCTAAGCACCAAAGCATCCTTGTAAATATGGTAAACCGGTTCCCAGATTGTACTCTGCCCCGCTTTCAGGCTGCGGTAACTTCTCAGTTCTATCAAGCTCTCATCATTATGAATATACTCCTGGATTTTCTGAACCAGCTTCTGCTGATTCTTCATAAACTCCAGATCTTGATTGTAAATGACATATCCATTTTTTCCGCTTTGTTTTACCTGATAAAGAGCGGTATCCGCTTGATTGAGCATGGTATCATAATCTATCTTTCCTGAGCTGGAATAAGAGATTCCTATGCTGTATGTAAGCACAATCTGCTCACCCTCAACATAAAGGGGCTGTTTCCCCAGTTCCAAAAATCGCTGGATATATTGCTCCATTTCTTCAGGATGATAAATTTCCAGCAGCAAAACAAACTCGTCTCCACCAAATCGGGCGGCGTACCCGCCTTTGTCCAAAATAGAAATAATCCGCCGGGCGGTGGTTTGGATGGCCTGATCCCCTACCCCATGTCCATAAAGGTCATTGATGGATTTAAAGTCATCAATATCAATCATCAGAAAGGCTATGCCCAGACTGTCACGGTCTGAAATCATTTGCTGCTTAAAATAATGCTCAAACATAGGACGGTTGGGCAAAGAAGTTAAAGAATCATTCTGCTTGGTCAAATCCTCACTGACCTGCATAATATTCGCTACCCCCAGCTCTAAATTGGGGGAAATAATAGGAACCAGATAATTTCGATCCTGCCCTAGTACCTTACCATTTTCCTTAAACCAGGTCTCATAACACACAACTTCTCCTGCCGCGGCTTTCTTCCATAAGTCGGAAAACTGGCAGTTGGTGATATGTTTGGAGAACAACTTTTCCACCGTCAAAGGCCCGTCCTGATCCTGCACAGCTTTATAATAAAAGCTTTCTTTGGCTTGAATATTGATGAACTCCAATTTCCCTTCCACATCAGCGATAAACACTTTGTTGGGGATGTGCTCCAAAACCGCCAGCAATTTATTGGTTTGATTTTGGAGTGATTTTTTCTCGCTGACATCCATAAGAGCTATATAAAAAGCGTCCTGGTCTTGGTTGTATACCGCGGTGTCATGAATCCAAATCACTTTTCCGTCCTTGCGCCGCATTTTATACTCAAAATCCAACTTATCTCCCTTGCGAATCGTATCCCAAACTTTGTCCAAAATATCTGGAATATTCTCCACCATCATTTCAGAAAAGTGATTGTTAAATCGTTCCTCTACCTCTTCCTTTGTATATCCCAGCATGGTATAAAAATAAGGATTGGCGTACAAAATGGTGGAATATCTATCATTTTTGCAAAATAACAGCCCTGCATCTACTTTAGCTGCCAAATCTAAAATCAATGATGAAAAACTAGCATCTTCCATAGAATTCAGGCTCGAAAGCGTAAGCCAACGGCCTCTTCTCTCCTTTCCTCAAACATCCTTTGTCTTTGCCATTCCCACAATCAGCTGATTTTTTACCTGCGATTCACAAAAACCATCCTGTTTTTTGTGAATCAACTTCTATAAAAGGAATTTAAAAAGACTAATTTTCTTTTTCCAAAGATTTAAAGCCCTCTCCCAAAACCTCCGTGGAATCTGTTACAATCAGGAATGCCTGGGGATCTACCTCATGAATGATACGTTTAAGTGTATAATACTGTTGGTGCCGCACCGCAATCAGCAAAACATCTCGTTCCTGCTTGGAATAGGCCCCCATAGCTTTCAGTACGGTGCAGCCTCGTTCCAATTCCTCCATACTCCTGCGGGCGATTTCCATTGACTTTGGTGAAATAATATAAAGCAGCTTCCCGGTTTCCATGCCATAGAGCAGGGCGTCTATTCCTTTTCCTGCGATGTAGGCGGAAATCATGGCGTACATCGCTGAGTCCACCTGCTCGAAAACCAAGGCCGCCAACGCCACAACCACTACATCCACAGCAATCACAATTTTCCCCAGCTGGATATGGGGGAACCATTTTTGCAGAAGTTTACAGATAATATCCGTTCCGCCTGTGGTGGAACCGCGCATGAAAATCAGGCCCATTCCAGCCCCCAGCAGTACCCCGCCAAAGATGGACGCCAACAGCATATTTCCAGTATAGGTGGGCAAAAACAAGGCGGTTACATCCAAAACAACCGACATAATCGCCACTGTAATCAGAGTGCGCACCGTAAACCGTGTGCCCAAAAATCTCCACCCAATCAACAGCAAAGGGACATTCATCAGCATGGACAGCACACCCATAGGCATCCCAGTCAAATAATTGACCACTATACACAGCCCGCTGACCCCTCCAGGGGCGATTTGGTTAGGGGCGCTGAAACATTGCAATGACACAGCGAAAATAAAGCTTCCCAAAAGGTCCGCTCCAAAATCTAACCCAATTTCTTTCCACTTGATTGTTTTCACGCTGTTCACCATTCCCTTCACCTGCTGTCTTTTCAGTTTGCCCAGAGTTGCATCAGTTCAAACCCAAACATGCCCTCCTTACAAATAAGGAGGCATGTTTGAAGGCGCGGAAAATCAATTTGATGTTTCATTCTCCTGATTGGCTAATTCAAACAGCTCACCAATCCGCTCCAAATCTCCCTTTAAATAGAGGTAACCAAACAGCGCTTCCACTCCGGTGGCCCTGCGATAATCCCCTAACACAGCATTCTTGGGGGAGCTGGTGGTATTGGCGTTGCGGCCCCGCTTATAGACAGCCAATTCCTCCTGGGTCAGAACACCCTCCAGCCGCTGAAAGGCTTGGGACTGGGACTGAGCTTTCACCAAAGCCACCGTTTTCTGATGCATCTCATTGACCGGACGGTTGCCCTCCTCCAAAACCCGCTGACGAGCGCACAGCTCATATACAGCGTCTCCAATAAAAGCCAGTGTCAAAGGGCTTAACAAGTTTGGGTGTTCCTGCGGTTGGCCAATCTTTCTCATAGGCTCTCTCCCTTTACCGGATGTAATCAAACTCAAAGTTCAGGATACTCACCGTATCCCCTTCCTGGATGCCCATTTCCTCCAGCTTATCAATGATGCCGCTGCTGCGCAGAATCCGCTGGAAGTATTGCAGGCTTTCATAGTCATCCATGTTGACCATCCCCAGGGTGGGCATCAGCCAGTCAGCCTCCACCACGTAAACTCCGTCCTCCAGATGGATGTCAAATACATTCCGGGCGAACCGCTCCCGGTCGGACAGGGGAACATGCTCAATCTCATACTGCTTGATGGGGGGCAGGGTGTCCAGCATCCGTGATACCCCATAAATCAGCGCTTGCGTTCCATAAGAAATGGGCGCGGCGATTTCATACAGCTCATATCCCTGCCCTTCCACAAAGCTCCGGAAGGAGGCCAGCTGCTCATCGGTAGCCATATCGCATTTATTGGCCGCCACGATTTGGGGAAGGGCTGCCAAGTCCTCATTAAAGTTTTTCAGTTCTCCGTTGATGGCCTTAAAATCCTCAATGGGGTCCCTGCCCTCAGAGCCAGACACATCCACCACATGGACAATCAGGCGGCACCGCTCGACATGGCGCAGAAACTCATGTCCCAGTCCTACTCCCTCACTGGCACCTTCGATGAGGCCGGGAATATCCGCCATCACAAAAGATTTCCCTTCCTCCACCTTCACCACCCCCAAAACCGGGGTCAAGGTGGTGAAATGATAATTGGCGATTTCCGGTTTGGCGGCACTGACAACCGACAGCAGGGTAGATTTTCCTACATTGGGAAATCCTACCAATCCTACATCCGCCAACAGCTTCAGCTCCAGAATCACCTCATATTCCTCGCCGGGCAGTCCCAGCTTGGAAAACCTGGGAACCTGGCGGGTGGCGGTGGCAAAATGGCTGTTTCCCCAGCCGCCTTTGCCGCCCTTCGCTACCACCACCGGTTCATCGGTGGACAGGTCGGCCATCACCCGGCCTGATTCCGCCTCCCGCACCACAGTGCCTTTGGGGACCTTAATCACCAGGTCAGGAGCGGATTTTCCATTGCTCCGTCCCCCCGAGCCAGGCTTGCCGTTTTCAGCGAAGTAGCGTTTTTTATATTTGAAGTCCACCAGGGTGGACAGGTTTGTATCCGCCTGGAACACAATATTTCCGCCGCGGCCGCCATCCCCTCCGTCCGGGCCGCCAGCTGCCACATACTTCTCCCGGTGAAAGGCCACCGCTCCATGTCCTCCATCGCCCGCCTTAATGCGGATTTTTACTTTATCTACAAACATTTTGTTCTCCTTTCACCGCAATTTCCGCGGCTGCCCAACAAACAGAAAATCCCGAGTGAAAGCCACTCGGGATTTTGTTCTGTTACCTTTACTGAACGGGGTAAATAGAGACCTTCTTGCGGTCACGGCCCACACGCTCAAATTTCACAGTACCGTCAACGAGGGCGAACAGGGTATCATCAGAACCCTTGCCTACATTCGTACCCGGATGGATGTGAGTGCCTCTCTGGCGAACCAAGATATTCCCGGCCAGAACGAACTGACCGTCCGCTCTCTTAACGCCCAGGCGTTTGGACTCGGAATCACGACCGTTTTTGGTAGAGCCTACTCCCTTTTTATGTGCCATGGATTAACACCTCTGCTTTCTTCGTTAAACTGTTTAGGCTTTGATGGACTGGATTTCCACCTTGGTGTAGGGCTGTCTGTGGCCCATCTTGCGGGCGGAACCCTTCTTGGGACGATAAGTCCAGATGGTAACCTTCTTGGCCTTGCCATTCTTCAAGACCTTGCCGGTAACTACGGCGCCATCCACGGTGGGAGCGCCAACAACCATCCCATCCTCTTTGCCGACAACCAGAACCTGGTCGAACTCAACAGTGGAGTCAACATCGGCGTTCAACTTCTCGATGAAAACGGTATCGCCCTCAGAAACACGATACTGCTTTCCGCCTGTGCAAATAACTGCGTACATGCTGGATTCCTCATTTCCTAAGTCTCGCTGGTATGAGGCGGCGCCAGAGCGCACTTCTAGCCCGAACCATGCGGCAGTATCTATTCTATCACGACTGGAAAGGCTTGTCAAGGGGCTTTGTAACCTGTTTTTACCCCATAGCCTGTTCAACTGTCTGGTAGGCTCCATCCCCCACAAGCTCCTCCACCTGACAGAACAGATATTTTTCATCCTTCATCCCAATGGTCACCTGTTTTGTGGGGGTATCCAAGGAATCCCCTTCCAAACAGGTCAGATGGATAAGGGTTCTGTCTCCTTGCTTCTCCACCTGGGTAATCTGGTAGATACAGCCGCTTCCCACCCCATAGGAAAAGGAAATGGTATCTTTCTCCGGCGAATATCCCGCCGCCTGTCTAATCTGGCCAGCTGCCACCCCATCAAAAGATTCCTCCAGCCCCTCTAAAACCGTCTCCGCCGGGACTTCCACAGGCTCTTTCCAGACACCGGGGAATTGTGGATATAGGGTATCCACCATATAAAAGTCCAGCAGGCAATCGGAAGGGAGTTCCCCGCCGGATTCCCAGGGAAACCCGCAGGCCCCCGCCAGAAAAAGCGGGTCAATCACCTTCTCATATTCCAGGAAAGGACGCTCTGGAACCAATTCCACTGATTTTCCATCCGGGAACTGTTCCTCCGCTGGTCCTGAGGATACTGGCGGCTCCAAAGCCACTTCTTCATTCCACCCCCAGGAGGAAAATAAAATCAGAACCGCCCCGCAAAGACCCCACCAAGCTTTTCTCACATCCCTTCCCCCTTTGCCTTTTGATTGAGAAGCTAAAACCCGAACAGGGCTTTTCCTATGAAAAGCCCTGTTTGAAACATCTCTTAACCCTGCGCCGCCGTGAGGGTATTCTTCAGCAGCATGGTGATGGTCATGGGGCCTACCCCGCCAGGAACCGGCGTAATGGCGTCGGCTATCTGGCTCACCGCCTCAAAATCCACATCACCGCACAGTTTGCCGTTTTCGTCCCTGTTCATGCCCACATCAATGACCACCGCTCCTGGTTTTACCATGTCCTTGGTGACAAACTTGGCCTTTCCCACCGCCGCCACCAGAATATCCGCCCGCCGGGTCACTTCCGCCAGATTTCGGGTGCGGCTGTGGCAGATGGTAACTGTGCCATTCTCATGGAGCAGCAGCATAGCCATAGGTTTTCCCACAATATTGCTGCGGCCAATGACCACACACTCTTTCCCCTCCACCGAGACCTGAGCGGCGTGAATCAGCTCCATAATACCAGCTGGTGTGCAGGGAAGGAACCGATAGTCCCCCTGCATAATCTTCCCCACATTCACCGCATGAAAAGCATCCACATCCTTTTCGGGAGAGATAGCGGCAATGACCCCCTTCTCATCCAGATGCTTGGGCAGCGGAAGCTGAACCAAAATTCCATGAATCTTGGGGTCCTGGTTCAGCCGCTCCACCAACTCCAAAAGCTCCTGCTGGGTGGTCTGCTCCGGCAGGGCGTACTTTTCAGAATAAAAGCCCACCTCTGCACAAGCCTTTTCTTTATTGCGCACATACACTTGGGAGGCGGGGTCCTCCCCTACAATCACCACCGCCAGTCCTGGCACAATTCCCTTGGCCGCCAGTTCCTGGGCTTGGGCCTTGATTTGTTCCCTCAAAGCGGCGGATACCGCTTTTCCATCGATGATTTTTCCACTCACCCTTGACCGCTCCCTTCCTCTTGAACCGCTGACGCAGTCTCCTCTTGTTGGGTAGGTGTCTCCTGAGAACTCTCCTGTACAGCCTCCTCAGGCTGAGGAGCCGGAACCTGTTCCTCAGCGTTTTCTGTCTTTTTCTTGGGATAAAACTCCCCCCGAAGAATGGCCTGGGCCTCCTCACTGTAAACATACAGCCGCATATACTCTGAATCATTGGCTTTTTTGATTTTAAAGTGGAAATAGAGCAGAGCTGCCACTGAAACCACCGTCAAAAACGCCGCCAACGCCTGAGAAACCCGCACGCTGCCCCACATCAGGCTATCTGTACGCATTCCCTCTACAATGGCTCGTTCTGCCCCATACCAAGCGGCATAGAGCAGGGTCATCTGTCCATCATACCGGCGCTTTTTGGTGAACCAAGCCAGCACCAGGAATCCCAGCAGGCACCAGACAGACTCATAAAAGAAGGTGGGCTGAACCCCCAAAGTTCCTTCCAAAATCTGCTGGGCGGTGGCGTTATCAATCAATCCCTGGTTCAGCAGATAATTGGCCGCTGAAGGGGAACACATCCGCAAGGGACCTGCTGTAACCTCTCCGAAGGCTTCCACATTCACAAAATTTCCCCAGCGGCCGATTCCCTGGCCCAGCAAAAAGCTGGCAGTGACCAAATCCGCCATGGGCAGCAGCCGCACCTTGCGCCATTTGCACATCAGCGCCCCCACCAGGAATCCTCCGATGATACCGCCATAAATGGCGATACCGCCTTCCCAAATCTTAAAAACATCTACCAGGTTATCTTTATAGTCCGCCCAGGAGAAAACCACATAATAAATCCTGGCCCCGATGACACCACCGATGGCTCCGCCCATAATCACATCCAGCACCCGGTCAGCGTCCAATCCAAATTCCTTGGAGCGCTTTATAGCGTAGGTGATGGCTAACAGGAAGCCAACAGCGATAATCACCCCATACCAATAGATGGGCTTTCCAAATAGGGAGAAGGCCACCCGGTTCAGGGTAAACTCCCCTATTCCTAATCCGGGAAAAGAAACAATCTGCTCCATATCAGCCCTCCTGCGGCCGCACGATGGACAGCGCTGAGCGTTCCACGTTAAAGTCCTGTCTCAAACGTTCCTGAAGGGCCTCCGGGGTAGCCCCCGCCACAACTTCCAGCAAGGAGTAGATGTCCTCTACCCCATTCAGATAGGCTTCTGTCATCAGGGAAGCTACCGACTGGGGACGGCTGTACATCTCGATATACCGCCCATAAGTGGAACGGCGAATCATTTCGAATAACTCCTTGTCGATGCCCTCCCTGCTCATCCGCAGGATTTCCTCCCGAATCTGAGCAGCAACCTTTCCCGGCTCCTTGGACTCGCCGGAGAAGATATTGCACAGATAATCCCGGCCAGCCATGCACTCGGTTCCAAAGGTGGAATTGATGATACCACTATCGTACATCCGGCGGTAAAGCGGGGTAGCCTCCCCAGCGATAAGCTCACAAAGCATCTCGTCCAAAATCTGGTTGGTGAGGGAACCTTCCCCATCAGGAACCCCTTTAAAGCCCAGCTGGAACAGCGGGGCTGCTACCGACAGCCGCTGCTCCACCAGAGGCTGGGCCACCTGGTCCGGCTCCTGGGCTTTTTTATGGGTAATCTCAATCCGCTTCTCGTCCGGCTTGAGTACCTTATCCGCCACTCTCAGCACCGTCTCAATCTGGAAGTTTCCCGCTACCGACAACACCATATTGCTTAGATTGTAGAAGGTGCGGTGGCAGCGGTAAAGCAGCTCCGGGTCAATCTTGGCGATGGACTCCACCGTTCCCGCGATGTCGATGCGCACAGGATGTTTTTGATACAGGGCCCCCAGCAGGTTGAAGAATACCCGCCACTCCCCATCGTCGTCATACATGCGGATTTCCTGTCCGATAATCCCCTGCTCCTTTTTCACAGAGGCTTCGGTGAAATAAGGCCGCCGCACAAAATCCAGCAGGATTTCCAGGGATTCCTCAAACCGGTCGGTGCAGGTGAACAAATAGCTGGTTTTCTCAAAAGAAGTGAAGGCGTTGGCGGAAGCACCGGTTTTAGCGTACAGCTCAAAGGCGTCCCCATCCGGGTTCTCAAACATCTTATGCTCCAGGAAGTGAGCTACCCCTTCCGGTACCTCCACAAAATCCTCGTCATCCTGAGTCTTGAAGCAGGTGTCCACCGAGCCTACATGAGCGGTGAAGGTAGCGTAGGTGCTGGCAAAGCCCTCCATAGGGCAAAGCAGCATTTTCAGGCCGGAGGGATGGTCAATCTGCACCACCTCTTGGCCTAACCGGGCTGATTTGATGATTTTACGCTCCATCTTACTCCGCCTCCTTTCCAGTCAAGAAATAAACCGTATCCAGGGTCACCTTGTTGGCCGCCTGAATGATTTCCTCCCGGGTCACCTGGTCCACCAGTTCCAATTCCTCCTCCGGTGACACACAGGTACCTGCGATAATCTGGGCCATATACCACTCATTGATTAACCCCTGCACATCCCCGATTCTTCCAAGGGAGGTTTTCATAATCAGCCGGGTGGCTTCCAATTCCTCATCGGTGAAGCCTCCCTCCCGCACCACCTGCAGCTGGCGCAGAATCTCGTCATAGGCTTTCTGCTTATTGGCTTTCTCCACACCGCTGTCCACATACATCAGGCCGGTGAGCCGATCCACCCGGGCGGCGCAGTAGTAGCACAAGCTCAGCTTTTCCCGCACATACATAAACAGCCGGGAGTTGGGGGTGCCGCCATAAAGGGCCACCATCAGCCGCAGGGCCATCAGCTCTCTGGGACTGCTGGTTCCTCCTGTACGGAAACCCAATACCAACTTGGATTGGGCTACATCCAGCTGGTCGGTGACCTCTTTCACCTGGCTTGCCTCCAACGCGGTTTCTACCTTGGGCAAAGGCGCCGGATGCCGGGACACCCCAGCGAAAGCCTTGGTAAAAATCTCCTTGGCGGTAGCGGGGTCTCCGCATCCTACAAACATAATCTCAATCTGGGCGGTCTCAAGCAATTGCCGATACGCGGCGGCAGCGGATTCCGGGGTAATCTTTTCCGCGTCCTCAATATATCCGTACTTCTCAACGGCCAGGGACTCTCCCTCGCACATGATGGAGCAGCATCGGCTCATGGCGTAAGAGCGCTTATCGTTAATCTGGCTTTCGATGGTATCAATGATCTGCTGGCGCTCCAGGGCCACATCCTTCTGGGGGAAAACCCCATCCACCAGGTTTGGCTCCAACAGCACGTCCGCCAGAAGCTGGGCGCATTGGGCCACCATAGGCGCTTTATCCAGGGTGAACCGGTCATCCACCCCGGAAATAGCTACATCCAGCACCTGAGCCGCTCCAAATTTAGATACATCACAGGAAAGGAAGGCTCCATAAAGCTGGCAGAGTTTTTGGTTGAGTTTGGTAAAGTCCGGGCAGCTGCGGCATCCCTTGCGCAGCAGGAAAGGTACAATCGCCCTATTGGTTACGCTGGACCGCTCCAGGTCCACCACCAGACTTACCGAAATCTGGTTGCGCTTAAACTTCCCATCGGTGACGCTGCTGAAATAAACGCCTTCTCCTATGGGCTGTCTGGTAAAAGTAGTTTTCATTTGACAATCTCCTGTCTCAAAATGGGTTTTCCATGGGTGGAAACAATGTAATCAACATTGTACCACTTTTGGAGAGTTTTGCCAATCTGTTGGCCCCTTATCCACCCTGGAAACTTTCTGTGAACAATCCATGTCCTCTTGGAAAACATGTGTCAGGTTATTGTTCCAGCATCCGCAGCATCTGAGCCTCATCAATGACGGGAATCCCCAGCTCGTTGGCCTTGGTGAGCTTGCTTCCCGCTTCCTCTCCCGCCACCACATAGCTGGTTTTTTTCGACACGCTGCCGCTGACCTTGGCCCCAGCCGCTTCCAGCATAGCTTTGGCCTCCCCTCTGGAGAGGTTGGGCAGGGTACCAGTAAGGACAAAGGTTTTTCCAGTGAGGGTGTCCCCGGTTGGCGCCAGCTGGCAGCGCATATTCAGTCCCAGCTGTTGGAACCGCCCAATCAACTCCCGGTTGGCCTCTATCCCCAGGAAATCCAAAACGCTTTGAGCCATAATGTCCCCAAACCCTTCAATAGAAGCCACTTCCTCCTGTTTGGCGGACAAAAGGCCCTCCATGGTCTGAAATCGCTGGGCCAGCAGTTGGGCGGAGCGCTGGCCAATCCCACGGATGCCCAACGCAAACAGCAGACGGGACAAGTCTCTGGTTTTGGAGGCTTCCAGGGCGTTCAGCAGTTTTTCCGCGCTCCTTTTGCCCATCCGCTCCAGGCCGGACAGCTGTTCCAGGGTTAAGGTATACAGGTCTGCGGCGGAACGCACCAGCCCAGCATCCAAAAGCTGATGCACAATGGCGGTTCCCAGCCCGTCAATGTCCATGGCGTCCCGGCTGGCGAAATGGATGATATTTCTGGCCACCTGAGCGGGACAGTCCAAATTGACGCAGCGCAGCACCGCCTCTCCTTCTTCACGTTCTACCGGGCTGCCACAGGAGGGGCACCGGTCTGGAAGCTGATAAGGCTCCTTTCCCTCCTGATGCTGGGCCACCGATACCACCTCCGGGATAATATCCCCCGCCTTGCGCACCCGAATCACATCTCCGATGGCGACACCCTTTTCATTGATAAAGTCCTGATTATGCAGCACCGCCCGGCTGACTGTGGTTCCCGCCAGGGTAATCGGCTCAAAGACAGCGGTGGGAGTCAGGGCTCCTGTCCGTCCCACCTGGACCACAATATCCAGCAGCTTGGTTTCCTTCTCCTCCGGCGGGTATTTAAAGGCCACCGCCCATTTGGGGAATTTTGAGGTGGCGCCCAAAAGTTCCCGCTGGGAGAAGCTGTCCACCTTGATAACCGCCCCGTCAATGTCAAAGGGGAACTGGTACCGATGCTCCCCTATCCGCTGAATCTCAGCGATGGCGTCCTCGATGTTTGTAAAAGCCTGATAGCTGGGAATCACCTTGAAGCCCAGCTCCTTGAGAAAATCCAAAGATTCCTGATGGCCGGAAAGCTCCTTCCCCCGAATCTGCTGGATATTGAACACAAAAATATCCAGTCCCCTCTGGGCGGTTACCCGGCTGTCCTTCTGCCGCAGGGAGCCAGCGGCGGCGTTCCGTGGGTTTTTAAAGGGCTCCTCCTCATTCTCCAACTGGCGGGCTACCACCTTCTCAAAGCTGGAACGGGGCATATAAACCTCACCCCGCACCTCCAGGAACTTCAAATTATGAGACAGCTCCATGGGGATGGAGCGAACGGTTTTCAGGTTTTCGGATACATCCTCCCCAGTGATTCCATCCCCTCGGGTAGAGCCTCTGACAAAGGCCCCGTTCTCATATTCCAAAGATACCGAAAGCCCATCAATCTTAGGCTCTACGATATAGACCGGGGCGGATACCACCTCCCGCACCCGCTCATCAAAAGCCCTCAGCTCATCAAACCCAAACACATCCTGCAAAGAGCCCATCTGCACCTCATGGCGCACTGGGGCAAAGGTATTTTTCGCTTCCCCGCCCACCCTTCGGGTGGGGGAATTTTCAGTGGCCAGCTGAGGAAAGGCGGCCTCCAAATCTATCAGCTGATGCATCAGCTGGTCATACTCATAATCCGGGATGGTGGGGTTGTCCATTACATAATAACTATGGTTGTGCTTTTCTATCACTTTGCGCAGTTCTTTTACCTGCCGCTCAGCCTCTTTCAGGTCCACTGGCGCATCCCTCCATTGATTCAAATATAGTCTCGGGTGTTCCAAAAGATGGGCAGGCACAGGCCTTCCCATCCTTTGGTTATTATACCATAGTTGCAAGCCCAAAGGGCTTGTGCGCCGCAAAGCGGCGGAAAACCGGCACAGCCGGTTTTGGACTATGGTGTAACAAGCGCAGAGTGCGGCACCGCCGCGCTGGGCCGCCCAAAGGGCGGTCACAAACAGCTTTGCTGTTTGTCCTGCGGTTATTATACCA
>CALWZG010000016.1 GCA_944385965.1 uncultured Anaerotruncus sp.
CCAATATGGCTGGTGTTTATTACGCTGAGGTCCCACCTGTTCCCATCCCGAACACAGAAGTTAAGCTCAGCAGTGCCGAAGATACTTGGCGGGAAGCTGCCTGGAAAAATAGGTCTTCGCCAGCTCAGAAAGCCGTACATCTTTTGATGTATGGCTTTTTTACTGTATATAAAACTATTTTTAGAGGGATTATGGCTGTACGAAAGAAAAATAGAAGGGTAATTCTGTGGAATGGGAAACGATATATTTGGTATGTCGCACAGGACAAAGACTCCTCCTATCATCTTTTAAATGTGGTTTCGGAGGATAAACAACTCATCATTGCCTGTCCTTTGAATCCACAGACGCCTTATCTTATCAGCAAAGGTCACGTATTTCAAAAACAAAACAGCGATAGACATTGGAGCCGGTATGAGCTGCCTTTTCCTGTTCCTGAAATCATTACTCCAAAGTTTGTAAGGACCTTGGTTGAATGGTCGGTTCAGGGCAGAAATGCGGTTGAAATCAGATGGAATGGGAAAGAGATTTGTATATAAAGGTGTTTTGGAAAATAAATGGGGAGGAAGTCAGGATGAAACATCTGATGCTGGAGGAGCTGTATCATCATCTATGCGTCTTGATTGAGCCATTGGAAAGAATCCAAGGCTTGGCGCTGGCTGGACTGAGTATAAGCCGCTTGTGGTACCCTTTTCAAAAATGGGCTGTCCAAAACAAAGCCCCTAAGATGGGGGAATGGGGAAAAACCTGCGAGGAGCTTCTTTGGAAGCAGATTCTGGAGGAACAGGTTTATGGTTCAGAGTTCGAATTATATGATAAATGCTCAGAAAAAATCCAAAGAAAAATAGGTGTGTTGGAAGATCGGGATATCTCTGTGGAGGGCAGCGCTGCCTGGCCCTTTTTGGAGGTGTTGGATTCCGCCTTATGCTGCTTTTATGACCCAAAGCTTTTGCCAGGGCTGCAAGGGTGGCGGAAGCCTTCTTTTTATGAGGATGTGGCGGCTGTTGTGGGGCAAGGAGCAGAGTTTATTTATGACTGTATTTTCTCCAATGCTGATGTGGTGACAGAACAGGAGCTTATCTCTTTGGTGAATGAAAATCCTGTGTGGCAAAGGGAGCTGGGCAGGATTGAGGAAGATATTGCTTGCGTCAAGTCCTTTCCAGGAAACCGGCAGGCGATTTTAGAGCGGCGGGACACCTATCAGCGCTTGGATATTTTTCAGGGACTTCCATTTTCTCATCCGTAAACTGAATAAATAAACGAGACCCCTTTCCAATTGGAAAGGGGTCTCGTATTAAAGGAGAAAAGAGGTTAGCGTTTTAATTTGCTTAGGGCCGCCTTGGCATGGTCCATCAACATCCGTACCTCGTTGGAATAGAGGTTGCAGGTCATCCCTTTATCCATCCAGGGGATTAGGCTGTCTGGGTCCATGGTCTGGATACCGGAGCATTTTCCTGCCTTTTTGCAGACGTCAATCACCCGGTCAACAGCAGCGATGTATTTCGGGTCTCCAAAAGCCCCAGGAATCCCTAAACTGACACATAAATCATTGGGTCCCACCAAGGCTACATCAATGCCTTCGGTGGCCATAATCTGTTCCAGGTTGTCTACACTTTCAGGGGATTCCACCTGGATAATCATGAGGGTCTCCTCATTGGCTTTTTTCATGTAATCCACCGCCGATGGTACCGGAAGATACTGGGTATGTCCCCGCATGAGGGAAACCCCACGATTGCCCAAAGGAGGGTATTTGGCGTAGCTCACCAGTTGGCGGGCTTGTTCCGGGGTGTTGCAGTTGGGGAGCATCAACCCGTCCACGCCCATCTCCATATACCGGAGAATGGGCTCACGCCGGCATTCCGGCACCCGCACCAGGCAGCCAATTCCCATTTCCCGGGAAAGGGCACACATAGCGGCAGCTTTCTCATAGGAAGTGCATCCATGCTCGCAGTCAATGATAAAATAGTCAAAGCCACATACCTTGAGGATTTTCACCATGTCGATGTGGTCACTGATGTTCAGCATGGTGCCCATCAAATGTTCTCCGGCCAGCAGCCGGCCTCTTAAATTTGCCATTGGAAAAACCTCCTTTTATGGGAAGAGAATGATGTTTAGGCAGCCGCGGCCTGAGCCTTGGACTGACGGTAGTTTTTCAGCTCCTTGCGGATGGTCAGAATCACTGTTACCAAAGTCAGCAGCAGGAATACTACCGCGATGGGGGATTGCAGGATGGGAATGAGGCTTCCCTCGGTACGCATCAGGGAGCGGCGGAGATTTTCTTCCAGCATAGGCGCCAGAATAAATCCAACTACCAGCGGCGCCAGGGGGAATCCAAACCGCTTCATAATGAATCCAATGAGACCAAACAGAATCATAACAAAAATATCAAAGACCCGGTTGTTGGCGCAGAAGGAACCTACAAAGCAGAAGGCGATAACCGCAGGCAGCAGATAGGAGCCAGGGACAGACAGCATCTTGATGAAGACCGGCAGACCGAAGAACTCAATAATCAGCATAGCCAGGTTGGCGAACAGGAAGGCGGCAAAGATGGCGTAAATCATCTCAGCGTTGGTCCTGAACAGCAGCGGTCCAGGGGCGATGCCGTGGAGCTGGAAGCCAGCCAGCATCATAGCGGTGGCATTGTCTCCAGGGATACCCAAGGTCAGCAGCACGATGAGAGCACCACCTACGGTGGCGTTGTTGGCTGTCTCGGAAGCTACAATACCGTCAATAAATCCAGTGCCGAACTTTTCAGGGGTTTTGGAACGGTTCTTGCAGTAAGCGTAAGCCATCAGGTTGGAAACGTTGCCGCCGATGCCAGGCAGGATACCAATTACCAGACCAATGGCGCCGCAGGGGATAGCGTTGCGCATCTGATAGAAAAATTCTTTCCAGGACAGGCCGAATCCTTTGACCTTTTCGGTTTTCATCAGGTCTTTCTGGGAAGGCCCTGACTTTTCGGAAGCTTTGGCGTATTTGCGGCTGGCGGCGTTTTCAAGGATTTGAGAAACAGCGAACACACCGATCAGCAGCGGCACCAGGTTGAATCCGTTGGCCAGGTCATGAACACCCATGGTGTAACGGGTGTAAGCGCTGAGCTTGTCGATGCCTACAAAGGCGAAGGAAATACCCAGCAGGCAGGACAGCAGACCTTTTACAATGCTGCCCTCCGACAGGGAAGCCACAGTGGTCAAAGCGAAAAGAATGACTGTAAAATACTCATAAGGGCTGAACTTCAAGGCAAATTGAGCAATAATCGGGGCCAAAAATACCAGCACGATGGCACTGATGGTGCCTCCCACAAAGGAGAACACCACACCAGTACCCAACGCCCTGCGGGCCTGCCCCTTCTGGGCCATGGGGTATCCATCGAAGCAGGTGGCGATGGAGGAGGGGGTTCCGGGGATTCCCAACAGAATCGCCGAGATAAGTCCTCCTGAGCAGCCGCCCACATAGATGGCCAGCAGGAAGCAGATGCCCTGCAAAGGCTCCATGGAGAAGGTCAAAGGCAGCATAATTGCCATACAGGTGAAGGCGGAAAGTCCAGGGATCGCCCCGAACAGGATTCCCACCGCAGTACCCGCCAGCAGCAGCCACAGAATACTGGGTTGGAAAATATCTAAGAAACCATTCATTAAGTCCACAAAGATCCCTCCTTAACCCAGGATTCCCGCGGGCAGGAAAATGGAGAAGGCCAGCAGGAACAGATAATAGATGAATACGGACAGACCCACCGATACTAGGGTAACAATCACCAGATAGCGGGGCTTTTTAAAGGAGCCTTGGGGCAGCAGCAGGAACATCTGACAGAACAGATAAACCGCTGTGGAAATCATGAAGCCCAGGTGCTGCAGCACCAAAAAGTAAGCCAGCAGCAGGACAATGGAGGCCACCAAAGGGAAGTTGAAGGTAATTTTGCGTTTTTCAGCAGGCATAGCCGCTTCTTCCGCCTTGGCCTGGTTCCAGTTTTTTACGCTCAGGAAAATCAGTATCAGGGCCAGCACCAGCATGAGGAAGGCCACCAGCCGTGGGAAGAACTGAGGTCCCAAAGCGTCCGCCGTGGACATTTTGATGTTAAAGGACTCTATAAAGAGGAACGCCGAAAACAGGATAAAGAAAATGCCTGAATAAAGGTTTTTGCGACCATTGCTCAATGACTTCACTCCCTTTGAGAATCTTTTGGAATCGCTTTACCCTTTTGTCAAAGTTTTTTGTACAGCTGCGAAAACTTACTGCTGAGCCAGGAATTCCTCTTTGTAGGGCTCCATGGTGCGGGTGTAGTAGTCGTTGCAAAGAGCTTTGGCGTCGTCCTTCAGGTAGCAGACGGTGGTCAGGTAGTTCTCCTCCATGTTGGCGATGAACTCAGGGTCCTCAGTGGTCTTCTGCAAAGCGTCCGCCAGGATGTCCACAATCTCGTCGGGGGTGTCAGGGTGTACGCCCAGCCAGAAGAACTTGGAGAAGTCTACATTTTTCAGGCCGTAATCCTCGGGAACGGGTACGTCAGGCAGCAGCTCGTTTTTGCCTTCGCCCAACAGGCACAGAGCCTGGAACTCACCGGTGGTGAAATAGTCCTTGGCCAGGGAGTAGGAGATGTTGATGGAGTCGGTCTGCTCACCCAGCAGAGCGGTCATTTTAGCAGCGTTGTTGCCAACGTCCATGAATTTGAAAGCGGCGTCCCACTCTTTGTTCATGGCCACACCACAGATTTGGTTGGTGGCGCCGATTTTGCCGCCGTACTCAATGGTGTTGGGGTTAGCTTTGGTCTTTTCCACCAAATCCTTCAGGTCGGTGAAGCCGGAGTTCTTGTGAACAGCCAGAACGGTGGTGTTGTCGATGATGGGAACGCCTACCGTCTTAAAGCTGTCGATGTTGATGTCGGTGGTTCCCATCATGTAGGGAACGAACATGTCGCATCCGTTGATAATCATGGTATAGCCATCCGGGTCGGAATCCAGCACCTGCTGCATACCCATAACAGTAGCGCCGCCATCCACGTTGGTGACCACCACGTTGACACCCAGATATTTGCTCATGATTTGAGCGATAACACGGGTATTCCGGTCGGTGTCACCGCCAGGGGCTACCGGGCAGATGATTTGGATGGGCTTGGTGGGGAAGTCCACCGATTTGGCCTCACCGGAGCTGGCCTCAGAGCCTCCTTGGGAGGCAGCCTCAGAGGCGGGCTGAGAGGAAGCGGCTTCAGAGGAGGAGCTTCCGCCGGAGCAGGCGGCTAAGGAACAGGTCATCAAGGCTGCGGTCAGAAGACTTAACACACGGGTTCTCTTTTTCATTTTCACAATCTCCTTTAATCAATTTGTATCTCAGCTTCCCCCTATGGGAAGCGAAAAACCGAATTTAACGATTGGGATAAAGCTCATGGAAGGCTTTGACGGTGTCCAGAGCCATCTTGCCCAAGGTAACGCTGTCGGACATGGTGGTAATCAGCTGATACCCCCGGTCATAAAGGGCCTGGGCTTGTTGGATGCCTCCCGATACGGTGCCAAGGAATTTGTCGGATTTTTTGGCGGCTTCCTCCACCTTACGGATGGCGGCCTGCACGTCAGGATGGCTGGGGTCTCCGAAATGTCCCATAGAGCAGGACAAATCCATAGGCCCTACAAATACACCGTCCAAACCTTCCACCGACAGGATTTCCTCGATGTTCTCCACCGCCTGCGGGGTCTCAATCTGGACCATCACCAGAATCTGCTCGTTGGCGTTTTTCAGGTAATCCAG
>CALWZG010000017.1 GCA_944385965.1 uncultured Anaerotruncus sp.
ACCCCGTTCGACTTGCATGTGTTAGGCGCGCCGCCAGCGTTCGTCCTGAGCCAGGATCAAACTCTTTGTAAATTGTATCATAAAGCCTTTCAGCTTTATCATCTACAAAGTAGATCCAGCTTTTTCCCTCGCTGGTTTCGCTTTAAGCGATGTACTCTCTCGAGTACTCAAAAAAATCTCCAAGGGTGCTTTCACAACGTTCGTTGTTTCAAGCTTTCTTTCTTCTTGTTGTTCATTTTTCAAGGTGCTGCCGCCGCTCTCCGACCAAGTTTGTGGCCTGTCGTTCGAGACAGCTTAGTTATAATACCACGCTTTTCCTGTACTGTCAACCCCTTTTTTTACTTTTTTCGAGATTTTTTGCGAAACTTTATTTTCCACAAGTTTACACAACTTTACATCGGCTTTACAAAGCAGTTTATCAACCTTTTCAACAATTGATTGTTGAAAAGGTTTTTAAGGCTGACATTCTTATTTTTGCTGTTTAAGGCATAAACTATACAAATTTTTTTAAAAAAATCAGGCTGACGAATCATCCGCCAACCTGATTTTTCAGAATACTCTTTATAAGAAGATGGCCAAAACCACCGTTAAAATTCCGGAAACTCCAATTGAAATGCCGCTCATAGCCCCTTGAATCTCTCCCAGCTCCACAGCCTTACTGGTTCCAATGGCATGGCTGGCGCTTCCCAAACCCACGCCAACAGCTACCGGATTCTTAATTCGCAGCAATTTAGCCACCATTGGGCAGAAGATAGCCCCGCCAATACCGGCAATCAGCACACCTACCATTGTGACCGCCTGGATTCCTCCCAATTGTTCACTGATCCCCAAAGCGATAGGCGTCGTCACCGATTTAGGAAGCAGGGAAAGCATTAAGGTATGGTCCACCTTAAAGAACTTGCACAGCAGATAGATGCTTCCCATAGAGGTAACCGCTCCCGCTAAACAGCCCGCCAGAATGGGAACCACATTCTTTTTCAGCAGTTCCAGCTGGTCATAGATGGAATGGGCCAAGCAAGCGGTGGCGGGGGCCAGGAACAGAGAAATCACATTTCCTCCCTGTTCGTAATGCTCAATGGAAATCCCACACAGCTTCAGCACCAAAATGACCAGAATGATCGCGATAAGCAAAGGGTTCATCCATTGGATTTTGGTAGCTTTTTGAATACGGTATCCAATATAATAAGCCAAAAGGCTCAATCCGATTCCAAATAACTCATTGGCGAAAATCTGGCTCATGAGCACATTTCTCCTTTCTGGACATCAATTTAGAAACCAATACCACTGTATAAGCGGCCACAGCGAAGGTCAAAAAGGTGGTAATGAGGCTGATGACAAACAAAATCAAAGCGCTGTCCTTGATAGCATCCAGATTCTTCAGCAGTCCCACACCCGCCGGTATGAAAAAGAAGGCCATATTTTTCAGCAGAAAGTTGGAAATATAGCGAATCTGGCTTGGTCTGACGATTTTGAGAATCAGCAGCGCCAACAGAATCAACAACGCCAAAACGCTGGAAGGCACTGGCACCGGCAGACACAAGGAGATTCCTTCCCCCGCCAGACAAATCAGCACAATCAGCAAAAACTCATGGAAGATTTTCACACCTCAGCATCTCCTTTATCATTGATTCTTCCTATTTTAGCATATTCCCCGAAAAAGTACACTCTTTTTTGTTAATTTTCCCATTTCTGTTGAGATGCTCCTTTTTTTCTGTTCAGGTCAAAGGAATTTGTATTTTATCTACATAATTTTTATTTTAATAGGTGAATTTTGCGTTTCATTCCCAGGCTTTACGGCTTTTTATGGTGAACTTTAAAACACCACATAAAACCCGTTTATCACGTCCTAGCGTCCCTGTGTGTGTTAAAAAGTGTGTTACGCCTTCCGGGTGAGAATATCCACAAATAGGCCGTTGACACGCTGGGCCGTGTCATTGGCCTCCCCGTCCACATCATGCCCATAGATTCCGAAGGTGTCCATGCTTTGGCTATGTCCCACCAAGGATTTCACCATTCCTTCCGGTAGCTTTTTGGCGATACTCACAAAGGTATGCCGCAATTCATAAGGCGTTGTTTTCTCCATGCCGTTTGATTTCAGATAGCGGTCCCAGTGCGTCCGGTAAGCAGCCAAAGACGTTATATCAAACACGGATACCCCATCCCCGGTGAGCTGCCGTTGTGCCTCTAGTTCTTTATAGGCTAAATCAGATAGGACAATCCGCCGAACAGCGTTTTCATTCTTTCCCTGCGTGATTTCCTTATAACTGTTTTTGGCCCTCTGCAAATGAATTTCCCGGCCTACAATGTCGGGCCACTCCAATCCGTTAATCTCCCCAGGGCGAAGGCCGGTTAAGACTTCCAGGCGGTAAGCGTGTATATACGGCTCAAAGGAAGGCTTTCCCCGGTATAGTGTCGTTTCAATGTTCATTAGCTTTATAAGGTCGTGGGGCTGCACAATCCTTTTTTGCGGACGTTTGGCGCTGGCCGGTATGGTCAGTTCTTCAGGTATAAGGCTGGTCACTTTCTCCCGGCGGCAAAATTTTATAAAGGCTGCCAAATCGGTTCTGATGCCCGCTAGGGTTTTTGCTGCTAGGTGCTTTTCGCTATACGCCTTGTCAATCACTCTTTGAAGGTCGTTTTCCGTGACCTTTTCTATTCTCTTTTCGCCAATCATGGGGGAAATGTGGTTTTTCCAGCGAGATACCACCGGTTCCCAGTGTCCCCGGCTTGTCCTGGCTTTTTTGGCCTCAATGAACCGGGCATAGAGGACAGATACTTTTTGGCGGCCTCCCTCTATACCATCATCCAGCCATTTATCCGCCTTTGCGTTTGCCTCCCGCTGCCCCGCCCTTCCTGGGGTAGAGCTATAAAAATTCCGGCGCACCCCGTCACGCTGGGCGCTGATTCTCCAACGCTTGCGCTTTGCGTCCCACTTGGCCGTATTTGTTCGTTTCTCCATAAAAAAACAACACCTTTCCAGGACCCTTGCGGGCTTTCTGAAAAGGTGGTATACTAAAACCCGTAAGAGCCTATTTTTTTCTGCGTTTGGGCTTTTATCCGTTCCGCCTCAGTGTTGCCGCACTGGGGCGGTTTTTTATGTCCAGTTACGGACATTTTTGTCCATAACCCGCCAGTAGTGACAGGCTTATCAACCTGCGCTTTCTAGCCGTTCTATCCGACGTTCTAGAGCTTCCATGCGGCGCTCTAGCTCATACTGCTTTTCGTGATTTAGCTTGTAACCATCGGTCAAAGCATCCAAGCGGCGGGTGAGTTCATTTTCTATCTTGATGTTAATTCTTGTTTCCGCTTCCCGTACATCCTGTTTGGTAGCTAATGTACCCATCATTTCAATAATTGTTTGAAGCTGCTCCGTCAACTCTTTGTCCGTCATCAAAATTCCTCCTTTTTATGGTTTATAGGGTTCCTCATAGCGGGCGACCCGCTATCCATTCGGGTTTTAATACATCGATGTACTTTCCCCAACAGGTGCAGGATTGCAATTCCTGAATCTGTACGTCTGGAATGGAGGAGTTCAAGGACTCCAACACCCCGCCTTCTCCCCGGCGCTTGATATACCCCCGCCCATCGATAATGAAAATTCCGATTTCTCCAATTTCTACTTCTGGTTGTCGGCGGACTAGAACCAAGTCCCCGTCGTGTATATCCGGCTCCATGCTTCGGCCTACAACCTTCAACGCAGCGTCAGCCTTGCGGGTGGAGCTGTTCAGCTTGACGGGAAGTTCCCGTTCATTTCCCGCTCCATCGTCCAGGAAGGCCCCGGAACCCTCGGAGGCGGCCACCTGGCTGTAAGGATACGGAATATAGAGAAGATTGTCATTCTCGTTCTCATGGTCCTCCCGCAGGGCCGCACAACGCTTATATTCGATAGACAAAGCGGCGTCCACCATTTCCTTTCCATATCCATCCAAGGTACGGTATTTTTGTATGTGGCGCCGTTCTGCGTCTGATATTAACGCAGTTTTTTCCTTCTGTGTAAATCCTATAAGAGAATCGACGCTAACCGAAAATATTTCTGCTAATTGCATGAGAATTTTGTGTCCGGGTTCTCTTGTTTCGGTTTCGTAATTTCTAAGGGTGGTATATGGGATACCTAGCATTTCCGCAAGTTCTTTTCTACCTATTCCCCTAGATTGCCTTAACCTTATTAAATTTAAGCCAAAACCCATAACGCCACCCCTTTTTAATATTATAATTATAACTTATGAAAGCTAACGGGTCAAGAAAAATATTGCCCGTTTTGGGCATAAAAATTCCTATTTCCGCTTGACCTTTGCCCATTATGAGCATATAATATATTAAAAAAGGCTCAAAATGAGCAGGAAGGGCGGTTACATGAAATTTCCCATTATTGAAGCAGAACGGATAAAGCACAATATGAGCAGGGAAGAACTGGCACAACAATTAGGGGTATCACGTCGCACTATCCAAAACTGGCAAAACGGCACAACGGAAATTCCTTTACAAAAACTGGTGCATCTAATGAAATTGTATAACTGTTCTGCCGATTATCTGCTCGGGTTAACCAGCGGAAACCTACTAGCCAAACAAGAAAGGAGAGTTTAGAAAAATGGTGAACAGCGTCCAAAGGGCTAAACGCACAATACCAAAAGAATACCGCATCCGGTGCAGCGGATGCGGTAAAGATGTTGATATGCGCTGGAGCTATTGCGTAAAGTGCGGCAAGAAAATTCAATCGTCCGGAACAACCCAACCGCCCTGCTTAAATACAGTCATAGAGCCACAAAGCGGACAGTAACAGTCTGTACTCATAATATCAGCGGTAACAGGGTCATAGTTCTCGCAATCTTTATTGGTGCAAGAGTTCTGCAATGGGGCGCCGCATTTTGTGCAGAAACAGCCTCTAAGCTCATCGTTTAAAGCGCCGCAATGAGGACAAATAAAATTACCTTCCATGATTAAATTCCTCCTTTCTTCTATACCAGGCGTTTTAGCGCCTGTTATAAATCTAGCATAGGCAAGAAGGAAAAGCAAGAAAGGAAGGCGCACATGGAAACCGTCTTTAATAAGCAGACAGACACCCCCGCTAACTAAACAAGAAAGGAGGGTCCTCCATGAGCTGGGAAGAATTGCAGAGGTATAAAGCCCTGTGCAGTCTCTACGGCTGGAAGTTCAGCATTAAAGGCCTGAAAGCCTATCACAAGCAGACCCTAGCGGGCCTGCGTGAATTGTGGGCAAAATGAGACAGGCGTAAGCAATACATATTCGTGCAAAAGGCAGAGGGAGAGCCAATCATGGAAACAATAGAGAGAATCAAAAAATATGTTGAAGAGACTTTCATTCAGAACGCCCCCCGCTATAAACTGGGATTAACTGAATTTTTCGAGCTAATGAGTTCCCAGACTGCGGGACCGGATTCACCGGAAGCGGGAAACGCAATTATTCTGGCGTTTGCCTATGGACGGGCGAAGGGATACCGGGCAGCGCTGGCGCAAAGGAGGGCGGAATGTGGTGAAGCGTAAATTTGCCAAGCTAAAAGGCCTTATGCTTGAAACCGGAATCACCCAGGAGGAAGCCGCCCGAATAATGGGGAGAAGCAAAACCTATTTGAGCTACCGCCTTAACTCCCGTGAATCATTCACGTTTGAGGACGCTGCCAAGCTGGGAGGGTATCTGGGGATACCAAAAACGGAATGGGTGGACTATTTCACGGAAGGTTGAAGCCTTAGCGGGAAAAAGGCGTGGGGATGAATAAGCCCCCGCCTATTAAACATTGGGGGTGATTTTATGCCAGGAGGCAAAATCATCCGTGACACCCTTTTTGAAAGCGAAAAAATAGCTAACCTATCGGATTTTGAATTTAGGGTATGGGTTTCGCTTATCCTTTTGGCGGATGACGCAGGGCGGGGAGACGCAAGACCGGCCATTATTAAAGGCCGGGCTTTCCCGCTGCGGAACCGAATTACGTTAAAAGACGTTGAAGATGCCCTCCACAGTTTGGCGGCCAATAGCTGCGTTTCCCTCTACACAGTAGGCGGGAAGCCCTACTATTGGTTCCCGAATTGGAGCAAGCACCAGCGTATAAGGAACTGTAAGCCCAAATATCCTCCACCGGAAAATAATGACAATCCGCCGCAATCTGCCGCAATCTGCGGCAAAATGCGGCCTGAATCCAATCCGAATACGAATCCGAATACGAATACGAATCCGAATCCCACTAGCGAAGACCCGCTAGCGGGGATTGATGGAGAATTGAGAGGAAAGTTAGAAGATTGGCTTAGATACAAGGCCGAAAGACGGGAAAGCTATAAGCCAACTGGGTTAAAAAGCCTTATAGCCCAGGTGGAAAAGCACCGGAAAGAAGTGACTGACGCTCAGATTTGCGCCTTAATTGATGAATCTATGTCCAATGGGTGGAGAGGGATTATATGGGACAGATTAAAGCCCGCAAAGCCTAAAACCCCGGTTTCATATGGAGAGGAGGCGCTTTTGTTTTGACAAGCCAGGTTTTTAACACGTTTATATCTTCTCTTTCCTCATACTATGGGAAAGCGCTGGACGTTATGGCAAGACACGCCTATTCACAGGCGGCCCAGTATGTCCAGGATGAAGATGCCCGTGAACTTTACAAAAAAATCCTGCAAAATTACAAGTATTTCCCGGCGCTCACGGAGTTCAGGGAGGTTGTGGGGATGGTCGAGAAAAGGCCTATACCGCTAAGGAATGTGGAGCTTTGCTGGTATTGTATGGACCGGGGTATAATCCGATACGTCAAAAAAGGGGTAGAAACTTACCCAAGTTATCCGTATGAATTCCAGGCACGTTGCCCTATGTGCAACAACGGAAAGATGTATGAAAGCTGGCCTTCCTTCCTGGAACTTTTTCCCCCGGAAGCTCTGGAAGATGTTAAAAAGAACAACCTGGAAAAGTTCGGAAACATCACTGTAAATGAGATAGAGGCGGCGAAAATCACCGCCCAAAACTATATTGCAAACCGCAAAAAATAAGGGGGAGGGCTTTTCATGGGAGAACTGTTAAAAATCATATTCAGGAACCGCAAAAACCGGCGGTTTATGTCCTGGATGGCAATAAGGGCAAAAAGCCTTGAAAACGTCCTGTCGGATGGGGAAAGCGTTGGGGAGGATTCCCGCAATTCAAGCGGCGTGGAGGCTTGCTTGTTTAGTGAGATTGTTCATGTTATGGTTAGGAACTGCGACGAACGATATTTGCGGGAGCTGCTGTCCTGGGCGCTTTCGGTTGAGCGTGTTGCCGATGCAGAATCCAGGTGTAGCGGGGGCGGTTCCCTCTTTCAAAACAAATAGCTGGGAGGCAGAAGGAATGAGCGTGAAAGCAAGACGAGGGCTTAAGGACAATCGGCCCAATAGCAGGGAAATTGTGCCGGAATTGGACGCTCTGGCAGAAGAAATAAACTATATTATCCAGCGCAATTATAACGCTGCATACTTACGGGGGCTTTTAAACCGGGCGCTTGCCTTTGAATCTGTATTGAGGGGGTGAAGATAATTGAGGAAGGCTGACACGGTTACACGCAGGAAAGAACAATGTGAAATAGGCGGTAAGAGTATCCCTCTAGAAATTGCAGAAAGCACCCCGGTTTTTTATCGAAAAATGTTTAATCGGGACATGGCCAAAGATTCAAAACGCCTCTGCCGGAAGCTTCAGAAATTTATCAAATTTTCTAAGAACTGCACGGAACAAGAGGCAAGGCGGTATTCTTTCGACAGGGAAACCCTGATAATTTATTCCCGCATTTCTTACGCATTAGCCAAAACCGCCAATCCTCAAACCGTCCCGGATTCTTTAGACGAATGGATAGACGGTATTCCAGAGTTTCCCATTAGGCAGGTTTTACCAAAAGTATTGAGGCTGCTTGCCTCTTTCTACTGTCAAACAAATTCGACAAACTCTAGGGGGTGTAATATTGTCAAAAAGAATTGAAGGAATCACGATTGAGATAGGAGGAAACACCACAAAGCTAAACAAGGCTCTAGCCGGGGTCAATAAGGAAATAGGAAACACCCAGGCGCAATTAAAAGATGTGGAAAGGCTGATGAAGTCTGACCCGTTAAATACACAACTATTGGAGCAGAAGCAGCGCCTTTTGGGGAAAGCCATTGAGGACACCACCTTAAAGCTGGAATCACTCAAAGAGGCAGAAAAACAGGTGTAGAAGCAGTTTGAAATGGGAGAAGTTTCCCAGGAGCAATATGACAAACTCCAAAGGGAAATTATAGAAACGGCCTTGCAGCTAGATAGTCTTAAGGCGTCAGCGCAACAGGTCAACGGGGAACTCCCGGCCATTTCTGGAACTCTATCAGATGCAGAAAAAAAGGCGGAATCTTTCGGGAAGAAAAGCGAAAAAGCCGCCGACGGGATACAAAAAATAGGGAACCAGTCCAAGAGCAGCCAAGGCGGGGTTATAGCGCTGGGAACGGCTTTGGGCAACCTTGCTTCCCGTGGAATTGAATTAGCAATTTCTGGGATGAAGCGCCTATGGGAATCAACCGCCGAAACTCGTCAGGATATGGCGAAGCTGGAACAAAATGCGGTAAGTGCAGGCGTTGGAATGGCCATCACAGAAGATGCCATGAAGCGTCTGAACTTCATCACAGGGGAAACAGATTCCAACGTGGAAGCCCTCTCCAATCTTCTTTCCGCCGGGTTTAACGAAAGCAATCTGTCTGAAATAATAGAAGATTTAGCGGGGGCAGTCATTAAATTCCCGGACACGCTCAAAATAGAAAGCCTGGCGGACAGCTTGCAGGAAACCCTTGCCACAGGAGAGGCAACCGGGCAATTTTCGGAGCTTTTGGGCCGTGTGGGAATAGACCTAGACAAATTCAACAACGGACTAGAGAGGGCGTCCAGGGCTGGCAGGGAACAACAGTATGTATTAGATACACTGGCTAATACCGGGCTTTCGGAAATAACGAAACAATACGAAAACGCTAACCAGTCTCAAAAGGATTATGCAGATGCTCAATATGAGTTAAATCAAAAACTAGCGGAAATATCAGAGGACCTAGCGCCAATCTTTGCGGACTTTATGCGGACTATTACGGAATTGCTTGATAAACATTCTGGGTCCATTCAAAATATCATTGGAATTGCTACCGATTTCGCAGGGGTTTTGGCGGCGATTATAGCAATTCTGGGCAGGATACCGGCGCCGGTGTATTCAGTAATAGCGGGGATTGTTCTAGCGGCAACAGCTTTTTCAAAAATATCCGGTATTATATCTACCGTCACCGGAAGAATGGGTGGAATGACAGCGGCGTTCAGTCCCGCAAAATTCCAGATGATGCAGATTATAACTACTGCCGTGGCTCTGGCCGGTGTGTTAGCCCTTCTGGCCTTTTTGTGGCTTGCTATAAAAGATGGAGTAAACGGAGCCAAAAGCGCTATGCAGAGTTTTAATGATATATCGTTTGATACTCCCAATATCGACATTCCCAGACTGGCTAAAGGTACGCTATCCGCTGCGAAGGGATTGGCGTTGGTAGGCGAGCAAGGCCCGGAACTGGTAGTGATGGGCGGGGGAGAACGGGTATTCACCGCCGGGCAGACCCGAAGTATTTTACAAAATCCTCCCGCTGCCACAACCAGGGGAAGCATGGGAAGCGTTTTGCAAAATTCCTATGCCGCCACAACTGGGGGCGGTAATGTGTCAATTGGAAGCCTCACCATAAACCCTACGGCGGCTCAATGGTCCCAGCTTATGCAGATGATGGGCCAATGGCAGGGAGCCAGACAAGGAAGGAGGGCAAAATAAATAAACCCGCTGCCGGGCGGGTCAATATAGCGGGATGGATAGACCTCCCGCTATTTCTCTTTCTCAAAAAACGCCATAGGGAGGACACATGATGTATTGTAAAACCGAAAAAATCCCCATTGATATTTACCGGGTTTCTGTGTGTGTGGCCAAAAGTTATTACAGGCTATTGGAGAGGAGAAAGACGCTTGTTAAGGGTTCAAAAAGCAGACCCTTTGAAAAGAACGAAGAAAAAATAAACGCCATTGAGCGAGCGCTTGAAGCTATGACCGACAGAACAAAACAGGAGGCAATAAGGCTGAATCTGTTTGAAGGGGTCCCTATACAGTCAATAGACCTTCCATTAAGTATTTCCAGCATAAAGAGGGCCAGAAAAACGTTTATTGTCAAACTGGCGGAAAATCTAGGGGAGATTTAAATGGAAGCTATGACCAATGAAGAATTGATAAAGGCCATTAGAGCCGGTGACCATCCAGAAGAAAACATAGTCCGTCTATACAAACAAAACCAGGGGCTTATATACAAAACAATAAGGCTATTGACAGGCGGTCAATATGGCTTCATAGATGATTTAATGCAAGAATCCTATTTCGGCCTTGTGGATGCCGTGCGCACTTATCAGCCGGAAAAAGGGGCTTTCTCTACTTATCTTCCCTGGCGCATTAGGCTCTGTGTTCAACGCTTCCGACGGGAGCGGCGCCCTATTAAAGCGCCATCCCATCTATGGGAATCACTGGGAAAATATAGAGCGTATGTATCACGCTATCAGGAAGCCACAGGCCGGGAGCCAACGCCGGAAGATACACGGGAGGCGCTAGGGTTAACCTATGAAGCCTTAAAGGCTGTGCGAGTTCTGGAAAAATCCGTGTTGAGCATTGATGAACCAATAGCGGGAACCGTTGATTTGATTTTGTCGGATACGCTGGCCGATGCTCAGGACGATATGCAAGAGGCGTTTGAGGCTATCGGAAAGCGAGAAGCGGCGCTTTCTCTATGGAAAGCCGTGGACAGCCTAGAGTTTCGGGAACGGGAAGTCATTAAAGGCAGATACCAAAAAAACCAGACATTCATCCAAATAGGTCAAGCCTTGGGATTGAGTGACTACCAGGCCCGCAACCTGGAAGCTAAAGCCTTGCAAAACCTTAGAAGGAATCACATAGTAAGGGCCGCTGCTGCTGCGTATGGAATCGGGATAAGGTCCGCTAATCATACTGTGTAGCGGGCTTTGCTTACCAAAGGTTTCACGCTTGCCGCCTAACTTGAATACAAAAAAGAAGGCCCCAGGCAAAACGCACGGTTAAGCCGGGACCTTTCGTTACATAAAGGCATTGGGATTTAGAGTGTTCTTAATTATAAACTACTGTGTGCAATAAGTCAAGCACCATATACTTTTCCGGGTTCCGCTCTGTCTTGGGGCAAGGCGGGTTCCCTGAAAAAAGCCTCACTCTGCTTGGCCTGTTCTGAAATTGAGCGGGCTATAAACTGCTCTATGGTTTCTCCTGTGCGCTGACAAACTTCCTTGACCTGTGAAATCGTCTCGTCAGAGAGGCACAAGGGCGCCTCCTGGGCGCCGCTGTCACGCCTCATAGTCTCGTCTATCGCCCTTCCTATAAACCCGTTCACGCTTTCGCCTAATGCCGCTGCGTGAACTTTGATTTTCTCCAAATTGCCCTTTGGCATGGTCAGGCCGAACCGGTCATATTTAGACTTCACATATTTTGTGACCGCTTTTTGCTGGGCTTTTGTAGTTGCCATATTATCACATCCTATGGGGCGGCTTTCGGTTTCGCTGCCTCTTTTATTATGCTTTTATTTTACCATCTTTTTATATTGACGTCAATATATAATCTTCACAATATATTGATGTTAATATTGTAGATTGCGGCAATTGATATATTGACGGTAATATAGTATAATATAAGTGCAGCAAGGGGAGAGCAACCGAAGGAAGGAGGGGGCTGCCAATGAAGTTCCAAGAGTTTCAACAGCTTTCCCCGGAACAGCGAAAAGCCTATTGGGAAGCATATAAAAAGCGGCTGACTGCTGGAACAGTCAACCGCTAACAGCTAGAGCAAAGACCTGTCAAAAGCCTCCCCTTGCTGCCTTCATTATACCTGATAGCGGGCGGGAAGTCAAGCAGCCCAAAGGAATTGACAAGGAGGTTTGTTCCTCTTTACATCCCGAACGGATAGCCCCCCCGCCATTTTGACGAAGGGAAACTTTAATCCGGGACCGGTGAGGGCAGCCTTTTCCAACTCTGCCCAGATTTTTATAAAAGGGGGACTATCTCTCAAAAATGAGCGATAGCTTTTTTGGTTATCAGACGAAAACGCAATAGCGGGAGGCAGAGGCCACCCGCTATTTTATTGTGTTAAGTGTGTTAGAATGTGTGTTACTGCTCAGGCTTTGGCCTGAAAAAAATGTCTATTTTAGGGTGTCGTTGTGAAATTTCATCTTGTATTTTATCTACAAACCCCTTTTGAAAGATGAGAAAAAGGAACTCTTCAGAATTTTTTCCAAGGTGTCCCTTTTCCTTTCGATTCAGCGATACTTTTTTTCCAATTCTAGGAGAGCGGCCTTTAAGGACAGACCTCCAGCATATCCTGTCAGCTTTCCATCACTCCCCACCACCCTATGACAAGGAACCACAATCATAATGGGATTGTTGTGGTTGGCCATTCCAACCGCCCGGCACGCCTTCGGATTCCCCACCATCTGAGCCAATTCCTTATAGGAGCGGGTTTCCCCGAATGGAATTTGGCGCAGGGCGTTCCATACCTCTTTCTGAAAAGGAGTCCCTTTCAGGGATAGAGGCAGATCAAATACCTTTCGCTTTCCGGAAAAGTACTCCATCATCTGTTGTCGAACAGCCTCCAATAAAGGCGTTTTCCGTTCTTCCAATCCACAAAGATCCATCCGATGGGTTTGGCAGAGGGCTCCAAGCCCTTCTCCTTCCTGAATAGCAGTCAAGCTTCCAATGGGGGTTTCCCAAGTGAGATAGCAGACATCCACAGCGAACTCCTCCTTATAATTGAATCTTTACAGGGGCGTGAAGTTCCAAGCGGTTGGGCAATACCCGACAGTCATAAGCCCGCAAGTCCACCCCCGAGGCCGCCGCTTGACGCAGCGCCTCCCCAAAAGCGGGGTGGGTTTTGTCATTGGGGGAAAAGCTGTGTACCCCCTCCATCTGGATGACAAACAACAGGTGGGCCTGATAACCTTCCTCCTGACAAGCAATTAATTCCTGAAGATGCTTGACCCCTCGCTGAGTAGGAGCATCTGGAAAGAAGGTTCTGCCCTCCTCCTCCAAAGTAACCCCTTTTACCTCCAACAAATGCTTTTCATCAGGTGTCTCCACATAAAAATCGAACCGGGACTGATTCCATGTATACTCTGGTTTCATTTTTTGAATCTTGGGAAACAGGCCCCCCACCTCCAAAAATTCCCGTACCACCTGATTGGGAGCTTGGCTGTCCAGATTGATGAGCCGTTCTCCTTTATAAACCGCCACCAAATCATACTTTGTTTTTCTCTGGGGATTGGAAGCCACCTCCAAAAACACCCGGCATCCTGGAACCAAAAGCTCCCGGCACCGCCCGGTATTTTTCACATGGCAAACCTGCACCTCCCCATCCAGCTCCACATGGGCAATAAAACGGTTGGGCCTGCTGAGAAATCGCCCTTCCACAATTTTCTGATAAACCAAATTTCATTCACCGGCCTTCTCAAGATTATCCTCATTGTACCCTTCTCATCATAAAAAGAAAAGCCTTTCTTTTTTGAAGTTGATTTTTGTATGGCGTTTTGGGCAATTTTGTGATAAACTTATTTTCAGAGAGAGGAAAACCAAAAGCCGGCTTTAAGCCGGCTTTGTGTTGTTTTCGAGACGCTTAATTTTTCTGAAAATATAAAAGGAGTACACCTATGAAGCAGCAAACCATGGACGAGAGATTCGCCACAGAAAGCATCCCTCGTTTGATTATGTCCCTATCTATTCCCGCTATCGCCGCCCAAATCGTAAACGCCCTATATAATGTGGTGGACCGGATGTATATTGCCAGAATCCCTGGGTCCGGGTCTATGGCCCTCACCGGAGTGGGCCTTGTGTTTCCTATTATTATGATTATTTCCGCTTTTGCCGCCCTGGTAGGTTATGGTGGAGCGCCTTTGGCCTCCATCCGCATGGGGGAGGGAAACCATGACCTGGCAGAAAAAATCATGGGAAACTGCTTTACCCTGCTGCTGTTTCTGTCGGTTGTTCTAACTGCGTTACTCTTTTTCTTTAAGACCCCTCTTTTAATTCTCTTTGGGGCCAGCGAGCAGACCCTTCCTTATGCCTTGGATTATCTGGGTGTCTACTTATGGGGAACCATTGGGGTACAGATGGCCTTGGGCATGAACCAATTTCTGTCGGCGGAAGGCCGGGCCAAAACCGCTATGGGAACCGTGTGTCTGGGGGCGGCTTTAAATATCCTTTTAGACCCGCTGTTTATTTTTGTGTTTCAGATGGGGGTAAAGGGAGCGGCTTGGGCTACGGTAATTTCTCAGATGATTTCCGCTGGATGGGTGCTGTGGTTCTTGTTTCGCTCCAAAAACAGCACCTTGCGTCTGCGCCGCAAAAACTACCCTGTGGACTGGAAGCTGGCCGGGTCCATTCTGGCCTTGGGGCTATCCCCGTTCATCATGCAAAGCACCGAAAGTTTGGTTCAGGTTACCTTCAATACATCCCTGCTCCGCTATGGGGGTGACCTTTACGTGGGCGCCATGGTCATTATGACCAGTATCCTGCAATTTTTTATGATGCCTGTCAAGGGGTTCGCTCAGGGCGCCCAACCAATTGTCAGCTACAATTATGGAGCGGGAAACTATAAACGGGTGAAATCCGCCATTGCGTATACCTCTATCTTTTGTTTTGTCAGTGGCTTTTTATTCTGGTGCGTGTGTGTCTTTTTCCCCAGGCTCCCCATTCGCTTATTTGTAGATGGCGGAGACAGCGCTACCATGTCCCTCACCGCCTCCCTTATGCCCATCTTTATGTCCGGTCTTGTGATTTTTGGATTTCAAATGGCGTTTCAGCAGTGTTTTGTGGCGTTGGGACAAGCCAAAGCCTCCATCTTTATCGCTACCCTGCGAAAAATCATTCTTCTGATTCCCCTGATTCTTCTGCTCCCCCATTTCATCAAACCCGAGACCACCGCCATCATTCTGGCGGAACCTATCTCCGACAGCATTTCTGCCATCACCTGCATCACTCTGTTTTTAATCCGGGCCAAACACCTACTTCATCAGCCGGAAGGTCCGCAAGCTGCTCTTCCCACTGGTAAATAAAAGCCTTCCCAACAAACAAATGGACCCTGCCACCTAAGTGACAGGATCCGTTTGTTTGCGGAATTCATTGTTTATTCCGCGTCCTTTTTCTCTTTCTCAGCTTCTTCTGGGGAATGGTCCTCGTCATGACAGCAACAGCAGCTCTCACACTCGTCATCATCCATGTCATCCACCTGAGTAGCGTAGTAATCCACGCCATCCAAGTCGTCATCCATCATGTCATCAAAATCGTCGCAGATGGCGCAGCTGCGGCGTTTAAAATAGGCGGCAAATGCGACAATGGTTCCGGCAATGGCCACCAACAGCGCCACTAGCGCGATAAATGTGCCTTTTCCCATATTGTAACTCCTCCCATAATTCAATCGGGTCTGACTGCTGTTATTATACCCCTTTTTCTCGATTCTGACAAGAGATTCCCGACTTCTTTTTAGAAATTTTATGGAAATTACTCCATAATTACGCTCTTTTTATAGCATACTCATCAAATGATTTTTAAGGAGATTTTATCCCAAAACACAATACTGCTCCATATATTGCTCCATAGCGGGCAGGACCTCTCCATAGGTTCCCTGTTCCTTAAGATATTCATAAATATCCTGTACGGTCACCAAAGCATGGACCTGAATTCCAAATTCCTCCGCCACTTCCATAACAGCGGTTTTTCCAGGAACGCTGCCAACCTCGCACCGGTTCACCGAAATGAACATATGAGGAACACTCACCTTTCCGCAGCCGGTCAAAATGGGCATGGTCTCCCGAATGGCGGTTCCTGCGGTAATGACATCCTCAATAATGATAATCCGGTCCCCGTCCACCGGCTTATAACCTACCAGAGAGCCGCCTTCTCCGTGGTCCTTCACCTCTTTCCGATTAAAGAAAAAGGGCTTATCCACCCCATGATTCCGGGCCAAAGCGCCAGCGGCGGAGGTTGCCAGAGGGATTCCCTTATAAGCGGGTCCAAACATGGCGTCGAAATCAGAGCCGCAGGTCTGGTAAATCAAGTCCGCATAAAATTCTCCTAATTTCGAGGTTTGCAGACCGGTCTTATAGTTGCCTGTATTGACAAAATAAGGGGTATTCCGTCCGCTTTTGGTCACAAAGCTGCCAAAGCGCAGCACATCCGCGCTCATCATAAACTCGATAAAATCTTTTTTTGCCGCTGTCAGCATTCTTCATCATCCTTTTTTAAAAGTTCTCTTTCCTAGAATAGCATACTCCGGCTTAAAATCAAGCCTGATTTTCCACAATCCGATAAAAAACTGGGGAAAATTCGCGGTTTTCTCTATTTTTCCCATATAACAAGGCGGCGCCTCTCAAAGCACCGCCTTATCTTTTCCTCATATTTTCAACCAAATGTTTACTTGACGTCGGAAAGCTGTTTTACACATTCTGTGCAGATATTTTTCCCCTTAAAATTCACCACATTCACCGCGCTGTTGCAAAAAATACAGGCAGGCTCATATTTTCTGAGGATGATTTGATTTCCATCCACATAAATTTCAAGGGAATCCTTTTCTTTAATGTCTAGTGTGCGTCTCAGTTCAATTGGCAGCACAATTCTTCCCAACTCGTCAACCTTACGGACAATCCCTGTGGATTTCATAAAAAGCCCTCCTCCCACTGAAATCCTTCAGACGATTTGCTTAATTCAGTCCTATTATAGCGCACTTTGTCCTAGGTTGCAAACTTTATCAATAATATTTTGGGGCATTTTAGCGAAATATTGTTAAATCAGTAAAATTCCTGAAATTGATTGCCCCCTTCTGTCGTCAAATATAACATTGTTTTATTGTGAAATATTTTGTAAGCGGCCTCTATTTCAAAGAAATACCACATCGCCTTTCTTATAAAAAGGCGATGTGGTATTTTCCTCATAGGCAATCTTTCATCAATGTTTATCCCAAAACCCGATGATACATATCAATATATTCCCCAGCAGAACGATCCCAAGTAAAGTCACTGGCCATAGCTTTGACCACCGCTTTCTTCCACATGGGACGATTGTAATACAAACCGCCGGCTCGGTCAATGGCACCCAACATATCATGGGCGTTATAGGTTTTAAAGGTAAATCCGTTTCCAGCCAGATTATCTCCCATATCCACAATGGAATCTTTCAGTCCACCGGTTTCCCGTACGATAGGCAACGTGCCATACCGCAGAGCCACCATCTGCGCCAAGCCGCAGGGCTCACTCTTGGAGGGCATCAGGAAGGTATCCGCTCCAGCGTAAATTTTATGGGCCAAATCTGGAATAAAGCCGATTTTCACCGCGCACTTTCCAGGATGCTTGGCCTGCATCTCCTGGAAAAAGCTTTCAAAGATATAATCCCCGGAACCCAGGGCCACCACTTGAAGTTCCCGTTTCATCAATTCCTCAAAGATATATTGGATCAGGTCGATGCCTTTGTGGGCAACAAACCGGGTCACAATACCGATGAGCATTTTGTCCTTATCCTGCGCCAATCCCATAGACTTTTGCAGTTCCACCTTGTTGACCGCTTTTTTATTCAGGCTCTTGGCGTTGAAATTGGCGTACAAAGCCGGGTCGGTCTCTGGGTTGTAGGCGTCTGTGTCAATGCCGTTGAGGATACCTGTCAGCTTATGCTGATTGGCTCTCAGCAGGCGGTCCAGCCCATAAGCGAACCAAGGGTCTGTGATTTCCTTAGCGTAGGTGGGGCTGACTGTGGTCACATAGTTGCAGGACTCAATGGCGGCTTTCATCATATTCAGGCAGCCATCATACATCAGTGTAGGCGCGGCGTAATAAGGAAGCCCCAGCACATCGGTAGCGATTTCCATACCATATTTGCCCTGATATTGGATGTTGTGAATGGTGAAAACCGTTTTCAGATTCCTGTACTTCTCAATGTCCCGATAAAACATATTCAGATAAACAGGAGCCATAGCGGTTTGCCAATCATTACAATGGAGAATATCCGGGAAAAAGTCAATGTATTGAATCATCTCACAGATGGCTTTTGAGAAGAACGCGAACCGTTCCGCGTCATCATAAAACCCATAGATGCCCCCATCCCGTTTGAAATAGTACTCATTGTCTATGAAGTAATATTTCACACCGTTTTGAGTGGCCTCAAAAACCCCACAATACTGGTTTCTCCAGCCCAGAGGCACATAGAAATTACACAGGAATTTCATTTTAGCTCTCAGTTCCGGCTTGATGGAGCTATATAACGGAATAACAACCCGGCAGCAATGCTGCTGACTGCATAAGGCTTTCGGCAGGGAACCTGCCACATCCGCCAATCCACCTGTCGCAATAAAAGGGGCAGCTTCCGACGCGGCGTATAAAATATTCATGGTATTCCTCCTTTGTCCGAAAGGGTTCGGATTCACGCGGGGGGCTGCGTAACACAGCCCCCCTTAGTCATGTTGGTTGATTTAGATGGAACTGCCCTTGGCCAGATAGATGGGGTGGGTATCGCAGCCAATAAGGGTACGGGAATCCTTCACCAACACATCTTTATCTGTAATAACATACTCCAGATGGGCATTGTCCTCAATATAAGTATCCTGCATGACAATGCAGTTACGCAGTATCACACCTCTTCCAATTTTAACACCGCGGAAAATCACACTGTTCTCCACAGTTCCGTTAATGATACAGCCATCCGCAATCAAGGAATTGCTCACCTTCGCGGACAGGCCGTATTTAACTGGCACCTGATCCCGAATTTTTGTATAGATGGGACGTTCGCTGGGGAACAAATCCGCCCGGACCTGAGGATTCAGAAGGGCCATATTGGCGTTAAAGAAGGTTTCCATACCTCCGATGCGGCGGGTAAATCCCTTGAACTCATACGCCCGCATATCCAGCTTATGAATCGATGGCTGCAAAGCATGGCGCATTAAAGAATAGCGGTCATGGCTCTTGGCCTCGGCCACCAAGCGCTCCAGCAGCACCTTTTCCATGATGATTACGTTCATATAGACATCCTGTACCCCTTTGGCTTCCGGGCGGGTACGGATATCATTGATCTGCCGGGTTTCCTCATCAAAGGAAACTATGGACAGCTCCTGGCATCCCTCCGGCTCAATCTGAGCGCTGCGGGTCATCAAGGTAATCTGCGCACCTGATTTAATATGGGTATTGATAAAATCTCTCAGGTCCACATTGGCCACAATATTGCAGTCACTGAGCAGGACATACTTGGCGTCATTGTGCTGTATGTAGCTCATTGCCCCTTGGAGCGCTTCCAAACGGCCTCTGTAAATACCGCTGCCTGTATTGGCGAAAGGAGGCAAAATAACCAAACCGCCCCGTTTTCTGGCCAAATCCCAAGGACGTCCAGCGCCCACATGGTCCATTAAGGACTGATAATTCTGCTTAGTGATGATGCCGATATTGTCGATTCCAGAATTCACCATGCTGGACAAGGCGAAATCAATCAGCCGGTAACGCCCTCCAAAAGGGACCGATCCGGTCGTGCGATGCTGGGTCAATTCCCCCAGCGCGTTGTCATGCATATTGGAAAAGATAATTCCAAGAACTTTATTTTCCCTCATAGCTCAGGCCCCCTGCACGTCTTTGTCAATCATGGCTTTTGGAGGAATCACGGCGCCGGCGCCGATGGTGACTCCATTTCCAATTACAGTCACACCCCAGTTATCCTTATCAGCGGCGTCTTCCGGGCGCTGGCCGATGACGGCTCCTTCCTCAATGACCACATTCTCCGCCACGATGGCGTATTCCACCACAGCGCCCTTCTTAATGACAGACCCAGGCATTACAATGGAATCCCGAACGATGGCCCCTTCCTCTACGGTGACACCGGCGAACAAAATGGAAAAATCAATATTTCCAGCAATATCGCATCCCTCTGTCACCATGGAATTTTCTACCACAGCGCCCTCATGCACAAAATGAGGAGGCATAACCGGGTTTCTGGAATAGATTTTCCAGCTGTCGTCGTAAAGGTCCAAAGGAACCTTGGGGTCCAGCAGGTCCATATTGGCTTCCCACAAGCTGTCAATGGTTCCCACGTCTTTCCAATAGCCCTCGAAGGGATAGGCCACCATCTTCTGATTATCCGCCAGCATAGCGGGGAGGATATTTTTTCCGAAATCCTTTTGGGAGTTGGGGTTGGCCTCATCCTCAATCAGATATTTCCGCAGTTTCTGCCAGGTGAAGATATAAATGCCCATAGAAGCCAGATTGCTCTTGGGAACAGGGGGTTTCTCCTCAAACTCGTAAATGGTGCCATCGGGGTAAGCGTTCATGATGCCGAACCGGGAAGCCTCCTCCATAGGAACCTGGAGAACCGCGATGGTGCAGTCCGCCTGCTTTTCCTTATGGTAGTTGAGCATCTTCTCATAGTCCATCTTATAGATATGGTCACCGGAGAGAATCAGCACATACTCCGGGTCATACCGGTCGATAAAATTGATATTCTGATAGATGGCGTTGGCTGTACCTGTGTACCAATCGGAACCGGAACTCTTTTGATAAGGAGGCAGGACAAACACACCTCCATTATTCCGGTCCAAATCCCAGGGTTGGCCATTGCCTATGTACTCATTGAGTACCAACGGCTGATACTGGGTCAGCACACCCACTGTATCAATGTCGGAATTGACACAGTTGGACAGCGGGAAGTCGATAATCCGATACTTTCCACCAAACGGAACCGCTGGTTTCGCCAGCTTCTGGGTCAGGGTATACAATCTGCTTCCCTGTCCACCAGCCAACAGCATGGCTATCCATTCTTTTTTACAAAACATTTCTGCTTTACCCCCTTGTATATTCACACAGAACCTACAAACAGTGTTGGAAGGTTTTGCTTATTCCTCTTTTGGCTTTGCCTTTTTGGATGTGGTTTTTGCTTTAGGCGCCGCTTTTGTCCTGGCGGTGGTATCCGTCTTGGACTTGGAAGCGGATGAAGCTTTCTTCGCCGCCGGTTTGGCTGTTTTTGCCGCTTTCGCCTTCCGGGGGCGTCCTTTCAGGAAGATGGTGGCCAGAGGAGGCACCGTCAAAACAATGGACTGCTTGAAATCATGGTCTGGCACATTCCGCACCCGGATTGCGCCTTTGTTCACCACGCCGCTGCCCCCAAATCTGGTGTCATCCGTATTGAAAATCTCGTCATAGGAAGTAGCGTCCGGCACACCAATGCGATAATTTTCCCGTGTGACCGGGGCGAAATTGCACAAAACCACAATTTCGTTTCCCTTTTCGTCGATTCTGCGGAAGACAATGATATTTTGGGTATTGTCGTCGTGGGCAATCCAGCTGAATCCCTCCCAGGAGTCCTCTACCTGCCAAAACTCTGGATGCTCCAGATAGAAGAAGTTCAGCTCCTTGACAAATTCCCGTGTATTGCGGTGCATCTCATAATCCAACAGCATCCAATCCAGCTGCTGTTTGTAGTTCCATTCCACAAACTGGGCGAACTCCGAACCCATAAAGAGGAGTTTCTTTCCAGGATGGGCCATCATGTAGGCCAAGAAGGTGCGCAGGCCAGCGAACTTCATTCCGTATTCCCCAGGCATCTTGTTGATGAGGGAGCATTTTCCATGAACCACCTCATCATGAGAAACGGGAAGAATAAAGTTTTCGCTGAAGGCGTAAAACAGGCTGAAGGTCAGCTTGTCATGGTTATAGCTGCGGAAGATGGGGTCCAGGGAGGTGTAGGCCAGCATGTCGTTCATCCAGCCCATATTCCACTTGAAGTTGAATCCCAGGCCCCCCACCGAGGCCGGTTTTGTGACCAAAGGCCAGGCGGTGGATTCCTCCGCAATCATCAGGGCGGAGGGATAAGTGGTGAGTACCGCTGTATTCAGCTTTTGCAGGAAGGCAACCGCCTCCAGATTTTCCTTGCCGCCGTTCAGGTTGGGGAGCCATTCCCAATCCTCCCGGCCATAATCCAGATACAGCATGGAAGCCACAGCATCCACTCGCAGACCATCAATGTGATATTTTTCCACCCAGAACATAGCGCTGGATACCAGGAAGCACTGGACCTCATTGCGTCCATAGTCAAAGACTCTGGTTCCCCAGTGGGCGTGTTCCCGCTTATGTACATCCTGATACTCGTAAAGGGGCTGCCCGTCAAACTCATACAAGCCATGGGCATCTTTGGGGAAGTGGGCCGGCACCCAGTCCATAATCACCCCTATGCCTTCCTGGTGCATCTTGTCCACAAGATACATAAAATCATGGGGGGTTCCGAAGCGGGAGGTAGGGGCAAAATAGCCTGTCACCTGATATCCCCAGGAGCCATCATAGGGATACTCGGTCACTGGCATCAGCTCCACATAGTTGTACCCCATCTCTTTTACATAGACGGACAGTTCATCCGCTATTTTCCGGTAATCATAAGGATTTCCGTCGTCATATCTGCGCCAGGACCCCAGATGCACCTCATAAATGTTCATAGGGCTCCGATAGGGGTTTCGTCCCTGCTTCTGACGCAGCCATGCTTCATCATTCCACTGGAAGCCCTCGATGTCATACAATTTGGAGGCGTTTTCGGGGGCGGTTTGGGCGTGGAAGCCATAGGGGTCCGCTTTCATCAGCTGTCTGCCGTCCCGGGCCTTTATGCAGTATTTGTATGTATCATATTGCTGAAGATTGGGAATAAAGCACTCCCATACCCCGCTGTTTTCCAACCGTTCCATCGGGTTGGCCCCAGAGTCCCAATGGTTAAAATCTCCCACCACCGAAACCTGCTGGGCGTTGGGCGCCCATACCCGGAAGATGTATCCTTCGTTGCGGCCCTGCTTCATGGGATGGGCCCCCAGGAACTCATAGGTTTTATAGTTGGTCCCTTGATGGAATAAATACAATGGTAAGCTTTCCTTCTCTTTTGCTTTTGCCATTGTGTTCACCTCCCTTTCTTATATTTTATCAGTCTATGGGTATTTTTTCAAGTATTTATTGTGGATTTTTGAGGAATATTATTCTATCGTTTCCATACATTTTGTGCAAATCACATATGTTTTTTTACACATTCCTATACTATTCGACAAAGTTTAAAATCTGTCCGTAAAAAACCCTGGAAAATCCTCCTCCAGTTTTCCAGAATAACACATTGTCTTTGTCACTTTTTTACGAATCCCAGGGACTGTACACAAGTTTTTTACAGCTGAAGCCCTTATGTAAAAAGGAGTGTTGGCTGAAAAAATTCAGCCAACACTCCTCATTCAGAAGCCAGACTTTCAGATTCCTTCTTTTGAGACACCCTGGATTTGGCAGGGGTATACTGGGCCAGCAGCACCGCTCCAAACACCAAAACAAAACCTATGCACATCCGAGGGGTCAGGTTTTCGTGATAGAACAAAACCGAGAACACCACACCAAAGACCGATTCCAGACTTAAAAGAATGGCAGCCAAGGTGGGAGAGGTATATTTGATTCCCACCGTCTGCATCAGCAGGCAAAGGGCGGTGGCAATCAAACCCAGATAAATGGTTCCTCCGATGGCGAAGGGAGTAGCAGCGGCGGGAATTCCCTTTGTCAGGAACACCAGACACCAAGCAGCCACAGCCACCACCCCCAATTGGATGGTAGTAATCAGCAGGGAGTCTCTGCCCTTGGAGAAATGGGCGGTTACCACAATGTTCATGGCGCAGGCCACCCCGCCCAGCAGGATCACCCCATCTCCGGCGGTCAGCCCAAAGCCGCTGCCGCTCAAGGAGATAAACCCAATGCCCACCACAAAAATACCAGCCGCAACCAGATGATTGGCCTGAGGCTTGGTTTTGAAAAAAATCCAATAGAGGAAGGGTACCAGGATACAGTAAATGGCGGTCAAGAAAGCGCTTTTCCCTGGAACCGTGTCCATGGACAGTCCCACCGTTTGCAGCAGGTAGCCCACGCACAGGGTAATTCCCATCCACAGGCCAGCGCTCCAATATCCCGTCTTCCATTGGTTTCTCCGGGCCAAAGCGGGGCCCAGCAAAGCCAGGGTTGCCAGGGTAAAGCGAATCGCGATGATAAAATAGGGGGAGAATACATCGGTAACAAATTTTGTCACCGTGAAGGTACTTCCCCAAATGACAGCCGTTAAAAGCAGCAGCAAATTTGCCTTCAGCCTGGACATAGCCAGCCTCCTTTTGTTTTTACCGGCTCAGCAGCCAAATGACCTCTGACTCATGGCGCTTGGGACGCTCCATCAAATCCCGGATTGCCGCTTCCGGTGTTTTTCCTTCATACAGCACCTGATAAATCTGCTGGATAATGGGCATTTCCACACCCATACGGGAGGCCAGCTGGTAGGCGCATTTGGAGGCGGTATATCCCTCCACCGTCATGCCTACCTCCTCAATGGCCTGCTGGGCGGTGCGGCCCTTTCCAATCAGTTCCCCCGCCCGATGGTTGCGGGAATGAACACTGGTGCAGGTTACAATCAAATCCCCAATGCCGGACAGACCGGCGAAGGTCTCCTGTTTGGCCCCCATGGCCACTCCCAGACGGGCAATTTCGGTGATTCCCCGGGTCATAAGGGCCGCTTTTGGGTTGTCCCCCAGACCCAAACCATCCACCGTCCCTGCTGCCAGGGCGATGACATTCTTTAGGGCGCCTCCCAGTTCCACCCCCAGCACATCGTCATTCACATAGATGCGCAGGCTGGGGTTCATCAGGATATCCTGCACCCGTTCCGCCGCAATCCGGCTTCTGGATGCCGCCACCACGGTGGTGGGGATACCTCTGGCGATTTCCTCCGCATGGGAAGGCCCTGAAACAATCACATGGTCGTTATGGGGCAGCTCCTCCTCCATCACCTCGGAAAGAGGCTTCAGGGTTTCCTGCTCAAAGCCCTTGGAAACGCAGGCAACCAGAGTATCCTGTGGGGTTATCCCTTTGATGGACTGGCAGATACTCCGCACCGCAAAGGAAGGGGTGGCGATGATGGCCAGTTCCGCCTCCAATTTTTCAGGAAGTTGACAGGTCAGCTCCACCTCCTGTGGAATTTTCACCCCAGGAAGGAGTTTTTTATGTTCCCGGTTCTGGGACAAAGCCTCTATTTCCTCCGGGAAAGGGGAGTAAACGGTGACCTGATGCCCATTATTGGCGCACATCACCGCCATGGAAATGCCCATTCCGCCAGCGCCCAATACCCAAATCTTTGCCATACAGAAAACCCCTCTCTTTCAAAATCGCTCCCTAGGCTTCCTTGGATTTCTCAGGGTCCAAGGATTTTTTCTCACCGAACTTGTATTCCGTGCCTTCCCGCAGGCGCTTGATATTCTCCCGATGCTTATAGGCCCCGATTCCGCTGATGAGCAGGGCGAAAAACAGGTTAAAGAGAATATCCTCGCCGGTGAAATAATCCACCAGCACGGTGAAGATAGGGAACAGCAGGTATCCGATAATCACCGTCAGCGAGACAATTTTTACAATAAACACTACCGGCAGCAGCAAAACCACCAGCAGCAAAAACACCTTCCAGTTGAGCATCAAAAGGATGCCCAGGCTGGTCAGCACCCCTTTTCCGCCTTTGAAGCCAAAGAAAACCGGATACAGATGCCCCAGGATGGCGAACAGGCCAGCGATGTAGCCTCCATCAAAATCATGGATGCCCACCATAGAGAAAATCATCCGGCCCAAGGCCACCGCCACAACGCCCTTTCCAAAGTCCCCTATGGCTGTAAAGGCCGCCATCTTCTTGCCATAGGTGCGCAGGATATTGGTCATGCCGGCGTTGCCGCTGCCATGGGTGCGCACATCATCCTGAGCGCCCACCCGGGACACAATCACCGCGAAGCTGACGCTTCCAATTAAATAGGCTATGGCCGCCACCAGAATGGCGAACAGCCAAAAGGTACCGCTAAACCGCTCCATTACTCATACCCCCAACCTGATTTTCTTATGTTTTTCCGTCTCCACGTTCCCGCACCACAATCCGCACCGGGGTGCCTTCCAATCCAAAGGTTTCCCGGATTTGGTTTTCCAGGTACCGCTGATAGGAAAAGTGGAACAGCTCCTTACGGTTGCAGAAGAAGACGAACGTTGGCGGCCGGGTTGACGCCTGGGTGCAATAGAAAATCCGCAGCCGCTTTCCCTTATCAGTAGGGGGCTGCACCCGGGCGGTGGCGTTGGCCAGCAGGTCGTTGAGCCGGCCGGTGGAGATACGCATAGCGTTCTGGATGTCCACATAGTTAATCAGCTCGAACAGCTTATCCACCCGCTGCCCTGTCTTGGCCGACAGGAAGAGGATTGGGGCATAGGACATAAAGGAAAAGTCCTGCTCCAGCTTTTTCCGGTACTCCTGCATGGTGCGGCCATCCTTTTCCACCGCATCCCATTTGTTCACCGCGATGATGCAGGCTTTCCCCTGCTCATGGGCGTATCCCGCTACCTTGCTGTCCTGCTCGGTGAATCCCTCGGTAGCGTCAATCATAATGACGCAGACCTGGCTTCTATCCACCGCCATATAGGAGCGCAGGACGCTGTATTTCTCCACGTCCTCCTCTACCCTGGACTTCCGGCGGATACCGGCGGTGTCAATAAAGATATATTTTCCGAACTGGTTTTCCACCACCGTATCGGTGGCGTCCCGGGTGGTCCCGGCGATGTTGGAGACAATCATTCGCTCCTCACCGGAAATCCGGTTCACCAGGGAGGATTTGCCCACATTGGGCTTGCCGATGACCGCCACCTTAATCAGGTCGCTGTCCTCCTCCTCAAAGTCCTTAAAGTCAATATACTGGTAGCACACATCCAGCAGATCTCCTGTCCCATGGCCGTGAACCGAGGATACCGGGATGGGGTCCCCCATCCCCAGGTTGTAGAACTCATAGAATTCCGGCTGAGGCTCCCCCAGACGGTCACATTTGTTGACACACAGCACCACCGGCTTCCCGCTTTTCTGGAGCATGGTAGCTACCTCTTGATCGGTGGCGGTGACCCCTGAAAGCAGGTCGGTCACCAGCACAATTACATCGGCGCTGTCGATGGCCAGCTGTGCCTGGGCCCGCATCTGGGAAAGAATCACATCCTCAGAGTAAGGCTCAATTCCCCCTGTATCCACCAGCATCACCTTATGGCCCCGCCATTCACACTCATAATAAATCCGGTCCCGGGTGACGCCGGGGGTATCCTTTACAATGCTCACCCGTGCGCCCACCAGCTTATTGAACAGGGTGGATTTCCCCACATTGGGCCGGCCCACGATGGCGATTAAAGGTCTTGCCATAACACTCCTCCTTTTTCTCACATCATTTCTCTAAAACAATCCGCATTTACTTGAAATTCTTGTCCGGTCATAGCGGCGTAAAGCTGCCATCCGTCGTTCTCCACCGGCCGAATGGGAACCCCCAGCTTTTGCTCCGCCTCGTCCAGAGTTATGTCATCCAGAAACCGGTCCCCCTCATGCCGAAGCATCACGCTTGGTATCAAGAGCTGCGCTCCCAGCTCCTTGCCTTGAAGCTGCTCTATCAAATCCTGTCCAGTTACCAGACCGGCTACCGTAACCCTCTCCCCAAAGAAACGATTCTCAATGGGATAAATCTTCAAGTCCAATCCTGGGAGCCGTTCCATGGCGGCCTGGGCCAGCTGGGAAATCCACGGCCCCGCCGCTGTTCCTGTGGCTACCGAGCAGCTTCCCTGCCCCTGGGAACGGTCCTCCATCTCCAAAGCGGCCAGGAACTCGTCCTTCAGCAGAGCCAGCACCCCAACTCCATCCTCCAGCTGGTCAAAGTCCCCATAATAATCTGGCTCCGGAATGGGCAGCCCCGCCTCCAGAAAGAACTCATCCGAGGGGTAAGCCACCCGTTCCCCATGGGCTTCCATCATCTTGTCCTGGAACCGGTGGATGATGTCAATGGTTTCTCTGGCGGTTTTGGGAGTATAGCCTTCCAGCGGGGTCAACCCCTGCCGGTATTTTGTCAGCCCCACCGGAACACAGGCCACACTCTGGACCCCCGGATACAACCGGCCCAAATCCTCCAAGGTTCTTTCCAGAGCTGGGCCGTCGTTCCATCCCGGACACAGAACCAATTGGGTATTGACCTTGACCCCTCCCTGGACCAGCTGAGACAGATACCCCAGACTGTCCGCGGCCTTTGGGTTTTTCATCATCCTCACCCGCAGCTCCGGGTCGGTGGTGTGAACCGAAATGTTCACAGGGGAAATATGCATCTCAATAATCCGCTGGATGTCCTGCTGGGTCAGGTTGGTCATGGTAATATAATTCCCAAAAAGGAAGGACATCCGGCTGTCGTCGTCCTTAAAATAAAGGGACTCCCTCATGCCTTTGGGCATCTGGTCCACAAAACAGAACACGCACTTGTTCTTGCAGGATTTCTGCCGGTCCATCAAATAGGTCTCAAATTCCAGGCCCAGGTCGTCATACTGTTCCTTTTTTATATGCACCTGATAAGGCTTTCCGCCCCGGAGCAGCCGCAAATCCAGCCGTTCCTCGGTCATATAAAAGCGGTAATCCAGCACATCCTGAATGGGATGCTCCCCAATGGACACCAGGGTATCCCCCGGCTGGATGCCCGCCCGGAAAGCCCAGGAACCTAGCTCCACCTTCTGAATCAGCACCGCCATACTTGTCCTCCCTCCCTGAAGTTTTTCCGTCCTTTCCAGCCATCCCAGTGGGATGGGGAAAAGGCATATTTTCATTTTCCTTATATGCGAGCATAGCAAAAACGGAGGTGGAACCATCCACCTCCGTCGTGACCGCTTTGGATCAGGCCTCTACTTTGATGACTTCACGATCCTTGTAGTAGCCGCAGTTTCCGCAAACCTGATGAGGAACCTTCAGCTCACCACAATGGGTGCATCTGCAAAACGCAGGAGCCTGGATTTTCCAGACATTGGAACGTCTTTTATTTTTACGGGCTTTGGATGATTTTCTCTTTGGTACTGCCATTTTCAGGTACCCCTTTCCAGTCAATTCATTATCAGGATCGCCTGTGCCTGACACACAGGCACACTTCTCTTATTGCTCCCGCAGAAGCTCTCTGAGTTTGTCCAGGCGGCTGTCGGTCTGTTTCTGTTCACAGCCGCAGTCTCCCTCGTTCAGATTTGCCCCGCAAACGGGACACAGTCCCTTGCAGCCAGGGTCGCACACCATCGAGGTGGGGAGTTCGAGGAGAATATCGGCGGTTGCCAGCTCCGCCAAATCGAGCTGTCCGTCCGGTATTACTATAAACTCATCGTTCTCCTCACGGTTCAGGGATAAAACCAGGATATGCGAGAACTCCATATGCTGTGGACGGGTAAGCGGCGTAAGACACCGATCGCACACCACATCCAGCACGAAATCCGCTGCGTAACGCACGCTGACAATCCCGGAACGGTTTTCCGCCCTGCCGGTTACCTCAACCGGCCCGGAAAACAGCCCGCTGCCCCATCGTTTCACACCGCTCAGGTCCAGTTGGCAGGAAAACTCCTTGACTTCCCCCTCACAGTCAAACAACCGGGTCAAATCCAGGCTCATCCAGGATACCTCCTCCATGCGTCAGGGTTCCTTACATCTGCGGACGGACGCAGTCCGACCCCAAATGTCACGCCAATTATTATATACAATTCCCCCCTGCTTGTCAAGGCGCATCCCGCCGAAAAAAGCCAATTCCCCAGGGGATTTTTGGGCATCCTAATGAAAAGAAAGTTCTGAGTGGATTCCATCTGAAACCAGTCCTATAAATGGGTCTTTCAAAATGATTTTTTCCTTGTTTCCCACCCTATCCCAAGCTATACTAAAACTAAAGAAAGGCCCACACGTAACTTTTAAGGGAGGCGCTGTTATGGGATTATTTTTACAGACCGCTGTTTTGAAGGATTGTGACACGCCAAAGGCCAAACAGGCCATTGAGCGGGTGGCCCAAAAGGACCCCTCTTTGGAACTGCTGCCAGAGGAATGTAAGTTTCACTCTTATGAAGCAGGCACGCTGGTGTTTATGAACGAGCATTGCTGCGGATATGAAAGTCTGGCGGAGCTGCTTTCTTTGGAAATTGAGGGAGTGGTCCTTTTAACCTACATTTACGATGAGGATTTTTGGGGTTATTTTTTATATGACCGGGGTACACAAAAGGATGAATTTCTCCCTCTGGGTCAATATTTCCAGGAGGACAACCCTCCCATTCCAGGAAACCCTGCTCTGCTGGCCTCCTGCTTTGGAATACAGCCCCAGGAGATTGACCGGTATCTGGTGGTCTGGGAGGAGGACATGGAGGAAGACGTCTTGGCTTATCCCCAGGATGAGTTCCCTTATGGGGATTGCTGGCAGATGGCGGATTTTCTCAAACGGCTGGGGTTCCCCTATCCCGATTGACCCCCGGCAAAATCCTCTCAATAAAATGTCCCCGTTCTCCTGTCCCGCAAACGGGGAACGGGGATTTTTCACGGCTGAATCATAAAATATGCCCCGCCGCAGGAGACCAGCATACTTCCATCCGGTGCCATCCTCAGGAGGGAAAAGAAGCTGTTTTCAGGCAGGGAAAGCTCCACCGATGTAAACTCCATGGTGTCCGGGTCCATCAAGTACACCCCTTGGGTGGTCTTTTCCTCTGTCCCATCTTCCAGAATCCCCTGATTATAAAGGTATAGCCCAATCTTTTCCCCGTTGGTCACCACCTGCGTGTCCGCGTACTGGAAGCCATCCGGCAGGACAAACCCTTCTGTCATCCCGCTATTCCCCTCCATTACAATTCCTTCCTGTTCCAAATCGGAGCTGATGGAAGGGAAGGCCAGCAGTTTGTCATTCACCCCTAAAATGGGGCCTCCCCAGCTGTACGCTTGCCGTAAGGTGGTAAGCTTCCCGGTTTCCACATCCACAAGGACCACCCCGCTGACCCATTCATACCCATAAATCTTGGCGGCGATATGCTTTCCATCCGGCTGGAAAACAGCCTCCCCATAGACTTCCATAGACATGGCCGCTTTCCCCTCCCCCTGGGGAAGCTGGGGATGGGGCGCCAGCAGCTGGGAATCCCCTGTTTTTAAATCCAACAGGCAAAGCCCTTCCTCGCCCACAAAACAGGCTTCCTGTCCATTGGGAGAGAAGCTGAGGGCTGTCTCCTCAGGCAGCCCGTCGGGCAGGGGCATTTCCTCCCACTGGGAAAACTCCGGCTGGAAGGTCATCAGCCGTTGATTGGTCTGAACCATCCCCCAATCCCCGTAACCGACAGCCGCCACCAGCTGTTCCCCTTTTTCCAGAGAGATGGTATACAGCTGTTCCTTTAAGGTGACTGGCTCCACCAGGGACAGGTCTATATATCCGCTTTCCCCAAGGCAGGCCGCCAGAAGCAGCTTTCCTCCTACCCAGCCTTTCCCCTCATCCAGCCGAACCTGCCCATAAAGCAGCCCCTCTGCCTCCTGGGCCCCTCCCGAAAGCTCCACCTTTTGGGAAGGCGATGGGACAACCGATTTCAGGTAATACCCCTCCCCTTGGGGATGGGGCGCCATGATAAACTGGGTTTTCCGACCTTCGCTCCATTGGTCGGAAACCTCCAGGCTGACGGAACCATCCGGCAGAGCCTCCTGGGATTCCAGCCTGAAAGGCTCATGGAACAAAGCCGCCGGGTCTTCCTCCCTGGGAGAAAGTATGGTGGAATAAAAGCGAATATCCCCTTCTGGCGTCTCCCGGTTGATTAGGTCCAGGTCGGAAAGGGACAGGTTAAAATAACGGGCCACATAGGTTTCCAGCTCCTGGCGGGGAAGCAGATATTCCCCATCCTGCTCCGGTATGGAAACCCCATCCTGGTACATCCGCTGGGCGCAGCAGGTGAGGATAGGGCTAGTGTCAAACCGGGGAAGGGCGGAGGGGTACTCCCCCTGAAAGGGGAACACCATTTCATATAGGTATCCATCCCACCACTCCTCCAGGGAAAGGGGGTCTGCTTGGGGCGTCCGGCTTTCATTGGAGGAGGGCAAAGAACGGGAAGCACAGCCTCCCAGCAGCAGTATGGTTAGAAGCAGACTCAATATCCTTTTCATCATAAACATATCCTCCTCTTTCCATCGGGGAACCCACAAGACTTTTTTATTATTATAACAACTTCTTATGGAAAAGCGTGACAAAAACCGCCACAATTCTCAAAAAAGTTTTCCTTGATGGATTTGGTTGGTTTTTCCCTTGTCTGTGACAGAGAAATGTAGTATAGTATTCAAGAACAAAAAACCTTGAAGAAAATTGATGGGAGGACATAGGATTTTGAAACATCTGATTGAACCAACCGATATGACCCCACAAGAGGTGGACGAGGTTCTGAATCTGGCGGACCGAATCATCGCCAATCCCAAGGCTTACGCCCATAAATGTGAAGGCAAAAAGCTGGCTACTCTGTTTTATGAGCCCAGCACCCGTACCCGCCTGAGCTTTGAGGCCGCTATGCTGGAACTGGGCGGCAGCGTTCTGGGCTTTTCCTCCGCTAACAGCAGCTCCGCGGCAAAGGGAGAAAGTGTAGCGGATACCATCCGTACAGTGGAGTGCTACGCCGACATCGCCGCTATGCGTCACCCCAAAGAGGGAGCCGCCAAAGTGGCTGCTATGAACGCCACCACCATCAAAGTCATCAACGCTGGAGACGGTGGGCATCTGCATCCTACCCAAACCCTCACCGACCTGCTTACCATCCGCAGCCTGAAGGGTCGTCTGGATGACCTGACCATTGGTATGTGCGGAGATTTGATGTTTGGCCGCACCGTTCATTCCTTAATCCGGGCTTTGCTGCGGTACCCCAAAATCCGTTTTGTGCTGATTTCCCCCAAGGAGCTGCGGGTTCCCGATTATATCCGGGAGGCTATGAACAATCAAGGCGTAGAGTTCCAGGAGGTAGAGCGGCTGGACGACGTGATGGACCAATTGGACGTACTGTATATGACCCGTGTACAGCGGGAGCGGTTCTTTAATGAGGAAGATTATATCCGTCTGCGGGACAGCTACATTCTGGATACAGAAAAAATGGAAAACGCCAAATCCGACATGATTGTGATGCATCCCCTGCCCCGTGTCAATGAGATTTCGGTGGAAGTGGATAAGGACCCCCGGGCGAGCTACTTTAAGCAGGCTCTCTATGGGAAGTATGTACGTATGGCGCTGATTATGAAGATGCTGGGGGTAGAGGAATGAATATTGATAGCTTGCAGAGGGGCCTGGTCATCGACCATATCCAGGCTGGAAAGAGCATGGAAATCTATAAATTCCTGGAGCTGGACAAGCTGGATTGCAGCGTAGCCATCATCAAAAACGCCCGCAGCCAGAAATCCGGCAAAAAAGACATCATTAAGATTGAGGACCGCATTGACCTGGATTTGGATGTTCTGGGCTTTATTGACCCCAACATCACCGTCAATGTGATTGAGGGCGGAAAAATCGTGGAGAAAAAGGCCCTGAAAATGCCCAAAGAGGTTGTGAATGTAGTGCGTTGCAAGAATCCCCGCTGCATTACTTCCATTGAGCAGGAGCTGCCTCATGTGTTCAAGCTGGTGGACGACGGACGTTCCACCTATCGGTGCATCTATTGCGAGCAGGAGTACAACTCCAAAAAGTAACCCTTCTTATAAAATTTATCCGCTGCTTAGGTCCTATCCAATTGGATAGGACCTTTTATTTCACAAAACCCACATAAAAATACCTTATCATCTTCAAAAAAGTGGTTGTCTTGCTGTAGGATAGATTTTATGCTACAATAAACAATTGTACTTAAAACTGTGGTGAACTCAGGCGTATTTACCAGCCAATGTGCCACTGTGCTGAAGACTGTTACACAATATCTATTAAAGGGGGACTTTACCTATGGAAATTCAAGGGCTGACCGCCCGAATGACAGCAGAAACAGAAAAAATCATTGTGGGCAAAACCCATCAAATCCGGTTGATTTTGACAGCGGTTCTGGCAGATGGGCATATCCTGCTGGATGACCTGCCTGGTGTTGGAAAAACCACCCTGGTCAAAACCTTTTCCAAGGTTTTGGGCTGTGACAGCCGCCGCATCCAGTTCACCCCGGATTTGCTGCCCTCTGATATTGTGGGAATGAGAATCTACGACCAGAAGAAAGGGGAATTCCAGCTGCTGGAAGGGCCTGTGATGACCAATCTGCTGCTGGCGGATGAGATTAACCGGGCCATTCCCCGTACCCAGTCCGCCTTATTGGAGTCGATGGAGGAGCGTCAAGTGACCATTGACGGCGAGACCCATCCCCTGCCTACCCCCTTTATTGTTATGGCTACCCAAAACCCAGTGGAGTCGGAAAGCACCTTCCGGCTGCCTGCCGCTCAGATGGACCGTTTTCTGCTGCGGCTTTCCCTGGGGTATCCCCAGGCCCAGGAGGAACTGGCCATGCTGCAAAACCTGGGAGACTCCATCCCTATGGACAAGGTGGAGCGGGTGGCTGACCCAGAGCTGCTCTGCCAGCTTCAAAAGCAGGTCCAGCAGGTGGACATCTCCCCCATGGTGGCGGAGTACATTGTAGCGCTGACCCAGGGTACCCGTTCCCATCCTCAGCTTCGGATGGGGGCCAGCCCCAGAGGGTCCCGGGCGCTGTATAAAGCCTCCAAGGCCTGGGCCGCTATGGAGGGACGGACCTTTGTAACCCCGGACGACGTGCAGACCTTGGCGGAGCCGGTGCTGGCTCATCGGCTTCTTCCTACCAATGAGGCACGGGTGGCGGGGGCCACCTCCGCCAGTATCCTGGCGGACCTGTTGGACCGTACCCCTGTTCCCCCCAGCCGGGAGGGGCGTTTCTGATGGCTGGAAAAAAGGCCGGCGGCCGGATTGATGGTTACGCCAGCAGCTTTCTTATCAGCCCCATCGCCTTGGTGATTTGGCTGATATTGGTGGTATGCGCCATTCTGGGAAACCAGCCTGTCATCTCCCTGTTTCTGCTGGGGGTGCTTCTGGTAAGTGCTTTGTCCCGGCTGTGGGGTTTGCGCTCTCTGGTCCGGGTGCAGGTGGGAATGAAAGCCCCTTCCGCCCGTGTTTACGCGGGCAGTCAGCTGCATATCACCTATTGGGTAAAAAACCAGAAATTCCTGCCGTTAATTTGGCTGGAACTTCTCCAAAGGCTTCCAGATGATGGCTGTCTGGAACCAGAGGAGCTGGATTCGGTGGTGGACATCCCCATTCCCGATGAGGAGATGGCTCCTCTGAGGGAGAAATACGCTGAAGCCCTTGAGCGGGAATCTAAGAAAGAACACCCCAAACAGATTCCCCCTCCGCCGGAAACCTGCCGGGCCTTCCGGCGGAAATTCGCTTTTCTGCTCTGGTATCAGGAGCTGGAATGGGACTGCCTGTGGGAAGCCCGTCATCGGGGTGTTTACCAGCCTAAAGAACTGCTGCTCCGTTCCGGGGATGGGTTTGGTCTGGCCCAGGCGGAGAAAAACTGTCCCGTAGAGGAAAAGCCTACTTTAGTGGTATATCCCAAGCTGGTACCGGTGAATACCGGCGCCTTCCTGCAAAACCTTTGGGAAGCCCAAACCGGTTCTGCCGGTTATTTTGAGGACTGTACCATCCTGCGAGGGGAACGAGACTACCAATGGGGGGACCCATGGAAACGGATTGACTGGCGGGTAGCCGCCCGGGGCGGCGGGCTTCAGGTGAAGCTGTTTGAGACCATCCAGCCTAAATCTGTCCATTTCCTGCTGGATGGGGCCTCTTTTTTGGAACGTGAAAAGGAAAATCCCCAATTAGAGGAGGCCATCAGCATTCTAGCCTCCCTGATTATCAAGCTTTCCGGCTCCCAGGTGGATTGTGGCCTGAGCCTGCCCCGGACCCCCTTTATGGCGCCGGTGGATTTGTTCCCTGGAGAGGAAACCACCCCGGATGACCTGCTGTTTTATTTGGCGGGGTTCCGCTGTCAAGGGGAGGTGTCCGGCCTGGACAGCACCCGGCTGGCTGGCCTGCGGGAGCGGATGGGACAGGTGTATCTCATCACCTGGAACGCCGGAGACCCAAGAAACCGGCTGCTTTTGGACCAGCTGGGCAGCGGCGGTCTGACCCTGCTTCCCTGGGAGGACCCAGCGCAGGTTGGAGCCTGCGCCGACAGCCTGGACTTTAAAATCTATCCCTTGCGTTCCCTGAAAGGAGGCGGTGCCAATGGATGAGCGGGACCGTTTCTCCGGGTTCTGTATCCTATTCACCGACGGAGCCATCTTAGCGGCTTTATTCGGCCTGTTCGGCGGGATAGAAAGCCAGGTCCCCCAATCTCTGGCACCTCTCCCCTTTGCTCTTTGGGCTGGCGCAGTCAGCCTGTTCCTTTCCTGGTTTTTGAGGAAGGAGCGGCCTCTGCCTTTGGTGGTGGCGGTTGGGGTGTTGCTGTGGTGTATTGGGGCTGGGGTGGTCCTGCCCTTCTCCCAACTCACCACCCTCACCGGCTGGGCCTTCGCTTTGGTTTTTCTCACCGAGCCCCCCTTGCGGGCCTGTCTGCTGGAATTGAGTGAAACGCCCCCTTCGGAGCGCCAACCGGTAAATTATGTGGAATTGTCGGTTATAGGAACCGGGCTTTGCCTTCTGTTTGAGTTAGGTCCTACCAAGCTGCCCCCAAGCGCCCTCACCCTGCTGCTGACCGCTGTTCTGCTAAACTTCCTCAATGTGATTCACCGACGGGTTTCCGGGGGCAAAACTGCCTCCAATCTCTCCGCCCGCTGGCAAGGGGCGGTGGGACTGGGACTATCTGCGGGAGCAATTCTCGGCCTGGCGGCCCTTTTTACCGCCTTTGGTTCTCTGCCCGCCCGACAGGGTCTGACCGCCTTTTTAGGGGCGGTTGGTTATCTGCTGGGTGTCATCGGGGATGCCTGCAATAGATTCTTCCTTTGGCTGATTTCCATGCTTCCCGACGCTGAGGAGGGGGCTTTGGAGGAAATGCAGCAAGCCGCCGCTCCGGAGCTGCCTGAAATGCGGGAAAGCCCTCTTATGGCCCTGCCCCCTTGGGTGCTGCCTGTGTTGATTTTCCTGATGATTTTGGCGGCGGTTGTGGTATTCACCATCCTGATGCGGAAGGTTCGGATAAAGCGAGTGGGCGGCCGGCGCAGGCCTCAGAAGGTATTGGTTCGCCGCCCTGGATTTCTTCACGCTTTGGGAATTTGGTGGCAAGGGGCCAAGGCAAGGATACGATTCTGGCTGCGGGCCGCCAGATGGCGGAACTCCCCCCAAGGGATGCTGGTGTGTTTGGAGCGTTGGGCTTTACTCCATCGCTGTCCCCGTCACCCAGGGGAAACCCATCGGGCGTTCCTGGAACGTCTGGGCGGACTACCCCGCTTTCAGGAGGGAGCGACCGTGCTGGAGCAGCTGTCCCAAACCCTGGACAAATGCTATTACGCCCCTGGACAGAGGAAAAAGCCTGTACCTATGGATAGGGAGTCTTTGGAGCTTCTCACCCACCTGATGAACAAAGGTGCCCATCAAAACACCTGACCCCAAGGGTTTCCTGATGAAAAGGCGCTGCCTGTATACCAAAACAGGCAGCGCCTTTTTCTTATTGTGGAGCGGACCGCTGATAGAGAGGCCAAGGGGAGACTTGTGGCTCTGAACGTTTCCAAAAATAGTCCGCCATCTGCTGAAACCATGGGTTGGTGGACCATACAGCTTGAGTCTCTCCGTAAATGGTTTTCACCATCAAACAAAATTGTCCCTTGGTGTATTCCAGCCAAATAGATGCTAACTCTTTCGGCAATATCCCCATCTGGCGGAGCGGAACCTCCAAATTTTCCGGGGGCGAACTTGGCTTTTTCCGGCTCATTTTATAGTTGGTGAGGGAAACCCCGTTGCGCTGAACACACTGAGCAGCAGCCACTTGGTATCCTCTTCGCTCAAAAAAAGGTTTGGCTGTAATGGAAGCGTGGACGGTGAACAGCGCCGCAGGACAGGCCCACTCCAAACGCTGGCAAATCCAAGACGCGATTCCTTTCCCTTGATAGTCTTTATGAATGTAGAGCCTGTCCAGATAACCGCTGGAGTCCATATCTCCAAACCCCAGCAGCCGGCCATTTTTCTCCACCACCAGGGTATGATGGGCCAGAAAAGACTGGTTCCACGCCTCTAAAGGAGGTGTTCCATCCGCCCAAGCATCCAGCTGCGCAGGGGTATAATCCCGGCTGTTGACCTGGTGAACAGTTTCATAGAATAAATTGGCCAATTCCAGCAGGTCCTGAGGACGATAATCACGAATCTGCATAGGGAGCCCCTCCCCTCGCTTTTTCATTTGTCACTGAGGCAGCGGAAATCCTGGGTGGGTCCCAGGTCAAATTGGCATGGCTGTCCTTTGGCCGCCAGATGGCTCATATCCACATACTGAATCCGGGGATTTTCATAGGTTGTCCAATAAAACCGCTGGGACTCAGCGCACATCACCGAGGTATAAATAGTGTAGTCATAGAGGCTTACCTGGGAATCCAGCTGGGAGGGGTCTCCCGGTTGGCTCACCTGCACCATGCCCAAAGGGAAAGCGGCGCTGCTCATCAGCCGGAACAGATTTGTAACCCCCTGAGGTTCATCCTGTCCCTTCACCCCATACTGTTTCAAAAAGGACAGGCGGACAAACCGGGAAGGAGAGGACCAGTCTCCTGGAAGTCCCAGGGCGCCGCTGCCTGAGAAGCACTGGTTCAGCTGCTCCTGATTGATTTCCAGAGTGTCATAGTCCAGGTCCCGGATTTGGATATAGTTCAGCAGATTCAGCCGATGCCATGAATAGCTAGGGCTGTTGGCCATCACACCCATAGTATTTCTGTAAATATGAACCCCATCCTGATCTGGCTCAATGATGATGGATTCCCCGGTAACGTCAGAGAACATCCAATGCAGAGGCGGGACGGTTCCCAAAAGGGGCTGACCAAGCAGGGTTATCCCCCGCTCTACCTCCAAAGCTACCTTTTCCACAGTCGCGCAGGTGGCCAGAAGATAGGTAACGGCGAACGGGGGCTGCACCGCCAACGTATTGGGCCGGACTGTGTCCGGGAAGTGGGCGAATTCCCGGTAGTAAAGCTGTCCGCCCATCAGGCCCTTCTCATTCATTCCCTCATAAAAAGCAGGGGTGGATTTGAGGGCGTCCAGACCAATTCCAACAATGCCGTATTGGGACTGTCTGCGGGTGCTTTCCACCAGATTCCCCTCCAAGGCGCAGCCCTGTGTATAGAACTGGGTCCCACGGGGAACAAAAAGAACCTGTGTGCCATCTGCCAGCCGGTTAAAGTCAAAGTTCCGGCCCCACAAATGCTTGCCGTCCTTTGTTTCCCAGGCCACCGCACTGCACCCGGCTCCAAAAAGTTCCTGTCCTGTCCTGCTTTGTTTTTTCTGGCTCATAAAATACCCCCTTCTCATATTGGGATTTTACCTTTTCTAGTATTGCTCATCTTCTGAAAAATAATAGACATAACATCTCTTGCCATCGATTTTATCTGGCATCACAAGCGCTTCTGAAAGATTCCTGGACCCAAAAACGGCAAAAGGGAAGGCCAGATGCCTGGTCTCCCCTTTTCATTCGATTCTTGGAACCTCCAAGGATTAGGAATTGGAGTCCTCTTGTTCATGAAGAATCTTGAGCATAGCTTCCACCTGCTCCTGAGTCCCGCCGCAGATGTTGTCAAAACCAGTAGGGTCCAGCCAAGCGTCGGATTGATGGTTGGGGTCCTCCCCGCCATAAATCTCAATCTTCTCCTTTTGTTGCTCCGCCATTGGAACACAACCTTCTTTCCTTTGGATTAGGCCTGTATTGAAGGTCTTACAGTTGGATTCTAGCACCAGCCGAAGCCAGTGTCAAGAGAAAGGCTACTTTTGCTTAATTTTTACCTGACTGAAATACTTTGTGCGGTAAGCCAAATACTGGTCCTGGTATTCCTGACTCTGAACAGCGGTCTTTTTATAAAGATGCCGGTCGATGGTGTCCAGGCCGGTGTCATAGGTTTGGACAGACTCGCAGACATTGGAACATAAATCTGCAATTCGCTCCAGGTTGCTTAACGCTTCCACAAAGGGGAATGCTGCGTCCAAAGCACATTTTCCCTTCCGCAGACGCTCAATATGCTTGTCCCGCAAAGCCTGCTCCAGGTCGTCCACCACTTCCTCCAAAGCCGCTACCTGTTGGGCTGTATGGGCATCCCTCCGACGGAATGCGTTGACAGCCAGTTCCAGGATTTCCAGCACCGCATCACAAAGGATATTCAATTCCTCAGAGGCCTTTTTGGAAAATCCAGTTTTTGTATTGTGGAGCTTTTCCGCGCACTCGGTAATATTTTGGGCGTGGTCGGACACCCGCTCAAACTCTCCGCAGGTATGGAGCAGCTCAGAAACGCTCCGCCCATCCGAATCGCTCAACTCCCGCTCGGACAGCTTCAGCAGATAACTTTCCACCCGGTTTTCCAGCTTGTCCACCACGTCTTCGTCCTCATTGATTCGCTCCACAAGCTTGGGGTCATACTGGGACAGCAGAGAGATAGCGCTTACAAGATTGTGCTGAGATACCAGGGCCATTTGAAGCACCGCTTCCCGGGCATGGTTGATGGCAAGGCCTGGAGATTTCAGCAGCCGCTCGTCCAGGGTAATAGCGGTCAAATCGCTTTCTCCCTCCACATGCTTATCCCGCACAATGAAGCAGGCCAGTTTTTCCAGCACTCCCGCCAAGGGGATAAACAGCAGAGTGGTGACGATGTTGAAAATCGTATGGAAATTGGCGATTCCACCCCGGTCGATGGGCTGCTCCCAGAAGGGGAAGCCTACAACCGCCTGATAGGAATAGCATACAATGGTAAAGATGATGGTCCCCAGAATGTTGAAGCACACATGGACACAAGCGGTCCGTTTGGCGTTTTTGGAAGCGCCGATGGAGGCCAGGATAGGGGTGATGCAGGTTCCGATATTCTGTCCCATGATGATAGGGAAGGCGGTAGCGTAGGTGACAAACCCCGCGGAGGACAGAGCCTGCAAAATTCCAATAGAGGCGGCGGAGGACTGAATCAGCGCCGTGACAAAGGTTCCCACCAAAATTCCAATGATGGGGTTAGAGAAGGTGGCAAACAGGCTGATAAAATTGGGGTCATCCCGCAGGGGCATCACCGCCCCTTCCATAGCGAACATGCCGCTGAACAGGATGCTGAACCCCAGAAAAATCTGTCCCACATCTCTGCGCTTGTCCCACTTGGAGGACATAAAGAGGAAGATTCCCACCACGGCAGCCAGAGGCGCCAGGGAGGATGGTTTGAGCAGAAGAAGGAACATATTGTCCGATTCCAAGTCGCTGAGCCGCAGGATATGAGCGGTGACGGTGGTGCCGATATTGGCGCCCATGATTACGCCGATGGCGTTGCGCAGCTTCAGTACCTGGGCGTTTACAAGCCCAACCACGATTACAGTGGTAGCTGAGGAGGACTGAATGGCGGCGGTAACCAACGCTCCCAGCACAACCCCTTTCACCACTGTATCGGTCATTTTTTCCAGGGTACGCTCCAGCCGGCCGCCTGAGGCTTTTTCCAAACCGTTTCCCAGCAGGGTCATGCCGTACAGGAACATGGCCAGTCCGCCGAAAAGCTCGATAAAGCCAAAAATATCCAAATTTTTCGACCTCATTTCCATTTACATTTTTTTAACTTTCTCTTTACACAAATTTATTATATCGGATAAGGCTTGGTTTGTATAGGGGCAAAATGACAGTTTTCGACCCATTATGACCCCGGCCGCTGACCAATAGGGAAAAGGCTTTCAGGCCGCTTGTTTTTTCAAGGAAGATAAGGTATACTTTGTGATAGAATTGGGAAGGAGGAGACGCTCATGACTTCAGAGCAGCGGCGCAGAGAGATTCAGAGGACTTTGGCCCAGCAGGATGGAAAACCCATCAGCGCCTCCGCCTTGGCCCAAATGTTCCAGGTGAGCCGGCAAATCATCGTGGGGGATATTGCCCTGCTGCGTGCCTCCAATGTGGACATTCTGGCTACCCCCAGAGGATACCTGCTCCAGCAGACCCGCCCTGCGCAGGAGGTCTACACCATCGCCTGCCAGCATACCCTGGAGCAGCTTGGGCAGGAGCTTTATATTATTGTGGACAATGGGGGCGGCCTGCTGGATGTGGTGGTTGACCACCCTCTGTATGGACAGCTGTCCGGTCCTCTGCATATTTTTTCACGATATGATGCGGACTTATTTTTGCGAAACCTGCGCAAATATGAAGCGTCCCCCCTCTCCATCCTCACCGGCGGTATCCATCTTCACCGAGTGTCCTGCCCCGACGAACAGACTTTTCAAAGGGTTCGGCAGCAGCTTAGTGAGCATGGAATCCTGATGGCTCAGGAACCTATGGGCGAAGCTACAAAAGCTTCTCCATGAATCTGGTAAAATATGTAGAAATTTGTTTAAAACTTATAAAAATTCATTCCCGGCCCTTGACAGGCGCCAAAAAGGCCATTAAACTGGAACCGGAGGGGATTTTAGCTGGTGTCCGATAAAAAGCCGTTTTGGCCAACAGACCCAGGACTCCTCAAACCAAACAGCCGCGCCTGAGGAAACAGAGGCAGAACGATTTCAAAGGTTGCTCTGTCCAACCGCGTATTTGCGGATTCTTTCCAATATTTAAGTAGAAGCCGAGGCCTGCATAGGTCTTTGTCTGCCTTAAACAAGTAGACAGAGGCCTTTTATTTTCCTCTCGCGAATAGATGGAAGAAAGGGGAAACATGCATGGAAGCGATTATAAAAGAACAGACCAGAGCGGATCAGGTTTATGACTGTCTGCGGAAAAATATTCAAAACATGAAAACAGGAGAAAACCGTCTGCCCTCAGAGGACCAGCTGGCGGAACGACTGGGGGTAAGCCGGGCTACCATTCGGGAGGCCCTGAAGCGTTTGACCCATGAGGGGGCTATCTCTAAAATTCAGGGGAAGGGAAATTTTGCTCATCCTTCGGTGTTTCAGTTCCGCAACCGGATTGACCTCTACCCGGATTTCAACCAACTGCTGTCCCACTACGGTCAAGTACATCTGGAGGTTTCCCTGTTGGGTACCCAGCCTTCCAGCAAGGAGTTCCAGCAGCTGTTCGGTGAGGATGTCTCCTACACTATGGCCTGGACCTATCTGGTATGGGAAAAGCCTTTAATCTGGGGACTGTTTGAGTTTCCGGAGAAAAGTCTAATCAAGACACCCACCGCTCCGGAACAGGTCACCGGTCTGCCGGAATTTGGGCAAACATTCCTGGGGAAAAAAATTACCTACTGCGCTATGGAATTAAATTGCGGCTTCAATCAGCAGGCCGCCAATTGTTTTGGGGTTTTCGATGACATTCCCCTTCAATGCTGGAAAGAGCGGATTTATGACCTTTCAGACCAATGTGTAGGATTCTGCCGGTTTTATCTCCATCCCACCCAGCTGGCCATGACCATTACCGCTCACTTTGATTTATGATTTCAGACCCATAGGGGTCCTCCCTCAAATGGGTTTTTAAAGGCTTCCAATTTTGCACGAAAAAAGAACGGGAATTTTGTTAAATTTTATTTTACAAAATTCCCGCTTTTTTTAAAAATTTTTTACCTTCTGATTTGAAATTCATGGTTATAATTTATATATTTATGCCCTTATCAGATGGAAATACTTGTCAATATTCCTAAGTAGTACGACTTACGACTTATGGATTCTGCTTAGACTTTGGGGTTTTTTCTCCAATCCTTTCGCTAAATTGTGAGAAACTGACAGAACACTCTTGTCCATATTGTGGAATACTGCTATAATTAGAGCATCAGGAAAACCTGATTCCGAAACTGACATTGGCAGCCCATTCACTGGCGCTCTACGACGGTGTCCCGCTCTCTTTCGGAATGTTCCCCTTGGGCGGGTTTTTCTGAGGCAGACTACATTATTAAGAGAGAAAAAGGAGTGTTCCCAATGAACAAAACCATGAAATGTGTAGCTGGCCTGCTGGCCCTGTGTGCTACCCTGTCTCTGGCCGCTTGCGGCGGTTCCGAGGCTTCCTCCTCTGAGGCGGCCTCCTCCCAAGCTGCCTCCTCTGAGGCCGCTTCCTCCGAAGCTGCTTCCTCCCAGGAAGGCGAAACCGCTGCTGAGTCTCTGCGCATCGCTCTGCTGCTGCCCGGCTCCCTGAACGATGGCGGCTGGAACGCCAACGCTTACGCTGGTCTGAAAGAGCTGGAAGCTCAGGGCCATGAGGTAGCCTTTACCGAGAGCCTGCCCATCTCCAGCATGGAGGAGGCGTTCAACAACTACGCCGCCAACGGTTTTGACCTGATTATCGGTCATGGCTTTGAGTTCGGCGAGCCTGCCATGCGGGTGGCCCCCAACTATCCTGACACTAAGTTCTTTGTCTCCGGTAAGCTGCCTGATGGTGTGGCTGAGGAAGACATCCCCGAAAATGTGGGCTTCATGGATATGCGTGAGTATGAGGCCGCTTATCTGGCTGGCATCGTAGCCGCCGGTATGACCGAGAGCAACGTTATCGGATATGTTGCGGGTCTGGAGATTCCCAGCCAGCTGTCCAACATGGCCGCTTTCGTAACCGCTGTCAACGAGTATAATCCTGACGCTAAGGTTTATGGTGTTGTTTCCGGCAACTTTGAGGACCCTGCCAAAGGCCAGGAAGCTGCTATGGCTCAGATTGATATGGGTGCTGACATCATCGTTCAGACCGCTGACTCCACTGGTATGGGCGCCATTGAGGCTGCTGTGGCCAAGGGTGTCAAACTGATTGGCTATGGCGCTGACCAGTATGAGCTGGCTCCTGACCTGATGATGACCTGCATCGTAACCGACAACAAAATGGTTGTTGAGGACCAAGCTCGTCGAATCGCTGAGGGTACCTTTGGTGGCCTGTGGCATCCCGGTGTAGCGGATGGCGTTTGCTACATCACTCCTTACCACAACTTTGAGGACAAGATTCCTCAGGAAGTAAAAGACAATGTAAATGACGCCATCGAGCGGATTAAATCCGGTGATTTGGTGGTTCCTGAGATTCTGGACCGTATCGACAACAAGATGTAAAAAAACAGATAAATACCGCTCCGGGCAAGAGGAATCCTCTTGCCCGGTTCCGGCTTTTCTTGTCCACCATCAACAATTGTGAGGAGGGTATCATGTCGAAGCACATTCTGCGGATGGATCAAATCACCAAGGTGTTTGGCAAGATGACTGCCAACGATCATGTGGATTTGACAGTGCGAAAGGGTGAAATCCTGGCGCTTCTTGGGGAAAACGGCGCCGGAAAATCCACCCTGATGAATATTCTTTATGGGCTTTATAAGCCTACCAGCGGACAAATTTACTTCAATGGGGAGCCAGTTTCCATCAACAGCCCCCTGAAAGCCATTGAATTGGGCATTGGCATGGTACACCAGCATTTTATGCTGATTCCCGCCTTCAAAGTATGGGAAAATGTGGTACTGGGCCTGGGAGGCCGGGTGATTCTGGATGAGGCCGCCGCCAAAGAGAAAATCCGGGCCTTAGCCAGTGAGTATCAATTAGAGGTAGATCCGGACGCCCGCATCTCCAACCTGCCGGTTGGTTTGCAGCAGCAGGTGGAAATCCTGAAGGTGCTGTATCGGGGCTCCCGGCTTTTGATTCTGGATGAGCCTACCGGTGTGCTGACCCCTTCCGAGAAGGTGAAGCTGTTCCAAACTCTGCGGGAACTGACCAAGGATGGGTTCTCGGTCATTTTTATCTCCCACAAGCTGGATGAGGTAATGGAAATCAGCGACCGGGTAACGGTGTTGTGCCGTGGAAAGAAAATCGGCACAGTGGATACCAAGGACATGACCAAGGAAAAGCTGGCCCGTCTGATGGTGGGACGGGATGTGGTGTTTACCGTAGAAAAAACCGCCAGCAAAGGCAGCCAGGACAAGGTTTTGGAGATTCAGGACCTGTCGGTGAAGGGGCGTCGGCTGGCTTCCACCATCAAGCACCTGAACCTGACCATTCACGCCGGGGAGATTCTTGGGGTTTCCGGGGTGGACGGAAACGGCCAATCTGAACTGGTGGAAGCCATCACCGGTCTGCGCCCGGTGGAGTCCGGGAAGGTTTTGATTGACGGGAAGGATATGACCAACCGCTCCCCCGCCGAGATTATCAAAGCCAAAACTGCTTTGGTCCCTGAGGACCGGAAAAAGGTTGGTTCGGTGAAAAGCTACAACATTGAGAAAAACCTGATTTTAAGGGATTTGACCAACCCCGCTTACTGCAAGCATGGGATTCTTAACTACAAGGCCCTGGAAAAAACCGCTGACGAAATCATCCAGGAGTATGACATCCGCCTTTCCGAGCGGCAGTCCCCGGTAGGGGCCCTGTCCGGCGGAAACCTGCAAAAGGTGATTCTGGCCCGGGAAATCAAGTCCCAGCCCCGGCTGTTGGTTGCCATGCATCCCACCCGTGGTTTGGACGTGGGCGCTATCGAGTTTATCCACAAAAAATTGATTGAGGCCAGGGACGCTGGTGCGGCGGTGCTTTTGGTCTCCGCTGAATTGGAGGAAATCCTCTCCCTCTCCGATAGGGTGGTCGTAATGAGCGGCGGCCGGATTTCCGGTGAGTTGGGAGAAAAAGACATCACTATGGAAAAAATCGGCCTGCTTATGGGCGGCGAAAAGTTAGGAGGCAGCGCCAATGGCTAAAAACAGTTCCCCGGCCCGCAGAGCTTTAGGGCAAAACGCTTTGGTTTTGGCGGTGTCCATTGTAGCCGCCTTTTTGGTCAGCATGATTTTTATTTTGGCCCTGGGGGTCAGCCCGGTAGACGCTTTCGTCTCCATGTTTCGGGGTGCGCTGACCCGTAAATACGGGTTGGCGGAGGTATTGGCCAAAGCCACTCCCCTCATTATCATCGGCGTGGGGGTGGCCCTGGCGACCAGAGGCGGCATGTCCAACCTGGGCGGTGATGGTCAGTTTTACATAGGGGCCATCTGCTCCATCTGCGTAGGGCTGTTCCTGCCCCCTTCCACCCCCGCTTTGGTGGTTTGGGTGCTGGCCCTGATTGTGGGAATTCTTTCCGGCGGCTTTTGGGGCGGCCTCTCCGGCTGGCTGAAGGCCAAGTTCAACACCAGCGAGGTCATCATCACCATTATGCTCAACTATGTGGCCTTATATTTGATGGGCTGGCTGGTTCATGGGCCTTTGCAGGCCCCCGGCGGCATCCCTCAGACCCAGGCGCTGGAGAAATCCTTCCAGCTCCCCAAAATTATTTCCGGCACCCGGGCTCACGCTGGTATTTTTATCGCTCTGGCTTCTGCCCTGCTGGTATGGTGGATTTTTAAGAAAACTACCTTGGGCTACCGCATCCAGACGGTGGGCGAATCCCCTGACGCCGCTGTGTACGCCGGCATCAAAACCAACCGCTATATGAGCCTGATTATGGCTCTCAGCGGTGCTTTCGCCGGAATGGCCGGTATGGTGGAGGTTTACGGTGTCCATTACCGGGTATTGGAGGGCATCAGCTCCAGCTTCGGCTTTACCGCTATGTTAATTGCCCTGTTGGCCAAGCTGAATCCTCTGGCGGTGGTGATTGGCTCCCTGTTCATCAGTGCTTTGACGGTTGGAGCCAACTCCATGCAGATTGACATGAGTGTACCCACCTCTATTGTGAATGTGGTGCAATCCCTGATTATCTTCTTTATGCTGATTACCCCAGCGATTAAATCGGATTTGCTGTCCTCTATCAGCAAGAAACGCCATAAAAAGGAGGTGGCCTGAGTGTCCGCAGTTCTGACTCCGGTATTTTTTGTAACCCTTCTGGCGGCGGGCGTCCGCATGAGCATGCCCATTCTGCTGGCCGCCACAGGGGAAATCTTCGCTGAGCGGGCGGGGGTTTTGAATATCAACCTGGAAGGGCAAATGCTGATGGGCGCTATGGTTTCCTTCCTGGTGGGGTATTTTACCCACAATATGTTCCTCTCCCTGATGGCCGGTATGATTTCCGGCGTTTTAATGGCCCTGCTGATGGCGGTTGCCTGCATCACCTGGCATGCCCAGCAGGTGGTGGTTGGAATCACCCTGAATATGTTTGCTCTGGGCTTCACCAGCTTCTGGTACCGGGTGGCCTTCGGTGTCACCACCTCCCCACCTAAAGCTGACCTGCCTGGTTCCGGTGAGCAGGCCATCCCCCTGCTGTCCAAGATTCCTTTCCTGGGAGAAATCCTGTTCAATCAGAACTTCCTGTTCTATATTTCGGTTGTACTGGTCATTGTGGCTAACTTCGTCATCTTCCGCACCCAGTTTGGTTTGAAGCTGCGGGCCTCCGGTGAGTATCCCAAAGCTGCCGAGACCATGGGTGTCAACGTCCAGCGGATGCGGTATGTATCTATGATTATCTGCGGTGCCCTGGCGGGATTGGGCGGCACCTTCCTGTCCCTCATCTCCCTGAACCGGTTTGTGGACAACATCACCGCCAGCCGTGGATTTATCGCCCTGGCCATTGTGATTTTCGGAAAGTGGAATCCCCTGCTGGTGCTGGCGGCTTCCCTTCTGTTCGGTACCACCGACGCTTTGCAGCTGCGGCTGCAGGCTGTGGGAGTGGAGCTTCCCTCCCAGTTCCTGCTGATGCTTCCCTATGTGCTGACCATCCTGATGATGATTATTACCGCCAAGCGTTCGGAAAGCCCTGCCGCTCTGGCTCAGGATTATCAGCGGGAATCTATCTGATTTAGAAATGCCCCCGCCTTGCTCTGGCGGGAATCATAGCCCCTGGGCGCATCCATTGTCAGGAGGTGAGACCCCAAGAGACGGAACCGGTTGGGTATCCCGGTCAAAAGACCATCATCCCAAAATTTCATCTTGAAGGAGGATTTTTCATGAACGACCTGATTATTAAAAATATTGACAAGATTGTCAGCGGAGACATCAACAAAGGCATTATCCCTGGTGACACCATCGTTGTCCGGGACGGCCTGATTGCCGCCATCGGCAACTACGCTGAGGTAGACCGCAGCGGAATCGAGACCGAGGTTGATGTTGATGGCCAAATCGTATGCCCTGGCTTCATCGACTGCCACATTCACAACACCCTGGATGACTACGCTCCTCAGCGGGGCGCAGTAGGCTGCTATTCTGACGCCCTGTGGTCCGGTACCACCACCATGATTTCCGAGGGTGAGCAGGGTCCTGGCTGGCCCCGTTTCTATGATGACCCCATCGGCTGCAAAGCGGCTGCTATCCTGGCCAAACGGGTATTTGACCGCTATCGTCCCGGCGGCGCTCTGAAATTCCATGGCGGCGCTCTGGTATTGGTACACGGCCTCACCGAGCAGGACTTCAAAGAGATGCATGACGCTGGTGTGTGGCTGATTGCTGAGATTGGCGGCGGCGGGCTGTCCGACCCCAAAGAGGTTGCTCCTATGCTGGAGTGGGCCAGAAAATATGACTTCTTCTATTCTGTGCATCTGGCACCTCCTTCCATCCCTGGTTCCTCTTGGGTAACCTCCGAGAACATCCTCCAGCTGAAACCCCAGAAGGTAGCCCACACCAACGGCGGTTCCACCGGTGTAGAGTGGAGCCATATCCAGCGGCTGATGGACGAGAGCGAGTCCGCTCTGGAGCTGGTAGTAAACGGCAACTTTGTAAACTTCAACAAGATGATCCGCTACATGGACAAGACTAACCAGCTGAACCGTCTGGTTATGGGTTCCGACGCGCCTACCGGCCAGGCTTCCCTGCCCGGCGCCATCAACCGTGAGATCGTAAAGGCCGCCAGCCTGAACGATATTCCTGCTTGGAAAGCCATCGCCATGGCCACCGGAAACACCGCTGACCTGTATCACCTGAACACCGGTAAGATTGAGGTGGGCCGTGAGGCAGACCTGCAGGTCATCGACAACCCTCCAGGCTCCTGCGGCACCGACGCTCTGAAAGCCATCGAGTGCGGCGATCCTTTCGGTAACTCCATGGTAATTGTGGATGGACGCATCATCGCCTTCCGTGGCCACGACAGCCGTCCTACCGCTCGGTTCTGCTATGTAAACGGAGAGAAAGCCTTCGTTTCCGGCATCACTGAGCATCTGTTCTTCCCGCCTCAGGTTGGGCGTCATTACGAGGCTCTCAAGGACATGCAGTCCAAGGGCTGATAAAAAGAATCTTCTTCTTTCAGGGGAAGCGCTTTTCACAAGCGCTTCCCTTTTTCCATTTCAGCGCCTGAAGCCTGCCTTTTGTTTGGGGTGAGGAATATCCTGTCCCCCTGGGGCATAAAGTGAAGGGAAGAACAATGGGAAAAGGGGATGCGTTATGGGGAAACGTCTGCTGGCGGTGGCCTTATGCCTGTGCTTGATGTGGATGGGGATACCGGTCTATGGAGAGGAGGAGGTATTGGAAGCAGCCGCTCCTGTGGACCAGCTCCCGGCCCGCTCCGCCATTCTCATTGACCAGGCCAGCGGTCGGGTGTTGTATGAAAAGGAACCGGATCTTCAGCTGCCTCCCGCCTCCATCACCAAGGTTATGACCCTGCTTTTGGTGATGGAAGCCATCCAGCAGGGAAAATTGTCCCTGGACACCGAAATCACCACCTCCAGTCATGCCGCTTCCATGGGGGGCAGTCAAATCTGGCTGAAAGAGGGGGAAACCATGTCGGTGGATGACCTGCTGAAAGCCACCGCTATTTCCAGCGCCAATGACGCGGCAGTAGCCCTGGCCGAAGCGGTGGCGGGCAGTGAGGAAGCCTTTGTGGCACAGATGAATCAGAAGGCCAAAGAATTGGGCATGAGCAACACTCAGTTCTATAACGCTACCGGCTTGGACGCCCAAGGGCATCTTTCCTCTGCCAGGGATGTGGCCACCATGTGTCAGGCCCTGCTGAACTACCCGTTAATCACCAATTATTCCAGCGTTTGGATGGATGAGCTGCGGGACGGAAAAACCCAACTGGTGAACACCAACAAGCTGGTGCGGTTTTATGATGGCTGCACCGGTCTGAAAACCGGCACCACCGATGGGGCTGGGAGTTGTCTGGCGGCCAGCGCTACACGAAATGGGCTTTCCCTGGTAGCGGTGACCATGGGAAGCGCCACCTCGGTGGAGCGGTTTTCAGCGGCCAGGGGTCTTTTGGATTATGGTTTCTCCAACTATTGTCAGGTGGAGCTTCCGGTACCGGAAGGCTTGAACCCAGTGCGGGTAGTGAAAGGCATGGAGCCTATGGTTCAGGTGGTATGCGAACCTCCTGGGTCCGTTATGGTGAAAACCGCCGATAAAGACAAAATCGAGCAGAATGTGGTTCTGGAGGAATCGGTGGAAGCGCCGGTGGAATCAGGGCAGCTTTTGGGCAGAGTGATTGTAATCGCCAACAAAGAGCCTATCTGCGAATATCGTCTGGTAGCGGCGGACCCGGTGGAACGGCGGACTTTTGGGCGGGCGCTGGCCCTGCTGGGAGAATATTTGATGTCCCTCTAGTGGGATACAAGAAAGGCAGGACTGCCGGTTAAGGGCGGTCTCTGCCTTTTTTTAGATTCTTTTTGAAAAAAGTGTCAGGTGGGTTGCAATGGACTGGCAAATAGGGTAAAATATGTGTAAGAACTTCAAAAATCCCAGGGCCTTTTGTCCTGGCGGTTTTACAAAATGCCCAATGGGGAAAGGATGGACTTTCATGGCGACAAAGCTGAACATCAAACATCTCAAGGGCTTTGTGAGCGAGCATGAACTGGATGGAATCGCCTCCCAGGTCACGGCGGCACACAAGCTGCTCACCGAAAAATCAGGACAAGGAAATGATTTTCTGGGCTGGACAGACCTTCCAAAGAATTATGACAAAGAAGAATTTGAGCGCATTAAAGCAGCTGCTAAAAAAATCCAATCGGATTCTGATGTGCTGGTAGTCATCGGCATCGGCGGCTCTTATCTGGGGGCCAGGGCGGCGATTGAACTGCTGCGTTCCCCATTTTATAACAATCTGAAAAAGGATACCCCCGATATTTACTTTGTGGGAAACAATATTAGCCCTGATTACTTAAACACCATCCTGAAAATTTGTGAGGGAAAACGGGTATCGGTAAACATCATCTCCAAATCCGGCACCACCACCGAGCCGGCTCTGGCCTTCCGGGTTTTCCGGGAGCTGCTGGAAAAAGAGTATGGCAAGGAAGGGGCCAAGGGCCGCATCTACGCCACCACCGACAAGGCCAGAGGCACCCTGAAGGAGCTGTCCGACCGGGAAGGCTATGAGACTTTTGTCATCGCTGACGATGTAGGAGGCCGGTATTCAGTACTCACAGCGGTGGGTCTGCTGCCTATGGCTGTGGCGGGAATTGACATCACTCAGGTGATGGAAGGCGCTGCCCAAGCTATGGACGAGCTGTCTGTGGATGACCTGTCCAAGAACGACTGCTACCGCTACGCGGCTCTGCGTAACATCCTGTACCGGAAGGGCAAACAGATTGAGCTGCTGGTCAGCTACGAGCCTGCTTTCGCCATGATGAACGAGTGGTTCAAGCAGCTTTACGGTGAGAGTGAGGGAAAGGACAACAAGGGACTGTTCCCTGCCTCTGTCATCTTCTCCACCGACCTGCATTCCATGGGTCAGTTCATCCAGGAGGGAAGCCGGTGCATGTTTGAGACGGTAGTTTCCATCGGAAAACCCCAGGAAGATTTCTTCATCAAGGACGACCCTGAGAATCTGGATGGCTTGAACTTCCTGTCCAACCAAAATATGTCCATTGTAAACCAGAAGGCTATGCAGGGTACCATTTTGGCCCACACTGAGGGCGGGGTCCCCAATATGATTTTGGAGGTTCCTGAGATCAACGAGAAGGAATTCGGCTATATGGTCTATTTCTTCGAGCGGGCCTGCGCCATCAGCGGTTATCTGCTGGGTGTGAATCCCTTCAACCAGCCCGGCGTGGAAAGCTACAAGAAGAATATGTTCGCCCTGTTGGGCAAACCTGGCTATGAGAGCCAGAAGGCTGACCTGGAGGCCCGCCTGAAATAATGTCTGATTCGCCAGAAGGGCGTTTGTATAAACACATTAGGAGGAGTTTTAAAATGATAAAACTGATTGTAGGCAACAAAGGTTCCGGCAAAACAAAGACCCTCATCAGCATGGTCAACGACGCTGTAAAAAGCTCCAAGGGCAACGTGGTTTGTGTGGAAAAGGGAAACACCCTTACCTTTGACGTGAACCATCAAGTGCGCCTTATCGATATCGATGATTACAGCATCTTTGGCTTCGACGCTTTCTACGGATTTTTCTGCGGCCTGTTCGCTGGCAACTATGACATTACTGAGGTATTCGTAGACGCTACCTTTAAGGTAGGCGGCAAAGATGTAGTGGCTTTCGCTGGCATGATTGACAAGCTCTCTCCCCTGCTGGAGAAAAATGGAGCTACCATGACCTTCACCGTTTCCTGCGACAAATCCGAGCTGCCTGAGCGTGTCCATCAGTACATCATCTAATAATATCCTTTAAAGCACGAGGACCTGAAGCTAAATGCTTCAGGTCCTCTTTTCGTTTTTAGGAATGATTTCAAAAGATATTGCAAATACCCTTTACACTACCTAAGAAATCTCCGGATATAGGTCAGTTTCCCTTGTTCCCTGCGGGACTCCATCAGACTGATATGTTCCACCTGGACCAGAATTGGCTGGGGCAGTTTTGGTGGGGCCATATGGGGGTTCATGGTCACACGCCGGGCAAGGGTCAGATGGGGAAAAAACGCCCTATCCTCCAATCGGAATCCCTCTTTCTGCAAACAATGGCATAAAGCGCTTTGGGCTTCCATCAAAGCAGGTTCTTTTTCAGCGCCAATCCACCAAAGCCCTTCCCCTCCTCTCTGAAAGCTGCCCAGCCGGTCAA
>CALWZG010000018.1 GCA_944385965.1 uncultured Anaerotruncus sp.
TTGTGTGGTAAAAAAAGATGGCACCATCATTACCAGCTACTTTGACGAAGGTGTATTTGGTAATTACGGTTGGGATGAACCTCTGGGTGCTTGCGGCCTGATTGCATGGACATCGGAGGGAACTCCACTCTGGAAGAATGAGAAGTATTCCATCTATGACTGCTATGCCATCAGCCTGGACGAAGAAGAAAACCTGTGGTTCTATTACTACAATGAATTCCGGCTGGTGCGGACGAACTTCAAAGAGGATCTTGTGTTTGAACTGCCAATCGAAGGAAGCGGAGCTTTTTCTGTCGCCCCGTCTGGTGATACCTTTCTGTTCGAGGGCGGGTACCAGAAGCACGGCAAATTCTACTTCCTGACCGCCCGGGGCGGCCGCCTCGGGCAGAAGCAGAAGGCCGTTCCCACCTGCGACGGAAAGAAGGTTTCTGTGGAGCGGTGCAGCCTGCTCCGCAGCCGGATGCTGTTCCTCGGAAAAAACGGTGTTCTCTATGGCGGGGTACTTGGTAAAAGCGAGGAATGACAATGGTTGAGATCAATCGTGTCTGGCTCAATGTGGATACAGACACCAACAAAATCACACTATTCGGCCGCCCCCGTGTATCCATCCGTGTGGATGAGTACATTTGGAGTTTGATCGAAGAACATGTCGTGAAGCCCCATAAGCTCATGCGAAGCGAAAAGCGCAAGTATCTGCTGAAAATTGCCTTTGGCCAATTTGATCCGGTGCGGCACCGATATTATCCGCTTTTCTTGTACAACGGGCCGCTTCGGGAAGGCGTCAAGCCGGACAGCGCCAACGGATGGTATCTCCGTGAGGATTTTGCAGACGCTGCGGAACGCACCACCTGGTTCTCTCCCGATAAAATCTGGACAAACTGCGGCAAAAAGGTTCTGGATGTCAATATTGATGCCGCCAATGTGAGCGAGAGCATAACCCCCAGAGAATACGCAGACTTGCTTTTCGATGGAATTGGAGCAGCATTGGTGTTCAACTTCAAACGGCTCAAGCGGGAGGAGTTTGATGGGCTGAAATCTAATGTTGATTGGAGCATTGTGGAAAGTTTTCCCTTTCCTGCGCCCTTTGAGGAGCAGCAGTATATTGGGGATGAAGGCAAAATTCATGTGTATTCCTGGGATGGCCGGCAGGAAACGAACCTTGTAGGCCCCTATTCCGTGCGGGAGTTGTATCTGAAGCATTTCGGAGAATAGTAAAACAGTGGCAATATGTATTGCTAAAAAGACATTATGAATGAGGTGCACAGATGGAAAAGGGCATCCGTGAGTGCCTGCTGGAGCAAGCAAAACGGTTCCATCAATGGTAAAAAACCACTTATCCTGGAAAAACTGCCAAGGAGATCGGTAGTGTGTGGAAGGTTGATTACCCATACTGGGATGACACTTACCATACTTTTTGTCATGTGTTGACCCAGATGGATGCAGAAACGGCAGACAGCGTCCTACTGGATGAGATGGTCTACCTGATCGCCAGGGACAATGAAGCGGAGGGTTTCATACAAGAAACCATCTCACACCCGGACTGGTTTGAGCGTCTTTGCTGCCACGCCGCAGCCTCCAACGAGAATGAGGTTCAGTGGCAGTTTACAGCGGGGATAACAAGAGGAGTTATGTTATGAATATAGACAACGTGGCTTGGCACATCGAATCCATCCAGGAGAAAAATCTGCCGGTGGATGAAATCACAGCATATAATCACATGGATATTTACCTGCGCTGGTGCATGGAGAACGACCTGATGAGCGTGGAATTTACGGAACGGTACTGGGAGCAGGTGCAGCCATTCATGGTGGATCTGAGTTGCGCCGATCTGAGGTCCTTTATCCGGGATTACCTATCTGGAAAGCTTTTCCTTTCCCTTTTTAATGACCAAGGGGAGAAATTTTCCTGGTACTACTATGGAGGAAATGATGCACCCTACTATCCCAGCGACATTGATGACTACGCCCTGCAATACTTTGGCCCGGAGCGATACCACTCCCATGAATTCCAGGACGAGGCATACCTGTTTATCCCCTTTGACGAGGAATACTATCAGGCCATGTCGAAAATCATTGAAAAACGTTTCATCAACTGGCAGAAGCAGAACTTCGATGTGGACACTTGGAAACCTTCCGATGTGGCCCAAGCGATTATGAAGTATCTGGACTGCGAATGCACCCATTTCCCCTCCATGAAGAACGATGATCCCATCATATCGGCTTACAGCTACGCCAAGCGGGACAGTGCCCATAAGGGGTTTGTGCCGGTACTTATCAAGGCAGATGACGAAAACCTGTGGGAGTGCCTGATTCTGAATTCCGACCCGGACAGTGATGGAAAGGATGGCTATGCCTTTGATTCGGACAAGGTGGCGGAATATCGGAAGAAGATGCTGGCCACCCCCATCAAAGATGGAAAGGTGGTCTTGGATGAACTCATCGAACAGCGCAAGAAAGAAGCTGAAAACGGGAAGGCAGTACTGGAGGAGCTACTTGGCCGACGTAAGGAAGAAGCTGAAGATGACAATATGGATTGGGAGGAGGAAATCCTGGGGGAGATGGAGGGTGGTTATGACAACTGCCGATTTTCCAGCTATTGGGATCCTCACACCAGCATGACCTATCCTCTCATTTTAGCAAAGATTCCGGTGAAGAATCCTTGGGAAATTTTCGCCTATCTGCCGTTTGGTAATTGGAACGGATGTCCAGATACTCCCCAACTAATGGCGGCGGCAAAATATTGGGCCCAGCAGTATGGGGCTGTACCCGCAGTTATGACCAACGACGAGCTGGAGTTTACCCTCACAGTGCCTATTCCCGAAGAGAAGGCTATGGAGGTGGCCAGAGAGCAATATGGTTTCTGCCCGGATCTGCATGCAAACGCCAGCATCAGTACCTTGGCCAATACCCTGCGCCAGTCTACCGTTTGGTACTTCTGGTGGGATTGATAGGAGGATGAGTTTATGAACCAGTATTTGAAAAAATATATAGAACTTCAAAAGCAATTTCATCAAACTGAGGGAACACCAGAGAGCGTTCGTGCCCTCTATGCCTTTAAGGAGGAACTGGAGGGGATTGAGGATAGGCAGGCTAAGGAAGTGCTGGTGGATGTATACGATCTGCTGGATTTCAAAAAAAGCGCTTACGACCTGCTCTCGGAAATTGGGGACCGCTCTGACCGCAAGACACTTAAAAGGCTGGGCGTCTTAAAGGAGTATGCAGGAAAATGGGGCAACCATTACGCGCTCCCCAAGCCCAAAACACCGGAGGAGAAGCAGAAGGACCAAGAAAGGAGGTCTCAGCTGGGACTTCCCATCTTCCGGTATCACCCGGACCCCTTGGAGACAGGGGCATTTGAGAAGTCTGAGGAGGGGGTTGTCTGCGACTGCTGCGGCAAGACCACCCGCATCTACTATCAAGGACCGATCTTCTCTGAGAAGGATATTGATTATTTGTGCCCAGAGTGCATTGCCAGCGGTGAGGCTGCTGAGAATTTTGATGGAGAATTTCAGGATACTTACTCGGTGGATGATGGTGTGTATGACCCAGCCAAGCTGGACGAGCTCATCCACCGTACTCCTGGCTACTGCGGCTGGCAGGAGGCATACTGGCGGGCCCACTGCGGCGACTACTGCGCCTATTTGGGACATGTGGGAGTCAGAGAACTGCGGGCACTGGGTGTGCTGAAGGAGGTATTGGATGACCCCATGTGGAACGACCAGCAGAAGGATGTGATTCAGGCATCGGTTAATGGCGGACACATACAATGCTATCTGTTCCAGTGCCTCCACTGTGGAAAGCACCTGGTCTGGATGGATATAGACTAAGCTGGGGGAGGTGTTCCAATCTATGGAAAAGACTTTTGCCAACCCCATTATAAACAAGCGATGGCACATCCGCATTGATGAGCAGACGATTCAAACCTGTCTAAGTGGCGGAAAGGTCAAAGAGGTCCTGTGTGACTCCGCCTTCCAGGTCAAGAGCAAGGCGGCCAACTGCTGACCTCCATGGATGATCCCTTTGTAGTACGACAGACAAATTTTGCCTTTACAGGGAGCAGTCTTGTCCTGTACACCGATTATAGGGCCATGAGCATTTATTCCTGTGCCCTTTGAAACGGAGGAGAATTAAAATGGCGTACGCTGATTTGAAAAATAAACTTGATGAGTATAACCGGGATGACGGGTTCGAAGTCCCAAAAGCAATCCTCGCTGACCCGGATTGTGATTTGGCATTGGCGTTGGAGATTTTCTATTTGGCTGGTGGATATGAATACTTGGAAAAATCAGCGAGAAGAACTAAATTGCAAAAGTGGAATCAATTTATTACCGTTCTTTATGAGGACATCTTAAACAACAGATTTCCCAAGACAGATGCATCATTTGAAATTCCGTTGAGTAAGGTCCAAAAGTACAAGCTTCGGAAAAAGGGAGCTGCAGAAATCTTTCTCACAGATTTGTAGTTTTTTCATTTATCAGGCAGAATCATACTTATGAACAAAGAAATATTGACTGTAAAACTTCTGGACTTGACCGATGGACGGGAAACTCCCAAAAACTGGTGGAGTTAGACGCTTTCTGCAAGGAACAAAAGCGAGTGCAGCGAAAAAAGCAAGTGGAGTAATTGAGGACTGATTTGGAAATAGAGAGTTCTGGTCGACAGGACTTTATGTAAGTATATGTAGAATTCAATACTGCCACAATACAAAATATATCCAGAAACAGGAAAAGCAAGATCAAATAGAAGATAGTTTGAGCAAGAAGGAGTATGTAGACTCTTTTAAGAGTAATAAGTAGTCATGCCGCCAGAAGCCTGAACAAAATAAAAGCCAGCGTCTGAATGACGCTGGCTTTCTTATAGGTCGCTCCTCTTAAGGGTGGTATTTATTGGTAAGTGTCCCATATATAGAGCATCCTGTGGGCTGGTAAGGCAGCTCTTTACGGCTAGGCTTTTATTCCTTCACCACTGTATAGGAAAAGTTCTCACAGAGCATCCGCAACCCCACATCTGTTTCCGGAGGAAGCAGGGCCATAGCCACCACATTTTCCACACCCTGGTCAGAAACCAAGGTGGCGTAATCCCCATTGATGGTTAAAACCGTATAATAAGTGGGCTCCATAAAAACACCTCCATCCGTTAATCCATCAGTTTTTTCAAAGCAGAAACAAAGCTGGCGGCCGCTTCCTGGGGGGTAGCCCAAGAGGTTACCAAACGGATGCAGGTTTTGCCTGGACCACATTCCTCCTGCATCTGCTCAAACTGGAATTCCTGGGAGAGAGGCTCCAGCCAGCGGTTCTCCAGGATGGGAAACTGCTGGTTGCTGATAGAATCGCACAGGAAAGGGATTCCCAGAGCGGAGAGACCATCCTTTAAGGCAATCGCCATCTGGTTTTCGTGGAGGCCGATTTCTGTATAAAGGTTATCTTGGAAAAGCCGGGAGAACTGAACCCCCATCAGTCTTCCCTTAGCCAGCATAGCTCCATGCTGTTTCATCAGGTAGCGAAAATCTGCCTTGAGGACGGGATTGAGGAGGACAACCGCTTCCCCAAACAGGGCACCACATTTTGTGCCGCCAATATAAAAGGCATCCGCCAACCGCCCTAAGTCTTTTAAGGAAGGAGCCTCAGGTAAGGGCAAAGCGCTGGCCAACCGGGCACCATCCACATATAAAAACAGATTGTTCTGGTCGCAGCAGGCCCGCAGGGCTTCCAGCTCTTTTAAGGTGTAGTAGGTTCCAATCTCGGTGGTTTGGGAGATGTAAGCCAGTTTTGGCTGAACCATATGCTCATCGCAGTGGTAATTCACTGCTTTTTGCAAAGCTTCTGGGGTCATCTTTCCATGAACGCCAGGTACCACCACCACCTTATGCCCTGTGGCCTCGATAGCACCCGTCTCATGCACGTTGATATGGCCGCTTTCTACCGCCACAGCGGCCTGATGGGGCCTTAAAGCGCTTTTAATGACCACAGCGTTGGCTTGGGTACCGCCTACCAAAAAGTGAATGTCTGCGTCAGAGCGTCCAATGGCGGCAGCGATTTGTTCTCTGGCCTGTTGGCAGAAGGGGTCTTCCCCATAACCGATGGTCTGCTCCAGATTGGTTCTGGTGAGGGCCTCTAAAATCAGCGGATGGGCGCCCTCGCTGTAATCATTTCGGAAACTATACATGATAGTGCCTCCTTCAAGGTGATAATCCCATTATAATGCTTCTGTTCACCAGCCGCAAGAGGTGAAAAAGAGAGATTGTATTTTAGAATTTTGAAAGGTATAATGGGGAAAAGTTTGGTTATCAGATTGGAACTATGAAAATTATGAAAGGAAGTGGGCTTGTGGGAAACCGCAGCTTTGGGGCGGTCAGTGTCGCCCATAAAATCATCGGGCAGAAAATTGGAGAAGGGGCATTTTGTATCGATGCCACCGCGGGACGGGGAAACGATACCGCTTTTTTGGCGGGCCTGGTGGGAGAAACAGGAAAGGTGCTGGCCTTTGATATTCAGCAGGAGGCTGTGGACAGCACCAAAGCCTTGCTGGAAAGCAAAGGACTTACCAAAAACACCCAGGTGTATTTGGACAGCCACACCAACATGGAACAGTACGCCCAACCGGAAACAGTAGACTGCATCACCTTTAATTTCGGATGGCTCCCCGCCGGGGACCATAGTGTTTTCACCAGGCCGGAAACCAGCATCCCAGCGATTCAGGCTGGTCTGAGGCTGCTGAAACCTCATGGCTTGATGAGCTTATGCATTTACTATGGAAAGGATACTGGCTATGAGGAACGGGACGCCCTGCTGGAGTTTCTCAAAACCATCGACAGTCGGTTCTATACGGTAATTGTGTGTGATTTCTGCAACCGCCCCAACGACCCGCCCATTCCGGTGTTTATTTTAAAAGATGGCTGAGGGCCTTTGCAAAAGGAAACCTCCTGCCAAAACAGCCCGAAATTATGCCAGACATTCTGTGAGGACAAAGTGGGATTTCTTGTGGAACTCCTTTAGAATTAAGGCAAAATAGAAAAAAATGGATGAAAATTTAGGAGGAAAATCACAAAAAATCCTCTTTTAATTCTGGCTCACTGGTGATATAATAAAAGCATGTAAGTATGCCAAACCAAAAACAAGGTTTCGGGCAAGTGTGTGGAACATTTTTTGAATATTTCGCCTGCCCCAAGTGGAGGTTTTATAGAGTTGGAAAAGTTTATAGTGGATGGCCCTGTTAGGCTTACTGGAGAGGTAACCATCAGCGGTGCGAAAAACGCTGCGGTTGCCATTATTCCCGCGACCCTGCTGGCCCAGGGAAAGTGCGTCATTGAGAATATTCCCAATATCAGCGATGTAACCGTTTTGTTTAAGATTTTGCGGGGGCTGGGTGCCTCTGTTCAAATGCTGGACCGGACTACGGTGGAAATTGACACCACCTATATTACCGAGCCGGTGGTGCCTTATGAGCTGGCCAGATATATGCGGGCCAGCTATTATCTGCTGGGCACCCTGCTGACTCGCTGCAACCGGGCATCGGTGTCCATGCCGGGAGGATGTAATTTTGGGGTGCGCCCCATCGACCAGCATATGAAGGGATTTGAGGCCCTGGGCGCCACAGTCTCCATTGACAGCGGCATGATTAACGCTCAGGCGGAGATGCTGCTGGGGGCTCATATCTATTTTGATGTGGCCTCAGTGGGAGCCACCATCAATGTGATGCTGGCTTCGGTGAAGGCGAAAGGCATCACCATTCTGGAGAACTGCGCCAAAGAACCCCACATTGTGGACCTGGCCAATTTCCTCAACTCCATGGGAGCGGATATTCGAGGCGCCGGTACCGATGTCATTAAGATTCATGGGGTGGACCTGCTTCATGGCACCACCTATTCCATCATTCCTGACCAGATTGAGGCGGGAACCTATATGGTGGCCGCGGCGGCGACCGGCGGAGATGTGCTGATTAAGAATGTCATCCCCAAGCATTTGGAGTCCATCACAGAGAAGCTGGAAAAGGCTGGGGCTGTGGTGCAGGAATATGATGATTCCATCCGGGTCACCAGAGAGGGGCCCTTGGCCAAAGTCAATATCAAAACCATGCCCCACCCTGGATTCCCCACAGATATGCAGCCCCAGATGACCGCTCTGCTGGCCCTGGCACAAGGGACAAGCATTGTGACCGAGGGAGTTTGGGACAATCGGTTCCGTTATGTGGACGAGCTCAGGCGTCTGGGGGCTCAAATCCAGGTGGATGGTAAGGTAGCCGTGGTGGAGGGTGTCTCTCAATTGAAGGCGGCCCCTGTACGTGCGGTAGACCTGCGGGCGGGAGCGGCGGTTTTAATCGCCGCCATGACCGCTGAGGGCAGTACTGAAATTGAGGACATCGAGTATATTGAACGGGGATATGAGCGGATTGTGGAAAAGCTCACCGCTTTGGGCGCCCATGTGCGCAAGGCCATTATCCCTGACCATATTTTTCAGGAAGCCCTGTAAGCAAGGACAATCAAATAAGCCCCGCTGGCTCTCGGCTTTGAGGGCCGGCGGGGTTTTCCTTTGAAAAAATGGAAGGAACTTTGGAAGGAGGGCCTTATGGCCAGATTTTGTACCTTATGCAGCGGTTCCAGCGGGAACAGCGCTTATATCAGCGGTTCGGATACCGCTGTATTGGTGGATGCGGGAAAAAGCTGCAAACAGCTTTTGGCCGCCATGGAAGCCAAAAAGATTGACCCCAAGGCCTTGCGGGGCATCCTGGTGACCCATGAGCATACCGACCATGTCAGCGGCCTGAAAACCTTGGTGAAACGTTTGAAAATCCCGGTCTATGGCTCTCAGGAGGTTTTGGAGAAGCTTACATATGGAAAAATTCTGGAACCCCAGACGGAAATGGTACCGGTCACCCCAGGGCAGCCCTTGGAGATTGGTTCCCTGAGGGTGGAGGTTTTCGATACCCCCCACGACAGTATCCACAGCGTAGGGTACAAATTCCATACCATGGATGGGAGAACCTTGATGATTGCCACCGACCTGGGCTATGTGACCGAGGAAATCCGCCAGCGGATGACTGGGTGTGATTTGGTGCTTTTGGAGGCCAATTATGACCAGCGGATGCTGGGGGCTTCCTCCTACCCTTATTATCTGAAACAGCGCATTGCCTCCAACCAGGGGCATCTGTCCAACGAATCCTGCGCCGCTGAGCTGGTGGGACTGGTCCGGGCGGGGACCACAAGGCTGATTCTGGGCCATCTCTCCCAGCACAACAACCTGCCCCAGCTGGCCTACCAAACCGCTTACGCCGCTCTGGCCATGGATGGGCTGCGGGAGAATCTGGATTTTACCTTAAAGGTGGCGCCTCGTGAGGAGCCGGGGGAGATGGTGATTTTATGAGGAAGATTTCCATTGTCTGCGTTGGAAAGCTGAAAGAGAGTTGGCTGCGGGAGGGCTGTCAGGAGTATATGAAGCGGCTCAATGCCTGGTGTACCCCCCAGGTGATGGAACTGGAGGAGTTCCGTCTGCCGGAGCGCCCTTCCCCGGCCCAGATAGAGGAGTGTATTCAGAAGGAGGGGGAACGGATTCTTAAGAAGCTGCCCACCTCAGGTTCGGTGGTAGCCATGTGTGTGGAAGGCAAGCTCCTTTCCTCAGAGAGTTTGGCGGCCTATCTGGAAAAAACCGCCTTGTCCGGCTCCGGGGATGTGACCTTTGTGATAGGGGGTTCCTATGGACTGTGGCAGCAGGTGAAAGATAAGGCGGACCTGCGGCTTTCCATCTCTCCCATGACCTTTCCCCACCAATTGGCCAGGGTCCTTCTGCTGGAGCAGATTTACCGGGGATTTTCCATCAACGCCAACGCTAAATACCATAAATAGGGGGATGTCAGGTGAAAACCAAAAAGCTTTATGAGCAGGACGCTTATTTGAAAGCCTTTACCGCCCAGGTTCTGGAGTGCCGGGAGGAAGAAAGAGGATGGATGGTGCTGCTGGACCAAACCGTCTTTTACCCGGAGGGAGGCGGCCAACCCTGGGACACTGGTGTTTTAGGAGAAGCCAAGGTGTTGGAGGTCCACCAAAAGGAGGGACTGATTTACCACCTGTGTGACCACAAGCTGGAAGCGGGCGCCTATGTGGAAGGCCGGATTGACTGGGAACGCCGGTTTGACTTTATGCAGCAGCATACAGGAGAGCATATTGTCAGCGGAGTGATTCACAGCCAATTTGGTTATAACAATGTGGGATTCCATTTGACCCAGCGGCAGATGACCATTGACCTGTCCGGAGAATTGTCCATGGAGCAGCTCCGGCAGGTGGAGCAGATGGCCAACCAAAAGGTGTGGGACAATCTTCCGGTGGAGATTTTTTGGCCCTCCCCTCAGGAGTTGGAAACCCTGCCTTACCGCAGTAAAAAGGAGTTGTTTGAAGCGGTACGGTTGGTGCGAATCCCTGAGACGGATTTATGCGCCTGCTGCGGCACCCATGTGGCCTGCACAGGGGAAATCGGTTTGATTAAGCTGATTTCTTGTCAGCGGTTCCGGGAAGGGGTGCGAATTGAACTGGCCTGCGGAAAGCGGGCGCTGGATTACTGTAATTTGGTTTTGGAGCAAAATCACGGGGTTTCAGTTTTGCTTTCCGCCAAGGTAGGGGAAACCAGTCAGGCGGTAGAGCGACTGTACCAGGAAAAGGAGCGCCTATCCGCCAGGGTGCTGGCTTTGGAGGAGGAAATCTTCCAAGGGAAGGCCAGGGCTTTGGCTGGGGCGGACCAGATTACCCTGTTTGAGGAGGGCCTGGAACCAGACAGCCTGCGTCGTCTGACCATTGCCCTGATGGAAGTTTGTCCGGGGCGGTGTGCGGTTTTCTCAGGGTCGGACCAGGAGGGCTATAAGTATGCCATTGGCCATAAGGATGGAGACCTGCGCCAGCTGATAAAGGCGCTGAATCAAACTTTAAACGGACGGGGAGGGGGCAAACCCTTTTTCGCCCAAGGACAGGTCCAAGCGTCCAGAGGGGAAATAGAAGCCTTTTTGGCTCAGTGGGAATAGGATGGGATTTTCCAGAAGGAATAAAAAGTCAGGATTGGGAGGATGCGAAATCCCCAATCCTGACTTTTTTCTATAGAAATGGATGGAATTACTCGTCCTGCAAGGCATCGAAGCCCCGCTCTCCAGTCCGAATCTTTACTACTTCTGATACATCGTAGATAAAGATTTTTCCATCTCCGATATGTCCGGTGTAGAGAACCTGTTTAGCGGTTTCAACTACCTTTTCAACAGGGACAGCGGAAACAACAATTTCCATTTTTATCTTAGGCAGAAGGGTCATATCCACAGGTGCGCCACGATAATACTCAGAAGCACCTTTCTGCTGTCCGCAGCCCATTACATGGGTCATGGTGATACCGGTGACACCAATCTCATTCAGAGCGTTTTTCAGAGATTCAAACCGACTGGGATTGGCGATAATGACTACCTTGTGCATTTCAGAAGGTGTATCTTGGGAGGCAGCAGGTATAGGGCTTTCGCTCTTGATGGGAGCGGGCACCTCTTTCACAGGAGCGGGAACCCCAGCGCCCAAAATGGTGGGAACAGCGGGCATAAAGTCTGCGTAAGCGCTGGTGAGTCCGTGTTCGGGACGGTCCAGACCCATCAGTTCCTCCTCCTTGGTGACCCGAAGTCCAATGGTGTGTTTGATGATTTGGAAAACGATGGTCATAGTAACCGCTACCCAGGCGATTACACATACAACACCTAAAGCCTGAATACCCAGGAAACGGAATCCACCGCCATAAATCAGCCCCTCACGGGTGATTTCGTTTCCGGAATAAAGGGCAAAGACACCAACCAAAAGGCTGCCCACAGCGCCGCACATGCCGTGAACCCCCACAGCACCCACAGGGTCATCAATCTTCAGTTTTTGGTCCAGAAATTCGATGCCGAAAACCACTACAAAGCCCGAGATGATTCCAATAGCGGCTGCGCCAGCGGGGCTGACCACATCGCAGCCAGCTGTAATCGCTACCAAGCCAGCCAAAGAACCGTTCAGGGTCATAGACACATCAGGTTTTTTATAGCGCAGCCAGGTGATGCACATAACCGTAACAGTGGCCATAGCAGCGGCCAGGTTGGTGGTAACAAATACACGGGCGGCGGTTTCCCACGCTCCGTCTGTCAAGGCAACGGTAGAGCAGCCATTGAATCCAAACCAGCAGAACCAAAGAATGAATACACCCAAAGCGCCCAGGGTAAGCGAATGTCCAGGGATGGCCCTTGCTTTGCCGTCTTTGGAGTATTTTCCCAAACGGGGTCCCAAGGTAGCGGCTCCAATCAGAGCGGCCACACCACCTACCATATGTACAGCGGTGGAACCGGCAAAATCATGGAATCCAAGCTGAGACAGCCAGCCACCGCCCCAAATCCAATGGCCGGAGATAGGATAAATAAAGGCCGAAATTACCATAGAATAGATACAGTAGGCGGAAAACTTGGTCCGCTCCGCCATGGCACCAGAAACGATTGTGGAGGCGGTGGCGCAGAACACCGTCTGAAAAATCAAGGTGGCCCAATCGCCGCCCGCGCTGGTGAACAGGTCAAGGCCTCCAAACAGCTTTCCAGTGCCGCCGAACATGAACCCAAATCCAAAAATCCAGAAAATAGGGGTTCCCAAACAAAAATCCATCAGGTTTTTCATGATGATATTACCGGCGTTTTTGGCTCTTGTAAAGCCGGTTTCCACCATAGCGAAGCCAGCCTGCATAAAAAAGACCAAAGCGGCTCCCAATAAAATCCATCCAGTGTTTATAGCAGTACTCAATTCCGCGATTCCCATAAAAACTCCCCTCACAAAACAAAATGTTGCGCAGCAAGTTCACGCAGGGTTTGAAAAAGGCGCTTGTTTGGAGAACTTCTCCAAACAAGCGCCTTTGCTTGATTTTTTGTGGAACGCTGCTGTTAGAATATACGTCAGGGGGGCCTCCCTAAAAACAGAAAAACGCTGCAATCTTCATTGATTGCAGCGCCTTTGCTGATGTCCCCATTATAGGGCCTGGAAGATGCGTTGTCAAGTATACACAAAGAAATCAGTGGATTTTTGTGATTTTATTGAAAACGGGTAGGTTTTTAGTGGAAAAATTTACTGCATGATTACAAATGTCCAGTCAAAAATATTTTTGCCAAAAATATTTTTTGCATATTATTTAATTTTGATGGATAAATATTCGCATTTTTACTAAAAAATAAAAAAAACATGGCGTTATATACAGTAAAAAAACATCTTGCGCAAACCTCTATTTTTCGATAAAATAGCTTGAAACAAGTTTGAGAAATGAATTCCCGCAAGAGCCGCGGGAAGAATCCCAAAGGAAGGCGCGTGATGTGACTTGAAAAAGGCGGCATTGATTTTAGCCAATGGAACCGTGTTTTCTGGAACCAGTATTGGAGCCTGTGAAGACCGGATTTGTGAGTTGGTGTTCAACACCTCCATGACCGGCTACCAGGAAATTTTGACCGACCCATCCTATGCTGGACAGGGTGTGGTGATGTCCTATCCTTTGATTGGTAATTATGGTGTGAATCATGAGGACAATGAATCCGGCCAGCCTTGGGCGGAAGCTTTTGTAGTTCGGCATTTGTCTCCCCGGGGCAGCAATTTCCGGTGCGAGGATACTTTGGACCAGTATTTGAAAAATTATGGCATTTCCGGCATCCAAGGGGTGGATACCCGGGCGCTGACTAAAATACTCCGCAGTGAGGGAAGCATGAACGCTATGCTTACCTGTGCGGAGTATTTTTCTGTGGAGGAATCCCTGGAAGCCATTCGGGCCTACCGGGTAAAGGGAACAGTAGAGCGGGTTTCCCGGAAGGAACCGGAGATCTTCCCAGCCTATGAAACCCAGCGGCATCGGGTGGCCCTGATGGATTATGGGGTAAAGCAAAGCATGATTGAGTGTCTGCGGCGCCGGGGCTGCCAGGTGACTGTTTTCCCCGCTTCCACTCCGGCGGCCCAGGTGCTGGCGGGAAATTTTGACGGGGTGATGTTGTCCAATGGGCCGGGAGATCCAGCGGATAATGGTACCATCATCCAAGAGGTGCGGGCCCTTTATGAAAGCCAGCTTTCCCTGTTTGCCGTTTGCCTGGGACATCAGCTGCTGGCCTTGGCCACCGGCGCCAAAACAGGCCGGCTCCCCTATGGACATCGGGGAGGGAACCACCCGGTCCGGGATTTGGCGGAAGGCCGTGTGTTTATCACCAGCCAGAACCATGGGTATATGGTGCTGGCGGATACCGTGGACCCGAAGGTAGCAGAAATTTCCCATACCAATGTAAACGACCAGACGGTGGAAGGGCTGCGGTATAAAAGACCCAACTGCTTTACAGTCCAATTCCACCCAGAGGCCAGCCCAGGCCCCCAGGACACAGAGTATCTGTTTGACCGGTTTGTGTCCATGCTGAAAACACGGAATGGAGGAAATCAATAATGCCAAAAAATCCCGCTATACAAAAAGTTTTGGTGTTGGGCTCCGGCCCAATCGTCATCGGCCAGGCGGCGGAGTTTGATTACGCTGGAACCCAGGCTTGCCGGGCTTTGAAGGAGGAAGGGGTCCAGGTGGTGCTGGTGAACTCCAATCCGGCCACCATCATGACCGACCAGGATATTGCGGACTATGTTTACATAGAGCCTCTGAGCGTCTGCTCGGTGACGAAAATTATTGAGAAAGAACGCCCCGATTCCATTCTGCCCACCTTGGGGGGCCAGACCGGCCTGAATCTGGCCATGGCCCTTTTTGAAAACGGTACCCTGGAGAAATACGGGGTGCGACTGCTGGGCACCAGCCCCGACTCTATCCGCAAGGCGGAGGACCGGCAGGGCTTTAAGGACTGCATGGAGTCCATCCATCAGCCCTGCGTCACCTCTCTGGTAGTGGAGACGGTAGCGGGAGCGGTGGAGTTTGCTGAGAAGATTGGTTATCCAGTGATTGTGCGCCCAGCCTACACCCTGGGCGGCACTGGCGGCGGCATCGCCTATGACCGGCCCTCCCTGGAGGAAATCGCTGGCAGAGGCATCCAACTGTCCCGAGTGGGGCAGGTACTGATTGAGCGCTGCATCGCTGGCTGGAAGGAAATCGAGTTTGAGGTGATGCGGGACAGCGCCGGGAATGTGATTACCGTCTGCTCCATGGAGAATATTGACCCGGTGGGCGTCCATACCGGTGATTCCATTGTGGTGGCCCCCACCCAGACTCTGGCCAACCGGGAGTATCAGATGCTCCGCACCGCAGCTTTGGACATCATCACCGCCCTGAAAATCGAGGGAGGGTGCAACTGCCAGTTCGCCTTGAATCCTGACAGCTATGAGTACGCTGTGATTGAGGTCAATCCCCGTGTGTCCCGTTCCTCCGCCCTGGCTTCCAAAGCCACAGGATACCCCATCGCCAAGGTGGCAGCGAAAATCGCTCTGGGCTACACCTTGGATGAGATTCCCAACGCGGTGACCGGAAAAACCACCGCTTGCTTTGAGCCAACCCTGGATTATTGTGTCCTGAAGATTCCCCGCCTGCCCTTTGACAAATTTACCACTGCCAGCCGGACCCTGGGAACCCAGATGAAAGCCACCGGCGAGGTAATGGCCATCGCCAATTCCTTTGAAGGGGCGCTGATGAAAGCCATCCGCTCCCTGGAGCTGAATGTGCGGGCGCTGCGGCTGGATAAGCTGGCTGACCTGTACACCGATGAGATTGAAGACCTGCTGAGCCAGGTCACCGATGAGCGGCTGTTTGTGGTGGCAGAGGCTTTGCGGCGGGGCTTCTCTCCCAAGATGATTAACGAGATTACCAAGATGGACATTTGGTTCCTGGATGGTTTCAAGCGGATTATTGATATGGAGGAGGAGCTTTCCAAATGCAAGGGCCTCCCAGGGGAGGACGCCTTACGCCGGGCGAAAGAGATGTGCTTCGCGGACAGCTATATTGGATGGCTGTGCGGTATGTCTCAGCAGGAGGTGAAATCCCTCAGAGAGCAATATGGAATTGTGCCCGCCTTCAAAATGGTGGATACCTGCGCCGCTGAGTTTGAGGCCCAGACCCCTTATTACTACTCCACTTATGATGGGGAGAATGAAGCGGTGGATACCAACTCTGGAAAGCGGAAGGTACTTGTGCTGGGCTCCGGTCCCATCCGAATCGGCCAGGGCATCGAGTTTGACTACTGCTCGGTTCATTCGGTGTGGGCGCTGAAACGGCTGGGCTGTGAAACCATTATCATCAACAACAACCCGGAAACCGTTTCCACAGACTTTGACGTAGCGGATAAGCTGTACTTTGAGCCCCTCACCGCTGAGGACGTGCAGAACATTGTGGAACAGGAGAAGCCCTGGGGCGCGGTGGTGCAGTTTGGAGGGCAGACCGCCATTAAATTGGCCAAAGCCCTGACGGATATGGGGGTCCGTCTGTTGGGAACCTCCTCCGACGGAGTGGACGCCGCAGAGGACCGGGAGCGGTTTGACGAGATTCTGCAAAAATGCGGCATCCCCAGAGCCAAGGGCAAAACCGTTTTCACCACCGAGGAAGCATTGGAAGCGGCCAAGGAGCTGGGGTATCCGGTGCTGGTGCGGCCCTCCTATGTTTTGGGCGGCCAGGGAATGGAAATCGCTTACTCCGACCGGAATATCATCGAGTTTATGAAGATTATCAATATGACCGTTCAGGAGCATCCCATTTTGGTGGACCAATATTTGATGGGCCGGGAGCTGGAAGTGGATGGAATTTTTGACGGAGAGGACCTGCTGATTCCGGGGATTATGGAGCATGTGGAGCGGGCTGGGGTTCACTCCGGGGACTCTATCGCGGTTTATCCCCCGGTGAACCTGGCTGAAAAGCACAAACAGACCATCCTGCGCCACACCAAAAATATGGCGGAGCATTTGGGAGTCATCGGACTGATTAACGCCCAATATATCCTCTATAAAGATGAAATCTATGTGATTGAGGTGAACCCCCGTTCCTCCAGAACCATCCCCTATATCTCCAAGGTGACCGGGGTTCCGGTGATTGACTTGGCCACCAAGGTGATGCTGGGCGAAAAGCTGAAGGACCTGGGCTATGGAACTGGCCTGTATCAGGAAGCCTCCTATTATGCGGTCAAAGCCCCTGTTTTCTCCTTCGAGAAGCTCACCGATGTGGACACCGGCCTTGGCCCTGAGATGAAATCCACCGGAGAGGTGCTTGGTCTGGCGGAGACCTTCCCGCAAGCCCTGATGAAAGCCTTCAAAGGCGCAGGGCTGAAGATTCCCAAACGTGGGGGAAGAATCATTATCACTGTGAAGGATGAGGACAAAGAGGAAGTGGTACCAATTGCCCAGGGATTTGAGAAGATGGGGATTGAGCTGATGGCCACTTCTGGCACTTGTGAGGCTCTGAAGAAAGCAGGTGTGACCTGCAAACAGGTGAATCGGGTTTCCCAGGCTCATCCCAATATCTTGGATATGATTGCTTCTGGAACGGTGGATTTGATTATCAATACTCCAACAAAGGGGCGCAAACAGGACACCGATGGATTTAAAATCCGGCGCAGCGCGGTGGAACATTCGGTTGGGTGTGTCACCTCTATTGACACCGCCCGGGCGATTTTGATGGCCAGGGAGCAAGGCCGCAGCAAAGACTTGATTCCCATTGACATCACTACCATTTAAAAAACGATACCAAAAGGCCCTTTCCATTTGTGGGAAAGGGCCTTTTCAGATGGATTGGCCTCTGCCGATCGCCTCTCCAATTTATTTTTGTGGACAAATATGCTTTCCCCATGGTAAACTGCATAATAGAACAGATAGATTGGAGGAAAGTCGTTTTGCGGACATTGAAGGGTCATAACCTGTTTTTTGTAGGCTTGACTTTGTTTTCTATGTTTTTTGGAGCGGGGAACCTGATATTTCCCCCATTTTTAGGAGCCCAGGCTGGAACCTCTACCTGGCTGGCCATGCTGGGGTTTGCCATCAGCGCGATTGGCCTGCCTATTTTGGGTGTAGTAGCGGTGGCTAAATCAGGAGGGCTGCCAGTTTTGGCCGGTAGGGTAGGAAAACGCTTTGCCTGGGTCTTTACTCTGCTGATTTATCTGTCCATTGGACCTGGCTTGGCCATCCCTCGTACCGCCTCCACTTCTTTTGAGATGGCGGTCACTCCCTTTTGGCAGGAGGCCCCTGGCTGGGTGCTTCCTGTGTATTCCCTGATTTTCTTTACAGTGGCCATGCTGGTGGCGTTCCGTCCGGAGAAACTCACCGACCGATTGGGAAAACTGTTGGGTCCGGTGCTGCTCATCTTGATTTTGGTGATTATGGTGGGATGTCTGGTTCATTCGCCAGGGGGTTATGGAGCCCCAAATGGAAACTATACTGGTAATGTACTGAGCCAAGGGTTTCTGGATGGGTACCAGACCATGGATACCATTGCGGCCTTGAATTTTGGTATTATCATCGCCTTGAACATCCAGAATAGGGGAGTGACCGAAAGCGCCTCGGTGGTGCGTTGTACCATTCAGGCGGGTTGGATAGCCGGCGGGGTTTTGCTGGTAGTTTACAGTATCCTGGCCCATATTGGAGCGGTCAGCGGCGGGACCTTCCCAGGGGCAACCAATGGGGCTGGTGTTTTAACAAATCTGGTGGCTTGGCTGTATGGTCCAATGGGTTCCATTCTTTTAGGGCTTATCTTTGTGATTGCCTGTTTAAATACCTGTATTGGTTTGTTCAGCTGCTGCAGCGAGTATTTTTATCAGATGGTTCCGAAAATCTCCTATCGGCTTTGGGTGGTTATTTTTGCTGTTATCAGTTTTTTTGTTTCCATCGCTGGGCTGGACGCCATTATAGCCATATCGGTCCCCATCCTGAACGCCATCTATCCTGTGGCCATTGTTTTGATTGTATTGGGGCTGGCTCATAATCTGACAGGTCACTTTCCTCTGTCCTATCCATGGGCCATTGGATTTACAGGAGTAGTGAGTGTGATTTACGCTCTGGGTCAGGCAGGTATCAAGCTGCCACTGTTGACTGGGTGGATACAAGGACTGCCTCTTTATCAGGCGGGACTGTGCTGGCTGGTACCTGCGTTAGCGGGTTGCTGTATTGGGATGTTTTTCAGCTGCCTCAAAAAGGTAGGGCCAAGCCCATCATAAATTGGGTATCAAAAAGGGAGGGAATTTTCCCTCCCTTTTTATATTTGAAATGATTTAAAAATAGTGGTGTCTAACAAGAAGAATGGTTGGAAAAGTTATGGCAGCTTGTGATAAATTCTTTGGCAGACTTTGTCAAATACTTATTTTTGTGAGATACAATGTAGTTTGTTCTTTGGAAAGATACGTCCTCCACTTTTTTGGTAACGACTTTGCCTTCCAGGATGCTGTCCCCCACAAGACGTTCAGGCAGAATGGAGATGCCCAGGTTCATTTTGACCCCTTGAATAATGGCGTGGGTACTGGTGCTTTCCCAGAGGGGGGAAAGGGGAATTCCGTGTACCGCAAAAAGGTCATCAAGAAAGGACCTGCCCACACTTCCTTTCTCACGCATTAAAAACCGACAATCCCGTAAATCAGATAGGAACAGCTTTTCTTTTCCGGCAAGAGGATTTTCAGGGTGCATAATCAGCACCAGACGATCCTCTCCGAAAGGTTCAGCATTTAAATGTGGGTTCACAATCCCGCCTTCCAGCAAGGCAAGATCCAGCCGGTTATCAAGCAGGCCCTCTTCTAAATGCTTACCATTGGAGATAAGGACCTTTATCTGAAGGTTTGGGTGCTTCTCCTGAAATGCAGCTACCACCTGGGGCAGAAGTACCGTTCCTAAAGTAATGGTGGCCCCAACACGCAAAGTTCCAAATTCATCCCAATTGCGAAGGCTCTTTTCCATAGAGTCAAGGGAATCCACAATATGCAGGGCTTGGGGATAAAATTGTTTTCCGCTTTCGGTTACAAATAAACGCCGATTGATTCGCTCGAACAGTTTTACACCATAATAATGTTCCAATTCCTGAATGGCCCGTGTGACGCTGGGCTGGGTCATATGCAGCTGTTCCGCCGCACGGGTTATGTTACAGGTTTGGTATACAGTCACATAGATTTTCAGATGACGTATGGTCATTTTTCTTTCCTCTATATCATATCAAATTAGTTATGATTTTTATATAATTATAGCATTTTATACATTTAATCACAAGTGCTATAATAGATAGGAAAGAAGGAGGCGTCATAAATATGTCGAAAACACAAAAGTTGTGGAAACTGTTTTTAGCGACATTGTATATCAGCACCTTTACATTTGGAGGTGGCTTTGTAATTGTCACCTTTATGAAGCGCAAATTTGTGGATGAACTGGGTTGGATCAATGAATCCGAAATGCTGGACCTGACCGCCTTAGCCCAATCCTCGCCGGGAGCCATCGCTGTAAATGCAGCCATTCTGGTAGGATGGCGGGTTGGAGGATTCTTTGGGATGTTGGTAGCCGTGCTGGGGACGATTATCCCGCCCATGACGATTTTGTCGGTGATTTCCTTGTTTTATAAAGCCTTTGCCACAAATCTGTATGTTTCCCTTCTGCTGAAAGGAATGCAGGCTGGTGTGGCGGCTGTGATACTGGATGTTGTGTGTGGGCTGGGCCAGAATGTACTCAAAGAACGTTCTGTTCGGGCTATTCTTGTGATGGCAGGTGCTTTTCTCGCCACCTTCTTTTTCAATATCAATGTGATTTTTATTATACTTGCCGCCGCGGCAGTTGGCATTTTGGCTGAGATTGCCCGGCATTACAGGGAGGCCAGAACATGATTTACTTGCAGCTGTTTTGGAGTTTTATACAGGTGGGGCTGTTCAGCATAGGAGGCGGATATGCGGCCATGCCCTTGATTCAAAGTCAGGTGGTGGAGCTGCATCCCTGGCTGACCATGAACGAGTTCACCGACCTGATTACCATTGCGGAAATGACCCCTGGCCCTATTGCAGTGAATTCCGCCACCTTTGTGGGAATCCGAATTGCTGGCTTTCCCGGCGCTGTCATTGCCACCTTTGGCTGCATTCTGCCCTCCTGCCTGATTGTATCCATGCTGGCCTTTATATACTACCGATATAAAGGCGTTGCAGTTTTGCAGAGTATTCTTGGAAGTCTGCGTCCAGCGGTTGTGGCGCTGATTGCCTCAGCGGGAATCTCCATTCTGATGCAGGTGATGTTTCAGGGTCAGGCTATGGAAGCGGCAAATGTAAACTGGTTTGGGACGTTGCTGTTTGCTGCCGCGTTTTTTGTTCTTCGAAAGTTTAAATGGAATCCCATTGGGGTTATGTCTCTGTGTGGAGTGATTGGGCTGGTGATAGGGGTGATATGGCGGTAAAGCGGCCATAAGGGGCATGACGGTTATCCTCCAGCAGATTTTTCTTCTGCGCTATCTTTCAACAAATTGAATCCTCATTGTTAAAAAACCTCCTTTGATACAGACTGATACAATATCTGTGTCAAAGAAGGTTTTTCATATTAACAGCCCTCATAAAATCGACCCATATGATAGATAAATATACAAAAATTTTTTAGAAAACCCAGAGGGGTCAAAAGCTAAAAGTCAATAGAAATTTGCATAAGTCAAGAAAAAACAGCAAAGCGCATAAATAAAAAGCGCCTTTGTTGGGCGTTTTCACAATAAAATAACATGGCAAGCCAGCCGGATGGGTTAATCTCATCCGGCTGCTTTTCTTATTCCCTGTCAGGCGGAGAGGAGCTCTTTCTCAAAGAGCGTGGCCGCCGATTGCCACCCCAGCAGCTTGCGGGGGTAGCTATTCACCCATTTTTCTGCTGCCCTCACTTCCTCCGGCGTCACGGTGTCAAAGCTGGTGCCTTTTGGGAAAAATCGTCTAATCAGCCTGTTCATGTTCTCATTGGAGCCCCGCTCAAAGGCGCTGTATGGGTGACAGAAAAACACCACGGTCCGCTTGCCCTTGCGCCGGTGGGCGGCCTCTATGCCCTCGAAGTCCTGAAACTCACAGCCATTGTCCACAGTGATTGACTTGAAAAGTTTATAGAACAGTTTACCAAAGCGGCGCTCCAGGCGGTTGATGGCCTTGACCACGCTGGCCGCCGTGTGGTCCTCCAGGAGCATCACAATGCCCATGCGTGTCCGGCGCTCTGTGAGGACCAGGAGGGCTTTTTTGGAGCCCTTGCACCCCATGATACTGTCCATTTCCCAATGCCCAAAACTGCCCCGGCCCTTGACCTCCTGGGGGCGGTTTTCAATGCTCTTGCCGTTGGAGCTCCGGGCGGCCTGCCGCTTGCTCTTGGCGGCGTAGTGGCGGCGGCCCTTGTTGTGCAGGTGCTCCGGGGTGAGGTGGAGGAACACATCCCCACGGTAGATGTAATTATAGAGCGT
>CALWZG010000019.1 GCA_944385965.1 uncultured Anaerotruncus sp.
TATGAGCGTGGGTTCCAGACCATTCCGGTGATCCACCTGCTGAAATTGGCGGACTATTATCAGGTGTCCACAGATTATATCCTGGGACGGACAAACAACAACAAGCCTTATGCTGCCAAGTAAATAATCCGTCCGAAGGGGACGAAGGATGGCGGCAGGATCTATGAATGACGTATCTTCCATGCTCCTTTTGCCGTTAGGGATGGGTTAGGGATTTGTCGTTTTGGGCCGCTTCCCGCTGACACCATCTTCGTCTTTTCCGCCTCCCTCTGTCACAGAGTTGAGCCGATGGGCCAACCTCCGAAAATTTCCCCCGGAACGCAGAAAAACCGCCTGAAAAGGCGGTTTTTCCGTAAAAGCTGGTCGAGGTGACAGGATTCGAACCCGCGGCATCTTGGTCCCAAACCAAGCGCGCTACCAACTGCGCTACACCTCGATATGAAATTTCTAATGGCCCCTCAGATATCCATACAAACCCATCACATAGGGCGCACCCTTTGAGAAGCGTTTCTATCATAGCATAAAATAGGGAAACTGTCAAGAAATCAAAATGAAATTTGGGGGGTGAAAGAAGAACCCTGGAAAGGTGCTTTAATCCTTGGAAAAACCAGGAAAACAGTGGGCGGGTGTGTGATATTTCCCAGGAAAATGAAAAAAAGGAGGGTGTTTGGAGTAAGGGTGAAAGGAGGGAACAATGGGAATGTCAATCAATCAGGAGGGCCATCAATTGGAGGTGTTCTGTGTATTGTGCGCCAGAGGGTTCCTGCCGGAGGAGGCGGTGAGACGGGCTGCCTATCCATTTGAGGGAGACTGGTCCAGGCAATCCGCCCGGTTACTGGCACGTCAGCAGGTGCGCAGAAAAATCGCCAGATACGCCAAGGAATTGGACTTTCTTTCCCCAGTCGCTTTGGCCAGAGCAGGGCTGCAAAGGGTCGCCTTGGGGGAGTCCGCCGAACTGCCAGGATTGCTTCGGGAGGAGGAACCCCTTCCTGCTGGTGTGCCTCTGCTTCAGGTGGCGGAGGTGAAATCTGCCAAAAATGGGGGATTGGAAATCAAGCTGGTGGACCGGCTGAAAGCACTGGAACTGCTGGCGTCTATGGAGTCCCCTCAGCCTGAGGCAAGCAGCTCTTTGGTAGAAGCACTGGTAAAATCCGCTCAGGCCTTGGAGGAAAACCATGATTGAATGGGAGAGGTTCTCCAGAAAACAGATGGCGGCGGTGGTCTGGTGGTGCGCCGGAAGCCCCTTTCAGGACAGGGAAGGCATTATCTGTGATGGGGCGGTTCGCTCGGGAAAGACTATTTGCCTTTCCATGGGGTTCTGTCTGTGGGCCATGAGCGGCTTCACCGGGGAATCTTTCGGCTTATGCGGAAAAACCATCACCTCTTTAAGGCGCAATCTGCTGGCGCCTCTGCTGCCCCAACTGAAAAAGCTGGGGATGGAGGTGCAGGAAAAGCCTTCTCAGGGGTGGATTTCCCTGGAGTGGAAGGGGCACGCCAACCGATTTTACCTGTTCGGCGGCAAAGACGAGGGAAGCGCTTCCCTGATTCAGGGGGTCACCTTGGCGGGGGTGCTGCTGGACGAGGTAGCTTTGATGCCCCGCTCCTTTGTGGAACAGGCGCTGGCTCGGTGTTCGGTGGAGGGGGCTAAGTTCTGGTTCAGCTGCAACCCGGAGCATCCCGGCCACTGGTTCCATCAGGAATGGATTCTCAAAGCCCGGCAGAGAAAGCTGCTTTATCTGCATTTTACCATGGGGGACAACCCAGCCCTTTCGGAAACGGTGCGCAAACGGTATGAGCGGATGTACTCCGGCAGCTTTTATCAGAGGTTTGTGCTGGGGCTTTGGACAGCTGCCCAAGGGGCGGTATACCCCATGTTCTGTCAGGAGGAGCATGTGGTGGACCAGGCCCCGCCCTGTGAGGAGTTCTACATCTCCTGCGATTACGGCACCCGCAACCCCATGAGCATGGGGTTATGGGGACGGGCGGGGGATACCTGGTACCGTCTGAAGGAGTTTTACCATTCCGGCCGGGAGTCGGGGGAACAGAAAACCGATGAGGAATACTACCAGGCTTTGAGGGAATTGGCCCGGGGACGGGAGATTCAAGGGGTGATTGTGGACCCGTCGGCCGCCAGCTTTTTGGAGTGTGTCCGGCGGCATGGGCAGTTCCCTTGTATTCCGGCGGATAACCGGGTGGAGCTGGGGATTCAAAGGGTGGGGCAATGGCTCAAGGATGGCCGGCTCAAATTCTGCCGCCAATGTGTCAACGCTCTGCGGGAGTTCCAGCTTTACCGATGGAATCCAAAGGCCGACCGGGACCTGCCCTTAAAAGAAAATGACCACGCTATGGATGACATCCGCTATTTTGTTATGACGGTGAGTGCGCCCAGACAATCAGCCTTCTTCGCCGCCAGTGTGGGGCGGATGCCCTCCGGAAAGGAGCGAAATGGGATTCTTTGAACGACTGCGGCCGAAAACCCCGGCCGCTCAGGCAATCAGTGTGCAGACCAGAAGGACCCCGGTATTGTGGGAAACCGGACTGCCTGCTTGGGGGGCGGAGTGCGGCATGTATGACGCTTTGCGCCATAAAATCCCCCTCATTGACGCGGCTATCGACCGCATCTGCCGTTTGGTGGGAGGGTGCCATCCCCAATGCGAGGACCCCGCTGCCCAGAAGGAATTGGAGCAGTTTTTCCAGCAGGTGCCGGCGGGGCCGGTATGCAGGGGGATGGAGAACTTCCTGCGGGGCTATCTGGAAAGCCTGCTCACCTATGGTACCGCTGTGGGGGAGATTGTGCTGTCCGGTGATGGAAAGGAAATTGCTGGGCTTTATCAGGGGGATTTAAGGTATATCTCTTTTCAGGAGGGGGAAAACCCCTTTCAGACTCAGGTGCTGGTAGCAAAAGAAAACTGGGGGCCTCAGCCGGTCCCCTTCCCGGAACTGCTGCTGCTCTGCGCCCTCAACCCAAAGCCGGGACAGCTGAAAGGGGTTTCCCTGTTGGAGAGCCTGCCCTTTGTCTGCGATATTTTACAAAAAATATACGCCTCCATCGGGGAGAACTTCCAAAGGGTGGCCAACCTGCGGTACGCTGTCACCTATAAGCCGGGGGAGGGAGCTTTGGACCAGGCAGGGGCCAAGGAAATCGCCTCCACCATTTCCCGGGAATGGGCGGACGCTATGGATGCCGCCAAGTATGGGCAGATTAAGGATTTTGTGGCGGTGGGGGATGTGGACATCAAGGTCATCGGCGCCGATAACCGGATGATTGACAGCCAGGTACCTGTGCGGCAGATGCTGGAACAGATTGTGGCCAAGCTGGGGGTCCCCCCCTTCCTGCTGGGGCTCAGCTGGTCCACCACCGAGCGGATGAGCAGCCAGCAGGCGGACCTGCTTACCTCAGAACTGGAAAGCTACCGCCGGCTGCTGGAGCCGGTGCTGCTGAAAATCTGCCGGGTGTTCCTCAGGCTGGGGGGGTATGGCTGTGAGCCTTCCATCCGGTGGGAGAACATCAACCTTCAGGATGAGCTGGAGCTGGCCCAGGCCCGGCTCGCCAATTTACAGGCGGACCAATTGGAACAAACCTTGGCCGCCGGAAAGGAGCAAACCCAATGGAACAGTGGAAAGGCATGATGCAGGGCCAGGGTTCCGGGGAGCCTACCCCGGAGCAGCTGGCCAGAATCAACCAGTTTTCCCGCAGGGAGCTGACCAAAGAGGAGGTTTATGTGTTTTCTTTGGTGCTGTGCGACAACCAGATTGACAGGGATTTCCAGCGGTTCCCAGCGGATTCCCTGGAAAAACTGGCTCAGCTGTTTGTGGGGAAAACCGGCATCTTCGACCACAACCCCAAGGGCGAAAACCAGACCGCCCGAATTTTCCAGGCTCAGGTGGAGCCGGGACAGGAGGGAAAGGCCCCTGGAGAGCCTTACCAGGTGCTGCGGGCCTGGGCTTATATGCTGCGCTGCCAGAAGAATCAGGACCTCATCCTGGAAATTGACGGAGGCATCAAAAAGGAGGTGAGTGTGGGATGCGCCGTGGAACGGGTCATCTGCTCCATCTGCGGGGCGGACGCCCGCAAGGAAGCCTGCGGCCATCAGCCTGGGGAAACCTATCAGGGGAAACTCTGCTGGCAGGAGCTGGAAAACCCAACCGACGCCTATGAGTGGTCCTTTGTGGCGGTGCCGGCCCAGAAACGGGCGGGGGTGGTCAAAGGAAAGCTGCCAGATACCTTGGAGCTGTGCAAGGCTTTGGAAATGGGAAGCCTGACCCTGACCAGAGAGCAGGGAGCCCAGTTAGCGGGCCGGATGCGGGAGCTGGAAGAGCTGGCTCAGGCGGGACAAAGCCTGCTGGGGGAGCTGCGGAAACGTTTTGTGGCCCAGGCTTCCTTCGCCCTGCCCGGTCTGGATGGGGAGACCGCCTCGGAAATCGCTCTGCGGCTCAGCCAATCCCAGCTGGAAGCCTGCTGCAAGGCCATGCGGGGGGCGCTGCCAATCAGCCCACAGCTGGCGGGAGGCGGACAGGGCATCCGGGAGGACCAAAGCGCTTTCCAAATTTAACAACCAGAGGAACCATCAATCATCAGGAGGGATTTTATGCACTATCAAACCATTAAACTGGACAAAGCTATGTATCGAGGGGGGGAACCCTTCTCCAAACAGCTGGAACGGCTGGACCCCACCGCTGGATACGTCGGGACCGAGCTGGCCAAGCTGGATGCCTTCCAGCGCCAGCTGAAACGATTTGACATCAAGGTCAGCGGCGCCGGCAGCGACACCATCTCAAAATTCTTTTCCACTTCGGAATCCGCTGCCCTGTTCCCTGAGTATGTATCCAGGGCGGTCATGCAGGGGGCCGATGAGACCGAGACCATCAGCCGCATCATCGCTTCCAAAACTGTCATCAACAGCATGGACTACCGCACCATCACCACCGCTGATGGCCATGATGTGGCTGCTCAGGAGGTGGAGGAGGGAGCCAGCATCCCCGAAACGGTGGTGAAGCTGAAAGACAATCTGGTGAAGCTGAAAAAGCGGGGGAGAATGTTGGTGGCCTCCTACGAGGCGGTGAAGTTCCAGCGGATTGACCTGTTCAGCGTCACCCTGAAGCAGATTGGGGCTTACATCACCCAGGCTCAGCTGGCGGACGCTGTGGATGTGCTTATCAACGGAGACGCTGCTGATGACGCCAATCAGAACAAGGCCCAGGTACTTGAGACTGCCGCCACGGGAACCCTGACCTATGAGGATTTGCTCACCCTGTGGGGCAGCTTTGACGAGTTCACCATGAATACCATCATCGCTTCCCCGGATATGACCCAGAAGATGCTGGCCCTGTCCGAGCTGCGGGATTCCAACGGCGGGCTGAATTTCGCAGGCAGCGGCGTCATCGGCACCCCTCTGGGCGCTGCGGTCATCCGCTGCAAGGCGGTGCCGGAAGGCACCCTGGTGGCCCTGGACAAGAACTTCGCTTTGGAGATGGTGACAGCGGGGGACATTCTGGTGGACGCCGACCGGCTGATTGACACCCAATTGGAGCGGGCTGCGGTCACCTCCATCTCCGGGTTCGCCAAGATTTTCCCCAACGCCTGCAAGGTTTTGAAGCTGAAAACCGCTTAATCAGGCTCCAGGAGGCGAAAGCCTTCTGGACAGGAAGGTGATGGAATGGAGATAGAGAAAGTATTGGAGCAGTTCGCCAGGTTCGCCGGGGTGACCCTGGAGGAGGCCCAGGAGTGGCAGTCCCTTTGTGAAGGGGCCTGCCTGAGCCTTCCCGTGAAGCCCGAGGCGGATTTGGAGGATTCCAGGCTGATTCTGGCGGCCGCTGGGGAAGCCTACCGTCAGTATCTCCTGCTCAGGCAGGGGAACCTGTCCACAGCGAAGGTGGGGGATATCTCCATCACCCAGCAGCAAGAGGGCGGTACCGCCGTTCAGGCGGCGGCCCTGCGGGACGCCCTTTGGGCGGCCGCCTCCCCCCTGCTGGAAAATGGGGGCTGCTGCGCCGGAATCTGGCAGGTGGGCCTATGAGTCTGGAACAGGAGATTAGACAGGCCATTGAAACCTGCGGGGGGACGGTGGAGCTGGAGGCGGAAGGCCAGGTTTACCGTTTCGCCGCCTGTATTCAGCCTCAGGGGGAGATTCAGGGGAAGGAGCCTTCCCCTTTTGGGGACTGGACTGCCCAGAGATATGCCTATTACGGGCCTTTGGAGGGTGGGGGCACCCTGGTGAAGCCGGGGGCCACCCTGAGGATGGGGCAGGAGACATTTTTGGTTATAGCCGCTGAGGACTACTGGTATGGGGGGAGCCCTGTCTATCGGAAAGCAGTCCTGGGGCGGTGTTTGAGGGAGGAACAGGATGGAATGGATTTCCAGCATGAAGAAGGAGCTGGCTGACTACCTGGAAGAACAGATGCCAGGTGTGGGGGTGATGGCGGAATATCCTCCCCGCTGGGGCAGAAGGCCTTGCAAGGTCCCTCAGGTGGCAGTGGGGCTAAACAGCCTGTCCTGGGCCGGAAAAGGGGGACAGGTCCAGATGGAGCTGCGGTTTGACCTGCTGGCCCCTGGGGATTGGCCGGGAGGCTGCCATCAGGTATTTGAAAGCTTGTGTCAGGCGCTGGCTGGTTTGACTACCTACCGGCTGGGCCAGATTTCCTGCGGCAGCCTAACCTATGAAAACCAATGGGACCAGCTGTCCCTCACCGCCAAAGCCAGTTTGGAGGGACTGCTGGATTTGGAGTACGACCCCCAAGGGCCGCTTCTGCGGCAGGTGGTAGTCCAAACAGAATCTATGGGAAAGGGGTGAGAAGATGAGCCTTTCAACAAGCAGAATCCCCGGCGTCCACTGGAGTTCCCAGGTTTGGGACTCCCCCTGGCGCTTGGGGGGAGCCGCCGCCATTGGGCAGGGGGAATCCCTTGCCCCTGGAGAACCGGTGCTCATCCAGGAGCTTCATCAGGCGGAGGGGTTTGGAAAAGAATCCCACCTGTACCAGATGGTGGAGGTGCTTTTGGAGATGGGGGTCAGTCCGGTTTACGCCATTCCGGCGGGGGAGGATGCCAGCGCCGCTTTTGCCGCTTTGGAGAATCTTCCGGTAGGGGCGGCGGCCGCTGACCAGTGGTGGGAAGGCTTGCCGGCCCTACTGAACCAATGGGAACAGGCTGGAATTTCCCAGATGGTCTTTATCGGATTGGGGTTGGAAGAGGCGGCAGAGGCCGCTGAGACCATGAACTGCCAAAGGGTCTGCGTCACCTGCGGAGGGGAAACCGCCTTATGGAAAACAGGGGCGGCGTTGGCGGCGGCGGCCCTGGCCTGGGAAGGAGAAGGCTTCCATGGAAAAGCTCTGCCCCTTCAGGACTTTGATGGGCTGTTGGAGCAGGAGGAGCAGGAAGCCCTTCTGGCGGCAGGGGTCACCCCTATTGTCCGATATGGGCAGCGGGTGGAGTGCGTGAGAGGGGTCACCACCCGCACCCGGAACGACCAGAACCAGACGGATTTAAGCGGTTACAGCCTGTGGACGGTGATGGCCCTGGACCAGGTGTCTGGGGAGCTGCGCCAGGCGGCAGCCAAGATGATTGGAGGCCGGAACAACAGCCCTGAGGGGCGGCAGTCCATCGTTTCCCGGCTGCTGATGGTATTGGAGAACCAAAAGCGGCGGGGACTGCTGGAGGCCTACCATCCGCCGGTGGCCCTCCCTCACCCGGAGGACCCAGGAATATGCCTGGTGCGGGTTTCCCTGAAGCTGGCCTCGGAATTAAGCGGGATTTATCTGGATACCCAGTTGGCCCTGTAAAGAAGGAGGAATGAGGATGGCTTTTTACAGCTTTCCCACAAGCCGTGATATTTATATAGAGGTGGAAGGGGTGCGGCTGGCCGCCGCCCAGGAATACCTGGCCCGTTCCACCCGAAAAACACAATATGTGGAGGCCTTTGGTCAGGAGGAGCCGGTGGGATGCGCCAGCGGCCCCGCTACCTATCGGGTGGAGCTGACCTATGTGCGGGCTTTGGCCCCCGCTCCCCAGGTGGATTTCCATGCGCTGGAAGAGTTCAGCTTGGTGGTGGTTCAGCCGGGCAAGCGGGTTATCTATTCCGGCTGCCGCTGGGAGAGTTTGCAGGAGTCCGCCCAGCTGGGCGGGCTGCTGCTGGAAAAGGCGGTGCTGCTGGCCAGCGGCCGCTCGGAGGTAGCGGAATGAGAGGCCTCTTAAATGGGAAAATCACCGTGGAGGCCCAGGGGAAAATTTACCGGATGCGGCCGGTGAGCGCCCGCTATCAGCTGGGGGAAATCGCTCTGCGGCAGCGGGCCAGGAAGGCTTTGGAGGCTTACCCCCTGAAGGGGGAGCCTCTGGAGGCCCTGAGCCATAACTGCGCTTTGGTGGCCTACGGGTTGGGATGGAGCCTCCCAAGGCTGCTGAACCGGCTTTCCCTGGAGGAAATCGCCCAGTTGGCCTGGGCTTATCATCAGGCGGGAGGGGAGGTCCATTATGACGGATGGGGGCTATAACGTTTCCGCCGCTCTGGCGGAGCATTTGGATGTGTGGAAAAGATTTGCCCAAAGCAGGGCCTCGGTCCAGTACCCCCAGAAGATGGAGGTACCTTTGGTGTGGGAGAACTACACCCAGACAGCGGCCCCTTTTCAGATGGAACAGGAACCCGCCTCTCAGCCGACTTCGGTTTCCAGCCTTTCCCTTGAGAGGGAGGAAACATCTGTTGAGGGTTCTGTCTCCCAACTGGGGGAGGGGAGCCTGTCCCAGACGGAGGAGGTCCAGGGGGCGGGGGGTTCCGGGGGAGCCCGGCGGGTCACCTACCAGAATCCCACCCCGGGAAACTTGGATATTCTCACCATGATGAACGACCGGCTGAAAACCCAGGCCAGACGGTACCCTCATCCCATCCAATATGAGATGGATGGGATTGGATAAGGAGGGAAAGGATGCAGAAACTGCAATTTGGAACCTATCAGTTCCCCTATAACCCCAGGCGGATTCAGCTTTCCAGAGAGCCAAATCTGGTGGAGCATATCCTGCCGGGGCAAGGGTGGGTCACCCAAACCCTGGGGGAAGGGCCAAGGAGGGTTCTCTGCCAGGGGGAGCTGCTGGGGAATACCCCCCAGCAGACGGCAGAGCTTTTGGAAGCTCTTTGGGCGGGATGCCAGGGGGAACAGACCTTGACCCTGCCCCATGGGGAAAGCTTTTTGGCGGTGGTGGAACGGCTTTTCTGGGACGCTCAGGGGGATGGCCGGGTGTTAAGCTATGAGGTGGCCTTTTCGGAAAAAGAAGGGGGCGGGGCCGGATGAGCTATGATTTACAGAACATCCAGGTAAAGGCTTACGATTTAGCGGGTGGAGAGGTTCTCCTGCCAAAGCTCTCTGAATGGGAGCTGGTGAAATCCTTTGATTCCCCGGCCCGTTCCTTTCAGGGGCGGTTCCTCTGCTCCCAGGGGTATCCTGAGCTGTATCAGGTACAGGTGTTCTGTGGGGAGACAGAGCTGTTCCACGGGTTGGTGGACGAGCAGACCATCACCCTTAATGACAAAGGTGCAGCTCTCACCCTGATGGCCCGCAGCCCTGGGGCGGTGCTGCTGGACAATGAGGCGGAACCCCAGGTCTACACCGATGTGGACCTCAACCGGATTTACCGAAATCATGTGGTGCCTTACGAAATTTACATGGGAGTCACCAACATTAACCCCTTTTTTAACCAGTACCAAGTGGTGAAGGGGCTCAGCGAGTGGGAAGCCTTTTACAACTTCCTCCGCAGCTCCCAGCAGGGGTGCGCTTATCTGCGGCAGGATGATACCATCATCATTTCGGACACCACACCTGTGGGGAAAAGCTGGAGCTTTTCCAATGGGACAGGAGGAGGCATCCCCTTTGCCAGCCTGCGGTACACCAATGACAGATACACCCCTGTCAGTGAGTTTTATGTCCGGGACCAGGACGCGGTTTACAGCCAGCACTACGAAAACCCCAAGGCCCAGGCCCTGAAGCTGAGGCGCAAACGGTACCTGATTCCCGCCATTGAGTTTACCCCCTATACCGGCGCCGGAGAGATAGAGGGGATGGTGCGGGTGCGCCATTCCATGATGTCCAAGGAGATTGTCACCTTAATTTGCCCCGACCTGCTGGAGGTAGAGTTTAACGACCGGGCTACGGTGGAATGGAGCGGCCAGCGCTGGGAGAACTGGTTTGTCTATCAGGTGCGTATGCAGGTTTCCGGGGCTGGCGCTACCACTACCCTGACCCTTTTGAACCCGGCGTACGTATTTTAGGAGAGGAGAAGGGGATGGAAACTTTACTGGAAAATGGAGGCCAAAAACTGGCCCATGATGGTTCCCTGGCTGTGGTGGAGGGAGAGCAGGCGCTGCTCCAGCGGGCTTGCCTGCGGCTGACCTTGCGTAGGGGCAGCCTGCCGGGGGTTCCTGATTTTGGGAGCCGCTTGTGGAGCCTGGGAAAATCCGGGGAGCATTTGGAGGCGGCTGCCCTGGAAGCTGCCCGTGAAGCGCTGGCGCCTATGAAAGAACTGTCCGTAGTAGAAGTAAAAGCCAGCAGGCGGGAAGGAAAACTGGGTCTGCGGGTTTTGCTTAGAAGGGTGAAAGACGGGAAAAGCTGGGAGGTGCTGCTATGAGACAAGAGGAACAGCGGGAAATCCTCTACCAACAGATGATAAACGCTTATGGGGATTTGATGGGGACGGTCCCGGATGAGGCCACCGACCCAGCCATCCGGTTCCGGGTGCTGGCGGATGAGCTGGCCCAGGGGATGGAGGAAGTTCAGGAGGCGGAAAACAACGCCCTACCCCAATTGGCCCAGGGAAAGACCCTGGATGCCCATGCCGCCGCCCGAGGACTGGAAAGGGGGCAGGCAGCCCGGGCGGTGGGAATCCTGACCTTTACCGCCGAGAAGGCGGTGGAACTGCCTGCCGGGACGGTCTGCCGGACTCAGGATGGATGGGCCTATGAGACTTTGGAGCCTGCCTCCCTGATACCGGAAGCCCCCGTCACCGTCCAGGCCCAGTCGGTGGAGGCGGGGCCTTTTGGCAACGCTTTGGAGGGAGCGGTACAGGTGGTGGCCGGCAGGCAGGACTGTCAGGTGACCAGTTCCGCTTTTACAGGGGGCTGTGACCAGGAAACGGATGAACGGCTCCGGCGCAGGGTGCTGGAAAGCTGGGCTAACCCTTCCAATGGGGCTAACCGGGGCTATTATCTGGCCATCGCCCAAAAGCGCCCCCAAATCACCCACGCCCAAGTACAGGCCAACCCAGAAGGCGGGGTGCTGCTGACGGTGGCTGGGGAGGCTCAGCTGCCGGAATCCCTGCTGCTGGAGCTGAGCCAGGAAGTGGAGGCTCTGCGGGAGCCTACCTGCTCTGTAACGGTGGTCCAAGCACCCATTGAAACTGTATCCATCAGCCTCCAATACGAAGGGGGCAAGGCTTCTGCCCAGGAGGTGGAGGAAGGCTTGGCCCAGGCGGCTCGGAGACTGGTGAACGGAAGCGGGATTGGAGCCAAGGTGCCGCTGTCGACCCTCTATGCCTGCCTGATGGCCACCGGCCTGGCCGAAGGGGTTCTGGTGGTTTCTCCTCAGGGGGATTTGAAGGCGGAAACCGGCAAGGTACTCCGCTGCGGAGAAATCACTGTGGGGGAGGTGGCGGAATGATGGACCTGTTTGGGGCCACTGCCGCCCTGGGTCTCTATCGGATGACCCCGGGAACCCCCCTTATGGCCGAGCTGGAAGCCATGAGCCAGGGACTGGAAAGCCTGGGAAACCGGCTGGAAGAACTGGAAACAGCCATGGACCCGGAGAGGATGAATCTGACACAGCTGCGGCTGTGGGCGGACACCATGGAAATCCCCAGATGGGCGGGCTTGGAGGAAGGAGAACTGCGCCGATGGGTAAAAGCCTTCTGGAAGGGAGGCGGGTTTACCCTGGAGGCTCTCAGGCAGGCCCTGCTGGATGGGGAAATTTTTCTGGAGCTTCAGGAGGAGGATGGACAGTTATTCCTGCGGGGGGTGGAGCGGCATCCCCTGGATGACCTGCGCCGGATGGTGGAGCTTCTGCGGCGCAGGGCCCCCGCCCAAGCTCAGCTGAATGTGGATGTGTCCAGCCCCACCTGGGAACAGCTGGACCAGATGGATTTGACAGCCGCCCAATGGGAAGGCAAACGCCTGGATTGGGAGGCCTTTGATTTTACCGGCGGACTGGAATGGACCGCCGGGCAGGAGGGATGATATGGCCAGCAGCGGAAGTACCCAAAATTTAAAGCTGAACCAATGGGAGGGCGGGGATAAGCCCAAGATGGCAGATTTCAACGCCGACAACCTGAAAATTGACCAGGCGGTGGGAGCCCATTTCACCGACCCAGCCGCCCACCCTGTTTTACAGGCGGTGTCTGGAACCTATACCGGGGACGGGGGCAGGTTTCAGGTCATCAACCTGGGGTTTACACCTAAATATGGATTCCTGTTTGCCGTTGACCTGGCTCCCACCGTTACAGAGGTGGGAGCCAGCGGAAATATGCAGATGTACAGCGCCTTTTTCGGGCCTGGGGGATGCACCCCCGGAATTATGCTGGAGGACGGTCAGAGCGGTTTCGGGGAGGAAACCGACCGGGGAATTGTGGTGATGAACTCCTCCGCCTCGGTGGGGTACGCCATCTCCAAGCTGAACGAGGAAAACCAAATATACACCTATGTGGTTTGGAGATGACAAAGCCCTTGAGGGTTTTGTCCGTGGACAGAGGCGGCGTCAGAAAATGGGGTTGCAATTTGTGTGGTAAATTTGTTAGAATGGAGGCGTCTAAGGCCAGAATTTGAAAAGGAGGCGCTTTTTTGAGTTATCATCCTTTCGGTGGACGGAAGCTGACCTTCGGCAGTTACAGCCTGTATGTGCTGCCTTCGGTGGTGACCATGCTGTTTATGGCTCTGTATACCATTGTGGATGGAGCCTTTATCGCCCTGTTTGTAAACTCTGACGCGTTAGCGGGCCAGAACCTGGTGTATCCCATCAACAATCTGAGTTTGGGATTGGGCATCATGTTCGCCACCGGCTCCAACGCCCAGGTTTCCATGCTGCTGGGGGAGGGAAAACCAAAAGAAGCCAATGAAAAGTTTACCCTGACGGTGGTGACCGCCGGGATTGTGGGCATTGTCACCACGGGGCTGCTTTTGATTTTTTTCCGGCCCCTGCTGGACTTTCTGGGGGCAGAGGAACGGACCTGGACCTATTGCGTCCAGTATGGGCTGGTGCTGGTGCTTACCGCCCCCTTGGTGATTCTAAAAGAGGTGATGGTCTCCTTCCTTCGGGTGGATGGTCAGCCCCGGCTCAGTATGGTGGCTACCATTCTGGGCGGAATCGCCAATATTGTTTTAGACTATGTGTTTATGGTCATCTTTGATTGGGGCGTTTTGGGAGCCGCCATCGCTACCTCCCTGGGAATTCTGCTGGGGGCCTGCGTGGCGCTGTGGTATTTCCTGTCCGGGCGCTCCAAAATGCGGTTCGCCCGTCTGAGCATGGATGGAGGCTATCTGCTGCGCATCTCCGGGAATGGCTCCTCCGAGATGGTCAACCAGCTTTCCGCCGGAATCACCACCCTGCTGTTCAACCTCATCGCCCTGCATTATCATGGGCCGGATGGAGTGGCGGCGGTCACCATTATGATTTACGCGGAATTTGTGTTGATTTCCCTGTTTTTGGGTCTGGCTATGGGATGCGCCTCCCCTATCAGCTACCAGTACGGCTGCCGGGATTTTTCAGGCAACCGAAGAATTTTAAGATACTCGGTTATCTGGGTGGCCTGCGGAAGCTTGGCGCTGTTCCTTTGCGCCTTTTTCAAGCCGGAGTGGCCGGTACTGTGTTTTGTCCGGGAGGGAACAGCCGTCTTTGATTTGGCCAAACAAGGGTTGTTCCTGTTCTCCTTCTCCCTGATTTTCTCAGGAGGGAATATCTTCGCCTCTGGGCTGTTTACCGCTTTGGGGAATGGTTTGGTTTCTGCCCTCATCGCTTTTTGCAGGTCCATCCTGTTTCTGGCTGGCTCCCTGCTGCTGCTGCCAAGATGGCTGGGGTTCGATGGGGTGTGGCTGGCTATTCCTGTGGCGGAAACCCTCACCTGTGTGGTGGTATGGGTCTGCCTGTTCCGCTGGCGAAAGACCTATCATCTGTGGGGAAAAGAACGGTGAACTGAGCAATCTGTCCGAATCCCTGGGAAAAAGGCAAAAAATTTGCTTTAAGGGCTTGATTTTTTTCAAAAAAGGTGGTAAGATAAACCGTACTGTGTAAAGGAATAAGGAGGTGTAACCTATGCCGAACATTAAGTCTGCGAAAAAGAGAGTGCTTGTGACTGAGAAAAAAGCGCTTCAGAATAAGATTGTAAAGACCAACCTGAAGACCGTTCTGAAGAAGGCTGAGGCCGCTATCGCTGCTGGATCTGAGGACCGCGCCGAGGCTGTGCGGGTGGCTGTTAAGAAGATTGACCAGGCTGCCGCTAAGAAAATCATGCACAAGAATACAGCTGCTCACAAAAAGTCCGCCCTGATGAGAAAGCTGGCCGCTGCTTCCAAGTAAGCGTCGGCTGGGCGAACACCGTTTATTAACACTGTCACCACTTGCGGCGGCAGTGTTATTTGTTTTATAGGGCAAAAATCAGTGTTTCCCCAAAAGCGGAAAACCATAACCCAATGGGCGGTTGAAAGGCAGGTTTTTGCTCAGGGGAAGGCGGTTAGCTTCCGTCTGGATTTTGGTAAAAACGTTTGATTTTTTATTTGACGGACAAGGTTTTTTAGTGTATAATATGGGCATCAATTCTATGGGAAGGGGTGTCCCTGTGGAAGAAAAGGATTGTATGCTGCCTCCTTTGGTGCTGCCGTTAGCGCTGTCTTTGCTGGTAATCTGTATCACTGCGGGGTATGGAATTTACCGTTTCCTCCGGGAGCGGGCTTACCAACGCCGGTGGGCGGAATATAATGATTGTGGTCTGATGTGAGGATTTAAGCGGGCAGCCTGAAGGCTGCCCGCTGTTTTTTATCTTGGGGAACACACAGCTAATCCGGTGGAGGCTTGACTGGAATAGGAAAAAATTCGCCTTTCTTTTGGTGAAGATGCTGGTTTGCGCCCTATGGTTAAAAATCGACAGGTTCTTTATGGGTGCTGACATAATATAGAATAATCCAACAGGAACCGCTGCTGGCTGATGGGAACAGGAAAGTGAGGTCAATACAAATGAAAAAGTTTTTTCTCTGTGGACTGCTTATAATGTGGCTGATTTTAACCGCCTGTGGGGGTACTGGAAAGGATTCTCCTCAAGGGGATGCTCCAGCCTCTTCTGGAACCAGTCCAGTCACATCCGCTCAGGAGGATGTAGCGGCTGAGGAACTGAAAACAGCCCTGCTGAGCAAAGCGATTCAATTGGACAGGATGATTCTGCGGATGTCTCAATCAGAGGACTATGTGCACATGATGTCCTATTCTTCCGAAATCAATGAACTGGTGGGAGAGATGGGCAAAGGGCATGGACAGCCTTCCGCCGCGTTTTTCATCCAGTTTCCAAAGGATGGGGAGCCTTCCTTTTATAATTGGATGATGTCCGATGACCAGGATTTTCCCAGCTTGGACCCGGTTTTAAAGGAGGATTTGGAGCGAAGATTTTTCAGCGGGGTGGCCAGCTATACCAATGCTCTGGCGGGCGACGCCTCAACCGTAGCCGCCTGCGCCCTGCTGAACACCAATGACAGCTTCCTGCTGGAAGGGCTGGAAGCCCCGGCGATGGTGCTGCTGACCTTTGACTCGGATTACCAGACCTTAGTCACCTGTCTGCCTTGTGAGGATGGAGTGGTTTCTGCCATAGCCAGTCCCATTCTGCTGCCGGAAGGTACCCAAGCGGAAACAGAGATAACCCTAGAACAGGTGGAACTTTGGGCCAACACCATTCAGACAGGAAGCAGCTGTGTTCAGTATTCCCAAGAGGCGTTGGACGGGTTTTTGGTGGGATAGAGAGGAGGGATAACGGTTTTTATGGATTTAGCAATTGTTTCTTGGTTTGCGGAGCATCACACCCCTTTTTTGGACAGCATCATGCCCTGGGTTACCCATCTGGGCGACGGGGGATTTATCTGGATTCTCCTGACCCTGCTGCTGCTTATCTTTCCTAAAACACGAAAAATAGGGGTCATGTGTGCGGTGGCATTGTTGCTAATGGCTTTTTCCTCAAGCCTCATTAAAAATTTGGTTGCCCGTCCCCGGCCCTATACCCATCTGCCGGAGCTGGTTCTGCTGATTCCCCCGGAAAAGTCCTTCTCTTTTCCCTCTGGCCATACCGCTGCCTCCTTCGCTTTTGCCTTCTCTGTATGGCTAAACAATCGCAGGTGGGGCTGGGCGGCTCTGGTGGGAGCTATGCTAATCGCCTTTTCCAGATTGTATCTTTCGGTCCACTACCCCACCGATGTGCTGGGAGGAATCCTGCTGGGCGCTCTGTGCGCGCTGGCCGCCAGATGGTTTTGGGGGTCTTGGGAAATCTTCTCACAGCAAAGAAATAAGGGCAGATAAACAGGGTTCCTCCTGGAAAAATATGATCAATTTCTATTTTTATTTTGACAAATGCTCCTGTTTTTTATATAATTATAGCTAAGGAGGTGGACTTTAATGAGAAGGTTTTCGGATATTATGCCTAAAATCATGGGGATGTGCCCCTATGGAGTTTTGCTGCTTGATGAAAATGACTTTATATTGGAATGTAATCATGCGGCCTTGGAGATGTTTGAATATACCAAAGACGCTATTCTGAAACTGCGGCTTCAAGATTTGCTTTTATCACCTGCTGCCAACGAGCAGGAACAAGAGTACCCGAAAATCTTCTGCAAGCGGAAGGACGCTTCCTCCTTCCCGGCGCACATCACTACCCAGGGGTTTTCCCACCAGCAGAAAACTTATAAGGTGTGCTTTGTCCGGGACATCAGCGAGGAGGTTTCCATCTGGGAACAGCTGACCTATATGGCCCGTTATGACACTCTAACCGGACTGCCCAACCGGTCCTTTATTCTGAAAAAGCTTCAGAATTTAAAGAAACCTGTGATTGTGGGTATGCTGGACCTGGATAACTTCAAGATGATTAACGATACCTATGGCCATCCTGTTGGGGACAGTATCCTGTTTACCTTCGGGCAGCTGCTGTTGAACATGGCTCCCCAATTGCAGGCAGGCCGGTTTGGCGGGGAGGAGTTCCTCATCATGTTCTCTGAAGGTTCTCTGTCGGCGGCCCGGGAGAAAATGCAGCAGGTGCTTTTCCAGGCCAAAAAGACCTGTCAGGAGTATGGAGGGATTTCTTTCAGCTGCGGTCTATGTGTTTATGATCCTGCTATGATTGGTGTGGATACAGCCATCTCAAAGGCGGATGCTTTGCTGTATTACGCCAAACAGTCCGGCAGAGGCAGGATCATTACTCCAGAGGACGTGGCCAAAAGGGATTTGATTTATCCATAATTAAAAAGTCGGAAGGGGTGGGATTGGGATTTTTTAAAGCGGGATATATTGACAAAATCTATTTGGCTGGTTATACTAAAATCGTCATGTGATATGAGTTTTCAACAGAGTATCCATGCAAATATTTCTTCTGACCACCCAGGGTTGGGTTAAGGCCATACGGACAGCCGGGTCAAACTGCCGATTGGCGGTGCATCACCGCCGTTATTGATTGAGCCAAAGGCTCAAATTTATAAGTTGGTTACTTTACAACCAGCGCGCGGATGTGCGCATCAACTTGTAAAAACGATCAATAAGAGTAGTAAAAGTAAGTATTTGCTATATAGGCTCTGAATGAAAGCTAGATCATGTGTTTTGCTTTGCCGCGGAGAGATTCGGCGGCAGGTTCATGAAAGAATAAGCCCCTTCTCTATGTTTATGGGACACAACCGCCCACGGAGAGGGAATCCGCGGCAGGAGCTGACTGTCCTTTCGGCGGAAAAGGCTTGAAAACTGGAATGATTGCACAGGCAATGCGCATTATAGCGTGTTGCCTGTTTTGTTTTGGGTAAAAAGCAGGGGATTTCAGCGGGAGCTGGTAAAAAAAGGAGAAAAAGGCTATGGGTGAGAAACTGAAGCTCTATGGGTTCAACAATCTGACAAAGGCCATGAGCTTTAATATTTATGATGTTTGCTATGCGAAAACAGCCCAGGAACAGCGGGATTACATCGCCTATATTGACGAGCAGTACAACTCCCAGCGGCTGACAAGCATCCTCACCACCCTCACCGACATGATTGGGGCCAAGGTGCTGAACATCGCCCGGCAGGATTATGAGCCCCAGGGGGCGTCGGTGACCCTTTTAATCGCGGAGGGGGCCATGGTGCCCCAAAGCGAAACCCAGGTGGCTCATCTGGACAAGAGCCATGTGACCGTCCACACCTACCCTGAGTATCACCCGGAAAACTCCCTGGCCACCTTCCGGGTGGACATCGACCTGGCAACCTGCGGGGAAATCACCCCCCTGTCTACCCTGGATTATCTTATCAGCTCCTTTGATTCGGACATCATCACCATGGATTACCGGGTCCGGGGCTTTACCCGGGACGTGAACGGCCGCAAGCTGTTTTTGGACCATAAAATCAAGTCCATCCAGGACTATATTTCCGAGGAAATTTTGCAGCGCTACAATACGGTGGACATCAACATTTATGATGCAAACCTGTTCCACACCAAGATGATGCTCAAGGAGATTGATTTGCAGAACTATCTGTTCAAAACGGATGTGGAGGAGCTGCCTCCGCAGGTCCGGGCGGAGATTCTCAGCAGTCTGCGCTGTGAGATGGTGGAGATTTTCAACGGCCACAATATTTATGGGAAAAGGTGAGAAGGATGGAGCGATTGGGACAAAAAAACGCCCCCATTTATGAGGCGCTGGAACGATTCAAACAGATGCGGGTGGTCCCCTTTGACGTGCCGGGGCATAAGCGGGGCCGGGGCAACCCGGAGTTGGCCCGGCTGCTGGGAGAAAAATGCGTCAGCATGGACGTAAATTCTATGAAGCCTCTGGATAACCTGTGCCATCCTATCTCGGTGATTCGGCAGGCGGAGGAGCTGGCGGCGGAAGCCTTTGGAGCGGCCCACGCCTTTTTAATGGTGGGAGGGACCACCAGTGCAGTCCAGAGTATGATTCTGTCGGTGGCCAAGCGGGGGGACAAGATTATCCTGCCCCGGAATGTCCATCGCAGCGTCATGGGGGCCATGGTGCTGTGCGGGGCGGTGCCGGTGTATGTGAACCCAGAGTGCGATGACCGGCTGGGCATCCCCCTGGGAATGAAGCTGGAGGCGGTGGAAAAGGCCATCCTGGAAAACCCGGACGCCAAGGCGGTTCTGGTGAACAACCCCACCTATTACGGTATCTGCTCGGATTTGCGGGGGATTGTGGCCCTGGCCCACAGTCATGGGATGCTCTGCCTGGCGGACGAGGCCCACGGCACCCATTTTTATTTTGGGGAGGGGCTGCCGGTTTCCGCCATGGCCGCTGGAGCAGATTTGGCGGCGGTATCCATGCACAAGTCCGGGGGGAGCCTGACCCAAAGCTCCTTCCTGCTGATTGGGCCGGCGGTGCAGGAGGGGCATGTGCGCCAGATTATCAACCTGACCCAAACCACCAGCGGCTCCTATCTGCTGCTGTCCAGCCTGGATATCAGCCGCCGGAACCTGGCCTTGCGGGGGAAAGAGGAGTTCCGCCGGGTGGTAGAGCTGGCCCAGTATGCCCGCCGGGAAATCAACAGCATTGGGGGATATTACGCCTTCGCCCAGGAGCTGTGCAACGGGGACAGCGTTTATGATTTTGACGTCACCAAGCTGTCGGTGAACACCCTGGATGTGGGGCTGGCGGGGATTGAGGTTTACGACCTGCTGCGGGACGAGTACGACATCCAAATTGAGTTTGGGGATTTGGGAAACATTCTGGCCTACCTGTCCATTGGGGGCCGTCCCCAGGAGGGGGAGCGGCTGGTCAGCGCTCTGGCGGAGATACGCCGCAGGTTTGGCCGCAGCCGGTCCAACCTGATGGAGCAGGAGTACATTGACCCAGAGGTGGCGGCCTCCCCTCAGGAGGCTTTTTACGCCGAGAAGGAATCCCTGCCCATCGAAGACACGGTGGGCAGGGTATGCAGCGAATTTGTCATGTGCTATCCGCCGGGAATCCCCATTCTGGCGCCGGGGGAGCGCATCACCCGACAGATTCTGGATTATATTCTGTACGCCAAGGAAAAGGGATGTTCCCTGACCGGCCCGGAGGACCCGGACATCCTCCGGCTGAACGTTTTAAAAGGAGAGAGGTAATCTATGGATTTTTGGTATTCCGAGGCCCAGACGCCTCATGTGAAGCTGTGCATCAAGGTGGACCAGCAGCTGTACAGCGGAAAAAGCGAGTTCCAGCGGATTGATGTGTTTGATTCCCCCGAGTTCGGGCGGTTCCTCACCCTGGACGGATATATGATGCTCACCGAGAAGGACGAGTTCATCTACCATGAGATGATTACCCATGTGCCTATGGCGGTCCATCCCAAGGTCCAGGACGTGCTGGTGATAGGGGCCGGGGACGGTGGGGTGATTCGGGAGCTGGTGCGCTACCCGGAAATCCAGCGGATTGACATGGTAGAGATAGACCCTCTGGTGGTGGAGGTGTGCAAAAAATACCTGCCCCAGACCGCCTGCCGTTTGGATGACCCCCGGCTCACCATCCATTATGAGGATGGGGTGCGGTTTGTCCGCTCCCGGGAGGCGGAATATGATTTGATTATTGTGGATTCCACCGACCCATTCGGGCCGGGGGAGGGGCTGTTCACCCGGGAGTTTTACGGTAGCTGCTTTAAAGCCCTGCGGGAGGACGGCATCATGGTGAACCAGCATGAAAGCCCCTTCTACCCAGCGGATGCGGAGGCCTGCCAGCGGGCTCACAAGCGGATTGTGGAATCCTTCCCTGTGAGCCGGGTCTATCAGGCCCACATCCCCACCTACCCTTCGGGCCATTGGCTGTTTGGGTTTGCCTCCAAGAAATACCATCCCCTGCGGGATTTGGACGAGGTGCGCTGGAACATGAGAGGGCTGGGCTGCCGGTATTACACCACAACACTGCACAAAGGGGCGTTTTATCTGCCCGCGTATGTAGAGGAGCTTTTGGAAAATGTGGAATAAAAACGTGGAAGTATTCATGGGCTGTGACACCCAGCCGGACCAGGCCGAAACTATCCTGTTCGGCGCTCCCTTTGACTCCACCACCTCCTACCGGCCAGGGACCCGGTTTGGAAGCGGGGCCATTCGGCACGAGTCTTTTGGGATTGAGACTTACAGCCCCTATCAGGACCGGGATTTGCAGGACACCCTGACAGCGGATTTAGGGGACCTGGAGCTGTGCTTTGGGGATGTGAGCAAAGCCCTGGCAGACATTGAGGCCCAGACCCAGCAGATTGTAAAAGCGGGCAAGCGGCCCTTCATGCTGGGGGGAGAACATCTGGTGACCCTGGGGGCCTTCCGGGCGGTGGCCAAGGCCTTCCCGGAGCTGCGGGTGATTCATTTTGACGCCCATGCGGATTTACGGCAGGATTATCTGGGAGTTACCCTTTCCCACGCCTGCGTCCTGAGAAGATGCTGGGAGCTGGTGGGGGATGGCCGGATTTTCCAATTCGGCATCCGCTCCGGGGATAGGGAGGAATTCCGGTGGGGCGCTGAGCATGTGCGCACCCATAAGTTCGATTTCCAGGGCCTGGAGGAGACCCTGGACAGCCTGAAGGGGCTGCCGGTTTACTTCACGGTGGATTTGGACGTACTGGACCCCTCCATCTTCCCCGGCACCGGAACCCCGGAACCAGGCGGGGTTTCCTTTGATGCCCTGCGCCAGGCGGTGACCCTGGTGTGCCAGCGGGCCAATGTGGCGGCTTGCGATGTGAACGAGTTAAGCCCCCATTACGACCAAAGCGGCGTTTCCACTATGGTGGCCTGCAAGATTGTGCGGGAGATGCTGCTGGCTTTTGATAAAAATTAAAGGAATGGTGTTAAGGAGGAATTACCATGAGCAAAGTATTGGTTATCGGATGCGGAGGGGTCGCCAGCGTGGCGATTCAGAAGTGCTGCCAGAACAGCCAGGTCTTTACCGAGCTGTGCATCGCCAGCCGCACAAAATCCAAATGTGACGCCCTGAAGGAGAAGCTGGAGGGTACCACCAGCACCAAAATCACCACCGAGCAGGTGGACGCGGACGATGTGGAGCAGGTGAAAGCCCTCATCCGCAAGGTACAGCCTGATCTGGTCATGAACATCGCCCTGCCCTATCAGGATTTGACTATTATGGACGCTTGCCTGGCCTGCGGGGTGAACTATCTGGACACCGCCAACTATGAGCCGGAAAACCTGGAGGACCCCCAGTGGAAAGCCGCCTATGAAAAGCGCTGCTGTGAGGAAGGCTTCTCCGCTTATTTTGATTATTCTTATCAGTGGGCCTATCAGGAAAAGTTCAAGGAGGCGGGCCTCACCGCTCTGCTGGGCACCGGATTTGATCCCGGTGTGACCCAGGCTTACTGCGCCTATGCCCAAAAGCACCTGTTCGACACCATTGACACCATCGACATCCTGGACTGCAACGGAGGGGACCATGGGTATCCCTTCGCCACCAACTTCAACCCGGAGGTAAACCTGCGGGAGGTTTCCGCCCCCGGCTCCTACTGGGAGAACGGCCATTGGGTTGAGGTGGAGGCCATGAGCATCAAACGGGAGTATGATTTCGACCAGGTGGGCAAGAAGGATATGTACCTGCTCCACCATGAGGAAATCGAGTCCCTGGCCAAGAACATCCCAGGGGTCAAGCGCATCCGCTTTTTTATGACCTTTGGCCAGAGCTACCTGACCCACATGAAGTGTCTGGAAAATGTGGGGATGCTGTCCACCACCCCTGTGGAGTTCCAGGGGCATCAAATCGTTCCTATCCAATTCCTGAAGGCCCTCCTGCCGGATCCCGCTACCCTTGGCCCCAGAACCAAAGGCAAAACCAACATCGGGTGCATCTTCACCGGCATGAAGGACGGAAAACAGAAAACCGCCTACATCTACAATGTGTGCGACCATGAGGAATGTTATCGGGAGGTAGGCTCCCAGGCTATTTCCTACACCACCGGAGTACCGGCCATGATAGGAGCCATGATGCTGCTCACCGGAAAATGGTCCAAGCCTGGGGTTTATACAGTGGAGGAGTTTGACCCAGACCCCTATATGGACGCTTTGAATCAGTGGGGACTGCCCTGGCAGATTAAAGAGAACCCCACCTTGGTGGACTGATGGGACAGGAACTGAAAACCCCCTATTTTCTGGTGGATGAGGCCGCACTGCGGCGGAATCTGGAGCTTCTGGCAGAGGTGGCCCAAAGGGGGGGCTGCCGGATTCTGCTGGCCCAGAAAGCCTTCTCCATGTTTTACTGCTATCCCCTCCTGAGACAGTATTTAGCGGGGACCACCGCCAGCGGCCTGTATGAGGCCCGGCTGGGCCATGAGCTGTTCGGCGGGGAGACTCATGTGTTTTCCCCCGCCTATCAGGAGGAGGAGCTCCAGCAGCTGCTGGGATATGCAGACGATTTCGTGTTCAACTCCCCCCGGCAGCTGGAAAAGTTCGGGCCCCGGGCCAAGGCGGCTGGAAAGTCGGTGGGCCTGCGGGTGAACCCGGAATGTTCCACCCAGGAGGGGCACGCCATCTATGACCCCTGCGCCCCAGGGTCACGCCTTGGTACCACCCTGGCCCAGTTCCAGGAAAGTCAGCTTCCCCTGCTGGATGGGCTTCACTTCCACACCCTCTGCGAACAGGATTCCGACGCTTTGGAGGTGACGGTGAAGGCCTTTGAGGAGAAGTTTGGCCGGTACCTGTCCAGGATGAAGTGGCTGAATCTGGGGGGAGGCCACCATATCACCCGGCCGGGCTACGATGTGGAACGGCTGATTGGGATTGTAAGGCGGCTGCGGGAAACCTATGGGGTACAGGTTTACTTGGAGCCTGGGGAGGCGGTGGTGTTGAACGCCGGTTTCTTGGTCACCAGCGTTTTGGAGCTGGTCCATAATCAAATGGACATTGCCATTCTGGATACTTCCGCCGCCTGCCATATGCCGGACGTGCTGGAGATGCCCTACCGGCCTCCTTTGGAGGGGGCGGGCCAGCCTGGGGAAAAAGCCCATACCTATCGGCTGGCGGGTCCTACCTGCCTGGCAGGGGATGTGATTGGGGATTATTCCTTTGACGCTCCTTTGAAAGAAGGGGACCGGCTGGTGTTTGAGGATATGGCCCTGTATACCATGGTGAAAACCAATACCTTCAACGGGATGCCCCTGCCCTCCATCGTTTGGCGGGCGGCCTCCGGGGAAGAGGTTTTGGTCCGCTCCTTTGGGTATGAGGACTTTAAACAGCGCCTCTCCTGAGAGGATACTTTATCAAATGAAAAACGCCGGCGGGAATCTCCCGCCGGCGTTTTGGCTGTCTGAAAAGGCGCCCCACGGTTTTTCCGTGGGGCGCCTTTTTTCGTATCCGGGAAATGTATCACCCGGTGATATGGCGGAACTGGATTCCCTTCAGCGCGCAGAAATGCCGGATTTCCTCCACATAATCCCCAGCGATGGCGTGAACGTGATTGCAGTCATAGTCACGGATAATCGACTGGTAGGGAGCGTCCGGTACCACAAACATGTGGGGCCAGACTGGGCAGGTCTCCTGGGTGGCCTCCTGGGGAAGCTCCTTGGCGGTGCCGGTAAAGACGGTAAAGATAAATTGTCCCTGCTCATGGGTGATGCGCCCGAAGGTCATCCGGCCTTCTTTGGCGATATATCCCACATGGCATCCGGTTCCCGCGTATTTGGGGATAATGGGATGGAGGGAAACCTGTTTGAGATTTTCCTCTGGGCATTGGCTGCGTTGGGCGTACCAAGTGGCCATAGCCCCACAGTTGCAGAAATAGAACAGGTTGCTTTCCGCCTTATAGAACCGGAAGTCTGCGAAAATTACCGGTTCCCCGGACAGCAGCTTCATCACCTGCATGGTCAGGCCGCCCTCACAGTCCGCCTCACAGGTGAACACACGGGGCTCCTTGGGGCCGTCCCAGTCATAGGGGTCGTTGAAGAAGGCGGCGGAAAGGCATTGGGTGCAGGAATAGGCGCTCAGCTCATAGTGGCACTTCACCCCTACAAAAGCGTAGTCCTTTTCCTCGCAGATGGACTTGGTGGCGTAATAGTGGCGGATTTGTTCTTTCAGGGATTCCGGTGTCAGCTTCTCCCCGTCATATTCAATGTGGGTGCGGTTGGACAGCCATTGGAAGGCCTGCTCCACCTTTTCTTCCGGCACCTCAGGCGCCCGGCGGAGGATTTCCGATTGGTCGGTGTGGTCCACATCCACCCCAAAGACCTGCTGCCACAGGTCGGAAGGGGCGGTGCCGCTGCCCATGCCGATGCTGCGCCCTCCAATCAGGCCGAACACCTGTCCCCGCAGCTGGTTGGAGGCGTAAGCGGCCCGTAGGAATGCCATACACTGAGCCAGGGTTTCCGGCTGGGAAATATCCCCCCATACCTTCTCGCAGGGATAGCCGCACTGGCGCAGAAGATTGGTGGCGGCCTGCAAGCCACCTAAACCAGGCAAGGCCCCGTTTACATTGGAAATCACCAGCACAGGAAGCTGGAGAACACTTTGGGCTACCAGGGCGAAGTTGGGGAAAGCGAATACAGGCACATTAAATACCACTGCGTCCGGCAGCTGGGCCTTCAAAGCCAGGGCTTCGGTCCGGGCCATTCCGTTTCCATGGATGATGTCCCCCTCCAAAACCTGAACCTGACCGGTGGCTTCCAGGGCGGTTTTGATGGCAGTGGCCTGCTGGGCGATGTAGTCTTTCAGGGAGTCGTGAACACTGGACCGCCCGTCGGAAAAGGACAGCAGCCCCACTTTAATCTGGGTCATAGAGATTCCTCCTAACTGTAATGGACGACGCTCTATGAACGGTAAAAGAGAAAAGACGAAATAGAAGGTTATAAATCCAAAAGGTTACGAAAAGCGTTTTTTCTGGCACATTCCACGTGAATCTGCGCCATGGAGAAAGATTTTTCCTCGTCCCGCTCCAGCAGGGCATCAATAATCGCCACATGTTCCGCAGTTACCACATGGTTGGTGGCTGGGTTAAAAGCCATATTGCGAATGCGCCGTTCGTGGTCCGCCACCAGGCTCAGGGAATCGGAAAGGAACCGGTTCTGAGCATAGTGGTAAAGGGCCCGATGAAAGTCAGCGTCCACCCCATTATAATAATGGCCCAAGGAACGCCGGTCCTCCGCCAGGGTGGGTGGGTTCAGGAACCGTTCCCGAAATTGGCGCAGGGTAGCGTCAGGAATTTTGCCGCAGGCCCGGCGGGTGATGAGAGGCTCGATAGCCAGACGCACATCGTACACATCCCGGAGCAGGTCTAAGGAAACCGGAGCCACAGAAATGCCTTTTCTGGGGTAAATTTCCACAAACCCTTCATGCTCCAAAGTCCGCAGGGCTTCCCGGATGGGGGTACGGCTGATTTTCAGTTCTTCCTGCAAGGCGTCCTCTGAGATGGTGGAGGGTGCGGGCAGTCTGCCGGATAGGATTTTTTCTTTAATGGTTTCGTAAGCGTAGGTCGCTTTGGATTGAATCAAGGTGTCAACTCCTTAAATCGGGGGGGCCGTGAAGACCTCAGCGTGGATATTTTTTGCCGCGCTCAATTTGCGATATACGAAAAAACGTTCAATTTTATTTCTTAGATATATCACAGACTGAAGATTCTGTATTTCTCATTTTAGACAGTTCCTATGGGAATTTCAATTGGTATAATCTTATAAAACATATGATATTTTTTTATAAAATAAGACAAATTAATCAAAAAGCAAATAAAAAATGAACAAATTGTAAGACGTTTATTCTGTGAATCTGATAATGGAAAAGAGAGAAAAACAATGCTATTCTATTAACGAAAAGACGTTTTAATTGAACGGTAAAAAGTATATCAAGGAAGGTTCATATATCTGGAGGGAAGGAGAGTGAACGAATTAATCATCAATCTTGAGTAGAAAGGTCGATGTGAAAAAAACATGAAAGAAAATATACCACAAATCAGATTGGGCGTTGTGGCGGTAAGCAGAAACAACTTCGCTGATGAGTTGTCTATTAAAAGTCGAGGTCAGGTTTTGGCTGCTTTGGAAAAAAGCGGAATAGAAGCCGCCCAATGTGAAACCTTGGTGGTGACAGAGGAGGACGCGGTCAAGGCTTTGAAGGAGGCCGAGACCCTGGGCTGTAATGTGCTGGCGGTAATTCTGGGAAACTTCGGGCCGGAAACTCCCGAAACCCTGTTGGCGAAACGCTTCCCCGGTCCGGTGATGTATGCCGCTGTCTCGGAGGAAAGTGGGGATACCTTTTATGACGCCCGTCGGGATTCCTACTGTGGCCTGCTGAATTGCTCCTATAATTTGGGGCTGCGGGGCTGCAAAGCCTATTTCCCGCCGGAGCCGGTGGGTACCCCGGAGGAAATCGCAGAAAAAATTCAGTGGTTTCTCCCCATTGCCAGAGCTTTGATTGGCCTGTCCCGGCTGAAGCTGGTGGTGTTTGGCCCAAGACCCAGCGATTTTCTGGCCTGCAACGCCCCCCTGAAACCCTTATATGACCTGGGAGTTGAGGTTCAGGAAAACTCGGAAATGGACCTGCTGGTGGCTTTCAAGGCCCATGAGGGGGACCCCAGAATTCCTCAGGTGACAGCGGAGATGGAGGCTCAGGCAGGGGACCGGTATAAGGACACCCTGGTGAAAATGGCTCAATATGAACTGACCCTTTTGGACTGGCTGGAAACCGCCAAAGGCGCCAGTCAATATGTGGCCCTGGCCAACAAATGCTGGCCCGCCTTCCAAAAGGAATTTGGGTTCCTGCCCTGCTATGTCCACAGCCGGTTAGCGGCCAGAGGGATTCCTGTGGGCTGTGAGACCGACCTGTATGGGGCTTTGTCCGAATATATCGGACTTTGCGTCAGCGGACAGCCAACCGCCATCCTGGACATCAACAATAACATCCCACAGGATGTTTACCAGGGGCAGATACAAAACCGGTACCCATATCAACGGCAGGAGCTGTTTATGGGATTCCATTGTGGGAATACCGCCCAGGAGCTGATGTGCCAGCCTCGCTTGGGCTACAAGCTGAACCGGAAAGACCCCCACGCCCCTGAGACGGGCCTGGAGGAGACTAGAGGCACTTTTGAGGGCCGGATGAAGCCGGGTGAGGCCTGCTGCTTCAGGCTGCACAGCACGGCGGAGGGAACTCTGCAAGCCTATGTGGCTCGGGGAGAGATTCTTCCGGAGGCGTTAAATACCTATGGATGCTATGCCTTGTTTGGTGTTCCGGAGATGGGACGGTTCTACCGGCATGTGCTGCTGGAGAAACGGTTCCCTCACCACAGCGCTATTGTCTATGGACCTTATGGGGCCCAGCTTTACCAGCTGATGCGCTGCTTGGAAATTCCTTATATTGGGTATAACCACCCGAAAAACGACCGTTACCCAGGAGAGAATCCTTTCCTTTAAGAAGGGCTCTCCGGGGAAAGAAAATAGATAGATTGCAAAGGAGTTAGACTATGAAAAACACAAGAAAAACCATCGCTTTGCTGCTCACCTCATCCTTGGCGCTGGGACTGCTCACCGCTTGTGGCGGAGGCACCGCCAGCAGTTCCTCTGCGGCTCCCGCTTCCTCCTCTCAGGCGGCTTCCAGCGAGGCATCCTCTGAAGGCGCTTCCAGTGAGGCTGCTGAGGGCGGCGTTTCCGAAGCCTCTGACGGAGGTCTGGTAGACGCTGCTGCCGCTGCTAACGCGGAGCATGTCATCACCATCTGCGACAGCCAGCCAGCTTCCAGTGTGCTGGGCCAGAGCATTTTGAAATTTGGTGAGTACCTCCAGCAGGAATCCAATGGACGGATTGTTCTGGAATTCTACCCAAGCGCCATGCTGGGCAATGGTACCACCTGCATGCAGCAGGTACAGCTGGGCTCTTTGGACATGTACCGCTGCGACTCGGACGCCCTGTATGATTTCGGCGTGGACAGCATGAAGGTTATCAGCCTTCCCTACCTGTTCAAGGACCAGGAGTCCGCTGTGGATATTGTTCTGAACAGCGATGTTGGTCAGCAGATGCTGGATGATATCACCAACTCTGGAACCGGTTTCGTAGGCGTGGGCTGGATTGTTGATACCCCCCGCAGCTTCTTCGCCAACAAGGAAATCACCAAGCTGGAGGATTTGAAGGGTCTGAAAATCCGTGCAGTAGAAACCCAGATTAAGCTGGATTATAAGTCCGCCCTGGGCATGAACCCTGTGCCTCTGGCCTGGAGCGAGGTTTATACCTCCCTGTCCACCGGCGTTATCGACGCGGCTGCCAACACCCTGGACTCCTTCTACACCAACAAGATGGACGAGGTGTGCAAATATTTCATCGAGAATCACGGCATGTATCCCTGCTATCCTGTGGTCTTCTCCGAGGCGACCTGGAACAAGTTCAGCGCTGAGGACCAGCAGCTGATTAAGGATTGCTGGGCTAAGGCTTCCGAGTTCTATAATGAGACCTGTGTAGCTACCGAGGAGAAAGAGAAGGCTGAGCTTCAGGAGAAAGGCGTTACCTTCTGCCAGATTACCGATGAGGACAAATGGGCTGAGGCTTGCGAGCCTATGATTCAGGAGTACAGCAAGGGCTATGAGGATCTGCTGGCTCAGCTGCGCACCTGGGGCAAATAATCTTTAGGTCTGGAAATAGGGACCTGAATTGGGGAGGGCGGCGTATGCTGGCTGGCCCTCCCTTTTTATACCTAAAAACCTGGAAAAAGGGGGATTAAACGAATGGGAGCGATCCGTAAAGCTTATGACGGGCTGTTCCGCGGGGTGGAATATGTGAGCATCCTGTTCCTGGCCGGAATGGTTATCATCTGCGCCATCAACGTGTTTATGCGGTATGTGATGCACGCCGCCCTGCGTTGGGGGGATGAGATGTCCCTGTTCTGTATGATTTGGTATAGTCTGCTCAGTGCCTCTCTGGCGCTGAAGGAAAACCGCCATATTCGTATTGATGTTTGGGATAAATTGCTGCCTGCCAAGGCCAGCCAAATTTTAAATGTTGTGGTGCATGTAATTGTGGTAGCGGTACTGGTGGTGCTGCTGTACAACGGTGTCCTGCTGACAGAACTGGCTGGACGGACAAAAATGACCGGTTCCGGACTGCGTTTGGCTTATGAGTATGTGGCGCTGCCGGTATCGGCGGTGTTTATGTTAATCGCGGCGATTGGAAGGATAGGTGAGATTGTTGGCGGGAAGTGCTAGTGCGATTCTGCTCTTATTGGGCGTGTTTTTCGGATTGATTTTTATGGGGGTTCACATTGGCTACGCTATTTTGGGCTCCTCCTTTGTAACCGCTCTGTATCTGGGCGTGAACCTGCAAACTATGGCCATGCAGATTATCAAGGGCCTGAACGTCTATTCCCTGATGGCGGTACCTTTCTTTATTCTGGCTGGAGAGGTTATGATGCGAGGCGGTATTACCGACCGGCTGGTGGGCCTTTCTAAAGCCCTGGTGGGTTGGGTCCGGGGAAGCCTGGCTCAGGTGAACATTGTGGCCAGTATCTTTTTTGGCTCCATCTCCGGTTCCTCCGCAGCGGATACCGCTTCGGTAGGCGCCATGCTGATTCCTCTGATGGAGGAGGATGGCTACGATACGGATTTCGCCACTGACGTAACCATGGCAAGCTCGGTAGAGGGTATGCTGATTCCCCCAAGCCACAACATGGTTATCTTCGCCCTGGCCGCTGGAAGCGTGTCCATCGCCCGCCTGTTTATGGCTGGTATTGTACCGGGCCTGCTGCTGGCTCTGGTGCTGGGTATCTACTGCTACATTGTTTCTGTGAAACGCAATTACCCCAAAGGGGATAAGTTTAACCTGAAAGTTGCTTTAAGAGCCCTGTTCAAAGCTCTCCCTGGACTGGGAACCGTTTTGATTGTGGTGGTAGGTGTACTGGGCGGTATCTTCACCGCTACCGAGGCTGCGGCCTTCGCGGTGGTTTACGCTCTGATTATCGGCTTGTTTGTTTACAAAGAGATTAAGTTCAGCGAGATTGGAGACATTTTCAAGAACGCCTTGAAGACCATCTCCATTATTATGATGCTGATTGGCGCTTCCAGCTGCTTCAGCTGGCTGGTATCCTACTTAAATATCTCCTCCCTGATTTCCGACTGGATTCTGGGAATTACCACAAACAAATACATCATTCTGCTGCTCATCAATATCTTCCTGCTGCTCTGCGGTATGGTGATGGATATGTCCGCAATCATCCTGATTGTGACCCCCATTCTGCTTCCAATCGCCACCGACCTGGGTATGGACCCGGCCAACTTCTGCGCCATGATGATTCTGAATCTGGGAATCGGCTTGATTACCCCTCCTGTTGGAAACACCCTGTTCATCGGCAGCGCTATCTCCAAACGGTCCATTGGGCAGCTGAGCCGTTCCATGATTCCCTTCTACTGCATGATGGGTATTGCTCTGCTGCTGGTGACCTATGTACCAGCCATTTCTCTCTTCCTGCCCAACCTGATGGGAGTGTGACCGTATGAAAATTCTGATTCTGGGAGGTACCGGCGTCATCAGCCGCCAGATTGTGAAACAGGCGGTTCAGCGGGGAGACCAGGTGACCATCTTCAACCGGGGAACCCGCTCCCTGCCGGAATGTAAAGGGGCCAAGGTGATTCTTGGAGACCGCAAAGCCGCCGATTTTCGGGAGAAGGTTGGTGGAGAGCGGTACGATGTGGTCATCGACATGATTTGCTTTGACCAGGCCGACGCCCAGCAAACCCTGGAGGTTTTTGGGGGCCAGGCGGGTCAAATCATTGTGACCTCCAGCATCGCCGCTTATGACCGGCCCTATCACAGCTATCCCATTCGGGAGGAGGCGGAGACCCTGCGGGAGACACCAGACTTCGCCTATGGATACAAAAAAGCCCGGATGGACCAATACCTGCAAAGCCAGATGGGCGTCTGCCCCGCCCCCATCACCGTCATCCGCCCCTCCCTGACCTTTGGGCCAGGGGCGGCCAACTTTGGAATCCTGCGCCAGAACCGAAACGTGGTGCGCAGGATTCGGGAGGGAAAACCGGTGGTTATGGTGGGCGAAGGGGTCATTCCCTGGAGCTTTACCTTTGCCTCAGACCTGGCCCAGGCCTTCCTGCTGGCCTGCGGGAACCCAGCCACCTATAATGAGTGCTTCCATGTGACCAACCCTCAGGTAGTCATGTGGGAGGATCTTTACCGGGCTGTGGGACGGGCCGTGGGCAAGGAACCTCAAATGGTTTATGTTTCTTCCCACCTGTTGCGAGGCTTCCTGCCTTCGGTGTGCGAGCATTTGAATTTTGAGAAGGTTCACTTCTCGGTGTTCTCCATCGAGAAATTCCAGAAAGCCGTGCCGGACTATCATCCGACAGTGGGGCTGGACCAAGGGGTCCGGGAGCTGATTGACTGGTGGGAACAGGTGGATTTCCCCTATGACCAGGAGCGGGACGCCCTGGAGGACGGGGTCTGTGCCGCCTATGACCGGTTTTATGGGGAGCTGAAGGCCCTGACCGCCAAATAGAAAGAAGGAAAATTCCATGATAAAAGTTGGTTTACTGGTGCTGGCAGAAGGGAAGGCCAGAGAGGATGTTTACCAAAGCCGGCGGGAAGCGAAACTGCGTGAAACCCAAGGGCTGCGGGAAGCGCTGGCCGGGAAGCTGGAACTGGTGGAACCTGCTGGGGAGGATATCCGGGACAAGCGGGGGCTGATGGAGGCCCTCAGCCTGTTCCGGCAGCAGCAGGTGGATGGCTGCCTGCTGTATATCCCCACCTTTCTTTCCGCCGCCATGGCTGCCATGGCGGTGCGTCTTTCTGGGGTCCCCTGTGCCATCCTGGGGAACAGCGCCCCGGATACCTTTTCTCAGGTAGGCTATATGGCCGCTGTGGGAGCCATTGAGCAGGCAGGTCTTTCCTGCCGCCGCATCTGCGGGGACATCCATGAGGGAGCGGTTCAAGAAGAGCTGGTTCGGTTCTTCACCGCCTGCCACGGAAAGAAAGCTCTGGAGGGGCAGACCTATGGGATGTTTGGAGGCCGGAGCCTGGGCATTAACACCGGTACCGCCGACACCGCCCAATGGCTCAAGCTGTTTGGTGTGGAAATCGAGCAGCTGGACCAGATGCAGATTGTGTCCCAAGCCCAGAAGGTTTCCCCGGAAACCGCGGGCCGCTGGATGGAATGGGTCAAACAGCGGTATGGAAAACTGGAATATCAGCCTGGTAAGTTTGAGGGCGCCCATTTGGAGAAGATGGTCCGCAGCTATCTGGGGGTGAAAGCCCTTATCTCCCAATATGATTTGGATTTTGTGGGGATTAAATGCCAGCCGGATTTAAGCAATGGGTATGTGCTGCAATGCCTGACAGTGCAGCTTCTCAACGACCCCTATGATGCGGATGGGCCTAAGGCGCCAGTGGTGTGCAGCTGTGAGGCGGACTGTGATGGGGCCTTAACCATGCGGGTGCTGAACCTGCTCAGCGGGGGAAAGCCTACCGCCTTGCAGGACATCTATTATTATGACAAGGACCAGCTGATTCTGGCCAATTGTGGTTCCAGCGCTTCCTGGTTTTCCAGAAAATCGGATAACCCGGAGGAAAACTTGGGAGAGGTGCATCTGATTCCTCACGGCTTTGGAGAGGCGGGAGGAGCGGCCACCCAGTTTACCTTCGCTCCGGGCCTGTATACCTATGCCCGGCTGTTCCGCAGGGATGGGGCTTATGTGATGGCCTTGTGCAAAGGAATGGTGGACCCTCTGGAAAGAGAGCAGCTGAAAAAGTACTGCTGGTATCGTCCCACCGCTGTGGTGCGGGGGGTGGACGCCCAGCTCTTTTCCAGGCTGTATGGATGCAACCATATGCATTGTGTGGCGGGGGACTATACGGAGGAACTGTCCGAATGGTGCGGCCTGCTGAACATTCCGGTCATCCGGCTGGACCAAAACCAGGCAAAAAACTAAAGGAGTAAATCCATGAAACAGATTGAAAATAAAGCCCCGGTCATCATCGGCTGTGACCACGGCGGATACCGCCTGAAGGGGTATATTAAGGAATATCTGGATTCCCAGGGAATTCCTTATACAGATATTGGATGCGATTCGGAGGAAATTGTCCGGTACCCTTTGTATGCCAAAGAGGTGGCGCAGCGGATTCTCAGCGGGGAGTTTACCCGGGGAATCCTCATCTGCTCCACCGGAATCGGCATGTCCATCGCCGCCAACCGGTATCCGGGAATCCGGGCCAGCGCGGTTTCTGACTATTATACAGCCATGATGACCCGGCAGCACAATGACTCCAATGTGTTATGCCTGGGAGGAAAGGTGCTGGGGGAATACGCCGCCATCAATATTTTGGAGGCGTGGCTGGATAACCCTTATATTGGAGGACGCCATGACATCAGCCTGGGGCTGATTCGTGAGATTGAAGAAGAAATTGGACAGAGATAAGGAAGTGTTTGTATGCTGATTACAGCCAAGGACACAGAAATTCTTAAGCAGATTCTGCCGAAGATTGATTACACCCCAGCCTTGTCACCAGATGTGACCAGCCAGGGGGTACGCAAAGCCTGCCAGGAGGCCAGGCAATATGGCTTTGCCACAGTTTGTGTCTATCCCACCTGGGTCAAGCTGGCCAGCCAGCTGATGGAGGGTTCCTCCACCGGTATTCTGGTGACCATCGGATTTCCTCATGGTTCCACTGTAACCCAGGCCAAGGTTGCCGAAACACGGCAGGTTTTGGAGGATGGGGCCACCGAGATTGATATGGTCATCAACATCGCCCGGATGCTGGAGGGGGATGAGGACTATGTGCGGGAGGATATCCGGCAGGTGGTGGAATGCGCCGCTTCTTTCGGGCGGCAGGTAAAGGTCATCCTGGAAACCGGCTATCTCACCGACCAGCAGAAAAGAAGGGCGGTAGAGCTGTCCATAGAGGCGGGCGCCGCTTTTGTGAAAACCTGTACTGGGTTTGGCCCAGGAAAAGCCTGCGTCCATGACCTGCTGCTGATGAAAGAGGTGGCTCAGGGAAGGATTCAGCTGAAGGCCAGCGGCGGAGTCGCCAGCCTGGAGGACCAGTGGACCTTTATCCAGTGTGGTGCCAGCCGTGTAGCGGGCCGGGGCAATATTCTGGAGCAGCTGCAAGATCTGGGAATCGAAGGAGCCTTATAAACGTCCAAAAAGCTTTGCTTTCCCAACCGAAACGTGGTATTCTAAAAAAGAAAAACTGGGTTTGGAAGGAGCGAAAGGGCTATGGAATATATGCTGGACACAGCGAATTTGGATGAAATCGCCAAGTGGGTGGACATCTGTCCCATTGGGGGTGTGACCAGCAACCCAAGTATCCTGAAGCGGGAGGGACAGGTTCCCTTTTTCGCCCATATGCGCCGGATACGGCAGCTGATTGGGCAGGAGCGGAGTCTGCATATTCAGGTGACCGCTGGGGATTGCGCCGGGATGCTGCGGGAAGCGGAAGCCATTTTAGAAAAGGTGGATTCCAAGGTGTTCATTAAGGTGCCAGTGACAGAGGAAGGGCTGAAAGCCATTCAAAGGCTGAAGGCCAAAGGGGTTGGTGTGACCGCAACCGCTGTCTATTCCAAAGCCCAGGGTTATCTGGCTGGGGCGGCGGGGGCGGATTACCTTGCCCCCTACTGCAACCGGATGGCCAACCTGGACATTGACCCCTGGGAAACGGTGAAATCCCTGCGGCTGGTATTTGACCAGAACCATATTTCCACAAAAATCCTGGGGGCCAGCTTTAAAAATATGGCCCAGGTCAACGCCGCTTTGCTGGCGGGAGCCCACGCCGTAACAGTAGACCCCTCCCTGCTGCGGGACGCCCTCAGACTCGCCCCCCTGGAAAAAGCGGTAGCTGATTTCCAGGCGGATTGGAAAGCAGTTCGGGGACAGGTGGGTTTGGACCAGCTGGAGGATTGACTGACGCCAGCCTGCGCATAAAATTGCATAAAAACGGAAGAGTATGTAAAACTCTTCCGTTTTTTTATAGGTGTGGAAGTTTCAACTGCTTTATAAAAAAATGTTGAAAATTCAGGCCTCAAAAAACAAGAAAAAGAAAAAAACCAAGCTAGTTTGTCCCAAATGTGAGAGAATGGTTGAAAATAAGATTATTTTGGAAAAATGAGAAGAAATTTTTCAGGGAGAAATCCCATCAGAGTGGGAAAATTCAGTTGTTTTTTTATAAAAGGATTGCTATAATAAAAAAATAATAAATCATGAAACAATAGGAATAAACGTCCTTTAAGCAAAGAAAATGAAACCTGGGGAAGGATGGAAAGTGCTTCTAAAGCATTTTCAGCGAATAGAGCTGATGCGATGTCAGCGGGAAGGGAGGAACGCTTTTGAAAAAAATAATGATAGTGGATGATGATGCAGTGAGCCTGAGCATCTGCAAAGCCTATTTGGCCAATGAATATGAGGTTTTGCTTATGTCCTCAGCGGTACAGGCGCTAGGCTATTTCAAGCAGGGGAATACCCCAGACCTGATTCTTCTGGATATTTATATGCCTGGAATGGATGGATTCGCCTTTTTGGACCAGCTGCGTGAGAATGAGAAATGGAAGAAACTGCCGGTCATTTTAATGAGCAGTGGGGATGGTTATCAAACCATTCAAGAGGGATATGAACATGGGGCCAATGATTATTTGGTAAAGCCGATAAATCCGGTGATCGTGATGAAAAAAATCCAGGTTTGGCTGGAATATCAGCGGGTTCTTTTGGAAAACCAGACCCTGCGCAGTCAGTTGGATTTAATCCGCCAGATTCTTGGCACAACCTCCCTGTAAGTTTGGATGTGTTAGTCAACAGAGGAAGGACGAGCTGTCAGCGTCACGCTGACAGCTCTTTTTATTTTTAGGAGAGAATCCCTGTCAGAAAAGGGTTTTCCTTGGAAATTCCGTGACAAACGCTGACAGGTTTGTTATAATGAGGCTGAAGGCGATACGCCTTAAAAGAAATAACCCATTGTAATCTATTATGACATCAATTACACAGGGGGAATGGAACATGTCGATTTCCAAGGAACAACTGATGAAACTCCAAAATGGCAGCGATGTGCGTGGAGTAGCGGTGGAAGGTGTAGAGGGACAGCCGGTGAACCTGACGCTGGAGGCGGCGAACCTGATTGCCCAATCTTTTGCCTGCTGGCTGGCCAAGAAAAAAGGGAAGCAGCTGGGAGAGTTAAAAATAGGTGTGGGCCATGACTCCAGGGTTTCCGCCCAGGCGCTCAAGGAGCAGGTGCTGGCTGGTCTGCTGGCCCAAGGGGTACAGGCGTTTGATTGTGGACTGGCCTCCACTCCATCCATGTTCATGTCTGTGGTGTTCCCCCAGACCCAATATGATGGCTCCATTATGATTACAGCCAGCCACCTGCCCTTTAACCGGAATGGCCTGAAATTCTTCGACCAGGACGGTGGGTTGGAACATGAGGATATTACCGCTCTGCTGGAAGGGGCCAGCACCCTTCAGGCAGCGGAAAAGGACCTGTCCAGCGTTCCCCAGGTGGATTTGATTTCCCTTTACGCCCAGAGCCTGCGGGAGAAGATTCAAGCGGGGGTTGGTGCTGAGGATTATGAGCATCCCCTGGCGGGTCTGAAGGTGGTTGTGGACGCTGGAAACGGCGCTGGCGGATTTTTTGTGGAGAAGGTATTGGCGCCTCTTGGGGCGGATACCACCGGAAGCCAGTTTTTGGAGCCGGATGGAACCTTCCCCAACCATATCCCCAACCCGGAGAACAAGCAGGCTATGGAAGCGGTTCGTTCCGCCACAGTGAACAACCACGCTGATTTGGGTATCATCTTTGACACCGATGTGGACCGGATGTCCGCTGTCCTCCACGATGGCACCGAGGTGAACCGGGATGCCATCATTGCTATGATGGCTGCTATTCTGGCTCCCGAGTATCCCGGCGGGACTATCGTCACCGACTCGGTGACCTCAGACAAGCTCACCCAGTTCCTGGAGGGGACCCTGGGGATGAAGCATCACCGGTTCAAACGGGGTTATAAGAATGTCATCAATGAATCCAAACGGCTCAACGCCGCCGGGATTGTTTCCCCGCTGGCCATTGAGACCTCCGGTCATGGCGCCCTCAGCGAGAACTACTTTTTGGATGATGGGGCCTATTTGGCGGTAAAACTGCTCATCGCCGCCGCCAAAGCCAAACGGGAAGGCAAACAGGTGGATACTTTGATTGAGGCTCTGCCTGCCCAGTTTGAGTGCCGGGAGTACCGGATGAACCTGCAATTGGAGGACTTTAAGCCTTACGGCAAAAAGATTCTGGAGACTTTTGAGGCACGGGCCAAGGAAGCAGGCTATGCCATTGCCCCCAATTCCTATGAGGGTATCCGGCTGTCCTTTACAGGGGAGGAGGTACAGGGCTGGATGCTGCTGCGGCTGTCCCTGCATGACCCCCTGCTGCCTTTGAATTTGGAAGGCAACCGTCCCGGAGATTGCGACAAGCTGGTGGCAATCGCCAAAAAACTGCTGGAAGGATTCGACAAGCTGGATTTGTCCCCGCTGAATCCGTAAATACATACTACATACTGTGGAGCCCGGGAATCCTTTCCCGGGCTTTTTGGCGTCAGGGAACGGCTCTGACATTGAAAATCGTGAAACAATCCCCTATAATAAGGGGGACACAAATCAAATTATGTGGTGGAAGGATGGTGGATGTGTCATGAAAGAGGAAGTGTCAGTTTTGGTGCGCAATACCCGATTTGGCGCTCTGGAAGGCGTTTTGGAGAGGGAAGGGAAGGTTTTGGCCTGGAAGGGAATCCCTTACGCCAAGCCTCCTGTGGGGGAGCTGAGATGGAGAGCCCCCCAACCGGTGGAGCCTTGGACTGGAATTCGTCCAGCCAAAGCCTTCGGGCCGGTATCGGTGCAGAAGTGTGAGGATCAGGTCATTGGCAGCGAGGACTGCCTGTACTTGAACGTGTTCCGTCCCAATGACGCCCAGGAGGGGCTTCCGGTGTTTTTCTTCATCCATGGAGGGAATAACCAGACCGATTCAGGGGAGCTGATGGATGGGCCTTTGATGGCGGATTCTCTGCAAGGGGTAGTGGTCACCATCAACCTGCGGCTGAACGCCTTGGGCTGGCTGAATATCCCCGCCATTAAAACCGGGGACCCTCTGGAGGACTCAGGAAACTTTGGACTGCTGGATATTTTGAAAAGCCTGGATTGGGTATGGGAAAATATTGAGGCCTTTGGGGGAGACCCCAACAGAATCACCGCCTGCGGTTATTCCTCCGGCTCCAGAGATCTGCTGTGTATGCTGATTTCCCCTTTGTTCCGGGGAAAATTCGCCCAAGTGGTGACCTTCAGCGGCGGATTCACCACCACTGAGCCGGAGACAGGTGCCCGCACCGCTACCAAAGCCATTGCCAAGCTGGTGGTGGAGGATGGGAAAGCCTCTACCCAGGAAGAAGCGGTAGCCTGGCTGGACAGCGCTGCTCCTGAGGTGCGGGAATATCTGATGGGGGTGGATGCCAAACGGTTTGGGGCCTTGATGGCGGGAGCCGCTATCCGCATGGCGGTGTTCCCCCATCTGTTCGCTGATGGGGTCACCATTCCCAAGGACGGATTTGAGGCGGTTGCCCGAGGAGAGGCCACCCAGGTGCCTATGATTGTACTCAGCGGCGGCCATGAGTTCGACCTGCCCGCCAACAATGACCCCTTGTTTAAAAATGCGGATTTCTCTGACCCTCAGGTGGTACGGGAGTATCGGTTCGCCACCAACTACGGCAGCGCCTTGTTTGGATATGTGAACGCGGAGCAGAACGCCAGAACCTTTTCCATCCAGCTGGGCAGAAAAGCCCCTGTATGGGCGGGCAGATGCCTCTGGGGGATGAATCCTGCCATTACGGGAGAATTTGGGGCTATGCGCATGGGGGGCACCCATGGGCTGGACCTGTTTACCATGATGGAGTGTGAGCGGGCGGTGTACGCTGTGGACGATGAGGTGTTCACACCGGCTAACCGTCCCGGCCGGCTGGCCATCGCCAAGGTATACCGCCAATACCTGAAAAATTATCTCCATACCGGAACCCCCAACGGGGAGGGCCTTCCTGTTTGGGAACCCTGGTCCAATGCGGAAGGTGGCCCCAAGCTGATGCTTTTGGATGCGGACAATGAGAAACCCATCCTGACCATGTCATCTGATTGTGTGGTGGAGGAGGAGGTCTTCCAGCAGATTGAGGCGGACCAGACCCTTTCTCCTGACCGGAAAGCGTACTTAATGGAGCATGTACTCAATGGAAGATTCTTCAGCCAAAATCTGGACCGGTACTGGCAGGAAAAACACAAATAAAAAAGCAGGCATAAAATCTGGAAAAGTACACAACTTTCTGAATAGTTCTTGTTGCAAAAGGGAAAATTTTTAGAGAAACAGTAGGTTTAAAGCGATTGCAAAGGGATTTTGACTTGTGTTTCTCCGCTAATTAGCGTATAATTGCATTTAGAAGATTGTATACAATATAAGGGCCTTTTGTATAGAAAAGCTTGTTTTGAGAAAGGGGAAACCTGTTTATGTCAATTCAAATCCCTTATGGTCATGGTTTTTTGAGTATGGAACCACCAGAGGGCAAAAGCTATGAAGTACTCAACTCCAACGCTGCCGCTATGGGCAGTGAGCTTAGCGGAGAGGAATTGGTTCGTCAGGCCATGGCCGCTCCAATTGGCTCCCCCACTTTAAAGGAGCTGGCGAAAGGAAAGAAAACAGCTGTCATTATCATCAGCGACCACACCCGTCCGGTCCCCAGCAAGGAGATTCTGCCTCCCATGCTGGAGGAGCTGCGGGAGGGCAATCCTGAGATTGATGTGACCCTTCTGGTGGCCACTGGCTGCCATCGGCTCACCACCACTGAGGAAATTGAGCGGAAAATCGGCCCTGAGCTGGCTGCCAAGGAAAAAATCAAGGTCCATGACTGCGAAAGCCCGGACAACATCCAGATTGGGATTTTGCCTTCAGGGGCTCCCTTGGTCATTGACAAAACCGCTGTGGATGCGGATTTGGTGGTGGCGGAGGGCTTTATTGAGCCTCACTTCTTCGCCGGCTTCTCCGGCGGACGCAAGAGCATCCTGCCGGGCATCTGTGACCGGGCTACTGTGTTTGGAAACCATTGCAGCGCCTTCATCAGCGACCCCTATTCCAGGACCGGCGTTCTGGAGGGGAACCCCATCCATCGGGATATGGTGGCGGCTGTGCGCATGGCCAATCTGCAATACATTGTGAATGTAATTCTGGACCCTGCCCATAAAACGGTGGCGGCTTTCGCGGGAGACCCAGTAGAGGCCCACTTAAAGGGCTGTGAGACCCTACGGAATTACTGTGGGGTGAAGCCTCAGCGGAAGGGAGACATTATCGTTACTTCCAACGGGGGAGAACCTCTGGACCAGAATATTTACCAGGCTGTAAAGAGCATGACAGCGGGAGAGGCCGCTGCTGCTCCTGGCGGCGTGATTGTGTTATGCTCCAAGTGCGCTGATGGCACAGGGAGTGACGATTTTTACGCCGCTATGCGGGATTGCAAAGACGCGGCGTCCTTCCTGAAGGAAATTGAGCAGATTCCGCAAGATAAAACCATCCGTGACCAGTGGCAGTATCAGGTGCTTTGCCGGGTCCTGGCCAACCATCGGGTAATTTTTGTTACCGACCCTCAATGGGAATCCATTGTGCGGGAAATGAAGATGGATTATGCCCCTACCGTTCAGGCGGGCCTGGAAATGGCTTACGCGGACCGGGGGCCGGACGCCCATCTGGTTGTGATTCCTGATGGTATCTCGGTAATTGTAGACGGACAATAAAATGCATACAAAAATGGCGAACCAGGGTGGTGCGCCATTTTTGCTGTTTCAGACATATAAATCTGGGTAAGAAATAGGTTCCCAAAAGGACAAATTTTATCAAAAAATAAATTTGTATGAAAGATTTTGTACAATTACACAGACCGTATTTCCTTTTTGCATAAAAAACTTGATAATATTCGGTCAGCTTGGCTATTGTTTTTAAATTGATAAAGTATTATCATAATTGCATACAATCTACACTTTAGATTGTAAAGCTCTGGGAGGTAGCTTATGAACGGCGCAAAACAGCCTGTAATTAACTCAACAATACAGGAACAAGTATACAATATTATCCGAACAGAAGTCATGAACGGGGTTTTCGCTGAGGGCGAGCAGCTCAAAGAGGCAGAACTGGCCCAAAGGTTTAATGTGAGCCGTTCCCCAGTGCGGGAAGCCTTGCGCCGGTTGGCGGGGGATGGAATCCTGATGATTAGCCCCAATCGGGGAATCTTTGTCAGAGAGTTCAGCGCCAAATATATTCTGGATGTTTTAGACCTGCGCATCATCTTGGAAAAGCGGGGCATTGAACATTCGGTGGAGATGCTGACCCCGGAAATTCGTCAGACATTGCAGTCTATGCGGGGGGAAATGAGCTATGTAATCTCCCATGGGCGGTATAACCTGGAGAAACATGACGCTTTGGATACCGCTTTCCATGGCTTGATTATGGACTTTAACGACAACGAGTTCATCAGTGAGGTGGCGGAAAAAATATCAGCCCTGAACTCCATGTTCCGGAATGTGTCCCTTCAATCCCCGGAACGAGCCTATGAATCCCAGGTAGAGCATATCCAGCTGATTGACTGCTTGCTGGAGGGGAACATCGAGCAGGCGGTGCGAATCAATGATGGCCATATTGGCCGGACGAAAAGGCGTGTCATTGGGGAGTTCCAAAAACGAAAACACCAGGGCGCCTGAGTATTTTGGTAGATTGTATTCATTTTCCAACTGCCCGGTAAATGAATACCGCAATAAAAGATAGAAAGATGGAGGAAAAAGAAATGAAAAAGAACAGATTTGTGGCGGGCTTGCTGTCCGCGGCGATGATGGTTTCAGTACTGGCGGGCTGTGGTGGTTCCACTGCCGCAAGCTCCAGTGAGAGTTCCAGTCAGGCCCCGGCTTCTTCCAGTGAAGCTGCCAGTTCCGCGGCTTCCGGCGAGAGCGAGGCGGCGGGAGAAGCTGCTACCGAAGGCGCTGTGAAAAAGCCTGATAACTTCCCTAAAAAGGAAATCACCTTGATTATCCCCTTTGCGGCTGGCGGTGCCTTTGATGTTATGGCCCGTACCCTGCAGCCTATCATTAAAGAAAATGATGATATCAACCTGATTGTAACCTGTGTAGAGGGCGGCGGTTCCGCTGTTGGCGTCACCCAGACCCTGACCTCCAAACCCGATGGCTACACCATTGGCTTTGGTTCTACCTCTTACCTGGGCCTCATCGCTCAGGGCCGTATGCAGATGGACCCCACCAATGCGGACTTCCTGTGCAGCATTTCTTCCGACCCCATGGTTCTGGTAGCTAAGGCTGATGGCCCTTATCAGACCGCTGAGGATTACATCAACGCTGCTAAAGAGAATCCCGGCACCATCACTTTGGGCAACCCTGGCACCAACAACACCAACCAGGCTTCCGCTAAGTTCCTGGATATGGCAGTTGGCGACGGCACCTTCCAGCTGACCCCCTTCAGCGATGGTGACGCCCGTGTGGTAACTGAGATTTTGGGCGGACATCTGGACGCTGGCGTTCTCAAACCCAACAGCTGCATGAGCCAGCTGAAATCCGGTGAGCTGAAAATCCTGGCCACCTTCACCAAAGAGCGGCTGGAATCCTTCCCCGACGTCCCCACCTTTGAGGAGCTGGGCTATGATGTGTTCCCCTATGGCGATGTAGCTCAGACTGTCTGCTTCGCTCTGGCTCCTAAGGGTCTGGACCCCGAGATTAAAGCTTATCTGTCGGATGTTCTCTATCGGGCTACCCAGTCTGAGGAGTTCCAGGCATTGGCCGCTGAGGGCGGTTTCGAGGCTCCTGGTATCCATGGCGAGGAGCTGGATGAGTATGTAGGCACCTTGTATGAGAGTGCTGAAATCCTGGCTGAGAAGGTATTCTCCGCTGCGTAAGTTAAGTTAGATGCCGAATGCCTGCCCGCGTCCCTGGCGGGGCGCGGGCAGGCCATGTTTTTAAAGGGAATGGTCGCTTGGCGACTAAAATTCGGACAGGAAAGAATTGGTGAAAGCGATGCAAAGAAACAGCAAGATTTTTGAGCTGGGCGTTTCCATAATGCTGTTTTGCTTGGCAGGGTTCCTTATTTACGTTGCCAACACGACTGGTATGCCAGCTTCTGATGGAATGTCTTCCATGGATTTCCCCCGAGGGATTTTCGTGGTGATGATGATTCTGTGTGCTTATGTGGGTGTGAACTCTGTTTTCTGGTTTATGAAACATCCCAAAACAGCTGAGGAATCCAGCAAGCCAAAAGAGCCAATGGTAAAACGGAAAGCGGTTCTTACCTTTATCTTTATCTGCATTTACGCCCTCTTGTGGAATGTGATTGGATTCTCCTTGAGTACATTCGTTTTCTTTACGGTGGAATCCAGAATGCTGGACAGCAAGCGCCCCTTGAAATGGGCTATCATCATTGGCTTGGGTGCCATGGTGCTGATGTATCTGGTGTTTGGCGTGTTGTTCAAGGTACAGTTCCCGGAACCCATTTTGGAAATGGTTCGCGGCTACTAAAAGAAGGGAGGACTTGTCATGGATTTTAACGTATTTATCAGTGGCGTTCTGGCCACAATTACTGACCCCCTGACCCTTCTTTTGGTATTTGTGGGGACCTTTATGGGACTGATTTTTGGTTCCTTGCCAGGATTGACCGCCTCTATGGGAATCGCCCTGCTGATTCCCCTGACCTTTACATTGGACCCGGTTCCCGCCATCGGTATGATGCTGGGATGCTATGTAGGCGGTATCGCGGGAGGCGCTGTGGCAGCCATCCTGCTGAACATTCCCGGAACCCCTTCCTCGGTGGTTACCACCATCGATGGTTACCCTATGGCCCGGCAGGGCAAAGCTGGTGAAGCTTTGGGCTGGGCGGTATTCTCCTCTGGCTTCGGCGGCCTGATCAGCTGGCTGATTCTGGTTATTGCGGCGCCTTCTCTGGCGGTGCTCTGCACCAGCTTCTCCGCTCCGGAGTACGCCTCTCTGGCGCTGTTTGGATTGACCATTATCGCTGCTGTTTCCGGCAAAAACTTGGCCAAAGGTGTCATCGCCGGTCTGCTGGGACTGATGCTTTCCTTTGTGGGCGTTGACCCAATCTGGGGAGAGCTGCGCTTTACCTTCAACAACATCAACCTGATGAGCGGCATTAACCTGCTGCCCGCCTTGATTGGTTTCTACTCCATTCCTCAGATTTTGGAGAGCTGCACCGAGGAGAATAAGGTGGATACCTCTGGTATTCATTTGACCCTGAAGGACATTATTCCCCCACCCAAGAAAATGTGGGAGTCCAAAATCAACATCATCCGTTCCAGCCTCATTGGTACCGCCATCGGTATCATTCCGGCGGCTGGTGCCAACATCGCCGCTTTCTTGGCTTATGACCAGGCCAAGCGCTTCTCCAAAGATCCAGAGTCCTTTGGAAAAGGAAATCACAATGGAATCATCGCTTCTGAGGCATCCAACAATGGTGTCTGCGGCGGTGCTATGGTTCCCCTGCTTACCCTGGGTATCCCTGGCGATGCGGTAACCGCTGTTCTGCTGGGTGGTTTGATGATTCAAGGTCTGACCCCAGGCTCCATCCTGTTTAAGGAGCATATGGATGTGGTTATCGGTATGTTCACCACCATGTTCATTGGAACCATCCTGATGGTGCTGATTCAGTTGGTAGGCATCAAGCTGTTCGTTAAGGTTCTGAGCGTTCCCACCAACTATCTGAACGCCGCTCTGGTGGTTCTGTCCCTGGTAGGTTCTTACGCTCTGCGCAACAACATTTTTGATGTGGGCATCACCATTGTCCTGGGCCTCATCGGTTACATCATGACCAGAGGCGGTTTCCCCATGGCACCTACTGTTTTGGGTCTGGTGCTGGGAACCATGTTCGAGCGCGAGATGCGTCTGGCTCTGCGCAGCAGCCACAACGACTGGTCCATCTTCTTCACTCGCCCTGTGGCCTGCGTGTTTGTTATCATTTCTTTCCTCTTTGTGATCAACTCTTTGTATAAAGCTTGGAAAGAAAAACAAAAAGAAAAGGCGCTCAAGCCGCCTAACTTATAAAAAACAAGCCATGGATTTTTTCCATGGCTTGTTTTTTATCTTGGGGAAAAATCCTTTATTCCTGGGGCAGGGTGTCCCGGCAGCCAAATTGATACACGGTGGTGTGGTCATAGGTCTGTCCGGGTCTGAGAATAGGCTGCTCCCATTGGGGATGATGGATGGCGTCCGGGAAATACTGGGTCTCCAGACAGAACCCCGAACGGCGTCCATAGAGGGTCTGGTTTTTGCCTCGCTGGGTTCCATCAATAAAATTACCGCAGTATAATTGAACCCCTGGCATGGTGGTGGAACAGGTCAGATACCTTCCTGAGATGGGGTCATAGGCTTCGGCGCAGGGGCGCAGGGTTCCACATGCCCCTTGAATGACCCAGTTGTGGTCGTATCCAGAGCAATTTTCCAGCTGCTGGAAGGAATCGTTGATTCGCTCTCCAATTCGATGGAAACTCCGGAAATCCATGGGGGTGTGGTCCACCGGTAAAAGGGTTCCGGTAGGGATGGCGTGATTGTCCACCTCGGTAAAGAAGTCTGCGTAAAGCTTCAAATATTGTCCCAGCATCACTCCAGCGTTGTGTCCGCTCAGGTTAAAATAGCTGTGGTTGGTCAGATTGCACAGGGTGGGACGGTCACAGGAAGCTTGGTAGTGGATGGAAAGCTGGTTGTTCTGGCTGAACTGGAAATGAACTGTAACCTCCAGGGTACCGGGATAAAACTGGTCTCCGTCGGGACTTTTGTGGGATAAAAGCAGACTTTCCTCTTGTTCTCCCTTTACAATTTCAGCCTGCCATACAACCGAGTCAAACCCTTTCAAGCCTCCATGGAGATGATTCTCTCCGTCGTTGCAATCCAGCTGGTAGGACTGGCCATCCAAAGTAAAGCTGCCTTTGGCAATCCGGTTGGCGCAGCGTCCTACCGTAGCCCCAAAGAAGTATTTCCGGGACTCGTATCCCGCCACATCGTCATAGCCTAAAACCACGTCTCCCAGCTGCCCCTCCCGGTCCGGCACCAGAATGGAAACCACTGTGCCGCCATAATCACAGATACGGACACAGGCCCCGGTATTGTTGGTAAGGGTATAGAGGGTGACCTTTTCCCCCTGGCGGGTGACCCCAAAAGGAGCTGAGGTAATTTTTGTCATAAGACAGCCTCCTAACAAATTTAATGGTCCGGCTCAAAAGCCGGTTGTGTGGAATGGGAAACCTTCTGCTGTTCTTATCATACCCCCACAGGAATGGAAAGACAACCCTGTCAAACGCTGAAAAGAAAAAAGGTTTCCAGAGGGTGAAAGGTACAAGTTGAAGGATTCTCACCTTCTGTGATAAAATGAAAAAAGAAAAAATCCCTTTGATAGGTGAATGAAAAGGAGGCGGCTCCTGATGGAAAGGAAATCCGCTCAAACGCTGCTGATTTTGGATGGTACAGTTACCATTTTGATTGGTCTGGGGACTCTGATGATTGACTTCTATTATTTTGCTGAAGGCAGAGGGCTCTTTGTGATTGGGGCGCTGGTGCAGATGGGGATGGATTGCCTATGGGTTGTGCCTCTGTTTTTATCCGGGTTCCTGCTGATTGCTTCCGCAAGCTTTTCTTTCTTTTCGGAAAGGGGCCGGTGGGGGCTTTGGCTGGCTGGCACTTTGTTGCAGCTTTTAGGGTGGCTTTTGGGATGGATGATACGGCGTTGGGTTCTGGGTGTGCTTTTGGAAGGATTCTGCCAGCTGCTTTTGGTGTTGGGGGTATTGGGGCTGCTGTCCTGTATCATCACCGGTATCAAGAGGAAAAGAACTTGACCCGTCAGCCCAAACCCTTGGGACAATGGCTGCAAGGATATACTGCGGAAGGCCTTTTTCCAAACCTATAAAAAGAAAAAGCTCTTGTTTTCACGTGATGAAAACAGGAGCTTTTTTCAGGATAAAGAGGATATGGAATTGGACCTCATGCCCTCCTCCATTCAGAACGCTGTAAGTCAATACAGGTCCTTGATTTGCTGGTAAAGCCGTTTGTATTTATCAAATTGCTGCTGATAAAGAGCTGCCGCTTCCTTGCGGGGCTCCAGCAAACGGCCTCCTTGGGCCAGGCGTTTTCCAAAATTATAGGGAATCTCTTTCAGCCCAATGCTTTGGGCCGCAATAATCACATCCCCTAAAGTTTCGGTTTCGTTGGACTTCAGCTGAATCACAGGCCGGTCCAGTACATCCGCAAAGATTTGGCACCACACCTGGCTGTTGGCTACCCCTCCGCCGATAGGGATGGGGCGGCTCTTGTCCTGGGAACCTGGCATGATGCTGATGCAGTCCTGCATGGAGAAGGCTACCCCTTCCATCACCGCCCGCAAAAAGTCCCCATAATTGGACCCCAGGCCCATGCCGAAAAATACCCCTCTGGCTTTTGGATCCCAGATAGGGGCTTTCTCCCCCGCCAGATAAGGCAGGTACAGAAGCCCTCCCGCTCCAGGGGCAGAGTCTTGAACCAGCTGGTCCATATATTGATATAAGGGGACGCCTTTTTGGTTGGCGGCACTTTCCACCGCTCCCCCAAATACATCCCGGAACCACCGCAGCGAGATACCAGCGTTATCGGTAGACTGCACAATGGTATATCGGCCATCAAAGGGACTTCTGATATTCAAAAGCCGCTTGTCGAAGATAGGTTCCCCGCTGATATAGCAGACCCTTCCGCTGCTTCCAATGGTAAAGGCCGCATCCCCTGGGTCGGTAGCGCCGGCGGCGGCGGTTGCCACAGCGGTATCCAAACATCCGGCGGAGACCGGGGTGCCCTCCTTCAATCCCGTCTGCTGGGCCGCCCATTTGGAGACGCCTGCCACAATATCACAGGAGCTGTAAGGCTTTGGAAGCAGCCGGTGAGGAACCTGGGCTTTCTCTACAATTTCCTCTGACCATTCCCCGGTGCGGATGTCCGCCATAATCGTCAAGCTGGTACGGGGACGGTTCATGGAGAATTCCCCGGTCAGCTTATGGATGATAAACCCGCTGGGCATCAGCATTTTTTCCGCTCGTTCCACCAGCTCAGGGCGGTTATCAATCAGCCAGCGCAGAGAGGGCAGGCAGAAGGTCCCTTTGGCCAAACGGTTGGCCGTAACCTGGAATACCAATTCCTCCCCCACATGCTCCCGCAGCCACTCCACCTGAGGGTCCGCCCGCAGGTCATGGTGGCCAATGGCGTTGTATACTGGGTTTCCATCCTTATCTACCAGGGTCAGCGCATTGGTGCAGCTGACCCCAATGGCGGCTACACGGCTGCTGTCAATTCCCTGACGGGTAAAACAGTCTCTCAGATTGTTCTGTACTGCTTCCCACCAGCGGGCGGGGTCCTGCTCGGTCCACCCCTCCTGGGGATGAATCATGGGATATTCCTGATAAGCGTGGGCCACAATGGTTCCCTTTAAATCATACAGGGAGCATTTGGTGCCAGTAGTTCCCACGTCAATTCCAAGCAAAAGGGTATTTTCATCTATGGACATTGGAAAAACCTCCTATTTTCGCTGTAAGCCACCCCCCTCAGTTTATTGGTATGGCTTGGGGATTTAATGATATCCCCCCCGGAGCGCCTTCTGCTGCTCCTGGGTCAGAGGACGTCCATGTCCTCCCAATAAAAGATGCAGCTTCGCCTCATCCTCAATTTCCTCGGTGAGATTCAAAGCGGCTTCCACCGTAGCGCCTACGGTGAGAATCCCATGATTGGCCAGCATCACCGAATTGCGGCTCTGGATTACCTGCCCAACCTGATTGGCCAGCTCCACCGACCCCGCCATTGCGTAAGGCAGGATAGGCAGCCGGCCCACACGCACACAGTAACCAGGGGTATACACTGGAATGGCATAATCCGGGTCCGCGTCCAGAGAACAGGCGATGGCTACCGCATGGGTGCTGTGGACATGGACCACCACATTCACATCCCGACGCTGGTAGCAGGCCAGATGCATCCGCCATTCCTGGGAAGGCTTCCCTCCATCTTTGCAACGAAAGCATCCGTCAGAATGAAGAAAAACCAAGTCGTCCCCTTGCAGGGATTCCAGGCTGCGGCCAGAGGGGGTAATCAATATCTGGTCACCCCAGCGCATACTCACATTGCCGCCGGAACCGCTGACCAGCCCCTTGGCGTGAATCAGATGGCACAGGTCTAAAAAAGTGGAAGTGATAGAATCCAAACACATGGTTATGACTCCTCAAATCTGAATGGTTTGGTTAAATTCGTTTAATCAAAAATTTTTAGGTAAATTTTAAATTCATAATAAAACATTTTTGGGGAAGATGCAAGGGACAAATTGCCTAAATTAAATTAAAAAAAATGGATGGTTTGCTGGGTACCTTAAAATATAAGAACAGACAAGAATTTTAAGAAAAAGTGGCAAATTCAACAAAAAAATAAAGATTTATTGTTTATAAAGATGCTTGTAAAAGGATTTCAGGGTGTGTTATCCTAAGTTCATCAAAAATCTTTAGGTAAATTTGAGGTGACACTTTGTGATGGAGGATGATATCACAACTCAAGCTGCTTCTTCTGATACAGGTACAGACAGCAATGATTTAAGACGGTTTATCAATACCTCTTTGGTGGATATGGTGGCTGACAGGATTCGGTCCAATATCTACACAGGAAAATATGCCCCCGGAAAAAAAATGGTGGTTCGGGAGCTTTCTGAGGAATTTGGCGTGAGCCATACCCCCATTAAGGACGCTTTGAACCGTTTGATTTCAGAGGGCTATGTGGAGGCCCTGCCCCGCCGCAGTATGGTGGTGCGCACCTTCACCAACTGTGATTTGATTGAGCGGCTTCAGGTACGCTTGATGTTTGAGATTTTCTGCGCGGATGAAATTATTGAGCAGGCCCGGAAGCACCCGGAAATCGCGGAGGAGCTGGAACAGGTTATCTGGCTGATGAAGGAATGTATCAGCGACCCGGAGCATCTCTCCTATGAGGGATGGGTTCAGAATGAGGCCCGCTTCCATCGGTGCTATATGCGGTACTGTGGGAATCAGAAGGTGTTTGAGCTTTATACCGGGCTGGACACCAATAAGCTGACCTATTTCACCTACCTCAGCAGCAGCCATACACCGCTGAAGTTCAGCACCTTGGAAAGCAACCTGAAAGAGCATGAAATCATTCTGCGGGCGATCAAAAATTTGAATGCCCAACAGTTTATTGATGGGGTAATTTGCCATCTGGTGAGAGCTTGTGAGGATTACGCGGTGGATGAACCTACACGCTGTAAGATTACCCAGCTCAAACGGATGACAGAAAAATATCGTTCTCACTGAATGGACGAGACACAGAAACTTGTCTTGGAATGAATAAAAGCAGACCACACAGCGGCCATTCTTTTGGAGCCGACTGGAATTTGTTTCAAAGCCCGCAAGCGTAAAGGGTTTGATACCCTTTACGCAGGGTTAAAGATTAAGGAGGATTAAGAAAAATGAGAAAGATTGTCGCCTTATTGTTGGCTGGTGTTATGACCGCAGGTTTAGCGGCTTGTGGCGGAGCTTCCAGCTCCAGTACCTCTGAAGGCGGCGCTGCCGCCAGCGGAGAGTCCGGTTCCACAGACACCCCCTCTGAGACTTATACAATGAACATAGGTTCGGCTATGTCTGCCACCAATCCCTCCACCATTGCCTTGCAGAGCTTTGAAAAAGCGGTTGAGGAGCGGACCAATGGAGGAATCCAGGTAGAAATTTACACCGATTCCGCTTTGGGCGGTGAGTCTGACCTGCTGGAGCAGGTGACAACCGGTACCGTGGAAGCCTGCATGCAGATGGGTGCCGCCAACTGGGACAGCATGAACCCAGAGGTGAATGTGGCTCTGCTGCCCTTCCTGTTTGACAGCCTGGAGAGTGCCAGAGCGGCTTGGGGCGGAGAGTTCGGACAGGAGTTCGCTACCCAGCTTTTGGAGCCAACCGGAGTGAAGGTGCTGTCCATCTGGGAATCCGGTTACCGGCACATGACCAACAACATCCGGCCTATTGTCAAGCCGGAGGATATGAAGGGCATCAAGTTCCGCACCAACGAGAACAGCATGAAGGTAGCCATGTTTGACGCTTTGGACGCTTCTGTTATCATCATGGCTCTGTCCGATGTTTACACCAGCCTTCAGAATGGTACCATTGACGGTCAGGAGAACCCCTTGGCCAATATCTACACCTCCTCCTTCCAGGATGTGCAGAAGTACCTGTCTCTGACCGGTCATATGTATGACGCCGCTCCTCTGGTGTGCAACGCTGACTGGTTCAATTCTCTGCCCGCCGATTATCAGACCATCCTGATGGAAGAAGCCGCCAACGCCCGTGAGGTGGATTTGACCGAGAATGATGAGCAGAAATATCTGGACCTGCTCAAAGAGTCTGGGGAGATTGAGGTAAACGAGATAGATGTGGCCGCCTTCCAGGAGAAAATGCAGCCTGTTTGGCAGAACTATATCGACAGTTTTGAGAATGGTCAGTATTGGGTAGACCTGGCCACCTCCTTCAATGGGAAATAAAATTTAAACTTCTTCTGTGTAACCAATGGGGCGGCCATGGGTCCGTTGCTTGGACTTCATCAGTTTCGGTGCGGACCTTGGCCGCCTGTGTTCATTCGTGAAAAGGGAGTGATTTGATTGCTGTTAAAAGTCCTTGACGGTATCAAACTGCTGTTAAGAATTATCAGTTGCGTGATGATTTGCTGCCTGACCATTATCGTGACCATGCAGGTGGTAAACCGTAACTTCTTTGACCACGCCTTCACTTGGGTGGAGGAGGTAGCCGGTATGGCGATGGTCTATGTGACCTTTTTGGGAGCGGCTATGGCCACCATCAACAACACCAATACCCGCATCGACTTTTTTATCCGCCTGCTGCCTTCCAAAGGAACCTACGCTTTTGAGATTTTGGGTGATTTAATCTGCATTGGATTCTTAGGAATGGTTTCCTATCTGTCCACCGGTTTGATGGAGAAAAATATGAAGATTTTCAGCCCCGCCCTCAAACTGCCTATGGCCATTAACTATTTTGCCATTCTGCTGGGCTGTGTACTGATGATTGTGTTCTATCTGGTACGGCTTTGGTTGGACGCCCAGAAAATCGCGGGGAAAAACGTGGGGATGATTGAGGAGGAATTGAACAAATGAGTACAGGTTTGATTTGCTTGTTCGCCGTCCTAGCGGTTTGCCTTGTCATCGGTGTGCCAGTGGCCTTTTCCATTGGTATCAGCTGCATGACCCTTTTGATGATTAACGGAAACCCACCCTTGGAAATTGTCATTCAGCGTATGGCCAGCGGCGCCCGCTCCTTTAATATGCTGGCTATGCCTATGTTTATTTTCGCCGGAGCCTTGATGATTTATGGAAGTACGCCTCGACTAATGAGGTTCGCCAACATGCTTTTGCGCCGGGTTCCCGGAGGTTTGGGCGCCACCGCTATGGCCGCCTGCGGATTTTTTGGAGCGGTATCCGGTTCTGGTGTAGCCAGCGCCGCCGCCATCGGAAAAATCATTGGACCGGAAATGCTGGAGCAGGGATACCCCAAAGGCTTGACCGCAGGCTTGATTGCTTCCGGCGGTACCATGGCCTGTATCATTCCGCCCAGCATTACCATGGTAGTTTATGCCCAGTCTGCCAGCTGTTCTATCGGTGATATGTTCCTGGCGGGTGTTATCCCCGGATTGCTCACCATTTGCGCCTTGATTGGATTGAACTGCTTTTTCGCCATCCGCCGCAACAAAAAAGAGAAACGGGATGAGCATGTGTATACCGCTAAAGAGCGGATTCAGATTACTTTGGACGCCATCCTGCCCCTGCTGATGCCTGTGGCCATTCTGGGCGGCGTATTTTCTGGAATCTACACCGCTACTGAGGCGGCGGTTGTAGCTGTGGTTTACTCCTTTATTCTGGCCGCCTTTGTTTACCGGGAGCTGACCTTCAAGGAGTTCTTCAAGGTAGCGGCGGAGAGTGTAACCACCACCGGCGTTATCATGCTGATTATCTCCTGCGCTACCCCCTTCGGCTGGATTATGTCTACCCAGAAGGTACCTCAGATGTTCGCTGAGTGGCTGCTCTCCATCACCAGCAGCAGCTTCCTGATTATCGCTTTCATTTTCATTCTGCTTCTGTTCCTGGGAACCTTTATGGAAACCATCTGCATCATTATTCTGGTCACCCCCATTTTGCTGCCCATTGCCACTACTTTGGGAATCGGGCCGGTTCATTTCGGCGTGGCCATGCTGATGAACCTGATGGTTGGTTCTTTGACACCGCCTCTGTCTGTGAACCTGTTTACCTCCTGCCGTGTATTGGGTATGAAGGTGGATGAAGCCTTCCCGGATACCCTGTATGTAATTGCTACTGTCACCGTTATGGCGGCGCTGACTTTCGCTATTCCGGCTATGTCAGAATGTTTGCCAGCTCTTTTAGGATAAGGCTTTTATATGAAAACCCGGCTGTCCGCTGAGAGGACAGCCGGGTTTTTCTTCTATACTACTATATAAATATAAAAAATGGCGGCCTTCCTCACGGAAAACTCTTCCTGGAAAACCCAGCTCCACCATGTTAAAATAGGGTTGTAAAACAAAAGGGAACAGTTTCTGTGAGTTTAAAAGTTTCGTGGAGGAATTTTTATGAGCTTGACCCAGAAAAATCAACAGCCTTCAGCCTGTGCATCCATTCAGGAGCAGCTCAGGTCTCTCAGTGAGCCGGAATATAAAGTGTTTCAATGCGGTCTGATGCCTACTGTGGACCCAAATCGGGTCTTGGGGGTGCGGACCCCCGCTTTGAGAAAGCTGGCCAAATCCTTGAAAGGGTCCTCCCTGGCGGCGGAGTTTCTGGCCTGGCTGCCCCATGATTATTATGAGGAAAATAACCTTCATGGTCTGCTGATTTCAGAGCTGAGCCAATATGAAGAGACCGTTGAGGCGTTGGAAGCTTTTCTCCCTTGGGTGGACAACTGGGCTACCTGTGACCTGTTAAGCCCCAAAGCCTTTAAAAAGCTTCCGCCGGAGCTGCCGGCTCAGGTGCAGCGCTGGCTGGAGAGCAGCCATACCTATACCGTTCGGTTCGCCTTGGGAATCCTGCTGAAATTTTATCTGGATGAGGCTTTTCAGCCCCAATATCTGGACTGGGCCTGTGAACTTCACAGCTCAGAATACTATATCAATATGATGGTTGCCTGGTATTTCGCCACCGCCCTGGCCAAACAGTATGAGACCACCCTGCCTTATCTTGAGAATCGGCGCCTTTCAAAGTGGGTCCACAATAAAACCATTCAGAAGGCGGTAGAGAGCTTCCGCATCACCCGAGAGCAGAAAGCTTTTCTCCGGTCCCTGCGCTGGAAGGATGAAAAATGATGTTCCGGAAGCTGATAGCCGGAAAAATATATATAATATAGGAAGGATACATCTGTGAAAAAGGCCAGTCAAAAGACTGGCCTTTTATAAACCGGATTAAAATGCAATATCCTGATAGCCGATTTCATCAACTTCCTCGTTCCGCAGACAGACCCCTATCCCGTTATTATCCCAGTCCTCACCGCCCCAGGCTCTTGAGAACAGCAGGTAGATACAGCGCCCCTTTTTTACCTGGGTCATAACAAAATCCGATGGAATCAGGATGGTTTCCAAGGTAACGAATTTCAAGAGAGCTTCTTCTGTCTGAATTTCCGGCCACCAGGCGGCGAATTCTTCCTCATCGTCCGGACCCCAGGCAAAGCGTTCCTCCTCATTATAATAATCAATCAGCGCCTGGATCAGCTTTGGCTGAATCTGGGGCCAAGCCTTTATAAAACACTCAAAAGCGTCGTATCGCTGGGGGGTAATCTGGGTTCCATGGGTGTAAGCCAGAAGAAGCTCCACCAAACAGGGCTTTCCACCCCATTGGATGGTTTTGCTTCCCAATAGGTTGGAGTAACCCTCATAAATCTTGTCTTCCCGCAGTTCACCGAATATCAAATCTGTCATGTCTGTTCCCCCTGTCCATTATAAATGTGAATGGGTATATGAAAAAATCCCGATCTTTCGATCGGGATTTTTGGTACGCCTGATTGGAATCGAACCAACGCACCCGGCTCCGGAGGCCGGTGCTCTATCCACTGAGCTACAGGCGCGAACAGAAAAACAAACACTTGAAAAATCAAGCAAAATAAGTATATCACATTTTAGGAAAAAAGCAAGTTATTTTTTAAAAATAATTTTGATAAAGAAAAGCAAAATAAAATCCACAAAAAGAAAGCCCTTGTAAAGAAGGGAAAAAGACTTACAAAAATTCTGTATATTTTAAAAAGAAAAAGAAATCCTATTTATACAGAAGGCTTTAAATAGAGTTTTTCAGAAAAAACTTTTCCACAATTTAAAAAGGGCACAGCTAGAAAAAGCCTATTTAAAAGGATTTCTTTGTTGAAAATCCGTTTAAAAGAAAAA
>CALWZG010000020.1 GCA_944385965.1 uncultured Anaerotruncus sp.
ATCAAGCCGCGTGATTCTCCCGTCAATGGCATCCTGGATACACTGGTCAAAGAGCGGTTGCAGTTCTTCCTGTACCTCGGGCTTCATCCAGTAACAGCGCCCGTCCGCACTATTTCGTTTTGGTAAATTCATATCAGGCCACCTCTTTCCGAACAATAAAAATGCCCTGCGCCGCACTGCCACAGGGGCAGACGAACGCAGGGCGCGAAAAACCGCACAGAAGCAAAAGCCAGGTGTAAAAGTCTGGCTTCCACAAATGTTTGAATGTATGAAAGCATCTTGTAACCCAAAGGGCTGTGAATACAAAATCTTATCTCTGAACATCTTTCTCTACCTTAATAGCCATTTCTTTTGCTCGCTCCATTTCATCCAGCAATGCATTGACCTGGAACTCTACCATTTCTTCTGCCACCTCTGGGAACAGGAACGGCATCGTGTCCGGAATAGCCTTATAAACCATCATCATAGCCAAAGCCATGTTGCCAAAAAGCCGGGGATCAATACCATCCATCGGAAGCCTAAAAATAGTAAGCAGTTTCCGATAGAAGATGATCTGATCTTGCCGGAAAGCCTGAAAATTCTCTTCAGAGAGACAGCTGCGTATTTCTTTCTCATCTTCAATGGACAGTACCGCCACACCGGTTTTTGCTCCATAGCAGCAGTTTGTCAGAAAGGTTTTTACGTTTTCTCTCCAGGAGAGGTCATCATTGTCCATCAGGCTCTGCGCATAGGATAACAGCTTAGGCTGCTGGTAGCGGAGAGCCTGAAGAACCAGCTCTTCTTTTGAGGAGAAAAAACGGTAAAAGAAGGTTTTGGAAATCCCCGCTTTTCCGCATAGGACATCAATACTGCTGTGAATCAGTCCACGTTCTGCAATACACTCCAGCACTGCAATCAGCAGTTTGTCCCGGATCTGTTCCCGCTCCTGCTCTGAATAGGATTTCCGCGCCACAGGCAGCCCTCCATATAAAATCTAAAATTAAAAAATAGTATTTATAATGTTATTATAAATGATCCTTTGCAAAAATACAATCTTAAAAATCACTAGACTAAAATGGTTTTTTGTTTATACGGCTCAATTTTTGCGTATCCAAAACTTGGAACCTATCCCTTATACCGATAGAATGTTTTGCAAAGGTACTTGTTTATCAGAGATTTTCTGACCCGCACTTTGACCCATACGGGGAAATTCCCCTATGAAATCAATGGGTAAAGGAGTGCCAAAGAAGATGTGGAAGGGGAGGGAAAAGGGCCAAAGATGCCCATGCAGTGGCATTTGGAGGGGCTGGCTATGTTTCGCCATAAACTGGTCAGTGATTGAGGATTCACAGGGAAAAGGCGTTGACAAAAACCTGTTTAAGGTATATACTATCTATCAGGTATGGCGTTGAGAGGAAAATGTTGTCATAGGCTCATTTCAGAGAGGGGCGTGCTTGATGGAAGCGCCCTATGAACCAGGCAGCTGGCCGTCCTGGAGCCTTCCGATGAGGAATCGGGCGTGTGGGAGCGTTAATCCTGTTCGAGTGGCGCGTAGGCGCAACTTGGGTGGTACCACGGAAAACGTGTCAAGCGCTTTTCGTCCCAAGACCTGGGGCGAGAAGCGTTTTTTATTTGCCTGATGGGTCCTCATCTTGTAATTTAGTGTAAGGAGAGATTCGACCAATGGAATGGACTGGACTGAATGAACTGCGGGAAAAATTCCTCAGTTTTTTTGAGAGCAAGGGACATCTGCGGCTGCCCAGCTTCCCACTGATGCCTGCGGCAGACGAGGCAAGCCTGCTGCTCATCAACTCCGGCATGGCGCCTATGAAAAAATGGTTTTTGGGGATTGAGACCCCACCCCGCCGCAGGGTAACCACCTGCCAGAAATGTATCCGCACCCCGGATATTGAGAACGTGGGCAAGACAGCCCGGCATGGCACCTATTTTGAGATGCTGGGGAATTTCTCCTTTGGGGATTACTTTAAGCATGAGGCCACCGCGTGGGCTTGGGAGTTCATTACCAAAGTGCTGGAGCTGCCTGAGGACCGGCTTTGGGTTTCGGTCTTTGAGGATGACGATGAGGCGGAGGAAATCTGGGTGAAAGAGGTTGGGGTAGACCCCACCCATATTGTGCATCTGGGACGGGAGGACAACTTCTGGGAGATTGGTTCCGGCCCCTGCGGCCCCTGCTCGGAAATTTATTTCGACCGTGGGGAGAAGTACGGCTGCGGCAAGCCCACCTGCGGAGTAGGCTGTGACTGTGACCGGTATGTGGAATTCTGGAACTTGGTATTTTCCCAGTTTGACAGCGATGGCAACGGCCATTATGAGCGGATGGAGCATCCCAACATTGATACCGGAATGGGTCTGGAGCGGCTGGCCTGCATCATGCAGGAGGTGGACAACCTGTTTGAGGTGGATACCGTCCAGAATATCATGAAGCATATCGCCAAGATTGCTGGGGTCAACTACCATGACGACCCGAAAACCGATGTTTCCCTGCGGGTTATCACCGACCACATCCGTTCCACCACCTTTATGGTCAGCGATGGAATCCTGCCCCAGAACGAGGGCCGCGGCTATGTGCTGCGTCGTCTGCTGCGCCGGGCTGCCCGTCATGGACGTTTGTTGGGCATCAAGGAGCCGTTCCTGTACAAGGTCTGTGACACGGTTATCCATGAGAACGCCAAGGCTTATCCCGAGCTGGTGGAGCACCAGGATTATATTGTAAAGATTATCAAGGCGGAGGAGGAGCAATTCGCCCGGACCATCAATCAGGGTATGGAGCTGCTCAACAATATCATTGCTGATATTGAGAGCCAGGGAAAAACCATGATGGATGGAACCGACGCCTTCAAGCTGTATGATACCTTTGGATTCCCGGTGGACTTGATTCGGGAGATTTTGGAGGAGCGGAAAATCACTCTGGATGAGGAAGGCTTCAACGCCCAGATGGCGGAGCAGAAACGCCGGGCCAGAGAAGCCCATGAGGCTTTGGGCGACCTGGGCTGGGAAGAGGATGTTCTGGCCGGAGTGGAGGAAAAGGGCAAGTTTGTGGGATACACCTGCACAGAGGCCCAGGCCAAGGTCATCGCCATCGTGAAGGAGAACCAGCTGGTGGAGCGCCTTGAGAAAGGGGAGGCCGGCTCGGTGGTGCTGGATGTGACCCCCTTCTATGCGGAGAGCGGCGGACAGGCTGGGGATACCGGTGTGTTCACCAGCTCAAGCTGCCAGTTTGTGGTGGAGGACTGCAAGAAGTCCAAAGGCGGACATTTTGTCCATATGGGTCAGTTGCGGGAAGGTTCTCTCCAAGTGGGAGATTCTGTGACCGCCCAAATTGATGTGGAGCGTCGGCAGGATATTATGCGCAACCACACCGCCTGCCACCTGCTTCAGGCGGCTCTGCGGAAGGTGCTGGGAGACCATGTGCATCAGGCGGGTGCCTTCTATGACAATACCATCTGCCGGTTTGACTTTAACCATTTCAGCGCGGTGAGCGCTGAGGAGCTGGCCCAAGTGGAAGCGGAGGTCAACCGTGTGATTCTCTCCGCCATTCCTGTGGATGTGCGGGAGATGCCTCTGGAGGAAGCCAAGAAGCTGGGTGCTATGGCGCTGTTTGGCGAGAAATATGGGGATACGGTCCGTGTCTGCAATGTGCCTGGGGAGTCCATGGAGTTCTGCGGCGGTACCCATCTGGATAATACCGCTAAGGTGGGGCTGTTCAAGATTATCAAGGAGTCCTCGGTAGCGGCGGGAACCCGCCGTGTGGAGGCAGTCACCGGCAGAAATGTGCTTGCTTATATTGAGGCACAGGACAAGCTGCTGCGTGAGGCTGCCGGGGCGCTGAAGGCAGGAAGTCCTGCTGAGCTGCCCGCTAAGGCCGCCGCCGCCGCTGGAGAAATCAAAGAGCTGCAAAAGAAGCTGGAAGCCGCTGACAGCAAGCTGGCGGAATCCCAGGCAAGCGGCATGTTCGACCAGGCGAAGGAAGCGGCTGGCCTGAAGGTGACCTGGACCACCATGAAGGACGCCAAGACGGAAGCGCTGCGTGCTATGGGTGATAAAGCCCGTGACCAGCATCCTGATATGGTTTGCGCCTTCGCCTCGGTCAACGGCGGAAAAGCCAGTGTGCTGGTTTGCTGCGGAAAAGACGCTGTGGCTAAGGGTGCCCACGCTGGAAAAATCATCAAGGAGCTGGCGGCCCTTTGCGGCGGAAGCGGCGGTGGACGTCCTGATTCCGCTATGGGAGGCATCCAGGATTTGAGCAAGCTGGAGGGTGCCTTGGAGCAACTGCCCATGATTGTGGAGAAATTCGTGAAATAAAACATCATTCCCGCCAGAAGATTCTGGCGGGAATGGAAAGGAGGATTTCAGTGGATTGCTTATTCTGTAAGATTATAGCGGGAGAGATTCCCAGCAACAAGCTGTATGAGGACCAGCAATGCTATGCCTTCTATGACATTGACCCCCAGGCGCCGGTGCATTTTTTGGTGGTTCCCAAAGCCCATATTACAGGGGCCAACCAAATTACCGATGAAAACAGTGGGATTGTGGGGCATATCTTTGGGGTCATCGCCAAGCTGACAAAGGAATTGGGCTGTGGGGATGATTTCCGGGTGGTGACCAACTGCGGCCCTATGGCGGGACAAACTGTGGGACATCTCCATTTCCATGTGCTGGCGGGGCGGAGCTTGGCTTGGCCTCCAGGCTGATTTCCTGAGAGGAGGGACCAGAATTAGTGATGAAAAGCAGAGCGCTCCCGGTAGTGTTGGTGCTTTTATTGATTATGGGGACAATCTTCATTTGTACCAGCCTGCCGGAGCTGAAAGCGGCTTTTGGTAAGCCAATCCCGTTCAATCAGCTTCAGCAGGAACAATTGCAGCCTAATACGCCGGTAACTGGTGAGCTGACAGCCATGCTGGGCAGGTTCAAGAAAGAGTATGTCCAGCACACCAGAAAGGAGCGGAACCGGAGAAAGAGTACCTATACTACGGTGGAGATGTACTATATTCTTCCCATAGGGCAGGGGAATGTGATTGCGCTTCATTCCTCTGAGGAGACCGCAGAGGAGTTTGATGAGCTTTCCAATCAGACCTTGTCCTATCTGATGGAAGGCGGTCCCGCCGTCACCAAAACGGTTCCCTTTACAGGGGTGCTGAAGGAGCTGGACGATACCACCTACCAGGAGCTGCTGTCCGCTGTGAAAGAGAAGCTGGGGGCAGGGAATGAGAGCCTTGAAGAAAAGGTGCTTCCCCTGATACTGGAAAAACGTCACTTTACGGTGGTAAAGGTGGTATTTTTCACAGGTGTGGCGTTTGTGCTGGTGGGATTGTTGGGCCTTATCGTTTGTGTGATTGCCGATCGAAAGTCGGCTCAGAACAGCCGGAGCTTTTTGGAAAGTGGAGGCTGAGGCCTCTGATGGCGTCCAGGCAGGAAGCTTGGGCGCCCGCTTTTTTACATGGCTCTGGAGAAAACGCTGGAATTTCCAAACAAGTTATGTTATGATAAATAAGTATCGCTGAATCTTTTATAAAGGTGGTTGTATTGTGAAACGCACTGAGATTAAAAAGCTGTTTACTTCGGTGCAGGACTTTGTGGACGCGCCTGTCACCGTTTGCGGTTGGGTAAAAACCATCCGTGACTCAAAATCCATCGGTTTTATCGAGTTGAACGATGGGTCGTCCTTTAAAAATCTTCAGGTGATTTTGGAGGCGGACAAGATTCCTAATTTTCAGGAGATTGTCAAGCTGAATGTGGGCAGCGCCTTGGTGGTTTACGGAGATGTGGTGGTAACCCCCAACGCCAAACAGCCTTTCGAGATTCACGCAAAGGAAATTCAGATAGAGGGGACCTCTACTCCGGACTATCCCCTGCAAAAGAAGCGTCATTCTCTGGAATTCCTGCGCACCATTGCCCATCTGAGACCCAGAACAAATACCTTCGCCGCAGTGTTCCGTGTCCGTTCGGTGGCTGCTTACGCCATCCATAAATTCTTTAACGAGCGTGGGTTTGTTTATGTGCATACCCCGCTGATTACCGGCAGCGATTGTGAGGGCGCTGGTGAGATGTTCCAGGTGACCACCCTGGATTTGAACAATCCACCCAGAACTGAGGATGGTGAGATTGATTTTTCCCAGGACTTTTTCGGCAAGCGTACCAGCCTGACCGTTTCCGGGCAGCTGGAGGGAGAATGTATGGCCATGGCCTTCTCCAATATCTATACCTTTGGCCCCACCTTCCGGGCAGAGAATTCCAATACCGCCCGTCATGCTGCTGAGTTCTGGATGATTGAGCCGGAAATCGCCTTCGCTGACCTGGAGGACAATATGGAGCTGGCGCAGGACATGGTGAAATATGTCCTGTCCTATGTGTTGGAGAACTGCCCTCAGGAGATGGAGTTTTTCAATAATTTCTATGACAAGGGCCTGATTGAGCGGCTGCATCATATCATTGATTCTGACTTTGGAAGAGTCACCTATACAGAAGCGGTGGAGATGCTGGAAAAGGTGAAAGACCGGTTCCAGTATCCGGTGTATTGGGGCTGCGACCTGCAAACCGAGCATGAGCGGTATCTCACCGAGGAAATCATGAAAAAACCGGTGTTTGTCACCGATTACCCCAAGGAGATAAAAGCGTTTTATATGCGCCTGAACGACGATGGCAAGACGGTAGCGGCGGTGGACCTGCTGGTTCCCGGCATCGGGGAAATCATCGGCGGCAGCCAGCGTGAGGAGCGGCTTGATGTGCTGCTGGCCCGTTTGAAGGAATTGGGCTTGAAGGAATCGGATTACAGCTGGTATCTGGATTTGCGCCGGTATGGCGGTACCAAGCACGCCGGCTATGGTCTGGGCTTTGAGCGCTTGATTATGTATATCACCGGAATTTCCAATATCCGGGATGTACTGCCCTTCCCCAGAACCACCGGTTCGGCGGAATATTGATTGGGTTGAAATTTTTACAGGAGGGGGCTTTTCTTGGATGGGAAAGCGCCCTCCTTTTTGAAGGAGGAGTTTGTGTGAAAACCTTGTATCTGGAATGTTATTCTGGTATCAGCGGTGATATGACAGTTGCCGCTCTTTTGGATTTGGGCGCCAGTGAGGAAAAGCTGCGCCAAGCGTTGGACAGCCTGGGGGTAGGAGGGTATCATTTGCATATCAGTCAGGTGAATAAGCGGGGCATCACCGCCAAGGATTTTGATGTCCATTTAGAAGAGGAAGCCTGCGCTCATAACCACCCTCATGAACATGAGCATCCCCACGAACATTCCCATGAGCATGGACATTCACACGACCATGAACACGCTCATGAGCATTCCCATCCCCATATCCACCGCAATTTGCAGGACGTGCTGGACATTATTGAAAAGGGTGCTTTGACCCCTAACGCCAAAAAAATGGCCAAGGAAATCTTTACCATTGTGGCCCAAGCGGAGGGAAAAGTCCATGGAAAACCTATTGATGAGGTACATTTCCATGAAGTAGGAGCCATTGATTCCATTGTGGATATTATCGGTACAGCGGTATGCCTGGATGATTTGGGGATTGAGCGGGTGTATACTACCCCTTTGTATGAAGGAACAGGGACAGTTCGCTGTCAGCATGGTATCATGCCAGTTCCAGCGCCTGCCACAGCGGAGATTATCGCCTCCAGTGATTTGGAGCTGCGGATTACCGATAATGTGGGGGAGATGGTGACCCCCACCGGAGCGGCCATTGCGGCGGCCCTGTCTAAAGGCAGACCAGCAGGTTCCTTCAAGCTGCTGAAAACTGGTTATGGAGCAGGCAAAAAGGATTTTCCTAGGGCGAATGTGCTGCGGGCCAGTCTGATTGAGGAGGAAGACAGCGACAAGGCGGACCAGGTGGTTCAGATGGAGTGCAATCTGGACAATATGACAGGAGAGCAGATGGGATACGCTATGGAACGGCTTTTGGAAGAAGGCGCCTTGGATGTGTGGTTTACACCTATCCAAATGAAGAAGAACCGTCCCGCAGTTCTATTGGGACTGCTCTGCAAACCCCAAGACGAGGAACGACTGGCTAAACTGGTGTTCAAGCATACCGGGACCATTGGATTGCGGCGGTGCTTGATGGAGCGCCGAGTGATGGAACGGGAGCTGCGGCAGGTCTCCACCCCCTACGGTATGGTGACGGTAAAGCACAGCCAATATGAAGGAATTGAAAAGGAAGCCGTCGAATATGACAGTGCCAGAGAAGCGGCTATGCGTTTTGATGTGCCAATCAAACAGATTTACCAGTCAAGTGAAGGCTGAAATCGTGCGAAATGTTTATTTTTGCAGGAATGAAAATTTAATCTTGCAAAACGTCTTCCTTTGTCATATACTATAAAGACAGATACACGTGGAGAACCACGAACAGGATATGATTGGTGGAGGCGTAACAAATGGAAAAATACAGCGAACTGTCCCAAGCAGAGTTAGAACAACTGCATCAGCGGTTACGGGCGGAGTATGAGGACCGCAAAGGAATGGGGCTGAAGCTGGATATGTCCAGAGGCAAACCTGCTGCCGACCAGCTGGATCTGGTCAGCGATATGATGGATGTTTTGAATTCCAAAAGTTCCTTTGATGCAGCGGATGGAGCAGACTGCCGCAATTATGGAGATTTTGATGGAATCCCTGAGTGTAAAGCCATCTTCTGTGATATGCTGGGGGTCAGCTTTGATGAGCTGTTCATCTGCGGTAACTCCAGCCTGGCTGTAATGTATGACGCCATCGGAAAGATGATGCTGCATGGCGTGCGTCCTGGCGCGAAGCCCTGGTGCAAGTTGGATCAGGTCAAGTTTCTCTGTCCCGCTCCTGGCTATGATCGGCATTTCGCCATTACAGAGCGGTATGGGTTCCAGTTGATTCCCATTGAGATGACCGAGACAGGTCCTGATATGGACACCGTAGAGCGTTTGGTGGCTAAGGATGCTTCTATTAAAGGAATTTGGTGTGTTCCCAAGTACTCCAACCCCACAGGAATTTCCTATTCGGATGAAACCGTTCGCCGGTTGGCCCGGATGAAAACCGCAGCGGATGACTTTATGATTATGTGGGATAACGCCTATGTGGTCCATCATCTCTATGATGAGGAATCCAACCAAGACCACCTGCTGAATATTTTGGAGGAGTGCAAAAAGGCTGGAGATCCGGACCGTGTGATGATCTTCGTATCTACCTCCAAAATTTCCTATCCCGGGGCAGGAGTAGCAGCGTTCGCCTGCTCAAAAGAGGTTATGGCCAGGATGAAGAAGCTGTTGGCTATCCAGACCATTGGTTTTGATAAGCTGAATATGCTCAGACACGCCCGGTATTTTAAAAATTATAACGGAATTCTGGAGCATATGAAGAAAGAGGCAGCTTTGTTGCGGCCGAAGTTCCAGGTGGTGCTGGACGCTTTCCAGAAGGAGCTGGCGGGAACTGGGGTGGCCAACTGGACTACCCCCAGAGGCGGATATTTTATCTCTCTGGATGTAATGGAAGGCTGCGCCAAGCGGGTGGTCCAGCTGTGCAAAGATGCGGGAGTGGCTTTGACTTCAGCGGGTGCTACCTATCCCTATGGCCAGGACCCAAAAGACCAGAACATCAGAATCGCTCCTACTTATCCCACTGTGGAGGAATTGGAACAGGCAGTAAATCTGTTGTGTCTGTGTGTCCGTCTGGCAGCGGTGGAGAAATTAAAAAGAAGATAGATAAGCTTTGCTTAGAATGAAGAAAGTCCCCAGCGGCGCAAATCGCCGCTGGGGACTTATTTTATACAACTTTTCAGCGAAACAGGGGAAAGACACTTTTCAATCCTATTCCAAAGCGGACAGGTCGGAGCGGTAATCCACATCCATCAATTCTCGACGATGGAACGCCTCCACCAGCAGTACCCGTTCGGAATGCGCTTGAATCACATGATTCCCACCATGCCGGGCAGGCAGGGTTTTCAAACTGGGAAGCAAATCCCCAGGAAAAATGACTGGATTTCCCCGATGCCCCTGATAGGAGAGGGCTGCGATAGAATTCGGGGAAGCCTGGAAGGCTTCCACCAGCTTTTTCACACTTTCAGGAGAAAGTAAGGGCTGGTCGCACACCGAGAACATGCAGCCGTCCAGTCCTTTGGGTAAGGCTTCTACCCCCAAGCGAATGGTTTGGGCCAAATCCTCACCAGGTTCCAGATTTTCCACTACACCAAAATGATATTGCGCGGCGATAGCGGCTACCTGTGGATAGCGGGTTACCACCAGATTTACGTTAAAATATTCCGTCGGGAATTGGCGGAGGACCGCCTCCACCAGAGGAACACCGTTGAAATCCGCCAGAAGCTTGTTCCCCTGAAACCGGGAGGAAATACCTGAGGCCAAAAATACACAGCCTATACGAAAAGAGGACATAGGTTATTTCTTCTTTCTGCTGTAAGGAGTGTCCTCCAAAGGAAGGGAGACGCGGAATTTCCCATCCCAGTTATAGTAAGCCAACTGAACCGCAGGCGCAGTGGGAATGGAGCAGATTTCCCCAACTCCTTTGGCGCCTCTGGCCAAGGGGGAGTGATTTTTCCCAATGATGATGGCTTCCACATCGGGGGTTTGAGGGGCTTTAAACAGCCCTAAAGTGCCATATTTCACGGTGGGACGCCCATCCTCCAAAGGCAGATCCTCGGTCAAAGCGTATCCCAAGCTCATCACTACACCGCCCTCAATCTGGCCTTCCACACTCACCGGATTCACGGCCCGTCCCACATCATGGGCGGCAATCACCTTACAAATCCGCCCATCCTCGTCCAAATCAATCAGATGAGTAGCGTATCCATAAGCCACATGGCTCACCGGGTTGGGCTTATCGGTGCCCATCTTATCGGTGACCCCAAGATACTCTCCAAAGAACTCACGGCCTTCCAGTTGGGAGAGGGGAGCGCCATCCAGAGCTTCCATCAGCTTCAGAGCGGCTTGACGGGTGGCCTCGCCGGTAAACAAGGTTTGACGGGAAGCGGTGGTGTTGCCGGAATCAGGGCAATCAGCGGTGTCCGGAGTGTCATAGCATACCAGAGCGGGTGGGAATCCGGTCACATCACATACAATCTGAGTGACAATGGTTCCCATACCCTGACCAATACAGGCGGCGCTGGTATGGATGTGAATAACACCATCCTGCACCACCAAGCGGCATCGTCCCGTGTCTGGGATGCCCACACCCAAACCGCTGTTTTTCATAGCGCAGGCGATACCTGCTTTGGGATGAGCGTCATAGTAGGGCTTTACAGCCTCCAAGGTTTCCGCCAAAGCGGTAGATTCGTCCGCAATCTGCCCGTTGGGAAGGACCTGGCCTGGGCGAATGGCGTTCCGGTAGCGAATCTCCCAAGGGGAAATCCCAACCTTTTCCGCCAAAAGATTCAGGTTACATTCGGTAGCGAAGCAACTCTGGGTAACACCAAAGCCGCGGAAGGCTCCGCAGGGTGGGTTGTTGGTATAATAGGCTTTTCCATCAATTTCAATGTCCTGATAATTGTAAGGGCCAGCGGCGTGGGTACAGGCTCTTTGCAGAACCGGGCCTCCCAAGGAGGCGAAAGCCCCGGAATCAGCTACTAAAGTGGCTTTCATAGCGGTCAGATAGCCATTTTCATCACAAGCGGTGGTGAATACCATATCAAAACCGTGACGCTTAGGATGGCAGAGAATACTTTCCTGACGGGTCAGGGAAACCTTTACCGGACGCCCTGTGGCCAAAGCCAGAATGGCGGCGTGGTGCTGTACGCTCATATCCTCCTTGCCGCCGAATCCGCCGCCGACCATCATAGCGACCACCCGAACCTTTTCGATGGGCAGACCGGTAGCCTCGGCACATTCCTTTTTGGTTTGATAGATGCCCTGGTCGCCGGAATATACAATGACGCCATCCCCATCAGGTTTGGCCACAGCGGTTTCCGGCTCCAGAAAAGCGTGGTCGGTGGGTGGGGTGTGGTAGGTAGTGGTAACCACATATTTAGACTGAGCGATTTTTTCGTCAGCGTTGCCTCTCACCAGATGCTCATGGGCCAGCAGATTGCCGCCTTCCTGAAGGGCAGGGGCGTCAGGCGCCATAGCCTCCTGGGCGGAAAGGACCGGCTTGAGGACCTGGTAATCCACCAGGATAGCTTCCTTGGCCTTGGCCAGAGCTTCCCGGCTTTCGGCGGCGATTAAGGCCACAGGGTCCCCCCGGAAATGAACCTCGCCGCCCACCGGAACCAGAACCCACTGGTCCTTTTTCAGATGGCCTACCTTGGGCTTTCCTTTTAAATCGGCGGCGGTGACAATCGAAACAACCCCTGGGATTTCTTTGGCGGCAGATATATCGATAGATTTCAGGATAGCCCGGGGATGGGCCGCCCTCAAAGCGCTTCCATACAGCATCCCGTCGAATTGGAGGTCATCCGCATACTGGGCGGTTCCCAAAGCTTTGGCCAGAGCGTCTACCCTGGGAAGGTTCTCACCAACCGCTCCTGTGAAGGCTTCCTCTGGAACGGGAAGTTCTTCCCGAAAGAACTTGGCCGCCAGGAGGATGGCCTGTTCAATCTTTTTATAGCCGGTGCAGCGGCAGATATTGTTTTTGATGGCTTCTTTGACTTGGGCAAGGGAGGGGTCTGGGTTCTGGTCGATGAGTCCTTTGGCGCTAATCATCATGCCGGGAGTGCAGAAACCACACTGTACCGCCCCAACGTGAACAAAGGCGTATCCATAGACCGCTTTCTCTCGGTCGCTGAACCCTTCTACGGTTACAATGGATTTCCCTTGTGCCCGGGAGGTGGACAGGATGCAGGCTTTTGTAGGCTTGCCATCCACCAAAATCATGCAGGTGCCGCAGGCCCCCTCGGAACAGCCATTTTTCACCGAGGTCAGCCCCAGTGTTTCCCGCAGAAATACCAACATTTTTTGATCCAGGTCAGTTTGGACAGATTTCCCATTGACCATAAATGTGAACATAGAATCTCCTCCAGTGATACCTAAAATTTTTTTTGAGAAGCTTTCATTTTTTGAGTAAATTCCAAAATAGGAAGGCTAGGCACTTTTCCAGTGCCATTAACAAAATAAATGAATTTAAAGGGATTATTTACCGATATGATCTCTTGTTCTCCCGAAAACCTCTTTCCGCTGTAAGCGTTGTACGATAAGAGGGATTTATCCGCCCAAACAGCTTCTTTTTTATTAGTTTAACATTAAAAAATACGGAAAGCAAGGGAATTAGATTGGAAAGTTGCACAAATAACTAAATAATTTTTAGTCTAATAAAATATTTTTTTGAAAATCTATTGACTTCTAAACAAACTGTGCTATGATGAAAGCGGAATCAATCAGAAAGAGCCTGTGCAAGGCCAGTGGAATTATAAGGAGGATGGACCAATATGGAACAGATCAAATGGGCCGCTAACCGGATGCCGAAATCTGAGGACAAACAGCTGCAAGTCATGTCCCTGGAGCATGTGGCCAAAGCCAGATCCTTCCACAAAAGCTTCCCACAGTATTCTGTCACCCCTCTGGCGAATCTGACCGAGATGGCCAATCTGTTAGGACTGGGGGGGCTTTTTGTAAAAGATGAGTCCTATCGCTTTGGACTGAACGCCTTTAAGGTGCTTGGAGGGTCCTTCGCCATGGCCCGGTACATCGCCCAGGAGCTGGGCAAAGATGTGTCTGAGATGAGCTATGAGTATCTGATTTCAGACAAGCTGAAAGAGGAATTCGGGCAGGCTACCTTCTTTACCGCCACCGACGGGAACCATGGCCGCGGCGTGGCTTGGGCGGCCAATAAGCTGGGCCAGAAAGCGGTTGTACATATGCCAAAAGGGAGTACCAAACCCCGTTTTGACAACATCGCCAAAGAAGGGGCCAAAGTAACCATTGAGGAAGTTAACTACGACGACTGTGTGCGGATGGCTGCCGCGGAAGCGGCTCAAACCCCCCGGGGCGTAGTAGTGCAGGACACCGCCTGGGATGGATATGAAGAAATCCCTGCTTGGATTATGCAGGGCTATGGCACCATGGCCAGCGAGGCAGCGGAGCAATTAAAGGCCGCTGGCGTGGACAGACCCACCCATATTTTTGTCCAGGCGGGCGTAGGTTCCCTGGCGGGAGCGGTTCAAGGCTATTTCGCCAACCTGTTCCCTGACTGCACCCCCACCACTGTGATTATGGAGGCCCAGGCCGCGGATTGCTTGTATAAAGGGGCGGTAGCGGCAGACGGAAATCTGAGGATTGTGGACGGGGATTTGCAGACGATTATGGCGGGGCTGGCCTGCGGAGAACCCAATACCATCTCCTGGGATATTCTGCGCAACCACAGCAGCTTCTTTGTGTCCTGTCCCGACTGGGTAGCGGCCAAAGGTATGAGAATGTTGGGCGCTCCCTGCAAGGGAGACCCTCAGGTGATTTCCGGGGAGAGCGGAGCAGTGGGCATGGGCCTGATTGCCACCCTGATGGAGAGCGATGAGTATCGGGAGCTGCGGGAAGCCATCGGCCTGGACAAGAACAGCAAGGTTTTGATGTTCTCCACCGAGGGAGACACAGACCCTGAGAACTATAAGAGGGTTGTTTGGAATGGAGCGAATCCCTCTCTGAAATAAAGCAAAGGTTTCATTTATCAATTTGAAAAGGAGCGGTTTGAAATGGAATTTAATAAGGTTAAAGCAGCCGCGGAGGGCTATCAGCAGGCAATGACCAAATTCCTGCGTGACCTGGTAGCGATTCCCGGCGAGAGCTGTGGAGAAGAAGGGGTCATCAAGCGCATTGAGCAGGAGATGAAATCCCTGGATTTTGACAAGGTGGTCATCGACCCCATGGGCAACGTGCTGGGCTATATGGGTACCGGTGAAACCCTGATTGGCTTTGACGCCCACATTGATACCGTAGGAATCGGAAACCGGGATAACTGGAAATTTGACCCCTATGAGGGCTATGAGAATGAGCTGGAGATTGGCGGCCGCGGAACCTCCGACCAGCTGGGCGGTATTGTTTCAGCGGTTTATGGTGCCCGGATTATGAAGGATCTGGGCCTGCTCAGCGACAAGTACACCGTTCTGGTAACAGGCACCGTTCAGGAAGAGGACTGCGATGGCCTCTGCTGGCAGTACATTGTGAATGAGGACAAGGTTCGCCCTGCCTTTGTTGTAAGCACAGAGCCCACCGACGGCGGCATTTACCGGGGCCAGCGGGGACGTATGGAAATCCGTGTGGATGTGAAGGGCGTTTCCTGCCATGGTTCCGCTCCTGAGCGTGGAGACAACGCTATTTACAAGATGGCAGATATTCTCCAGGATGTACGGGCGCTCAACGAGAACGACGCTGGGGATGACAAGGAAATCAAAGGCCTGGTGAAGATGCTGGATGAGAAATACAATCCAGACTGGAAAGAAGCCCGGTTCCTGGGACGGGGTACCGTCACCGTCAGTGAGATTTTCTTCACCTCTCCTTCCCGGTGCGCGGTTGCGGATTCCTGCTCGGTCTCTTTGGACCGCCGCATGACAGCTGGAGAAACTTGGGAGAGCTGCCTGGAGGAAATCCGCAATCTGCCCAATGTGAAAAAGTATGGCGATGACGTTAAGGTGAGCATGTATACCTATGAGCGTCCTTCCTGGACCAATCTGGTATATCCCACCGAGTGCTATTTCCCCACCTGGGTTATTCCTGAGGACCATGCCGCTACCAAGGCTTTGACCGCCGCTTATCATGGCCTGTATGGCGAGACCCGTACCGGCGCTCCTGATACCCTGGCTATGCGTCAGGCCCGTCCTCTGGTAGATAAATGGACCTTCTCCACCAACGGTGTGGCCATCATGGGCCGGGCTGGCATCCCCTGCATCGGCTTTGGACCAGGCGCAGAGGCTCAGGCCCATGCTCCCAACGAAATGACCTGGAAAGAAGATCTGGTGCGGTGTGCAGCTGTTTACGCCGCTCTGCCTACCCTCTATTGCGAATAAAGCCAATAACTTTGTCAAATCAAGTGAATTAGAAAAAGGGGTAATTGAATTATGGATCAGAAATTACAGGCTTACATTGACCGTCTCAACCAACTGAACTTCAAGGAGATGTACGAGAACGATTTCTTCCTGACCTGGGAGAAAACCGATGATGAGATTGAGGCTGTTTTCGTTGTAGCGGACGCTCTCCGTTACATGCGGGAGAACAACATCTCCACCAAGATTTTCGAGAGCGGCTTGGGAATCTCCCTGTTCCGGGACAACTCCACCCGTACCCGTTTCTCCTTCGCTTCCGCCTGCAACCTGCTGGGCCTGGAAGTGCAGGATTTGGACGAGGGCAAATCTCAGATTGCCCATGGTGAGACCGTCCGTGAAACCGCCAATATGATTTCCTTCATGGCTGATGTTATTGGTATCCGGGATGACATGTATATCGGCAAGGGCAACAAATATATGCATGACGTTGTGGATGCTGTAACAGAGGGACATAAGGATGGGGTTCTGGAGCAGAAACCCACCCTGGTCAACCTCCAGTGCGATATTGACCACCCAACCCAGTGCATGGCGGATATGCTGCATATCATCCATGAGTTCGGCGGTGTGGAAAACCTGAAGGGTAAGAAGGTAGCTATGAGCTGGGCTTACTCTCCCTCCTACGGCAAACCCCTGTCCGTTCCTCAGGGTGTCATTGGCCTGATGACCCGTTTTGGCATGGACGTTGTATTGGCTCATCCCGAGGGGTATGAGGTGATGCCAGAGGTAGAGGAAGTGGCTAAAAAGAATGCTCAGGCCAGCGGCGGTTCCTTCCGCAAAACCAACGACATGGCCGATGCTTTCAAGGATGCGGATATTGTCTACCCCAAGAGCTGGGCACCCTTTGCCGCCATGGAGAAACGTACCGACCTGTACGCTCAGGGAGACGACGCGGGCATCAAAGCTTTGGAGAAAGAGTTGCTGGCTCAGAACGCTCAGCACAAAGATTGGTGCTGCACCGAGGAACTGATGAAAACCACAAAGGATGGAAAGGCTCTGTATCTGCACTGTCTGCCTGCCGACATCAATGATGTTTCCTGTGTGGACGGAGAGGTAGAGGCTTCCGTGTTTGACCGGTATCGTGTTCCTCTGTATAAGGAGGCTTCCTTCAAGCCCTACATCATTGCGGCTATGATTTTCCTGGCCAAGTGCAAGGATCCTCAGGCTACATTGAAAGCGCTGGAGGAGCGTGGAACCCAGCGCTGGATGAAATAATCGCCCCTTTTTCTCGTGGGTAAAGCTCACCCGCAAAGGCTTATGCTGGCAGCGGGTGAGCTTTCCCTTTTCCAAATTTTGTTGAATAGGTGGTATAGAGTATGGGAAAACGAATCGTAATCGCCTTGGGCGGCAACGCTTTGGGTAAGAACCTGCCGGAACAGATGGCCGCCGTAAAGGAAACAGCGAAAGCGATTGCGGATTTAATCGAGGAAGGCCATCAGGTCATCATTTCCCATGGAAACGGCCCTCAAGTGGGAATGATTCAAAACGCAATGGCGGAGTTAACCCGCAGCAATCCAGAAAAATATATTCCCTGCCCCTTATCGGTTTGCGTGGCTATGAGCCAGGGATATATCGGCTATGATCTTCAAAATGCGCTGAGGGAGGAGCTGCTGGACCGGGGAATTCAAAAGGGTGTAGCCACCGTCCTGACTCAGGTGGTAGTAGACCAGCAGGACCCCGCTTTCAAACATCCCACCAAGCCTATTGGAAACTTTATGACCAAGGAAGAAGCTGACCGTATGGTAGCGGAACGGGGATACGAAGTGATGGAGGATGCTGGTCGGGGTTATCGTCGGGTAGTGGCCTCTCCACGGCCTCAGAGCATTGTGGAAATTGATACCATTCATGCTTTGGTGGATGCAGGGCTGGTGGTTGTGGCCTGCGGCGGCGGCGGAATTCCTGTCACCACCCAGGGGCATCATCTGAAAGGCGCAGCGGCGGTCATCGATAAGGATTTCGCCAGTTGTGTGCTGGCCCAGCAGCTGGATGCGGACTGTCTCATTATCCTGACCGCGGTAGAGAAGGCGGCCATCAATTTTGGGAAGCCCAACCAGCAGTGGCTGGATAAAATTACGCCGGATGAGGCTAGGAAATATATCAGTGAGGGCCATTTCGCCCCAGGCTCTATGCTGCCCAAGGTGGAAGCAGCATTAGAATTCGCTGAGTCCAAACCAGGGCGCACCTCTTTGATTACCTTGCTCCATAAAGCTAAAGAGGGTATCCAAGGAAAAACAGGAACCTCCATTGTTATGGAATAAAATTTTTCCTTAGTGCCATAAGGTAAATAAAAAATATCCAATCCCATCAAAAAAGGACACCGTCCAAAACGGTGTCCTTTTTAATATCTAAAAACAAAATATAAGAAAGGGGAGAAAACCCTTTGAAAAGGGGGCTGTTTTGGAACTTTCCTTATGAGAAACGCATAAATTAAAAGAGGAAAGGGGGCGGGCGGATGAAACCCATAGAGATTCGGGTAAGCCGGAAAAAGCTGCGTGCCTTGAAACTGTTGATTTTTGGGGTGGGGCTGCTGTGGGCAATCTTTCTTGTAGACAGCCGTCTGCGGCCTATGATTACCACCATTGCCCAATACCAAGCGAAACTGGCGGTTACAGAAACCATTAATCAAGCGGTTTTGGAGATTCTTTCCCAGGAGGATATGGGGTATGACAAAATCATCGCTTTAACAGAAGATGAGCAAGGTCAGGTTCGCTCTATCTCTACCGATATGAGAACGGTCAATCGTTTCAAGGCGGAGGTTTCCAATCAGGTGTCCAACCGTTTGATGGAAGCTTCCAACCAATCGGTGCTGATTCCTTTGGGAACTATCCTGGGCGGGGAGTATTTCTCAGGAAGAGGGCCTGAGATAGAATTTCAAGTTCTTCCAACAGGTTATGTAGAGACAGATTTTTATAATCAATTCCAATCAGCGGGCATCAATCAAACTCTGCATCAGATTATGCTGTCGGTGCGGGTGACAGTGGCGGCGGTAGCGCCTCTTTATACCTCCTCCGCTCAGGTGGATACCAATATTTGTGTGGCGGAAACGGTTATTGTGGGAGAAGTGCCGGAGGCATTTACCGACATCAATGGGGACCGTTCCGACCTGATTGGATTGTATAACGATTACGGGGCAGAAAAGCCATAGAACAGCCTTTGGGAGAAGGCACCAAAATGCACAAAGAAATCCGTGATTCGTTGTAAAGGATGGAAGCCTGTGGTATAATAACCGCAGAGCGATTATTATACCTTTTATGGCCAGGACGATACGTGGGCGATGCCCACTCCCGTCCCAATGGCCGATTATACCATGCCCACTCTGTGTTCATGGTATAATAACCGCAGGACAAACAGCAAAGCTGTTTGTGACCGCCCTTTGGGCGGCCCAGCGCGGCGGTGCCGCACTCTGCGCTTGTTACACCATAGTCCAAAACCGGCTGTGCCGGTTTTCCGCC